>CAVVSK010000014.1:0-291287 GCA_963750965.1 uncultured Alphaproteobacteria bacterium
CGCATACGCCCCGCCATAGAGCCTTTGGTCGCTATCCACCCGAAAGCGGACTCGTTGTGCTCACTTTGAGTTGTCGATTTTGACCCTGACCGGAACTCGGGGCAGGCGAACCTGCAGTGAAGATCGTTCGAACCTAGCGGTTGCTTGTCAACGCCTTCGATACCGCCCTGGCGTGCTTGATGAAGAGCTCGGCTATTGGACTGAGGATTCGATTCTTCAGGGTAAAGATAGCGATGGGCACAGGCGGAATACCCAAATCGATAGGTAGCACCCGCAGGGACCAGGGCTTGGCGTTACCTCGCAGCACTGAACCAAACATCACGGTGAGAAAATGCCCGTTCGCAAGCAGTTGCATGCGCGCATGCAATGAAAAGGATGTGACGCTCTCCCGCGGTGGCTCTAGACCGTTGGCGCGCAACGCCTCCGCAACATATGACGCGATGAGAGAGTTGGTGGGAAACAGCACCCACGGTTCGTCTCTCAGCTCTTCCAGCGTGATTGTGGGACAGCGGACCCACTTGTTCCTTGATCCAGCCACGACGAAAAACTCGTCCTCGCACAGGACTTCCATAGTTATGTCATCGTCAGCGAGGGGCTTTAGAACTCGTCCCACCATCAGGTCGACGCTGCGCTCTCGCAGCTCTCGAAATTCCTGCTCAGCCGTTTGGGCATTGACTAGGTGTACAACAATTCGCGGGTACTCACGCCAAAAGCGCTGCACGATGGCGGGCACGAATGCTGCCGTCATCGCTTCCGGGCATCCAATCCGCACCTCCCCGACGGTGGGATTACTCAAGTACTCGATGTCTCTAATTCCTTCTTTGAGCTCGTCGAACACGACGTGCTCCCGTTTGAGCAGGGCGCGCGCGTAGACCGTGGGCTCAATACCCCGCGAGGTCCGATCGAGAAGACGGACACCGAGCACGCTCTCCAGGTTAGCGATCGCTTCTGAGACCGCTGGCTGGGACATGCCGAGATGCGTGGCTCCCTTGGCCATGCTTCCCCAGTGGACCACAGTCGAAAGAATATGGAGGTCGCGCAGCTTGAGACGCCGGCCAATGCGGTCCTCCCAATTGAAAGTCTGGCTAGCCATCAGGTTTACCTATAGGGCTAGAGGAAAATTCCGGGTTCCACTTGTAGCACTGCGCGCGGATGATTGGCGCAAGTATTCCAGCCCTGGAGGAAGCGATGCGCGTTCTCGCAGTCCCCTTTGCCCGGCTCATGCGCCGGAGCTCCGCCGCTCTCGCAATCGTAGCGGCCTTTGTGTTGGTGTCGGTGCAAACAGAAGCCCAAGCCCAAGCCTATCCAGATCGCACCATAATACTCGCCGTGCCGTTCCCCGCCGGCGGCGGCGCTGATGCGACCGGTCGGATCATCGCGGATGCAATGGCCAAGCATTTGGGCCAAAGCATCATCGTTGAGAATGTGGCAGGGGCCAGCGGCTCAGTCGGCCATGGCCGCGTAAAGAACGCAGCACCCGACGGTTATACGATTGGTCTTGGCACCATGGGAACGCTCGCTGCATCGGTCGCCATCAATCCCAAACTGAAATTCGATTCACTCCAGGACTTCGAACACCTCGGTCTGGTCAACACGACGCCCAATATCGTGTTCGTTCGGAAGGATCTTCCAGCCAACACCCTGAGAGAGTTTGTCGACTATGCCAGGGCAAAGGGCCGCGACCTCAAGATGGGACATTCCGGGACCGGGACCATCTCACACATCACCTGCGTCCTCCTGTTCCAGCTCATTGGAGCACAGCCGACCTACGTCACGTATCGTGGCTATGGACAAACGATCAACGACATCCTTTCCGGTTCGATTGACGGGTCCTGCGATCTTGTGACCTCGGTGAGCGGGCAGGTCTCCGCTGGCGCCGTAAAAGCGTTTGCCATCGCCGCGGATGAGCGCTCGCCTGCGGTGCCTGGCGTTCCAACCGCAAAGGAGGTCGATCTGCCCGACTTTAAGGCCGAGACATGGATGGGACTTTTCGCGCCCAAGAGCACGCCGGCTCCGGTGCTGGCAAGGTTGAAGGATGCGTTGGACAAATCGCTTAACGAAGCCACTGTTCAAAGGCGCTTTGCCGATATCGGTGCGGCGATACCAAAGCCCGACCGGCGGGGCGGTGAGTACATGCTGAAATTGATCGGCAGCGAAATAGACCGTTGGGGCGGCATCCTCAAGAAGGCCGGAGTGGAATTGTCGCAATAGGTGCCGCTGACGGCTCGATGCCACTTTGTCAACTCGGCCGTCCTGGGCACGGCAGCTTGTGGCCCTAAGCGGACCTAAATTGATGTCCGCTTTTCTGCCGCTGTTGGAGGAATAGCGGACTTCGTCGTCTAGATCGATCTAGGCTGATTTATGAGTACACGGCCTAGCCTTCGCAGGTCAGCGATGGCTGCGATCGGCCTTCGATAGTGGCTGAGGCGGACGACCACTTGGGATTTCAACCCAGCCCTTTGGCGTTGTCCTAAAAGGCACACTTCGAAATTTGAGAACGTGCTCGATGTGCGGATATTTCGCAGGATCAACGCCGTTCCAGCTGTCCGCCCTGCATCTGTGGCACACATTCAATCGCCATTCGGTGATGTAGTTGCCCTCATAAACGTATCGGCCGAATTGAAACGAGCGTTGACACAGGAAGCATGTGTAGAACTCGGCTGCTTCAGCCATTGCAGGAAAGCCCCAGTCGTCGGGCTCATTCTGTTTGGTATTTATTGATAAGTCGTAAACCTTGCAGTGGCAGCGCAGTTGGCGACTGCGCGAAGTACCCGCTCAAGCCACCTGCGACTTGGGCGGCAGCGTCTCCAGCTCGGCCTTGTAGGCCTCGTCCATCTGCGGCTTTAAGCCGTGCCGCGCCAGGGCGTCGGCATACATTTTGCGAAGCGCGGGAGACTCGTCGGCATAGTCGATCTGGTAGCCGCCCAGCCGGCGGCTGATCCAGCTCATCGGCACGCCCTGCGCGTTGCGCGGCGACCAATGCTTGAACGCCAGATAGCGAGCGGGTGTCGGACCGGTGTTGAAATGCTGATGGAAGGTCTTGTTCGGCGGCACGATCAGGGTGCCGATCTCCCAGTCGTAGCGCCTGGGCTCCTCGCCTTCCGTCCACATCAGCGAATAGCCTTCGCCGTTGAGCAGGATCACATGCGCGCCCGGACCATGCGCATGGCCCTTCTTGTAGGTGCCGACGCCGAACTGTGAGATGTGGCTGGCCAGCGATGCGCGCGCCATGTTGAAGCGAATATGCCCGCCGCCCGCGCCGCGTTCCTTGGCGCTGATCAGCGGAATATTCACCGCATCCGGCACAAAATTGGTGGTGAGCAGAAAACCCTTCTGCTCGCCCTTGGCGCTGAAATAATCCGGCTCGCCGTTGAAGCGGCTCTTGAAATCATACGGCGTGTTGAAGACGAAAAAGGCATCGCCGTAGAGATTCATCACCGACGGGCAGCTGGTGACGCCGACATAGCGCGCGGGCTCCTGCCCCGAGCCGTTGAAATGCTGGTGCCAGCAATTGAGCGGGATGGCGAAGATGGCGCCCGCCTTCCATTCGAAGGTGATGCGCTGGCCCGCGTCGTTCCACACCGTGGTGGAGCCGCGGCCATTGAGGATCAGGATCATCTCCTCGTAAAGCTGGCGCTGCGGCTCCAGCTTGCCGCCCGGCGCGATCTCGCACACATAGCAATCGTTCGAGGTTCGCGAGGCTTCGTGGTTGATGAAGACGCCATTGCCGCCGCGGCGCGCCCAGGGCTTCAGTTCGACGTGGCGCAGATTGCGCACGTAATGCCCGCTGATGATATCGAGGCCTTGCTCAGCCACCCAGCGCGTATAGGGCGAAGCTTTCTCCGTCTCGAATTTCTGCGCTAGTTCGTTGGAGACGATCGCGTCTGCCTTGACCATTCATCACTCTCAGGCGGCGAGATTGCCGTATTTGACCAGGTTTTCTTTTTGCTTCTCGTTACGCGGCGGCAGCTTGAACAGCCGTGATGCGGTGCCGCCGAGAATATTGTGCTTGGCCTTTTCCGAGAGAAAGGGCAGATCGTAGATCGTGCTCGGCAAGTCGAAGTCCCAGTGCGGATAGTCGGAAGAATAAAGCAGCTGGGTTTCGGCGTTGATCATGCGGAAAGTCGTCTCCAGCGCGCCCATGTCCTGCACTTCCATGGGCTGCGAGGAGTAATACATGTCGCGCATGTATTCGCTCGGCTTCTTCTTCAGCAGCGGGCATTCCGAGGAGCGCAGCATGTATTCGTGGTCGAGCCGCTGCATCAGGAAGGGAATCCAGGCGAGGCCGCCTTCCACCCAGAGTATCGGCAGCTTGGGGAAGCGCTCGCCCATGCCGTTGATAACCCAGTTGGTGCAGTGGAGGATGTTGTAGAATGAGAAGCCGAGCGCGTGCACCGACAGGAAGCGGTTGCAGGCACGGAATACCGGCTCGCCCCAGTTCGGGCCGGAATGGAAGGCCAGCGCCAGACCGCGCTCCTCCATCGCCCGATAGACTTTCATATAGGCGTTGTCATTGACCTGCAGCGTGCGCACGGTGGTCACCATGAATCCGGTGACGCCATGGCAACCGCCGAACTTTTCGACTTGCCGCAGGCAGGCGTCGGGATCGGAGAACGGCAGCGACAGCATGGAATACATACGGTCGTCGCACTCGGGCAGCACGTTCTCGGTCAGCCAGCGGTTATAGGCCCAGCACAGATCGACCTCCATTTCCTTCTGCGGATGCAGGCCGACGTTGAGCATGCCGGTGGGAAACAGGCAGGAATAGTCGACGCTCATCGCGTCCATCCAGCGGTGGCCGAGCTGGATGTCGCGCAGCTTGCCGGGCTCCACTTTTTCCGAGGAGCGCATGGGATAGCGCGTCACGCGGCCGCCCATGTCCTGATAGCCCATCTGGCCGGGCACGATGCTGTGGCGCGCCTTGGCGCGGCCGGAGATCGTGAGCTGCCGCAGCACGTCATTTTCCATATACGGCAGGATCTCGCCGAAATTCTCGTTCTCATAATGATGCGCATCGACGTCGACGATCAGGATGTCATCGAACTTGCGCTGCTGCGCCTGTTTGCGCGCATGCGCGAGCAGCCGGCTGGTGTTGAGCTCTTCTACCGAGACCCGGCGGCCACGATCAGCGATCAAGTCCATGATTGTCTCCTCGATATTCTGCTGGCCCGTCCGGTCAGCGCCCGGTCCAACTCTGCCACATTCCCAATTCGAAGACTTGCAGGTCGGCCGCCTTCAAAAGACCGCTTGCCGTGATCATTACGTCGGTCGGACTGACACCGCTACGCGCGTCGAATGCAGGCTCCGGCACGCCGGCCTGTATCTGCTGCGAATAAATCTTGCATAACACCGCCATCAGCTTCTGCCGCGCCTTTTCCGAAACGAGGGGCAGTCCGGACTCGATGCCCCGCTCCATCTCGGCAGCAAGCTGCAGTGCCTGCGCCGAAGCCGTCGGCCCGCTCTCCGCCTTGGCTTTCCGCGTCGGGGCAGGAATCGCTTTCACCTTGCCGCGCGCCGCCTTTACGGCGGCTTTAGGCGACGACATAGATGTCCTCTCCCTTCTGCACGATCTGGTATTTCCGCAACTTCAGCTTGCGGTCGGCCACGCATTCGCCGGTGAGGAGGTCGTATTCGTAGCCGTGCCAGGGGCAAACGAAATGCATTTCGGTTTCGGAGAAATACAGCCCCCGGGACGTCATGTCCGGCATCAGCTTTTCTTCGACCTTGGCGATGGTCAGCCCCTCGCAGGCCGGGCCGCCCTGGTGCAGGCAGTAATTGCTGTAGGCGTGGAACTCGCCTTCATGGCGGAAGATGCCGATTTCGCGATCGCCAAGAAAGACAATACGGCGGTCGCCATCCTTAAAATCTGATGCTTTACCGATCAGTTGTTCGGCCATGCTCGCAACACCTCCTGGTAGCCCGCTGAGCGCCCTTCCCGGGCGCCAGCAAGGGGCGGGAAGTCTGTGCGCGGCGGCACTTTGCACGTTGGAATGCGCGAAAGCAACACATGTGCGGGAATGCAGCCCGGGCGGCGGAAAAGTGGCGAAAATTCGTTGCCGAGTCGGAGCTTTTATGGCCCTGTCCGCCCGGGGGGCGGGGTGCGCTCCTCAAATGATTCACGGTCGCAATACAGGAATTGCCATGCGCTTGGTTTACTCCGGGGGGATTCTTCCGGTCGCTGTCCTAGCTCTTGCGCTGTCGGGCTGCATGCAGCAGACCAGCCAAAATTTGTCGCGCCAGCAAATCGAGGCCAATGCCCGGCTGGTCAATAGCAGTTCGTTTTACTCTATGGCGCAGATCGCCCGCGTTCCCCGCGAGGTCGTCAGTTTCCCGGAAAAACACAAGCCCGGCACGATTATCATCAAGACAAATGAGCGTCGGCTTTACCTGACGCTCGGAGACGGCAGGGCCCTGCGCTACGGCATCGGCGTCGGCCGCGACGGTTTCCGCTGGGCCGGCGTCCATAGCGTCAGCATGAAGAGGGAATGGCCGGACTGGACGCCGCCCCCGCAAATGCTGAAACGGTTGCCCGATCTGCCGCGCCACATGGAAGGCGGGCCGGAAAACCCGCTCGGCGCCCGCGCCATGTATCTCGGCTCCTCGCTGTATCGCATTCACGGTTCGAACGAGGAAGAGACGATCGGCGAGGCCAATTCATCGGGCTGCTTTCGCATGACCAATACCGACGTGATCGACCTCTATGAGCGCGTCAAGGTCGGCGCCACGGTGATCGTCAAGCTTTGAGGCGTCGGTAGTGTCTCAGTTTGGCGGCTGACGTCGTAGTCGAATAGGCAGAGTTCTGGCATAATGGCACCGACGGCAAAGGTGCGGCCATGTCGCTCGGTGAAATCGGCCAAGCGGTGATCGAAGCGCTTACAGCTTTGTTCAATGGCATTGCAGACTACCCCATTGCGTGGGAAGACATTTTCATCTTGATCGGGGTTTTTGCTGCGGTTTTCTTGTACTTCTTCCTATTCAACCTGCTCATAGGGCCAATCAAGGAAGCCGTGGCCGATTTTAAGATATGGCTGCAGGCCCGCAAAGCCGCGAAGGATTCCCATGCCCAAGAGCCCTAAAGGTGAGAAGCGCCCGGGCGTGCGGCTGTAAGGACGGCAGGTTCAACAAAACAACGCTGTCATCCGGCCGAGCGAAAGCGAGAGCAGGGACCCATCTCGCTGCGGCACTGGGTCCCGGATCGCCTCGTTTCACTTGCCGTCCGGGATGACCCGGTTGTCACCGCATCGTCGGCTCGCGCGACAGGTTCTTCTGCGCCAGTTCGTCGAGATAATCCTGCCAGTAGCGCCGATACTCGCGGCCGAGCTCATGCAGATAGTCCCAGCTGAAGATGCCGGTCGAGTGCAGATCGTCGAACACCAGCCGCACGGCATAATTGCCGACCGGCTGCACCTCAAGAATCATGACGTTCTTCTTGCCGGGCACGGTCTTGCGCTCGTCCGGCGAATGGCCTTGCACTTCCGCACTGGGGCTTTTAACCCGCAGATACTCCGCCGGCAGGTCGAAGCTCTGGCCATCCCCAAAGGTGACTGTCAGGGTCTTGCGGTCCTTGTGCAGGCGCAGCTCCGTCGGCCACGTAGCGGCATCGGTCATTTCATTCTGCCCGGCTGATGGATTGGCATATTGTTACGGATTGCGGCCTGCCACAATGGCAGGCTTGGAGGTTTAACGCCGCGGCCGCGGGCAGCGACAACGGTGCAGCAAGGAGAAGTTTTCGTGACCCGAGTCCCCCTCACTTTGGCCGTCAGCGAATACGACCATGTCACCGATCTGGTCACCGGCCGGGTGCCGGTGGAAGGCGTCGATCTGACCTGCCTCACTTTGCAGATTGAGGAGATCTTCTTTCGCGCTTTTGTTTACCGCGATTTCGATGCCTCGGAAGTTTCCATGGCCAAGCTCTGCTCGACGATCTCGCAGGGCGACAATTCGCTGGCGGCCATCCCGGTATTTCCCTCGCGGGTGCCGCGGCATTCCTCCATCTACATCCGCCGCGACGGGCCGGTGAAAAGCCCGTCGGATCTGAAAGGACGCAAGGTCGGCCTGCCGGAATGGGCGCAGACGGCGGCGGTTTATTCGCGCGGGCTGCTGGTCCATCACTATGGTGTCCCGCTCACCGCGGTCGAATGGGTGCAGGCCGGCGTCGATCAGCCGGGGCGCACGGAAAAGGTGAAGCTCAATCTGCCTGCCGGCGTGAAGCTGACGCCGCGGCCGGACACGAGCCTGAACGAGATGCTGCTCTCGGGCGAGATCGACGCCGTCCTGACCGCGCACGCGCCGCCCGCCTTCGCCAGCGGCCACCCGAATATCGGCCGCATGTTCGAGGATTTCCTCGACGTGGAAATGAATTACGTCAAAGAGACCGGGATCTTTCCCATCATGCATGCGGTCGCGATCCGCCGCGATGTAGTCGAACGCCATCCCTGGATCGCAATGAATCTGTTCAAGGCTTTTGAGGAAGCGAAAAACCGCAGCGTGGCGCGCGTGCAGGCGATTACCTCGACGACGGTGCCGATCCCCTGGTGTTACGAATATGCGCGGCGCGCCAAGGCGGTGTTCGGCGATGACCCATGGCCCTACGGCATCGAGCCCAACCGCAAAACGCTCGACGCCTTCCTGCAATACGCGCACGAGCAGGGTGTCTGCCACCGCCGGCTCACGCCGGAGGACCTGTTTTTGCCGCAGGTGCAGAAAAGCTTTCGCGTCTGATACGAACTATTCAGCAAGCATTCACGTTGGACCTGTCATTGCAGAGCACGCGGTCCTCGATTGCAAGCTGAAAATTGCCCTCAGCATGCTCTGGGGCTAGATTGATGCAGTCATGCTGCACGTGAGACATTTATTGAATCATTGGAGATACTGATGTCCGGCAAGCACTTCCTCGCTCTGGCGCTTTTCTTGCTGACGATCCTGCCCGCCTCTACCAGCGCACAGGCGCAATGGGTGCAGCTCGGCTGCCGCGACGTCGATCTCAATCTCGATCGCGACGGGATCCGGGTCGGCGCACAAGATGGGCGCTTCGACGCCATCCGCCTGCGCGCGGCCGGTAACGCCGTGCAAGTGCTCGACCTGAAGGTCGTCTATGCCAACGGCAGCGTGGACGACATTCCGGTGCGGGCGCGGATTAGGGAAGGCGGCAGCAGCGGCGCGCTCGATCTGCTCGGGCACGACCGCGCGATCGACCGGATCGAGCTGACCTACGCGCGGGTGCCGAATTTCCGCGGCCGCGCCCGTATTTGTGCCGAGGGGCATCGCGTGCAGGCAGCGGCGCTCAACTGGGTGCAACTCGGCTGCCGCGACGTCGACCTCAACCTCGATCGCGACGTCGTGGAAGTGGATCGCCGCGATGGCCGCTTTACTGCCCTCCGGCTGCGCGCGGCCGGCAATGCCGTGCAGATCCTCGACCTCAAGGTGATCTACGGCAATGGCGAGCCGGATGATATTCCGGTGCGGGCGAGAATTGCCGAGGGCGGAACCAGCGGTCCGCTTGACCTGCGCGGGCACGACCGCGCGATCGACCGCATCGAGATGATCTATGCGCGGGTGCCGAATTGGCGCGGCCGCGCGCGCATCTGCGTGGATGGCCGAACGGCCTAGCGGCAGAGCCCTAAGGAGCGGCGGCCTAGCGGATCGGCGGCGCGTATTGGATGCCGCCGGCGCTCCATAACTGGTTCATGCCGCGCGGAATGCCAAGCTTCGAGCCGGTGCCGAGATTGCGCTCGTAGACCTCGCCGTAGTTTCCGACGTGACGGACGATGCGGGCGGCCCAGTCTTTGGCAAGCCCGAGCTGTTCCCCGTAAGAGCCTTCCGTGCCGACCAGCCGCATGACCTCCGGCTTGGTGGATTTCATCGCCTCCTCGATATTCTTCGAGGTGATGCCAAGCTCCTCCGCATTGAGCATGGCATAGACCGTCCATTTCACGATCAGCAGCCAATCGTCGTCCTTTTGCCGCACCACCGGCGCCAGCGGCTCCTTGGAGATCACGTCCGCCAGGATGACATGGTCGTCCGGCTTGGAGAGCTTGATGCGCCGCGAGTAGAGCTGCGACACGTCCGCGGTAAAGACATCGCAACCGCCCAATTCGTAAGCTTTGACAACATCGTCCGCCCGCGCGAATTTCATCTCCTGGTATTTGATATTGTTGGCGCGGAAATAATCGGAGAGATTGAGCTGCGTCGTCGTGCTCTCCTGCACGCAGACTTTGCTGCCATCAAGTTCGAGGCCGGAATCGATGTTGCGGGATTTCCGCAGCATGAAGCCCTGGCCGTCGTAGTAGGAAACCGCCGCGAAATTCAGCGCATAGTTGGTTTCGCGCGACATGCTCCAGGTCGAGTTGCGCGACAGCACGTCGATCTTGCGCTTCTGCAGTTCGGTGAAGCGCTCATTGGCGTCAAGCGGCACAAACCTGACCTTGCCGGGGTCGTTGAAAATCGCCGCCGCGATGGCGCGGCAGACATCAACATCGAAGCCGGACCAGTTGCCCTTCTCGTCGGGCATCGAGAAGCCCGGCAGGCCGGTGCTGACGCCGCACAGGAGTTCGCCGCGCTTGACCGTCCGCTTCAGCGTCTGCGTGTCGTAACGCTCGTAAGTGATGGCGGCCGCCGCGACGACGACGGCGAGCGCGGCGCCGGCTATCAGGCCCGAGCGGAAGGTGCGAGGGAAGAATTTCATCATGTGGCCTCGCTGACTGACATTGCGGCTGCTCGATTACAGCTGTGGAGTCTGACGGACGATCACCTTGGTGCCGACCGGAATGCGTTCATAGAGATCGATGACTTCGGGATTGACCAGGCGGAAACATCCGGAAGACACGGCGCTGCCGATCGTGTGCGGCTGGTTGGTGCCGTGAATGCGATAGATCGTAGCGCCGAGATAGAGCGCGCGCGCCCCCATCGGATTGCCTGGCCCGCCGGCCATGAAGCGCGGCAGATAAGGCTGGCGCTCGATCATCTCCGGCGGCGGCGTCCAGTCCGGCCATTCCTGCTTGCGGCTGATGCGCAGCAGCCCCTGCCACTGAAACCCGTCGCGGCCGACGCCGATGCCATAGCGCAGCGCCCGCTCATTACCCTGGACGACATAAAGAAAGCGCTCCGAGGTATGAACGATAATCGTCCCGGGGGCCTCATTCGAGCGGAAGAAGACGACCTGCCTGCGCAGGGCGGGAGGCAATTCCTCGTCGGCGGCATTCGGTGTCGCCCCGGGTTCATCGACCACCGACGTGTCGATACGCTGGGCCGTTGCGGGCGCGCTTGCGGCCGCCATCGTGACAGCAAAGACAAGGCAAAGGAGACGAAGCATTGAAATAGAATGTCCAAAAATCAAAGGCCTGCCATGTTACAGGCATCGTGAAGGCATTCAAGCCTCATGCCAGCGGGAATGCACAGCGCATGCGCCACGCTGCCCGACCTCTCCCGTGCGCTTTGCCTCACCCGGGTCGTGCTACGATCCAACGCGGGGCTTTCGATAAGGGACGGTATTCATGCACATGGCAATGGTGATTGCGGGAGGGATTCTCCTGCTCGGCGTTTTCCTGCTGTTCGGAAAGCTCTGGGGCGGCGACGCCATGGGAAGCGCGACAGCCGCGAAAATCTTCATTCCGGCCTGGCTGGCGGTCGCGATCGTCAACCTCTGGGTCGGCGTCAGCAAAGCCGGCTATACGCTGCGCGAAGAGCTGCCGATCCTGTTGATCGTCTTCGTACTACCGGCCGCCGCGGCAGCGGTTGCGGCCTGGCAGTTCAGCCGCTCCTGATACGATACATAATGAGCGACCAGCAGCACCCTTTCCTACGGCAGCGTGACGGGCACCATGCCCGCATCACCTACGAGGAACTGCTTTTCGACCTCGTTTACGTATTTGCCGTCACGCAAATCAGCCATGAACTGCTGGAGCATCTTTCGCTCGGCGGCTTGATCGAGACGGTCATTCTCTGGTTCGCGGTATGGCTCGGCTGGCAATATACCTGCTGGTTCACGAACTGGTTTAATCCAGAGACCCCGCTTATCCGCGCCGTGTTGTTCGCGAGCATGCTGCTGGCGCTTATCCTGGCCGCCGCCATTCCGGACGCGTTTGGCGACCGCGGGTTGATCTTCGCCGCCGCCTATATCGGCATTCAGGTGGGACGCACGGTCTTTGTCGTTTTCCTGCTGGGCCGCGGTCACGTGCTTTATCCGAATTACCGGCGCATGGCTGGGTGGCTCTCGATTTCCGCCATTTTCTGGATCGCAGGCGCTTTCGCTCAGCATGAATGGCGGATCGCGCTGTGGGCGGTCGCGGTCTTGTGCGAATACTGCTCGCCGATGTTCGGCTTCGCGTTGCCAGGCCTCGGACGTTCCGAAACGAGCGAATGGACGATTGAGGGCGCGCATCTTGCGGAGCGTTGCCAGCTCTTCGTCATCGTCGCGCTCGGCGAAACCTTGTTGGCGACCGGCGCTACCATGGCGAAGGCAACCACCTGGAATGCAGCCGTCCTGCTGGCGCTGCTCGCCGCCTTCCTCGGCACGCTCGCCATGTGGTGGCTTTATTTCGGCACCGCGGGCAAGGACGCGATCGCGACAATCACGCAATCCGGCGATCCCGGCCGCATCGGCGCCTATTTCCATTACATCCACGCGATTCTCGTGGCAGGCATCATCGCGACGGCGGTGGGGAACGACCTGGTGCTCGCACACCCGCATGACGCGCCGTCTGTTGCCTATATTCTCGTGCTGTGCGGCGGTCCGGCGATCTATCTGCTCGGCAGCGCGATATATAAAAAGGTCGTCTACGACAGCGTTCCCGTCTCGCACGTCGCCGGCGTCCTGGCGCTTGCCGCACTTGCGCCATTGGCCTTCGCAATGGACCTTCTGGTGATGGGCTGGATGACCACGGCCGTGATGTTGGTCGTCTGCGTCTGGGAAGCCAAAATACTTCGCCACTGCCGAGCCAGTGACGCCGCGCGGGCTTAGGGCGGCGAATCCGCCGCCCTAAGCGCAGAGCCTATTGCCCTTCCGTCTGGCTCTTCAGCGCCTGCAGATCGGCTTCGCTGCGCGGGGTCATCACCGCGACCTTGCGCGTGCGCGAATACGGCACGACGACCTGCAGCTTGCCGTCCTTTTCCAGCAGCGAGATGTAGCGCGATTCCGTTCCCCGGGTCGGCAGTTCGAATATCGTCCACTTCGAGCTGGCCGGATCGAACTTGGCGATCTGATCGGTGCTCCACAGATTGGTCCAGACGTTGTGGCCGTTATCGACCGCGACCTGGTAGGGCTGCTGCGTCTCCGGATTCGGCAGCGGGACCAGCGTGGTCTCGCCGGTATTGACGTTGATCTTCCCCAGCGTGCCGCCGAAGGAATTGCCGATCCAGACGAAGTCGCCGTGTTTGTCCGCGCCCAACCGGCGCGGTCCCTGCGACCAGGGATAGGGCGTGTTGAAATCCGGCGGGCTGAAGGTCTCATAGAACTTTGCCTGCTCGGGCGTCATCGTGGCTTTCGCCGCCTTCTCTTCCGGCATGTTCAGTTCGATCGTCTTGCCGGTGGCCGCATCGCCCTTCACGACCTTGTCGATCTTCATCTGCACCCACCAGGCATTGCCGTTGCGGTCGGCGGCGATGCCGTAGGTATTGCTGACGCCGTGCTCGATCTGCGTCGGCGACTTGAACTCCTTGAACGCCTTGGTGTCGGGATCGAACAGGAAGGCGCCGCTGTTGGACGTCACCCAGATCTTGCCGGCATTATCGACGTCGACCGTTCCCTGGGTGCTCGGCATGCCTTCCGGCGGGGTATAGACCTCAAACTTCTGCGTCTTCGGATCAAGGCGCGCCAGGCCGCCCTTGCCCCGTTGCACATTCGAGCGCGTGTTGAACCAGAGAAACCCTTGCTGGTCGCGCGTGATGCCGTGGGTGCCGACGGCAAAACCCTTAACGTCCTCGATCCGGATCGCCGTATAGGCGCCGGTCTTGGCATCGATCCGCCCGACCGTCACCTCATGGCTGGCATGGCTGTGGGTGAACCACAGATTGCCGTCGAGGTCGGCCTGCACGTCGTGCACGCCGGAGGCGCCGGTGGTGCCCGAGGGCGTGCCGAGCGACCAGTCGCTTCCGTCATTGAGGAATTTTCCGTCTTCCGGCCCGTGGCCTTTTTCCGCCGGCACGTCATATTCCTTGAATACGACGCGCGCCGCTTCGCCGGCGGGCCGCGGCGACAGCTTGAATTTCATCGACGTCTCGCCGGGCCCGCGTGCGCGGGTCAGATAGGCGGCCAGCTCCTTTTGATGGAATAGGATGTTGGGATTGGGCTTGCGCTGCGGCGGCGCCGTATAGGTGCCGAGCACATTCACCTGCTTCATCAGATCGAGCACGGCGTTCCAGCCGGCTTCATCGAAGCGATGCTGCAGCGGATAACTGGCGCTGTGGCAGCCGGTGCAATTCTTGCGCACCAGCACTTTCATGCGCGCGTCCTCCGGCGTTTCGTCCGGCAAGGCAGCGAGGAACTCGTGGCCGGGCAATTGGCGCACAAAATCCGCCATCGGCTTCAGTTCGAAATCCTGCCGCTTCTTCGCGGCCAGATCGATGGCGCTCTTGGCGGTTTCGAAAGTCAGCGCCTGCGCCCAGACCTGGTATTGGCCGTCCGGCATGGGCGGGAAATAATAATTGCCGGCCTCGTCGGTGAAGATGCTGGTGGTAATCGTCTGGCCCTCGCCCTTGGCCGATACCATGACGCCGCCGAGCTTCTCGCCCGCGACCGATTTCACCGCGCCCGACAGGATGATGTCGCCGGCCTGCGCCGGCGTCGAAACCATGATGGCCGCGCCCGCGGCGATTGCGCATGCGAACAGCGCTGCGTTGATGAAGCGTCCGGCCTTCTTCATGACATGTATCCTCAATCTTGCACGCGGGGGGTGCTGCGTTGATCCACGGGGGTCTCGGACGCCGGTTTCGGCAGCGTTTTGAGATAGGAGGCGATGGCGGCGATCTCCGCGGGTTCATACATGACCTTGAAGCCCGGCATGCGCGCGCTGCCGTTCGCGATGAAGGCGCTGATCAGCTCTTCCCGGCCCTCCAAGGTTTGCTGCGACAGGACCGGTCCAAAAACCGCGCTCACCAGCGTCGGCTTGCTGTGGCAGACGCCGCAGGACTGCTCGTACAACAGCCGGCCCATTCTCTGGGTGTCGGTCAGCGGGGCGTTGCCACCGCCATGCTGCGCCGATGCCGCCTGCGGCCACAACGCGAGCGCGCATAGGAAAACCCATCCTTCAGGCTTCATCTTATTCCCTCCCAGCTGCGTCTTTTTTGTCAGCCTAAGAGATCGGCGGCCGGGAGGAAAGGCTTTGCGCAAGTCGCACGCAAGTTTGAAGGGGAAATTTTGCATTAGGTAGCAAACGCACCAAGGCTAGGGCGTGTACTCATAAATCCAGAACGCTCACAGACTTGGCGATGTCCGCGCTACCCTCAGAAGCGGACATCCGGGCTAGCTTTCGGCACGTCTGCTTAGGGGCCATAAGCAGACATGTGCAGTGCAACTACACTCGCTGTGGTATATGAGAGAATTGGCGGCCTATGGTGTTGGCTGTTGGTTATCCAGACATCGCGATTTGACACCGATCAACGCAAGCGCGGACAGGCATTTCAACCGGGGATGGCATGATAAGGCGATTTAGGACGGCGCAATCCACCGCGGCGATGCGGCGTTTCGGACCCACCGCCATTGCAGCACTCGCGGCGATGGCCGCACTGATGGCGCTGACTGCCGAGGCCTTGGCGAGACAAGCACGTCCCGCGCCAACCAAAGAGGCGACGGCGTCGCGTGAAGCAGGCGAGCCGCTCATGGCGATCGTGTCGATCAAGTCCCAGCAGGTCACTTTCTACGACGCCGAGGGCTGGATCCTACGCGCGCCGGTGTCGACCGGCACCGAGGGACGCGAGACGCCAGCCGGCGTCTTCGCCATCGTCGAGAGGAAGCCGGACCACCGCTCGAACATGTATGACGATGCCTGGATGCCGCACATGCAGCGCATCACCTGGAACGGCATCGCGCTGCACGGCGGGCCGCTGCCCGGATATGCGGCCTCACATGGCTGCGTGCGGATGCCCTTCGGCTTCGCCGAGAAGCTGTTCGACAAGACGCGGATCGGGATGCGGGTGATCATCTCGCCGAACGACGCGGCCCCGGTCGAGTTTTCCCACCCGGCGCTGTTCGTACCGAAAGCGGAGGCCATCGCGGCCGCTTCGGCGCGGGCCGAGCCACTCGCCCGCGAGGCCGCGGAAGCCGCCAGGGCTGCCGAGGAGGCGAAGAAAACCGCCGCGACGACGGCGCGGGAGACCGCATCGCTCACATCGTCGCTGCGCAAGCTGGAATTGCTCAAGAGGAGCGCTGACGCCGAGTTCGCATCCGCCGACAAGACGCTTGCCGCTACAAAGACGGACCAGGCCAAGGCGCGGGCCGAGGACCGCAAGCAGAAGGCCGCGGCCAAGGCCACGGAAGCGGTGACGCGGCTCGACACCGCCAAGGCCGACGCGAAGTCAAAGCTCGACGCCGCTGCCGCCGCAAAGGACGCCGCCAAGGCGGCCGAGGCCAAGAAAGCCGCCTCCGCCAAGGCAGCGAGCGAGGCGAAACTCGCGCTCGAGCCGGTCTCGATCTACATCAGCCGCGCGACGCAGAACCTTTACGTGCGACGCAACACTCACAAGCCGGCCCCGGACGGGGGCGGCGAGGTGTTCGATTCGTCCATCGAAGTCCCGGTCACGATCCGCAATCCCGACAGGCCGATCGGCACCCACGTGTTCACGGCGGTGGCCCGCAACGACACGGGACTGCGCTGGACCGCGGTCACAATCGACGACGCTAACAATGCCAAGGACGCGCTCGACCGCATCACCATCCCGCAGGATGTCCTCAATCGCATCGCGCCCACCGCCTTGCCGCGATCCTCAATCATCATCTCGGACGAGCCGCTGAGCGCCGAGACCAACTATCGCACCGAGTTCGTCGCGGTGCTGAACAACCACCCCCAGGGCGGCTTCATCACGCGCGAGCTTTCGACCGATGCCCTCGTTGCGAGCGACGACGTCCGGTACGACAACGGCTTCGGGTTCTTTTTTCAGCCCAATTGGAGCCCCCAAACTGGTAATGCCCGTTGGCGGGGCGGCCAGGGCTATCGTTGAATGCAACGGGGCCCGGCGTGCGCCGTCGCTCGCCACTAATCTCTCAGTCCGTGATTAACAAAAAAGATCGCGGCCGATTCGCAAGACTTCATCACGCGCCAGCTGCGGTCCCCGTCAACAGCATCATATCCGAGCTATCGCGCCTCTGGTGTCTACATCGAACGGCAAGCTGGGTCGTTTTTATGTGAAGGCCTATGTCGACGGGCAGAACGCATTCGGCGGCATGGTCAGGTCAGCCTACACTGTCATTCAGCCTACACATTCAGCCTACACTGTCATAATGCCATGACCAGTCGTCCGCCTGCCTCACGCCAAATATCGCCGACCACGTCTCGCAGGCTTTCCGACTCGGTGCGTAGTCAGTGCCTATTCACCACGCTGGCCCGCGTGCCAGCCCATTTCCCAGAAGTCAATTTCAAGCCGGGTGGCTTCCTTGAAGATCGCGATCAGCTCGGCCTCGCGGGTGGGCGTGGCGTAGGAATCGGCAAGGCGCTCCAAGTGCGCCCGTGCTTTCGCCGCGACCTCCTGGAAGGGCGCACCGGCATATTCGGCGATCCAAACGCGATAGGGGTTTGTTTCAGCGTGCGCCTCGGGCCGCGCGGCGAGCCGCGCCGCGATCTCCGCGTAGCCGATCACGCAGGGGGCAAGCGCCACCTGGAGCGCCAGCAGATCGCCGCGCATTCCCGTGTCGAGCACGTAGCGCGTATAGGCCAGCATCTCGACCGCCGGAGGGGCTTGCTCAAGATCGTCCGGCGACAGACCCCAGCCCGCACAGAGCTTCACATGCAGGTTCATTTCGACATCGAGGATCGCCGACAGGGCGGACGCGGCTTCGCGCATATCAGCCAGCTGAAGCGATTTGTAGACGGCGAGCGCGTAGGCGCGGGCAAACTCGATAAGGAACAGGTAATCCTGAACGAGGTAGTGCCGAAAGGCTGCCTCAGGCAAGGTGCCATCAGCCATCCCAGTGGTGAAGGGATGCTCGGTGTAAGTGCGCCACTCGGCGAACGCCGCTGTCTTCAGGCGCTCAAAGAAGCTCATGGTGTCCTGCCAGACTTGCTCGGTGGCGCGGCTCTCGATTGCCTTCTTTAACAAGCAACGAGCACCAGATGCGGACGCTATCTTCCATAGAATGCAAGCACACGCTGCAGCTCGATCGCATGGAAGGCACGCGCCTCCAAGCCCGTCGGATCGCCAGTAAAGACCCCCAGACCTTGGGCCGCCAAGAAGAACCCGCGAGCGGGAATGCCGTGCCGCATCTTGCTTACGCACAGTGCAGCCAACATCGGGCGACCGGCAGCGACGTCTTCATGCATGAGAGTCTCAAGTGCCTCAACAACGCGGTGAACTGTCTGCGGCGGCTCAAGTCCGAGGCGGTTGGCGAGCTCTTTGTACGTCGTCGGGTTTCCGGTCTGGGCCTGATCTATGAGGGCCTGACGGAGACGTTCCTTCAACATGCTACTCCAATCAAGCTCCTCGCTCAGGAGCTTTCCTCACCGCGATCTCGGCGGTCGCCGTCACGCGGAGCTTCACACTCTCTAGCGAAATTTCATTTACCGAAAAGACCGTGTTTGCAGTGTCGCCTTTCGGGTCAATCGTGTCGATTTTGGCCCCTTTGAAGGATGTCTGGTCTACCCCCCACGAGCGGCGGAAAAGCTATCGTTTCTCCACTTCGCTTTCGGGCCAACAGCCGACATCGGGACCAATGTAGGTGGTGATCGACCGCACATCCAAATCTCTAGGGCATCCTGCGGCATCATTCGATCACCTACTCGCACGAGGCGCGGCACATCAGTAGACGTCGCTACGGCTGTGGCCCCGAAAGGTGCAGCTCACGCTCGGCACGAAATACATTGCTGTAGAGGCCTGCAATCCACTGACGCCCGCTCGAGGTAATATTGAGGTAACGGATAGCGACCTGGATGTGCGGAGAGATGCTGTTCCAGTAAAATTGGGGATATTTGTCGACGAGGTCCGCTGGCAATTCATACCCGAGCTGCTTGTTCAATCCAATCTCTTCAAATTCGTAGTAAAGCGTATTGGCTTTTCTCAAGTAGTGAGGATCGCCAAGCTGACCGATAAGATCTGCGGCCCGCAAGAGTGACCCGTCCTCGTCAATCTCCTTCTCATCGGGGGTCAATGAGTATGGGAACCGCGTGAATCCGATCGCACGTGCGATCCGTGCGCCATCGAGTTCCTCGATTGCCGCAACACGATCCAGCACGAACAGCTGCGACCGCTCAACGTGGTATGGCGCAAGCGCGGCATCGGAGGATCCGCGTGGCAATGAAACCTTCCGGCCAGTCCCATCAACAACGTAGCCAACATCATCGTCCCCTTTGACGATGCCACGGACGTACCCAATATCATGCGTCAGGCAGGCGACGATGAAGTTCGAATAGTCCGCCGGTGTCGACGGCTTCAGCAGCGCGCGACCTTTGAAGATTTCGTGGCCGGCCAGAGTGACGAGCATTGTATGCTCGACGTTGTGGTAGAGGGCATCGCTACTCCCGATGCATTCAAGCGCCAACCGGGCGGCAAATGGGATGAGTTCGGCTAAGCGCACATGCGAAGACCCAAACCGATCCTTTATATCGGAAGCGAGGAACGAACCCAGGGCTTCTGCCGCAAGCGCGGGTAGCGTAATCATGCATCGCGACCTGATGTTGCTCCACAATAATCATGCATCAGTGGTCGCAGGTCAAATTTTCGGGAACCCAGCTGCCGAAATGGGATTTTCGAATTGCGCGTGTCCGCCGTTGAGATCATGTGGAGCGACGGGGAGAATGTCCGAATTGGGTCAAAAGGCGAAATTCCGGGCTGACCAGCGCACGTTTGCTTTAGCCCCAAAAGCGGACATCCCTCGTTTTATGAGTACACGCCCCAGGTGCGCTGCCGGTGCCGAGTGAGGAAACTTGGTGAAGCTCGGAAAATCGGCACTAATCGGATTCGTTGCCTTCTTCGTATGTGGCCAATCGCTCACCGCGCATGCCCGCTGGACCGCCGACCATCATGCGATATTTCGTGTAATGGCGCTTTCCAAAGGTATCAACGTAACGAATTTCTCCAAAGACATAGATGACTCCGGTGCCCTCGGCCAACGCAGTCAGTTCTTCGCTAGTAAGTGGTCTTCCCAACTCGGCAGCGGTGGAGGTGATCGCGATCCGATGGGAACCGGGTCCGATGTCCCCGTTACTGTTAGCAGCCCAAAAGCGTCTTCTTTCTATTGCAAGCTTTTCGCCCTTGGATGGATAAGTGCGAAATGCAATGTCAGTGAAATTGATCACCTTATAACCTGGCGTTTGGCCGAAGTTTTTTATGGTGACATGCGCCTCTGGCGCTTTACTGACATCCATCAAATTCACCATGGCTGCATGATCTACGAGGACATAAGCCCGCAGCTGCGCGCGGGTGGTCTTAGTCTGCATCCTGAGGGTTTTGTGGGTGTAAACGATGGTGACTATCAGGCCTATTATGCCCAAGACCGACAACAGCGTTTGCAACAAAACAAAATCGGCCTGGTCCTCTGCGGCCTTCGCCATGCGCCATTGCTGGCACAGATCGCTATTTGGTCCTTCCTCGGGTTTGTAGCATGGGAGCTATAATCTTTGGGGCTGATAGGTCGGGTGATTGCTTCATAAAGCCGATCGAGCGCGCGTATGCGCGCATCCTGTGTGTCGCTGGCTTCGGAATGTTGGGGAGGCTGGTTTGGCTGACCTACGCTGTAATCATTGCTCCCAATGATTATGGCTGCCGCTATCAGGCATCCTCTAACCGCAGAGTTGTACAGCCGGTTGCCGACAGACATTGGGTAAAGAAAGCCGCCGTGAATCCCGCACGGCTGATCTTATTGCAACGTGCCGCAGAGGCGGCAAGGGGATTCACCTATCCTAAGGTTGATACCAACCAGGGCCCTACCGCGAAGCTGGAACATAGCCGTGTTACGCTCTTCCCCGGCCAATCCTATAACACGCGCGTTATCATCCGAGATTTGACGCCATTCCTGGACGTTGCCGCCCAGCGAAAGAACCTGTGGGTGTATGGAGAGATTTCGTACACTGACAGTTTCGGTAGACCGCGAAAGACAGCGTTCTGCTACGCCTATTCGCCGTGGCTCCCATCTGGCGACCGCTTTGTCGCCCATTCCGAGCACAATGAGGCAAATTAGAAGAGCGCCGCAGCAGCGCCACCTAGAGCGGGCTGAAACTGAGACACTACCCGCAAGTCGCACGCAAGTTTGAAGGGGAAATCAGTCGACGCCCGAGCGTGAACCGCCTTCAGTGCAAACAGCCGCACAGCGGCTCTTTGACGGACCAATTTCCCGGGCTATACTTGCGGAAATTCCTTTATTTTCTGAGATGCTTGGGCGGGTCATCAATCTTACGGAGAGTCTGGCGCCACCGCTTCGTCTGCTGATCGCAGCCGGATCGGCGTTGCTTGCCGCGCTTGCGTTTTTGACGCCGGCGGCGGTGATCGCACAGGTTGCTGCGACCGGCGCGCCGCAAAATTTGCAAGACACCGGGCTCTACGCCGACTTCAAAACCCTCGCGGTCGACCCAAAACACCTCGCCTTCACGCCGCAATATCCGCTTTGGAGCGACGGGGCCGCCAAGCGCCGATGGTTGTCGCTCCCCGACGGCGGCGTGATCGACGGCTCCGACCCCGACGCCTGGGTCTTCCCCATCGGCACGCGCTTTTGGAAGGAATTTGCTTTCGGCGCTCAGCGGGTGGAAACGCGCTATCTGGAACGGCAGGCCGACGGCCAGTGGCTTTACGCTGCCTACGCCTGGAGCCCCGATGGCCGGGAGGCGGTGCTGGTCTCGCAAAAAGGCAGGCGCAACGCCTATCAACTGGTGGCGGAGCGGTCGCACATGATCCCGGGGGTCAATGATTGCAAGGCCTGTCACGAGGGAGGCCGAAGCGAGATTCTCGGATTCAGCACGCTGCAGTTATCGCGCGATCGCGATCCCGACGCGCTGCATGCCGAGCCGAGATCCTTTCCCGATGTCGACGTCAATTACCTGATCGAGAAGGGGCTGCTGGTCGGATTCCCGCAGACGCTGGCGAAGGCAGCGCCTCGCATTGATGCGGCGTCGGCGACCGAGCGCGCGGCGCTCGGCTATATGCAT
This sequence comes from uncultured Alphaproteobacteria bacterium, assembly GCA_963750965.1. Classification (GTDB taxonomy): domain Bacteria; phylum Pseudomonadota; class Alphaproteobacteria; order Rhizobiales; family Xanthobacteraceae; genus CANKHA01. Next base: position 22,281 of record CAVVSK010000014.1, read on the forward strand.
GGCAATTGCGGGCACTGCCACAACGACCAGGGACCGCTGAAGAACCTCGGCCTCTTCCTGCGGCATATTTCGGCGGATCGCACGCAACCCGCCGTCACCACCACGATTGGACAGCCGATTAAGAAGCCGGCCCCCGGGCAATCCCCTGACACTGCGTTGCGAGTCGAAGCGCGCCATCCGGAGGGCAGCGCGCTGCTGGAGCGCATGGCCTCCCGCTACCCTGCCTTGCAGATGCCGCCGCTCGGAACCGAACTGGTCGACGAGAATGCCATTGCCCTGATCCATCGCTGGATTGCTGAATTGGAGGCAACGCGCCTCGAACCCACATCGCAAGGAAAGGAAAATCACCCATGAATGTTAGTGTCCTCGCTGTGATGGCGGCCGGCTTGCTTGTTCCCACCACTGTCATGGCCCAAGGCGGCGCCACCAGTTCGCAAGTCAAGCGCGGCGAATATCTCGTCTCTATCGCGGCCTGCCACGATTGCCACACGCCACTGACGCCAGGACCCGATGGCCCGGCGCCGGATATGAAGCTGGCGCTGTCGGGCCACCCTGAAGCGATGAAGATAACGGCTCCTGCGGCAACCTCCGCGCCTTGGATGGGCGCCTTCACGCCAACGCTGACGGCTTGGTCAGGCCCATGGGGGGTGAGCTTTGCTGCCAACCTCACGCCGGATCCGGAAACCGGCGTGCTGCGGGATTTCAGCGAGCAGCAATTCGTCCAGACCATGCGCACCGGCCGGCATCTCGGCCAGGGGCGGCAGATCCTGCCGCCGATGCCTTGGCAAGTTTACGGGAACATGACCGACGAAGATCTGAAGGCGGTCTACGCCTATCTTCGGCAAATCCCGCCGATCAAGAACAAGGTGCCGGATCCGATCCCGCCGGCGAAGTAATTGCGCGCGCCGCCGCTGCGCTTCCGTCCCCTGAAGCATCTGCTTGGCATTGAACACTGGAGAGCAAACTACTCCGTGCAACATCGCCCGAGTTGCAGCCAGCAATTGCTTGAGTCGGCAACGAAAGCACGAGCATACAGCGGCGAAGATGGCGCAAACACGCCAGTCGCGCAGTGCGCGGCGAGCCAAAGGTCGAACGGATATACAGCATCGCAGCCCCCAGTTGCGGCCCCTGCGGCGCGGGGGCACCGGCTCGCAGTATATTTGGCCGCTTAACCAAGGCGATGACAAAATCGTCGGTGCTGCAAGACCGTTTTCCGGTAGCGGCAGAGTGACAACGATTCCGCGCATGCGCTGAACCGTCATGAGACTGACCGCTAAGTCAATTTTCCAAATGCTGCCTTGGCAAACAACCACGCGTCAAAAGGATCGCGCAGGGATAGCCAAAAGCACCGCATAGCCCGCCTGTAGCTTTTGAGTAAAGCGGCGATCTGCTATCGTCCTGCTGTCCCAGAGTTCATCTGGATCGCCAATAATTAAAATAATGGGAGGAACAGAATATGACCAAAGAATTGTTCCGTGTTGTTGTGGTCGCCGTCACCGCCGCGCTCGCACCAAGCATGGCGCTGGCTCAAGACCACGTAAAGCCGGTGACGGCCTACGTGCAGAAGAACGTGACGCCCTGGTTGTCCGATGCAACGGTCATCAAGGCCATCGAGGCCTCGAACCAGAAACATCAAGCACTGACGCAAGCGGACATCGACAAGCTGGACGGCGAATGGATCAAGGCACGGAAAGAAAAGACAGCCCATGCGCCGATGGATGCCCTGATGAAAAACGAACTCGCTGCGTTCCTGAAAACCAAAAAGCAAGGCTCGGGCGGTACCATCGCGGAACTTTTCGTGATGGACAACAAAGGCCTCAACGTCGCTCAAACGGACCCCACTTCTGACTTCTGGCAGGGCGACGAAGCGAAGTGGCAGAAAAGTTTCGCGGCGGGTCCTGACGCCATTTTCGTTGACAAGGTCGAGGACGATGACGGCATGAAGGTTTCGCAAACCAGCCTCGCGATCGTCGATCCAACGACAAAGAAGCCGATCGGGGCGATCACAGTCGTGGTCGACATGGGCAAGCTGCCCAAGTAGCTCTGGGCCCATTTGCCGATTGTTAAAAGGGCGACCGTTGCCGCCCTTTTTCTGCCTTGTGCTCTTGGAGAGACACGTTCGGCGCCGCGCGTTTCTAGAGCAGAAACACACCGCTATCCGTCGCGCCAACTCTATATCTGACGTGCATTGACACGACGGCCATCTCCGTCCCGCAGTTGCTGCTTTGACTCCAGCAACGCTCCCCGTCGCGCACGAACTTCATTTTGCCGCCGGCCTTTTGTCGGTCGTTGGTTTGGTGCTCCTGATCAGGCAGCGGACCAGACTGCTCTCGTTCACTGAAAGTGCGCGGAACGTCAACTCAACTCAAACGTTATTTAGGTGGAGAGAGCAACAAAATGAGGAGTTATATGAAACACTATTCAGCCATCTTCGCGGTGCTTGCGGTAAGCCTAACGTCGCCGGCCCTTGCACAATCCGACAATCCAGCCGGTGCGCCCCTGTCGGGAAGCGCTACAGCGAGCGCGACAGCAGAGGAGAAGGGCCTTATCAGCATGGAGCTGCGGCCCCGCTTTAGAACTTACGTGGTGCAGCAGGCGCCAGCTTCCTTCGCCTATAGCTCGCCTGTTGCCGTTGGGACCGTGCTGCCGGAAAGCGGCGTCACCTATTATGACGTCCCTGCCGACTACGGCGTTACGCAATACCGCTACACCGTGGTAAACAACAGCCCTGTGCTGGTGGAGCCGCGGACACGCCGTGTGGTCCAAGTCATTCAATAACGGCCCGCACCACAAATAAAGAAAGGAGCCCTGGGAAGTCCTGAAGTCCTCAGGGCTCCTTTCTTGCATGTCCGGCAGCCACTGCGGCTTGGCGCGCCTTTGCTTATTCTAATTTTTCTAATTTGCCCCAAATTTTAGGCGGGAGAACACTGCCGAAGGGCAAATCATGCAGGCAGCCGCGAAACACGCCTGGACCCTCCGCGCCAACTCTGTATCTGACGTTCATTGTAACGACGGCGACCTCCGTCCCGCAGATGCTGCTTTGGTTATCAGCCGGCCAGGTGATGGTTCCGCCGGTCACCCTGCCAAACACCACTTTCCCGTCGTCGAACAGCAAGTCGAATTTGCCACCCAACAGGACGACCCGACCGCCAAATCTTGGTTTGCCCCGATAGTCGATCGTCGCCGTCCACATCCCCTGGCCATTGCCGGGGAACGCGCGCCAGCCGTTGGGCACCTGCCCGCCGCTGCCTGTCCAGCCGGCGAATTGGACGTCACAGGTGGCGGCCTGACCATCGATCGTGCAGGACGTGCCGATGAAATATTCGTAGCCGGAAACTCTGACGGGGAGCAGATCAGCGGCTGCCGCCACGATGCCGAGGCCGAGCACGGCCGCCGTGGTAACGACGTATTGTCCGATTTTCATGGTGGTCGCCTCCGTCGAAACGAACCCCCCAGAAGAATCTTGATGATGTCACAATCTTCATCGCTTGCAAGCGAGCAATTGTCCGCCAGCGAATCTTCTTGAGCGGGGAACCTTGGGAAGGATTTGCGGATTACTTCCTTAAGTCAGGTTCAAAAGGAGGCAGGTTCAATGGACTGGAATCGTGTTGAAGGAAACTGGAAGCAAGCTAAGGGTAAAATAAAGGAACAGTGGGGAAAGCTCACGGACGACGACCTTGACGTCATCAATGGCCAGCGCGACCAACTGGAGGGTAAGATTCAGGAACGTTATGGCTATGCGAGAGATCAAGTGCGGCGCGATGTGGACGACTGGTACACCAGCCAGAATTGGTGATCGAGTCTCGCCTCTAGCTTAGGTCCACCGTTTACGTGGTTGAATGCGAAAGCTCCGGCAGATACCGGGGCTTTCGTTTTGCGTTCATCCCACCGCGGTGAAGCCCGGGGCACCGATGACCTCTCGGTTGTCACGGCCGCATTCATTCCGGCCATCCCGATGAGAGAAGCAATGCGTCGCTAAGCGAGATGGCCGCAACAACTGCGGCCTTAACGAAGGAAAAACAGTTGACCGGCCCGCCTAGGTGCCGCCGAGCGGCGTCAGCGTGCCGTCCGTTTGGGTGCCGCCATTGCCGGAGACCGTGTTGTTCTGCCTGGTCAAGACTGTGCCACCCAGGTTGGAGATCCCGTGGCCATTGTTAACGAAGACGGAGTTTGAGACGCGCGCTGTGCCGCCGCTCTCGACAACCAGGCCAAAGGGAACATTGTCGTGAGCTTGCGAGGCGTCCAGGGTCATCTGGCCGCTATTCGTTAAAGAGTAGCCGGCTGAGCTGTTATAGGCGGCCACGGACCGCTCGACCATTACCTCCGCGTTATCCGACACGAAGCCCAGCGCGTTGCCGTTCGCGACGGAGCGCGTAATGGTGGCGCTGCCACCGAGAACATAGACTCCGGAGTTGGTGTTTTCTTCGAAACGGCCATTGTCGATTGTCAGCCTGGCCGACGTGCCGAATCCGGAGACAAAGATACCGCGGGACCCGTTGTCGCGGGCGACGCTGTCGAGAAAAAACACCTTGCTATTGGCGCCATTCAGAAAAACGCCATGCTGGGTGAAGGCGTGGATGACGCAGTTCTCGATATGCACACTCTTGGCTGCAACGATCTCAATGCCACGCGTCGTGCTGCCCTGCCCGTTGAGCACCAGGGAACGCAGGGCTACCGTCGCGGCGGCTTGGTTGATGACGATGGGATTGCCGAGAACGACGGTGTGGCCGTTGCCGGTAATCGTCATCGACTTGTTGATGAAGCCGCCCAAACCGTAGCTCCCGGAGTCAAGGACGCGCAATTCGCCGCGCTCCGGGGTCGCGGTGATGCCGCGCTGAAGCGTTCTACAGGGTGCCGGAAGCGTGCAGTTGTTGGCGTTGTTGCCGTTCGCGCTGACATAACGGATGTTGTCCGCCAGTGCGGCGGAGGCCAAGACGACCGTGGCGCAAGCGGCGAATGACAGCGCTACGCCAGCCTTGAAAGCTTGGTAAGCCATGGTTGCTCTCCCTGGCGCGTCCCGCATGACGGCCGATGGAGGTCCCATCGGCATGGGAGCGCACATGGCTTTTTTACCGCCTTTTCGCATCGCGCGGCTCGGCTTTTTGTTGGCGGGCGCACGCACGCGCGACATCTGGGGCGGAAGAAACCCTCCGCTCATTCCCGCGTAAGCGGGAATCCAGTTTCTCATTGAGTCCCCGCTTCCGCGGGGACGAGCGGCACGCGATCGCGACAGCCGGCGCGGCGCAGCTCTCCGTGTTCACCAGCCCTATGTTAGCTCGTCATCGCCTGCGTTCACCGCCGCCACGCGGCGCGCGTTCCCCGCCGCGCTGCGCTGCAAAGCTCGGCCGCTCCCAATTTCCCTGCATACGGGCTTGGCCCCGCCATTCCCGCTCTGCCTGCATACGCATTTGCCTTCCACCATCTGCGCGGAAGTCACTGCGACGCGCCGCTGGACCTTGCCCGAGACGCTTTTGCGATGGGTCGGCGTTTTTTACCTGCTTGTTGGAGGCTGGTTTTTGCGCAGCCTTCCTTTCGGAGCCGGCGCGATTGTCGACATTGGCTTGGCGATCCCGCCGGTCGCGATCGGTGACCGCTTCGTTATCGCGCGAGAGTTTCCGTGCGGCACGGCTATCGCGCTTGCGGTCAAACTTTTCCGCCACATCGCGGTTCTTGTATCTCACGCCGCCGCGGTGGTCGGGATTGTGGCTCCACCGCGCGGCATTCCTGTTATTGTCATTGAAATCCCGGCGATGGTGGATGTGGTGCCGGTGCCAATCGAAGTGGCCACCCCACCAATGATCGTGCACCGCCCAGGCGCCGACGCCAAAAGCTGCGAAAACGAGGCCGGCCGTCAGCGGGTCGGGGCCATAATAATAGCCGGGCCAATAATAAGGCGGATAGTCCGGATACGGCCATTCCCCGTAAACGACTGCCGGATCGTAGTAAGGCACGTAGATGGTGTCCGGCTGGGTCGCCTCGATCACAATCGCGTCCCGGCTGCCCTGCGTCCGCCGCGATACTTTCTGCTGGTCGGTCGCCTTGGTCGTCGCCTGCTCATCGGTCGCCTTAGTCGCGGCGATCACAACCGCGTCCCGGCTGCCCTCGCTCCGGCGCGACACTTTCTGCTCGTCGGTCGTTTTCAGCTTGCCGTGTGACTGGGCGATGGTGCGCAGTCGCTGCACCGCGTCCATCAGATCCGCTTGCTGCGCCAGTACCGCGTCGCCGAGCTTTTCCGTCCATTGGATCTTGTCGCTCATCATGGCGAGGACGGATGGCGTCGCCGTGAGCTGCTTGACGCTGTAATCCCAGCGCTGCTTGTCGGCGGCAGCCTTCAGCTCGCTTCCCTGCAGCGACTTGTTTTCTTCCACCCAGCGGCTGGCTTCGACAACTTCGTCGGGATAGGTCGCGGCCATTATTACGCGCGCCAGAAGCGCATCGGGATAAAGCGCGATCGGCGCGACCAGTTGGTCCAGCTCGGCCTGCGAAAATGTTTCCTTCGCTTCACCTGATTGTGTCTGCGAAAGCGTTTCCTGCGGTTCACCTGATTGTGTTTGCGATTGTGTCTGCGGCGGCGGATTTGCGTTATCGGGCGGCGCCTGAGCGCCGGCGCCATTTGCGAAGAGAATAAGGGCGCCTGCGGCAGTGGCGGTCAGAAGCCGGGTAAACAGGGGGGTCATTGAACGCTTCCTCTACATCGGGTTTCCAAGGTAACGCCCCATTAACCAAGAGGGTCCTTCATCGGCGCTTCATACCCGCGCGCCCTGCTCGGTGACCCCCGGAAACCGGAATGCGGAAGAAACCCTCCGCTCATTCCCGCGCATGCGGGAATCCAGTTTCCCGCGCTGGGACGAGCGGCGATGGCGACAGCGCAAGCTGCATGCAATGCGGCGGCTTCCTAGCGGTGATGCCTGCGGGCATCCCGGAGCAGTTGCCACTTCGCGCCCCGGCCGCGCGTTTGCGGATCGAACCATTCGCCACCGAAACGCGCCATCAGCTTTTCCGCCTCCTCCTCGACCGAAAAGCAGAAGACGTAATGCCATTCGTCATTCTTGACGACGGCGTGGCCGCGCGGCGCGAGCGAGCGCAGTTCAGCGCAGAAAGATTCAACGGTCTGGTAGTTCGGTCCTGAATAGCAACGCGCCGGCAGGATCACTTGATACGGATACTCCCGATCGATGGTGGCTGAGGAAATCTCGCCTTTTCTCCGGACCATGGCCGATCTCCTGCGCGCAGTGCCCCCAATAACATGTTCGTTATTTGTTCTCATTTCGAGTCCCGCATAGCATATTACCGGCACAAAATGCGATTCCTATTGCATTTTGTATTTCTATTATGCAATACCTGCGGGTGAGGAGCTGCTTATGCCTCTATCCGCAAGCACGCAGGCCCTAGAGGTCAACGGCCGCAAGTATCACTGCGCCGGGGTTTCCCGCGCCTTCGGTCCGCAATTCCATCGCTTGCCCTATGTGCTGCGTATTCTGTTGGAGAACGCGGCGCGCTGCGGTGGCGAGACCGCTGACGAGACGGCCAGCCGCTTCCATGCATGGCTCGAAACCGGCACGAGTTCTGACGAAATCGCATTCACGCCAAGCCGGGTGCTGATGCACGACACCACATGCGTGCCGGCGCTCGTCGACATCGCGGCAATGCGCGATGCGCTCGCTGATGCTGGCGAAGATCCGTCTCGTTTGAATCCCGGACTGTCGATCGATGTATCGGTCGACCATTCTGTGGCCGTCGACCAATACGGCAGCCGCACTGCGCTGGCTCATAACATGAAGCAGGAGCTTCGGCGCAATGCCGAGCGCTACCGCTTCATGAAATGGGCAACGCGTTCCTTGCAAGGCGTGCGCGTGCATCCGCCTGGCACGGGCATCATGCATACGATCAATCTCGAGCGGCTGGCTACGGTGGTAGCGATCGAGAAGCGCGCCGGCCTTACCTGGGCAATCCCCGATACTTTGGTTGGGACCGACAGCCATACGCCAATGGTCAATGGCATCGGCGTTCTGGCCTGGGGCGTCGGTGGATTGGAGGCCGAAAGCGTGATGTTCGGCATGCCGGTCACGCTTCGGATACCGGACGTGATCGGCGTGCGTCTGTCCGGCGCGTTACGCGAAGGGGTGCTTGCGACCGATCTGGCCCTCACCGTTACCGAACATCTTCGCCGCCGCGGCATGTCCGGCGAGTTCGTGGAGTTTTACGGTCCCGGCGTGGCGAGCTTGTCCGCGGGCGAGCGATGCGTCGTCGCCAACATGGCCCCGGAATATGGCGCTTCGACCGGCTATTTCCCCATTGACCAGCAGACGCTTCGCTACCTGCGCGCGACGGGACGCGATGAGCAGCAAGTGGCGCTGGTGCAGGCCTATGCGCAGAGTCAGCATCTCTGGTTCGACCCCACTGCCGAACCGCGTTACTCCGACATCGTCGAGATCGACATGGGCCTTATCCGCACAAGCCTCGCAGGCCCGCGGCGCCCACAAGATCGGGTGTCTCCGGATCAGGTGAAAGCCGCCGTCGCGCCCTGGATGCAAGAACGAGCGCAAGCTCCCGCTAGCGACGTCCCGGAAGGGGCCGTGGCCATTGCTGCGATCACCAGCTGCACCAACACTTCCGACCCGCGCATGATCATCGCTGCCGGTCTGCTCGCCCGAAAGGCAAGAAACCTCGGACTGCGGCCGCATCCCTGGGTCAAGACGTCTTTTGCGCCGGGATCTCCTACCGCGGAACGTTATTTGTCACGCGTCGGGCTGCTCGATGATCTCGCCGCGCTGGGCTTCGACATCGTCGGTTATGGCTGCACCACCTGTATTGGTAACTCCGGGCCGCTCGCTCCGGCGATGAGCGAGGCGATCGCGCGGCGCGGCACCTTCCCTGTTGCCATCCTCTCCGGCAACCGCAACTTCCCGGCAAGAGTTCACTCGCAAATCGAGGCTGCATTCCTCGCCTCTCCGCCCCTTGTTGTCGCTTACGCGCTTGCGGGAGATGTGAGCCGCAATATTGCAGAAGACGTCATCGCGCACACCGCAGATGGCGGGAAGGTGTTGCTGAAGGATCTCTGGCCCTCGGGCGAGGAAATCGATGCGGTCCTCGCCGCGGCTGCAGACCCTCTTGACTATGGTTCTGCCTACGAGGAGGCCGAGGCCAGCAACATCTGGCGCAGCCTTGATGCACCGGGAACGCCGCAATTCCCGTGGGATACTACTTCCACTTACCTCCGCCGCCCTCCGTTTGCCTCCGCAACCGGTACCGAGCGACTGGGGCACTATGTTGCACAGCCGCTGCTTGTCCTTGGCGACGACATCACCACGGATCATATCTCACCGGCAGGCCAGATCCCCGCCGACAGCGAAGCCGGCGAATGGCTGATCGCGCACGGTGATGATGCGAAAGATTTAAACGTCTACGCCGCGCGGCGCGGTAATTGGGAGGTCATGCTGCGAGGGTTGTTCACCAATCCCGCGGTTCGTAACCAACTTGATCCTGCGATCCCGCCGGGCTTTACGCTGCATGTCCCATCCGAGCGAATCCTGCCGCTTTGGCGCGCCGCCGAACAGTATCGCACCGAGCAACAGCCTGTCGTCGTCATCGCCGGCGAGCGCTATGGCACCGGCTCATCCCGCGACTGGGCTGCCAAGGGTTTGGGCCTGCTCGGGGTCAGGGCCGTGCTTGCCTCGAGCTTCGAGCGCATTCATCGCTCCAACTTGATCGGAATGGGCATTCTGCCCTTACAGCTGCCGCAACACATGCATCCGAACACGCTGCGGCCTCAGGCCGGTGACCGGATTGAGATCGACGCGGCTGCGGATCGGCTGACGCCCCGCGCGCCGATCAACGTCACGATCCACCGCGCCTCAGGTGAAAGCACTTCATTCGCGACAACTGCTGCCGTGGAAACAGGCATTGAAGTCGAGATCCTGCGCATCGGCGGGATCATTCCTTTTATTCTGCGCCGAGCTTTGGACGGCGGCGCAGACATCGGACAACAACAGATCACCGGTGATGGTGAAAGCATTCGGCGGCATTCGTCGCCGATCTATGGACGCTGAGTGGTGAACCAGTCTGTGTCAATCTCACGCAACCCAGGAGGATATCGGTGAGTTACTTCAAGCACACAATCCGCGGCTTCGCTGTCGCCGGGCTAACGTTGATTGCTTCGTCGGCTCTCGCGCAAGACCTTAAGATCATAGCTCCGGCGGCCCCGGGCGGCGGATGGGATGCCGCCTCGCGCTCGATCCAACAAGTTCTGACTCAAACGAAGCTGGCTAAAAACGTTCAAGTGACGAACGTCCCTGGCGCCGGCGGGACCGTTGGACTTGCGCAGTTTATCAACAACGCCAAGGGCGATCCGAACCAGTTGATGGTCAACGGAATCACCATGGTGGGGGCGATCCTGACCAACAAGTCCCCGGTCAGCCTTGACCAGGTTACGCCGATTGCCCGTCTCACCGGCGATCCGCTTGTCATTGTTGTGCCGGCAGATTCGCCGCACAAGTCGGTAAAGGACCTTGCCGCCGCGGTGAAGGCCGACCCTGCAAAGGTCACCTGGGCCGGAGGTTCGGCGGGCGGCGCGGATCATATTCTTGCAGCCCTTTTCACCAAGGCGGCAGGATCGGATCCGGGCAAGGTGAACTACATCGCCTTCTCGGGCGGTGGCGAGGCGCTCGCCGCGATTTTGGGCGGCAAGGTGACCGCGGGCATCTCCGGCTACGGCGAGTTCGAGAGCCAGATCAAGACAGGGAAGCTGCGCGCTTTGGCGGTTTCGTCGGGTCAGCGTCTCGCGGGCGCCGATGTTCCGACGCTGAAGGAACAGGGCATGGACGTCGAGGTCGTGAATTGGCGTGCGATCATGGGTGCGCCGGGCATCACAGCCGACCAGCGCAAGGGACTTACCGACACCTTCGAGAAAATGGTGAAGTCGAAAGAGTGGGCAGAATTGCTCAAGGCCCGGGGTTGGGACGACTATTATTTGTCGGGCGAACCCTTCACCACCTTCCTGAAAGAAGAACAGGTCAGAGTGGCGGAAGTTCTTCGCTCCGTCGGTCTTGTTAAGTAAACAGAAGGGGGCTTGCGCCGAGCAAGCCCCCTTGCCCTCCGGCCATACCGGGCTGCGCCAATGGCGTGAATCGGCTAAGGCTCGGCAAAGATTTGGAAGTGACCATGGGCATGGTTTCAGCCTCCGAACGCGTTGCCGGCGGGAAGCGCGAGATGACCGAAGGTCTCGCCGCGCAAATCCTCGACTACATTCATGCTGCCGGGCTTGACCGCGGGGCTCATCTTACCGCGCAGGAACTGGCAGCCCGCTTTAGCGTGTCGCGATTTCCTGTCAGCCAGGCTCTGCAGTTGCTGGCCTCAAAGGGTGTGCTGACCCACGAGCGCAACCGCGGCTATTTTGTTTCCGGCATGACGCAGACTTCCCCGGAAGCTTTGGGCCTGCTGCTGCAGGATGGCGGCGCAAGCTTGTATTTTCGGATTGCCGAGGACCACCTTCACGGCCGTATGCCCGATCCCGCGTCGGAAACTCATCTGCGCGAGATGTATAAGGTGACCAAAGCGGAACTGAATGCCGTTCTGAGCAGGGTTGCGCTTGAGGGCTGGGCGGAGCGTCGCCCCGGTTATGGCTGGTCTTTCTCGCCCATGCTCACGACCCCTGAAAGTCTGGAGCAGACCTACCGCGTCCGCCTGGCGCTCGAGCCGGCGGCGCTTCTGGAGCCGGCTTATTATCTCGATCCGCTCACCGCGACGCGCTGCCGGAACGCAGAATTACGGCTGCTGGCTGGAGCGATTGAAACCGACAGCGCGGACGTGCTGCACGAACGCGGCGTGCGCTTTCATGAAGCGATCGTCGGTGCTTCGAAAAACCCGTTTTTTCTTGAGACCATACGCCGGATTAATCGCATTCGCCGCCTCTTGTCGTATCGCTCGATGGTCGATCGTAAGCGCTATCGCCAGCAATGCGAGGAACACCTGGAGATCCTTGATCTGCTGCAGGCCGAAAAGAACGAAGAAGCCTCGCAGGCGCTTCGCCGTCACCTGGAACATACCGTCGAGAATCTGAAACAGATCGACGCGGTGCTGAAAGGCTGATCAGGCCGCCTGGCGGTGTCGCCGGACGGAACTAAAGAATACGCCGGGTGTTCAATTTTGAACGGTGTTACACAGTGCTGGGCCCCGCAACCTTTCGAGGTCCACCGGCAGCTCCAGGTTGGACCCTTCATGGCCCTCAGCGACGAATACGAGCGGAATGTGCGCGAAGCCCAGCGCATGGCTGACAATTCACTCTCTGAAACGGACAAAGCCGGATGGCTTCGGATCGCTCAGCAATGGCTGAGGATGCTTCGAAGCTTGCGCGGAAACGAGACACCGCAAGAAGATCAGTCACGGTGGCCGGCCTCGCGCGACAACGATTCAAAATCCTCGCACTAGCGGCCCGGGCGGGACGATCAAAAATTTTACGCCGGCAGGATTCGACGTGGCCGGGGGCCGACTTTGCAGCTAGTCTCAGCTTTTCGAAACGCCGCCGTAACAGCCTTCAACGTCAGGGGGGATAGAATGTTTAGGCACCATTCGTTTGCAATAGTGCTTGCCGCGTTAGCGCCCGTAAGCTTGGCCAACGCGCAGCAACTGCCGGCGATGACCCAACAAACTCAGACTATCAAACGAACACCGCTGCAGAAATTCGACGTTCCGGGCACAAACTTTGAAACGGTGATCGGCATGGCGGAGATCGTGCCCAACGTGAACATCGGTCGACATACTCATCCGGGGCCGGAATCCGGCTTCATGCTCGATGGCGATATGGTGCTGATCGTGGAGGGTTTACCGGACAAAACGGTGAAGACCGGCGAGAGCTACCAAGTTCCACCGGGTGCCATTCACGACGCCAAGACAGGGCCGCAAGGGGCAAAAATAATTGCGACTTACGTCGTTGAGAAAGGAAAGCCACTCGCCTCACCCGCGCCCTAAGCAAGCACTTGGTTACTGCAACAACCGCACCCTGACTTAATTTGTGAAGCTCAGACTCGAAGACTTCGTTCTTTGCGTCAGCCTCGCACACAGCATTCATTCCGCTTCCGGTGACGAGGCGGACGATCTGCCTGGGGCGATCGTCTTGCTGTCGCTCACTTGGCTTAGGTGTGCCAGATGGTCTTAAAGTTAACCTTACTGAGACGCGCCCTTCCCGCCGAACTTCTAATTAGCCTATGATGTAAAAATTCTAAATTTTACCGCGCGGCATGTGGGCATGGAATATCGAAAAAGTTTTAGCGGTGTTGCCAGCATATTGGCCGTATCCAATCAACGTGCCGATGCATCGCTCTCGCAGCCGCTCGGTGAAATGAAAGTACCGCTGGCGCGCGATATCACCTCCGCTTCTCTGGCTGATCCGCTGCTGGAATTGATTGTCCGGACTCAGGGATCATTCACGGAACAGGCAGTCCGGTCCGCGCTCACTTCCATGTATGCTGATCCTGCCCAAACCGAGATCGACCGGATGCCCGCGTTGCTGAACAACATCGCTTCGCTGGGCATGGCTCCGAAGGTGTTCCAAGTTTTCAAACAGACTTTACTGGATATCGTTTCATCCGCCGCGCTGGACGACGTTGCGAAAGATCAGGTTGTCGCGCAACTCGAGCACGGCGCTAGTCTCATCCAATTGGTCCCATCCGCAAAATCCTGAGGCCAGCCCATGTTCACTGTGCTTATCCCCATCCAACTGATCTGCATCATCCTGCTCTCCATCCCGGCTTCGGCGGCAGAAGGAGCGCTGGAAAAGGCGAAACTCGGGCGAGTTTTATGGTCCTCATTTCAATGTGCCACTTGGGCGGACATGTCTGGAAACAAGAAAGAGCATGCTCCTTTATTTGTCGTAGGCCTAAAAGCTGGCCGCGAATTTATAAATGCCGTGAAAAGCGGTCAGGTGACAGCCAAGTTGGCCAAGCAAGAGGCTCCGATAGAGGTAACAGCGTTGCTCGAGGGGCCGAGCACCGATTTTTTACTCGGGAGAATATTCCAGAGCGCGGGGCTTGATGCCTATGACAAGATTGTAAAAGAAGAGAACGGAATCCTTCTGGAACCTTCCAAATGGATCAATGATAAAGAGCTTATAAAGACGAAAGCCCAAACCAGGTATCTCAACGGCAATTGCGCCGCCCTGAAGGAGAAAGTCGACCGCGGGGGTAAGTCGAGAACTAAACGTAACTGATGGCCCAGATAGCCCGCCGCATGTCGCGGTGGGCATTTTTATCGCCTGCCCGCCACAGGAAAGTGGATACGGTTTGCCGTATTTCTGCCGTACGGCCAGCCAGCTCATCCATAAGTTCTTGGTTTCCGCTGGCGCTCCCTACGGGAATCGAACCCGTGTTTCAGCCTTGAGAGGGCCGCGTCCTACGACCCGCCCCGCCGCTTGAGCCGTACCCCGCCAAGGTCCACGGGATTTACGAGTGTTTCGATAGAGCCGAGCAATTTGGGCTCAGTTATAAAGGTCTCATCACTTCCGGTGCAGGCAATGCGCAACAGATATGATTGCAGTTGTGGGGCCAAGACAAACGTAACAAAGAACTCCGCAGAAATGGGCCGATAATCCAGGATCCGCTGATCATTTATACGCAGCAACTCAAGCCGACATTCTTGATAGGGCACACCACGTTCGTCTTTCACGCTTCCTTTGATGGTTGCAGCGCTTTCAAAAATAGCGAGCGCACCACCTGGTAAGGCAAGGGTGAATACGAGCATCAAACCGATATTGTGATAGACTCGATTTGACATTCGCATGGTGCGTCTACGTCGACGTGAAGAATGTGTCATAGATCACTGCTGGGTTGTGGGCGCGCTACGCGCGCAACCGCAGTTACAGCCGCGCGCTAGTTGGGGTCGATCAGCTGTGTGGAGATCTCTTTCCATGATCCAAGCCTAAGCCTCACGTTATCGTTGATGGCGACAGCGAGCCAAGCGGGCTCCGACTCGATCCGATCCAATCGTATTTCGGTGTTACTAATCTTGTAGGTGAATGTTGCATCGAGAGGCTCAAGGGTTTCGGAACCCCGTCTATTTGCAGCAAGCGCCTCGGCGATGGATGAAAAGCAACTGGGTTTTCCAGTTGGTTGATTGACGGCGGTCAAGCCAATGATGCGGATAACGCCGACATTAGGATCCGAAGCACCATCCATTTGTGCCAAGTCGGCGCGCACGGCAGCACCACGACGAATAAATCGTGTCCCGTAACAAGCGCCGGTTTTCACAGCGAGAAGATGTTCAGCGTAGATTGCCACCCGCCAAGCGGCCTCGATTGTCTGCATTCCTTCAGTGATTTTTCGCTGACGCAAAGCCTCGTTGGGTTGAGGAGCCGGGTCTTGCTCTGTCTTGGGGGCGTCTGGCTGGTGTGGAGCCGGGTCTTGCTCGGCCTTGGGCTCGGCGCCAATCTGGGCCGGCGTTGACGTTATTGCAGGCGGATGTTCTTGCGACGAGATTTGCACCCGTTGCCGCTCGAAAACGATGCCGGCAACGAATGCTGCCGCGATCACGGGCACGGATATAGCCGTGTAAGCGAAAATCCGGCCCGCTAATTTCTGTTGCGCTGTTTTGGATGTTTCGCTCATACGGCGTGACGGAGGAGCCGGTGCATGTTGCCCGCGCCAGCGATCAGGGTTTCCAGGTGCTTGTCCAGATGTGGAGAGACATTGGACACCTGTTAGACACGAACCCGCCCCTATTGCTAACTCTTGGTTTCACTGGCGCTCCCTACGGGAATCGAACCCGTGTTTCAGCCTTGAGAGGGCCGCGTCCTAGACCGCTAGACGAAGGGAGCGAAGGCTTGGAATTAAACAAGATCAGGGGCTAATGCAAGCGCGCGGGCGCGCGCTCGCATTGCCGCGCGCTATTTCTGCTTGGCGATGATCTGTTCCTTGATGTCGTCATAGACGTTCTGCGGAACGATCTTTTTCTGCACCAGCTCATCCTTGCCCTTGTAGGGCCGGCCCTTGATGATCGCTTCGGCGCGCACGGGACCGACGCCCTTCAGCGGCTCAAGCTGCGCCTTGCTGGCGGTGTTGATGTCGATGAGTTCGCCGGCCGGCGCCGTCGCCGTCGCCGTCGCGGGCGGCTTTGCGGGCGTCGACGTGGGCGCCATGGCGCCGCCTTGGGCCAGCGCGGGGACAGCGGCGAAGAGGGGAAGAAGCAAACCAAGGATCAGGCCGTGAATGCGCATGATCAACCTCCGGTGTAAAACACCTGCTCCCTAACGACGCAGGATGCCCCCCAGAGTTCCACGCACGATGGCGCGGCCGATCGATCCCCCCATCGACCCGCCGAGCGATTTGCCGATGTCGGACGCGATCTTGCCGGCAACACGGTTGGTGACGGTGCGGGTGATCTCGCGCGTCACCAGTTGCCCGGTCGACAGCCGCTTTCCGCGCGGGCGGCCGGTGCCAAAGATGCCGCCGAGCGCATCGCCAAGCTTGCCCATAAAGCCGCCGTCGGCGGCCTCCGCCTCGGCGGTTTCGGTCGCCACCCGCTTTTGCAGCATCTCGTAGGCGGATTCCTGGTCCACCGCGGTGTCGTATTTGCCCTTGAGCGGGCTCGAGGCGATGACCCTGCTGCGTTCCGCGGCTGTGATGACGCCGAGCCGGGCCGAAGGCGGCCGGATCATCGTGCGCTCCACCATCGAGGGCACGCCATTGCCTTCGAGGAAGGAAACCAGCGCCTCGCCCTTGCCGAGCTCCGTGATGACCTGGGCGGTGTCGAGTTTCTTGTTCGGCCGGAAGGTGTCGGCGGCGGCTTTGACGGCCTTCTGATCGCGCGGCGTGAAGGCGCGCAAGCGCGTGCTGCACGCGGTTGCCGAGCTGCGCCAGCACCGTCTCCGGCACGTCCAGCGGGTTCTGCGTGACGAAGAAAACACCGACGCCCTTGGAGCGGATCAGACGCACCACCTGCTCGATCCTCGTCAGCAAGGGTCTCGGCGCGTCGGTGAACAGCAGATGCGCCTCGTCGAAGAAGAAAACCAGCTTCGGCTTGTCGATATCGCCGACTTCCGGCAATTCCTCGAACAGCTCCGACAGCAGCCAGAGCAGGAACGTCGCATAGAGCTGGGGATTTTCCACCAGCTTGTCCGCCGCCAGGATATTGATGATGCCGCGCCCCTCGCGGTCGGTGCGCATGAAGTCGTCGAGGTCGAGCGCGGGCTCGCCGAAGAAGGCATTGGCGCCCTGGTTCTCCAGCACCAGAAGCTGCCGCTGGATGGTGCCGACGGTCGCGGGCGATACATTGCCGTAGACTTTTTGCAGCTCGGTCGCGTGGTCAGCCACCAGGCTCAAAATCGCGCGCAAATCCTTCAGATCGAGCAGCGCAAGTCCCTGCTCGTCGGCGAGACGAAAGGCGACATTGAGCACGCCTTCCTGGACGTCGTTGAGCTGCAGCATCCGCGACAGCAGCAGCGGTCCCATTTCGGAGACGGTTGCGCGGATCGGATGACCCTGCTGGCCAAAGACATCCCAGAAGACGACGGGAAATTGATCGGGCTGGTAGGTCAGGCCCATCGATTGTGGCTCGCTGCACCAGCGCTTCCTTGGCCTCGCCCGCGGCGCTGACGCCGGACAGATCGCCCTTGATGTCGGCGGCGAATACCGGCACGCCGGCTTGCGAAAAACCTTCGGCCAGCACCTGCAACGTGACGGTCTTGCCGGTGCCGGTCGCGCCGGTGATCAGCCCGTGACGATTGCCGAAGCGAAGATCGAGCACTTCATATTTGCCGCTCTTGCCGACAACGATTCCGTTGGCGGGAGCCGCACCGTCGGCCGGGCGTTTTTTCGAGGCTTTGGCTGGGGTCTTCGACATGCTTCCTCTCATTTGCCATGAAATTAGCACCGCGCGGTAGGGCTGAACACTGGCCCGTCGGCAGGCGAGGCTTTTATGGCTCCGCCAAGAATTTCAACCGCCCGGCGGGCTGCAAAGTTTTCGCATCGAAGGTGCGGATTTCAATCGCATCGGCGATCTGGATCGTGACGGTAATTCGCTCGCCGGCCGCAACCGTGCTGATAATGCGCGCCCCTTTCGGCAGCGTGGCCGTCACCTCGACAATGCCCGCGCTTCCTTCCGCCTTGAAAACGCGATAGCCGATAACGGCAAGCACCGCTCCGACAGCCACCACCGTGGTCAATGCCGAAGCCAGCATCAGCAGCCGCACCTTGGCGGCGAGGCGCGCGGCTTGCGGGTCGAGCGGCTCTTCGGATCCGGGTAATGAAGTGCTCATGACAATGTCGCAGGGCTCCAGTGAAGAAGTCGTCATCGCCGGCGAGGAAGCCGGCGAGCGGCTGGACCGCGTGCTCGCCGCCCGGATCGAGGCGCTGTCGCGCTCGCGTCTCAAGGCCCTGATCCTCGATGGCGCGGTGGCGATCGGCGGGCGCACGATCCTTGATCCGGGCTATCGCGTCAAATCCGGCGAGGTCGTCACCGTCGCGGTCCCGCCTCCGGAGCCGGCCGAGCCGCAAGGCGAGGATATTCCGCTCAAGGTGGTCTACGAGGACGACGATCTCATCGTCATCGACAAGCCGCGCGGGCTTGTGGTGCATCCGGCGGCGGGAAACTGGAGCGGCACGCTGGTCAATGCGCTCATCGCGCATTGCGGCGACAGTCTTTCCGGCGTCGGCGGGGTGCGGCGGCCCGGCATCGTGCACCGGCTCGACAAGGACACCACCGGCCTCATGGTGGTGGCCAAGAACGATGCCGCGCATCGCTCGCTCGCCGAGCAATTCGCCGACCACGGCCGGACCGGCGAATTGCGGCGCGGCTATCTGGCTTTCGTCTGGGGCGCGCCGGACCGCCCGAAAGGCACGATCGATGCCCCGCTCGACCGCCATCCGCATTCCCGCGACAAGCGGGCGGTGCGGCAAGGCGGACGGGAAGCGGTGACCCATTGGGAGGTGCTGCAACGCTACACCGGCACCGACGGCAAGCCGGTCGCGAGCCTTCTCGCCTGCCGGCTGGAAACCGGAAGGACCCACCAGATCCGCGTGCATCTGGCGCATATCGGCCATCCGCTTGCTGGGTGACGATACTTATGGCCCGGGCTTCCGGACCAAGGCCGTGCACCTGTCGCCGCCCGCCCAGGCAGGCGCTGGCGGCCCTTGGAAGGCAGGCCCTGCATGCCTATCTCTTGGTCTTCGAACACCCCTACTTCGGGGGAGGTGCTGGAGTTCCGTTCGGAACTGCCGGCCGATCTCGCTCGTTTATCCAGCGTCCTGACCGCAAATGGCGGGACGCGGGCAGAGCCCTGATCCGGCGAAATCCGTAACCCATCAACGGCTTGCAGCGAATACACTGCCAGCTGAGACTTGTCGGCGCGGGCCACTTTTCTTTGGCCCCGTTGGTCCTGTATGCTGCGTATGCGATCGGGTCTTTCGCGGTCGCAGCATTTGGATGCGCCGTCGGCTCCCGAAGCGGCGGCGCGAACCGCCCGCCGAATCCCGGGGGCAGCAACTTGGAGGGCGCTTATTATGGCCCGTTCCTCGGCCTTGCCGATCCTGACGGCCGAATCCGGTCTTACCCGCTATCTCGAAGAGATCCGGCGGTTTCCGATGCTGGAACCGCAGCAGGAATACATGTTGGCCAAGCGCTGGCGCGAGCACGGCGACCGCGAGGCCGCGCATAAGCTCGTCACCAGCCATCTGCGTCTGGTCGCGAAAATCGCGATGGGCTATCGCGGCTATGGCCTGCCGATCGCCGAGGTCATTTCCGAAGGCAATGTCGGATTGATGCAGGCGGTGAAGCGGTTTGAGCCGGAGAAGGGATTCCGCCTCGCCACTTACGCCATGTGGTGGATCAAGGCAGCGATTCAGGAATACATCCTGCGCTCCTGGTCGCTGGTGAAGATGGGCACCACCGCCAATCAGAAGAAATTGTTCTTCAACCTGCGCAAGGCCAAGAGCAAGATTTCCGCGCTCGACGAGGGCGACATGCGGCCGGAGCAGGTCAAGCTGATCGCGCAACGCCTTGGCGTGACCGAGCAGGACGTGATCGACATGAATCGCCGCCTCGGCGGCGATTCCTCGCTCAATGCTCCGATCCGCGAGGAAGGCGACGCCGGCGAGTGGCAGGACTGGCTGGTGGACGACGCGCCAACCCAGGAGCGCATTCTGGCCGAGAGCGAGGAAGCGGATAACCGCCACGCCGCATTGGTGCAGGCGCTCGACGTGCTGAACGATCGCGAGCGCCGTATCTTCGAGGCCCGCCGGCTTGCCGAAGACCCGATCACGCTGGAGGAATTGGCAACGGAATTTGGCGTCTCGCGCGAGCGTGTGCGGCAGATCGAGGTTCGCGCTTTCGAGAAGGTGCAAAAGGCGGTGAAGAACCGCGTCGCCACCATGGAAGCGCCGGAGGGGCGTCCCGCCGTCGCCGCGCAATAACGTCACTGCACAGCTTTTCCTTCGTCATGGCCGCACTTGTTGCGGCCATCTCGCTTAGCAAGGCACTGCTTCTTTCATCGGGATGGCCGGAATAGATCCGGCCATGACAACCGAGAGGGCACCGTATCAGCGCTGCTGCGGCGGATTCTGAGCCCAGGCGTCCAAGGCCTCCTCGAAAACGCGGTCGCCTGGAACGCCTTTTTCTATCGCCAGCAAGGCGCGCTGCCCGTTGCTATAGACCATGCGGATGTGCAGCCAGGGCCGCTCCTTCAGCAGTTGCACATTGCGTTTCACATCGCTCTCCACCGAGGACAGACCGATCAGGAAAAAGCCGTTGGTGACTTTCACCCGCAATCCGGTCAGCGGCGAGCCGCTTTTCTGGTCGGTATCTTCCATCAGCACGGTCGGAACGTCGCCGATGCCGCCGGGCTGAAAATCCGCAGGCGTGCTGAACAGGATCTCGATGGTGTGACTGGCCGGAAGCGACTCCTCCAGATTACGCCGCACGGTGAAATTCATGCGCATGTGGCGTTCTGGGATTTCCACTTCAGCCTTTACCGCGAGGTCCGCGGGCTGACCGGGTCCGGGAGAGGACCTCTCCGTGCGCCAGATCACCGAGCCGACATATTGCTTGCGCTCCTGCGGATCGGTTTGTTGTTCATAGAGCACCGCGCGCTGCGCTACCGCGGCTCCGGCATTGCGCGCGGGACGCGCGGCTGAATCCTGCTGCTGCTGCGCGCCACCGATCCGGTCGGAAATTTTCGGCCGTCCCTCCGGCGTTTCCTTCGACGCCTGCGTGGCGGGGCTGCGCCCCGACTGAAACACCCCGCCGCTGCCGCCCCATTCGAGGTAGGCAAAGATCGCCGCCGCTACCAGCACCACGATGACAGCGAGGCCTAGGATGATGCGGGCGGCGCCGCTCCACCCCCGGCGCAGCGGCTGGTCTTCCGGCTCCTCAAATTCCCCCGGATCCGGGGGCGGCGGAACCGGACGCGCACTCGGAATCGGGCGCGCTTCACGGCGCGGCGATGGCGGACGCATCTGCTCCGATGGTGTCAGACGATCCGGCCTGGGACGTGTCTGCTCCGGTGGTCTCAGACTATCCGGCCGGGGACGTGTCTGCTCCGGCGGTCTCAGACTATCCGGCCGGGGACGCGGCTGCTCCGGCGGTGTCAGATTTTCCGGCCTGGGACGCGGCTCTATGCGCTCGCTCCTGTTCGATGGCGGCGGTGGGCCGGCGTCACGCATCGCGCGTGGCGGCCTGGCGGCCGAAGCCGCGCCTTCCCCGCGATCGTCTGCTTGCCCGACTCCGTGGCGAAAGCCTTTGGGACCCTCATTGGCCATAGGCGCGTGCGCGCCGGTAAACCGTGCAGGCGCCGGCGGCTCTGGCGGTGCGGCCTCGGATCGCGGAGCCGGCTCCCGCATTCCTCCGTAATCGGGCCGCGATGGCGGCTCGAACGGCGGTGGTTGCTCGTCCCGGCTTGGCTCCGGCGGCGGTTCCGCCGGCGCCACCGGCTCGCGGTCAGGCGCTACCCTGCCCTCCGGCTGCGCCGGTGATGCGAGATTGTCGAGCTCCCTTCGCAACTCGTCCCAATCCGGCGGCGGCGTCTCGGCGCGTGTGACCTCCGGTGGAGGCGGGGGCGGCGGAGGCGGCGGGGGCGGAACAAAGGAAGCCGGTTTCTCCGAGGGCGGGTGTTGCGGCGTGGGGTTGGCGCGCGGCCATTCTGAAGATGGCTGCCGGGGCCGCCGCGCCGCTTCCGCTTCCACCTTGCGGATCGCTTCTTCCAGCGCCAGGCGCTCGCGCGTGATGTCGGCTTCAGTCAATGCCGGCTCCACGCCGCGCAGCTGCGCGACCAAGGCTATGCGCGCGCGCTCATACAGCGCACGGCGGGCTTCGCCGGTGCCCTTGTCGAGACCGGTGACGGCGCGGGCGATCAGCGGATAGTAATCGGCCATCTTGCCCTATGCCTCGAACGGATTCTGCATCAGAATCGTGTCCTCACGCTCCGGACTGGTAGAGAGTAGCGCCACCGGACAACCGACCAGCTCTTCGACGCGCCGCACATATTTGATCGCCTGCGCCGGCAGATTGGCCCAGGAACGCGCTCCCGCAGTAGCATCCTTCCAGCCGGCGATCGTCTCATACACCGGCTGAACCTCTGCCTGCGCCCGCTCACCGGCGGGCAGATAATCGATTTCCCGGCCGTCCAGACGATAGCCGATGCAGACCTTGATTTCATCAAATCCATCAAGAATGTCGAGCTTCGTCAGGGCAAGTCCATTGATGCCGCTGGTGCGGACGGTTTGTCGCACCAGCACGGCATCAAACCAGCCGCAGCGCCGCGCCCGTCCGGTCACGGTGCCGAACTCGCGGCCGCGCTCGCCGATCAGCTGCCCGACCTGGTTTTTTTGCTCGGTCGGAAATGGCCCCTCCCCCACCCGCGTCGTATAGGCCTTGCAGATGCCAAGCACGTAATCGATCGCGGTCGGCCCGAGCCCGGAACCGGTCGCGGCCTGCGCCGCCACCGTGTTGGAAGAGGTGACGAAGGGATACGTGCCGTGGTCGACGTCGAGCAGCGCGCCCTGCGCGCCTTCAAAGAGGATGCGCTTGCCCTCACGCCGTTTCTCATCGAGCAGCGCCCAGACGCAGTCCATGAAGGGCAGCACGTAAGGCGCAATGGCCGCGAGCTGATGATGGATCACGCGCGGCTCGATCTCCTTCATGTCCATGCCGCGGCGGAGTGCGTTGTGATGCGCGAGCAGCCGATCGATCTTCGGACCGAGAGCATCCATATCTTTCAGGTCCATCAGCCGAATTGCGCGCCGGCCAACTTTGTCTTCATAGGCCGGGCCGATGCCCCGGCGCGTGGTGCCAATCGCGGTGGCGGTGTTCGAGGTCTCGCGCAATGCGTCGAGCTCTTGATGCAGCGGCAGGATCAGCGTGACATTCTCCGCCACGCGCAGATTGTCCGGGGTGACGGAGACGCCCTGTTTCTCCAGCCGTTCGATCTCTTCGATCAGCGCCTGCGGATCGAGCACGACGCCGTTGCCGATGAGCGCCAGCTTACCTGGGCGCAGCACGCCGGAAGGCAGCAGCGACAGCTTATAGGTGATGCCGTCGATAACGAGTGTGTGGCCGGCGTTATGACCGCCCTGGAACCGGACGACGATGTCGGCCTGCTCCGATAACCAGTCGACGATCTTGCCCTTGCCTTCGTCCCCCCATTGGGAGCCAACCACCACGACATTCGCCATGCAGAATCCTTCCCCCAGGGGCAGCGGCGCCCGCTTCCGCAGCCGCACCATCCGCGATGGGGCTTAGCCCCGGGATTAAAGGATGACGGCGTGCGAGGCAAGGTGAAGCCACACCCAGCCTCTGCACGCCGCCGAAGTCAATTAATCAGCTTTCTCAGCCTCTTGTGACCTTCCTATGCGGGCGGGTCAGGACTCGGGAGCGAACTGCACCGTCTTGTCCTTCGGCCAGCGCACCCGCCAGCCGAGCTTGATGTCGCGGCTCTCGCCGGGTTTTGCCTCGAATGCCCATTCCAGCACCCCGCGGCGGTCGCGCAGGTCGCGCTTGGTCGGCGACGTGGTGATCGGCAACATCTCGACCTGAATGTCTTCGCTATCGCTGACCGGCACCTGATCCTCAATCGCAAACTGAATGGCGAAGTCGTGACCGTTGCGAATGGAGGTCTTGAACTCGCGCTCGTCGACCTTGGACGAGCCGATCAGTCCGGCGGTGCCTTCGAGGCGGCGACCGGCATCAACAATTGCACATCAAACACACGCCGTGGGACTGATCAAAATCTCAGCGGCTTCGCTTGCTTAACCTGCGGCAAGGCCTGCACTTTCTTCAGCACTTCGGCGGGAAGCTCGCCGTCGATCTCGATCAGCGACACGGCGTTTCCGCCCGCGGCCTCGCGGCCCAGATGGAAGGTCGCGATGTTGATTCCGGCATCGCCGAGCACCGAGGAGAATTTCCCGATGAAGCCCGGCTTGTCGACATTCGTGATGTAAATCATCGACGGGCCAAATTCCGCGTCCATACGGATGCCTTTGATATTGACGATGCGCGGGCGGCCGTCGGCGAACACCGTGCCGGAGACATGCCGGGACTGCCGCTCGGTGGTCACCGTCACCGTGATCAGGTTCTCGTGGTCGCCTGCGCCTTCGCGCGTCATCTCCTCGATGACCATGCCGCGGTCCTTGGCGACCACCGGAGCCGAGACGACGTTGACCTGTCCGAGCATCGGTTTCAGCAGGCCCGACAGCGCGGCCGACGTCAGCGCTTTGGTCTTCATATGCGCCACCGAGCCCTCGTAGCAGAGCTGCACCTTGATGATGCCGCTTTCGGTGAGCTGGCCGGCGAAGGAGCCGAGCTTTTCCGCGAGCATGATGTACGGCTTCAACTTCGGCGCTTCTTCCGCGGTAATGGAGGGGAAGTTCACCGCGTTGGAGATCGCGCCGGTCAGCAGATAATCCGACATCTGTTCGGCGACCTGCAGGGCAACATTTTCCTGCGCCTCCGCGGTGGATGCGCCGAGATGCGGCGTGCAGATCACGTTCGGATGCCCGAACAGCGGATTATCGACCGCCGGCTCCTCGACGAAGACGTCAAAGGCCGCGCCCGCCACCTGGCCGGAATCGAGCGCCTGGCGCAGTGCGTTTTCATCCACCAGCCCGCCGCGCGCGCAATTGATGATGCGGATGCCCTTTTTCATCTGCGCGATCGCAGCGGCATCGATGATGTTTTTGGTCTTGTCGGTCAGCGGCGTATGCAAGGTGATGAAGTCGGCACGCTTGAACAGCTCCGGCAGAGCAACCTTCTCCACACCGAGATCGATGGCGTGCTCCGGCGACAAATAGGGATCATAGGCGATCACCTTCATCTTCAGGCCTTGCGCGCGGTCGGCGACGATGGAGCCGATATTGCCGCAGCCGATGATACCCAGCGTCTTGCCGGTGATCTCGACGCCCATGAAGCGGTTCTTCTCCCATTTGCCGGCCTGGGTGGAGGCGTCGGCCGCCGGGATCTCACGCGCCAGCGCGAGCATCATGGTGATGGCATGTTCGGCGGTGGTGATGGAATTGCCGAAGGGCGTGTTCATCACGATCACGCCCTTGGCGGTCGCAGCGGGGATTTCGACATTGTCCACGCCGATGCCGGCGCGACCGATCACCTTCAGCTTGTTTGCCCTCTCCAGCATCTTGGCCGTCACCTTGGTGGCGGAGCGGATGGCAAGGCCTTCGTAATTGCCGATGATCTCGGCGAGCTTGTCCTTGTCCTTGCCGAGGTTCGGCTGGAAATCCACTTCCACCCCGCGATCCTTGAAGATCTGCACGGCGGCGGGTGAAAGGGCATCGGAGATAAGCACTTTGGGTTTGGACATTGGTGTCTTCCTTCACCCTCCCCTGGAAGGGAAGGGCCGGCCTGCAGGGCCGGGGGTAAAATCATGAGATGGGGGAGAGAGGTCATTTGACTTAGGTCACCCCACCGCTGCTCACTTTCGCTCGCAGCGACCCTCCCCCTCCAGGGGAGGGTGAACAATCACGCCGCCTTGACCAGCGCTTCCTTCGCCCGAGTGAAGGCCCAGTCGAGCCACTGGGTCAGCGCCTCGACGTCGCGCGTCTCGACGGTCGCACCGCACCAGATACGCAGGCCCGGCGGCGCGTCGCGATAAGCATCGATGTCATAGGCGACGCCCTCCTTCTCCAGGATGGCGCCGAGATTCTTCACAAAAGCGGCCTGCGCATCCGCCGGCAGTTTCTGGATCTGCGGATCGACGACCTTCAGGCAGACCGACGTGTTGGAACGGATGGCCGGATCCTTGGCGAGGAAGTCGATCCAGGGCGTATGCGCGGCCCAGTTGGCAATGGCTTTCGCATTGGCATCGGAGCGCGCGACCAAGGCGCTTAAGCCGCCAAGCGATTTCGCCCATTGCAATGCGTCAAGATAATCCTCCACGCACAACATGGACGGCGTGTTGATCGTCTCGCCTTCGAAAATGCCTTCCATCAGCTTGCCGGCATTGGTCATGCGGAAGATCTTTGGAAGCGGCCATGGCGGCGTGTAGGTCTTGAGACGTTCTGCGGCGCGCGGCGAGAGAATCAAGACGCCATGCGCGGCCTCGCCGCCCAAAACCTTCTGCCAGGAGAAAGTCGCGACATCGAGCTTTTGCCAGTCCAGCTTCTGCGCAAAGGCGGCGGAGGTCGCGTCGCAAATGGTCAGACCTTCGCGGTCTGCCTTGATCCAATCGCCATTGGGAACCCGGACGCCGGAAGTCGTGCCGTTCCAGGTGAAGACCACATCGGTGGCGAAATCGACCTTGGAGAGATCGGGGATTTCGCCATAGGCCGCTTTCAACGTGGTCACGTCTTTGAGCTTGAGCTGCTTGATCACGTCGGTGACCCAGCCTTCGCCGAAAGACTCCCAGGTCAGCATGGTGACCGGCCGCGCACCGAGCAGCGACCACAAGGCCATCTCGACCGCGCCGGTGTCGGAAGCGGGAACGATGCCGATGCGATAATCAGCGGGCACTTCCAGGATTTCGCGGGTCTGCTCGATGGCGCGCTTGAGTTTCGCCTTCCCGATCTTCGAGCGGTGCGAGCGGCCCAATACGGCGTCGGTGAGGACTTGCAGGCTCCAGCCAGGGCGCTTGGTGCATGGGCCGGACGAAAAATGCGGATTAGACGGCCGCACGCCGGGCATCGGATTCGTCATTAATCTATCCTTCCAGATAGGCGCCCCTCGGTGGGGAGGGGTTTCCCGCCGCCGGAGTTAAGGAAGGGCGGGCGTCCCGTCAAGCGAATCTGCAAAGGAAAACGCGCGGCGAGTCATCCCCGCCGCGCGCGCCGCTGCCACAAAGGCTTCAGATCGCCGTGATCAATCCAGAACGTAACGGAAGCCGAGCCGGACCTCGTCCGCCGACATCTCCTTGAACGTCAGCTTATTGCCGCCGATCCTGCCGGTGGTCACATCACCCATGTTGACGTGCCGGTAGCCGGCATCGATGTGCACATTCCCCATCAGCCGGTAGCTGATGCCGGCCATATAGGCCCAGGCGAAATTCCAGCTGCCGGCCGAATCGGCATCGCGGGGCACCCCGTCGGAGGCAATGCCGAAATTGGCTGCCTGCAGATGCGCGAAGCCGATGCCCGCGCCGATATAAGGCGTGAAGCCGGCCCAGGTGCCGAGATCGCCATAGACGTTCACCAGTCCGGTGACGCTGTCGATCTTGGCGGTGAAGTCGTTGTTCCGGACGGTGCTGTTACCGGTGAAATCCACTTTGGTGCCATAGTCGACCGTGAAGTCGGCGCGGAACCACTCCAATTTGTAACCGACGCCGGCGCCGAACATCCAGGTTTTGCTGAGAGCATCGTGATCGCGCGCACCCGGCGGAGGTTCCAGACTGACGACGTTGTCCACCTCGTTCCAGCGGTAACCGATGTCGCCGCGCAGGTACCAGCCGGAGCTGAACTCATCCACCAGCAACGGGGCGTTTTGCAAAAGCGGACTCGAAGGAGCAAAGCGGCCCATGTCGGCGGCGTTCGCGGCGCTGCTGAGCACCAAGGCCAGCACGCCGATCGTTGGTACGGTTTTGCAGATACTGCACATTGCGAGAGTCCTTCGGTTACGCCCGGCTCGGCACTTGCGCCAAAGCCTCATTGCCAGCTCAGAAACCATCTCAAACAGAAGTTAAGGCCTGATTAACCTTAATAGTCCGTAGCTCAGTCTCCCCCGACGCCTGTGTTCAGCCCTTGGTGATGACCGGGGCCACGACCGGAGCCGGCACATCGCAGCAGATCCAGCGCAGACCGAGCTTGAGATCGTGCGAGGTGATGTCTCTGAACGTGGTCGGATTGTTCACTGTGTTGTTGCCGAGGAAATCACGGGCGTCACCCGCGCGGCCATCGCCCAGGGATGTGTAGCGATAGGCCAGTTCGATCGCCAAGTTGTTGGTGGCCTGGAAAGCGAGACCCGCATGCAACGCCCAGGCGAAATTCCACTGCGATTCATCGGGACCGAAGGCTACGCCGCCGTTCGGTGTATTCACGTCGGTGAAGCCGCTGATGTTGACGCGGCTCACGCCGAGACCGGCGCCGACGAAGGGCGTGACACACCACCAGGTGCCGAGGTCGACATAGGCGTTGGCGAGCAACAGCCACTCCGACTTCTTTGCCCGGTAATCATTGGTAAAGCTGCCGGTACCGAAGGTAAGCACGTCGAGACCGTTATAGGTCGAGTTCATCCGATATTCGCCGGTGACATCGAAGCGCAGCCAATTGTTGAACTGGTAGCCGACACCGAGACCGAACAAACCGGCGCTGTCGAAGTCGGAATTGATGACCTGCACCCGATCGGCGCTATCGATAAACACGTTCTCCAGCTTGCCGATCTTCTGATTCGTGAATCCGATATCGCCGCGCAGATACCAGCCGCCAAATTGCTCCGCGCAGAGCGGCACGCCCGGCCAGAGATGCGCCTCATGGCGCGGAACGCAGATCGGCTGTGACGGTGGCGGTGAAACCGGGTCGGCGGCATTGGCCGCGCTTGCAGCCAGCATAACGGTTACAGCCATCACCCAGGTGCGGGCACTGCGCATGTTCAGTTCCTTCTCTCACCGGCCTGGAGGACCCCGGCCATACAAACAAATCGAGCGAAGGAACGATCTCAGAAAACCGTTAAGCGAGACTTAACCATGATTTTTAACGACGAATTTTAACCACGCTTATCTAGCCACAGCGCCCAAAGCCCGCTGCTGCGGGCTTTTAACGAGCGCGGCCTTTAAGGATTAAGCCAGCTTTGGCCGGATCTGACGCGGGAAGGTGCGGTCAGGCGGCGACGTGGTTGAGCGCGTCGACAATGCCGTCGACCACTTCCTCGACCAGAATCTTGTCGTCGCCCTCGCCCATCACACGGATGACCGGCTCGGTGCCGGACGGCCGGATAATGAGGCGGCCTTGAAGACCGAGACGCTGCTCGGCGTCAGCAATGGCAGAACGCACCTCGGCATGTTCCAGCGGCTGGCCGTTCCGATAGCGGACATTCTTGAGGATCTGCGGCAGCGGATCGAAGCGGTGACAGACCTCGGATACAGGCCGGTTGTTCTTCTTCACCACCGCCAGCACCTGCAACGCCGCGATGAAGCCGTCGCCGGTGGTAGCGTAATCCGACAGGATGATGTGGCCGGACGGCTCGCCCCCGACATTATAGCCGTGCTCGCGCATTTGCTCGAGGATGTAGCGGTCGCCCACCGGGGTGCGAACCAGTTCAATCTTCTGCCCCTTCAGGTGCCGCTCCAGCCCAAGATTGGACATCACCGTGCCGACGATGCCCGGCCTCGCCAGCCGATCGTCCTCTTTCCAGCTCTCTGCGATCACCGCCAACAGCTGATCGCCATCGACGATGCGTCCGCGCTCGTCCACCACGATGACACGGTCGGCATCGCCGTCGAGCGCGATGCCCACGTCCGCGCGCATTTCCACCACCTTGCGGCGGAGCGCCTCCGGCGCGGTGGAGCCGCAATCCTTGTTGATATTGAAACCGTCCGGGTCGACGCCAACCGTGAAGACCTCGGCGCCAAGCTCCCACAGCGCGCCGGGGGCAACCCGATACGCCGCGCCGTTGGCGCAATCCACCACCACGCGCAGGCCATCAAGGCTCATGTTTTTCGGCAGGGTGCGCTTGGCAAATTCGATGTATCGATCATGCACGCCGTCGATGCGCTTGGCGCGGCCGAGATCGGCGCTCTTGGCCAGGCGCTTGGAGACATTGCCGTCGATCAGTTGCTCGATCTCAAGTTCAAGCTCGTCGGTGAGCTTGTAGCCGTCCGGCCCAAACAGCTTGATCCCGTTGTCGTCATAAGGATTGTGCGAGGCGGAGATCATCACGCCAAGGTCGGCCCGCATGGACCGCGTGAGCATGGCGACGGCCGGTGTCGGCATCGGGCCGAGCAGCAGGACATCCATGCCGACGGAGGTGAAACCTGCGACCAGCGCGGTCTCGATCATATAGCCGGAGAGGCGCGTGTCCTTGCCGATGACCACGCGATGGCGATGCTCGCCCCGCCGGAAGACTGTTCCGGTCGCCTGGCCAACGCGAAGTGCGAGTTCTGGAGTGATGACGCCATTGGCCCGGCCGCGAATCCCGTCGGTGCCAAAATATTTGCGGACCATAGTGTTCCTGTTCGAGCCTGGGGCAGGCGCGGCTATCTTACGGCTATCCATATTCAAAATGGGTAAAAAACCGCCAACAAGCTTTATTCGTGGCGCGTGCTAAAAAATGCCCGCCGCCGGGTGCCGCGCGCCTATTCCATGCCAATTCAACGGCTTAATACCTCCCCGGTCAGGCACAATCCTTATCTTCTTTGCTCGGCGCGGGCTGGGTCACATTCACCGGGTCGGACCCTGGGAAGCTCTCTTCCAAACCCTGATCCAGCGCTTTTTCCTTGGCATCGCGCTCCTTCTCCTTCTCCGCTGGCGGCTTTTTAACATCGGCTTCGCCGCCGCGGTTCTTGGTCGCGTGGCTCTTACCGGGACCTCCGGATTGAGCTCCCATGGGCCTCTCCTTTGTTTCGTGAAGACTCCGAAACAACGCCTCGAAAGGGCTGGAGTTCCGCCGCATGCCATTGCTAAACGGCCGCGCTATTCGCTTGCGGAATACAATGCTACGAAGCTCGCGGGGATTGCGTGAAGGTGGGGCCCAATGACCTCCATCACTTGTATTGACGACTTGCGGGAGCTTGCCCGCCGCCGGGTGCCGCGCGCCTTTTTCGATTATGCCGACCGCGGCTCCTATGCCGAAGAAACGCTGCGCGCCAACCGCGAGGATCTGCTGCGGCTGAAATTGCGCCAGCGCGTGCTGGTGGACGTTTCCGACCGCGATCTCAGCACCAGCATCATCGGCGAGCCGGCTTCGCTCCCTTTCTCGCTCGCGCCGATCGGCCTGTGCGGCATGCAGCATGGCGATGGAGAGATTCTTTCCGCCCGCGCAGCGCAGGCAGCGGGCATTCCTTTCACGCTCAGCACCATGTCGATCTGTTCGATCGAGGACGTGGCAGCGGCGGTCGACAAGCCGTTCTGGTTTCAGCTCTACGTCATGCGCGACCGCGGTTTCGTACGCGCTCTGATCGAGCGCGCCATTGCGGCCAAATGCAGCGCGCTGGTTCTCACCCTCGATTTGCAGGTGCTCGGCCAGCGCCATGCCGATGTGAAGAATGGCATGACGGTGCCGCCGGAAATTCGCGTCAAGAACGTGCTCGACGTCATGACGAAGCCGGGCTGGGCGATCAGCGTGCTGCGCGGCAAACGCAAGAATTTCGGCAATCTTGCCGGCCACGTTAAAGGCATGGAGAGCGTCAATTCGCTCGCGCATTGGATCGCCGGCCAATTCGATCCGTCACTGAGCTGGAAGGATGTGGACTGGATCCGCAGCATCTGGCCCGGCAAGCTGATCCTCAAAGGAATACTCGACGTGGAGGACGCAAGAGCTTGCGGCCCAGTGCGGCGCCAGCGCCTTGGTGGTCTCCAATCACGGCGGGCGGCAACTCGACGGCGCGCCGTCGACGATCTCCGCCTTGCCGAAGGTCGTCGATGCGGTCGGCTCCGAGATCGAAGTGATGTTCGACGGCGGCATTCGCTCCGGGCAGGACGTGTTGCGCGCCTTGGCGCTCGGCGCCCGCTCCTGCATGATCGGGCGTGCCTATATTTATGGCCTCGGCGCTCTTGGCGAGGCCGGCGTTGCCAAGGCAATCGACATCATCCGCCAGGAGCTCGATGTCACCATGGCGCTGACCGGCACGCGGCGGGTTGCCGATATCGGCAAACACCTCGTGCTGGACGAAGCGCAGTGATTACGCCGACGCCAATGAAAATACCCGGAGCGGATCATCCGATCTCGATCACGCCGCATTCCGGGCGTGTGCGCGTGCTCTTTAACGGTAGCGTGGTGGCAGACAGCAACCGCGCGGTTGCGCTGCACGAAAAGTCCTATCCGCCGCGCTATTATATTCCACGCGAGGACGCGCAGGTGACGCTGTTCGAGCGCACGGCGCACACGAGCCACTGCCCCTACAAAGGCGATGCAGCTTATTACTCCATCCGCGTCGGCGAACGCGTCAGCGACAATGCGATCTGGAGCTATGAGCACCCCTACCCCGCGGTTGCGGAGATCGCCGGCCGTCTGGCCTTCTATCCCGATCGCGTCGATGCGATCGAAGTCATGACCGCTTAGCGGCCAAAATCTGACCGCCCACGGCTAATTTTTCTTGTGCGCTCAATCACAAAGCCGGCGGAAGCCGGGAACGGGCGGCTGCGGTCAGCATTTTCATTAGGAGCCTCCAACACGGGGGAACTGATGGCGACCAGCCGTTCCAATCTACGACGCCGTACGGAAGTACCGGCGGAACGCGAAGGCATGGTCCGGGCCCAGCTTGCCGGCCGCGGCATCACGGATGAACACGTTCTCGAGGCCATGCGGCGGGTGGCGCGGGATGCCTTTGTCGCTCCCGGCATGGAGGAATTTGCCTACGAGGATAGCCCGCTGCCGATCGCGGAGGGGCAGACCATCTCGCAGCCTTACATCGTCGCCGCGATGACAGAGGCGGCGGAGGTCAGGCCGGGAGACCAGGTACTCGATGTCGGAACCGGCTCCGGCTACGCCGCCGCCGTGCTCGCCGAGATTGCCGGCGAAGTTTATACGATCGAGCGCCATAAGGCACTGGCGGGCAACGCCCGCGCGCGTTTCCAACGGCTCGGTTATCGCAACATCCATGTTCGCCATGGCGACGGCACGCTGGGCTGGCCGGAAGCAGCGCCGTTCGACGCCATCATTGTCGCCGCCGGCGGGCCAGAAATTCCCGAGGCGCTGCGCAATCAGCTCACAATAGGCGGACGGCTGATCATTCCGCTCGGCGATTTCATCCACCACCAGCGCCTGGTGAAGGTCGTGCGGCGCAGCGAGCATGATTTCTCCGGGCAGGAGCTGGAGCCGGTGCGCTTCGTTCCGCTGATTGGGGAACAGGGATGGGCCGACGGCAACCCAAAGACGGCGAACCAGGCGTACCCGAAATTGATCCATTCGGATTGTGAATGACACCGACGAACGCTCAACCATGGAGGACATTATGATGCGCGTGAGCGATGCAATGACCGCAGACGTTCGAATTGCCAGGCCGCAGCAGACCATCGCCGAAGCGGCGCGGATGATGGCCGAAATCGACGCCGGTGCGCTGCCGGTTGGCGACGGCGACCGGCTGGTGGGGATGCTGACAGACCGCGATATCGCGATCCGCGCCGTTGCGCTCGGAAAGGGTCCGCAAACCCAGGTGCAGGACGTCATGAGCAAAGAGGTCCTGTACTGCTTCGCCGATCAGGACCTGGACGAGGTGGTAAAAAACATGGCCGACACAAAAGTGCGGCGCATGCCGGTGTTGAACCGGGAGAAGCGGATGGTCGGTATCCTCTCGCTCGGCGACGTCGCCCTGGTGGATGACCCCGACGTCACCGGAGAAGCCTTGTGCGAGATCTCGGAGCCGGGCGGCAGGCACTCGCAGCGCCTGGGCCGCGAGGGCGCCAGAGCGCGCTGAACTCCCCTAAGCGAATGCAGAAAGCGGCGGGCAGGCCCGCCGCTTTCTTTTTACATTGCTGAGGAACCTTGAGCAGTGGGGCCGCACCCCACCTATTCCGGCACATAGCCGTCGCGGCCGACGCTGATACGTGCCGTTTCATAGACGCCCTCGCCTTTCGGAGTCGCGGCGCTGATCGCCACCGCGGCGCCGGGCTTCAGGTCGGACGCGCTGCCCGGCAGGTTGCGCTGGATGACGGCTTCCGGCGGAACGATGATCTTCTTCTCGCCGTCCTTGTATTTCAGCGTCAGCACCCGACCCTCGACGCTGCTAACAGTGGTATCCACCGTGGCATTGGTCATGGTGCCTTTCGCCTCCGGACCCCAGCCGGGGCGATGGCCCTCATTATTCCCCCGTCGTGCCTCGTCGAAAATATTGATCCGAACCGCGCGTTGCGTTCCGTCGGCCTGCGGCATGGCGCCGACGCCGGCAAACTCACCCTGTTTAATGCCATCGATTGTCACCTTCTCGACCGCCAGGACCGTGCCTTTTTCCGCCAGGCTGACTTTTACGTTCTCACCCTTGGCGGTTTTGAGCATGACCGTCGGCCCGTCGACGCTCACGATGGTGCCCGAGAGGCGCTGGGCTTGCGCCAGGGCGAAAGACGGCAACGCCAGCACAACCAGCGCAGCCAGGTATGTTGCGGCAGATTTCATGGTGCATCCTCCCAAAGAGTCGGTTACTTCCGCTTCCTGCGGTTTCACAGCCAGCAACACCGGCCTTCGAGCATTATTCCATGCTGCCTACTTTTCCGCCGCCGCGCCTGTCTTCAAATCCGCCTCAACGAGGGCCCGCAGTTCCGCCGTCACTTCCGGCCGCACGCCAAACCACAGCGAAAAGCCCCGCACCGCCTGGTGCAGCAGCATTCCCAATCCGTCCGCCGTCCGCAGTCCGCATTTGCGCGCCGCCGCCAACAGCGGTGTTTCCAGCGGCACATAGACGATGTCGGTCACGACCGCACTCGGCAGAAGGTCCGATACATTAATATCGAGTTCGGGCTGGCCGGTCATGCCGAGCGAGGTCGCATTCGCCAGCAACTGCGAACCCGTCAACAGCCCATTGACCTCGCCCCAGCGCACCGGATGCACGCGCTTGCCGAAGCGCGTGCGGAACGCCTCTGCCTTTTCGAACGTGCGGTTGGCCACATAGACGCGCTCGGCGCCGCGCTCGAGCAGCGCAAAGACCACCGCGCGCGCGGCGCCGCCCGCGCCAAGCACGATCGCGCTCGCCAGGCCGGCATCCCAACCGGGCGTCGCGGCATTGAGATTTTCGATAAAACCTTCCACATCGGTATTGGTGGAACGCAGCACGCCGCCCTCCAGCCACAGCGTATTGGCGGCACCGATTGCCTGCGCGCGGTCGTCCGGCTGGGAAAGCTCAAGCGCCGCCTCTTTGTGCGGCAAGGTGACATTCGCCCCGATATATCCGCGCTCGCCCCAAGAGGCGATGAAATTCGGCGAACTTCTCCGGCGGCACCGCCTCGCGCCGGTATTCAGCCGTCAGGCCATGCTGCTTGATCCAGTAATTATGGATCAGCGGCGAGCGCGAATGGCCCGCAGGCCAGCCGATGACGCAGGCGGCGCGAAACCCCTCATTCATATCCATGCCCCGTTTGTCTCGGGACCCTCGCAATCGCTCGGCCAAAATGAAACTTTCCCCCTTTGTTGCCGTTGACGCAGAACCTTATGAGGGATTGAGCATGTCCGAACAAGCTACCAAGCAAGCCACCACCGGGGTCGCTAGTCACGGGTCCATGCGACTGCCCGCGGTGGACCTCGACAGCTACAATCTCGAACTCCGGGACGACGAAGGCTTTCTCGGCGACCGCGCCAGCAAGGGAGCCTTTCGTGCCATCCTGGAAAACTGGCGTAAGGCCATGCGCAAGAACGGCCACGACCCGTTCGGCGATGAGCCGAGCGAGGAAATCAGCAAGAAAAAGCTGGATTCCACCATCACCGACGGCGACCCCGAGGCGGCCGGCGTATTGCAAGGCGCGATCGAAGATTTCGCCCAGGAGCTGGCGCTGATCACCCGCCGCTTCCTGAAGACCAAGGGCTGGCGGGACACCGAGCGCATCATGATCGGCGGCGGCTTCCGATCCAGCAGGGTGGGAGAATTGGCGATCGGCCGCGCCGGCGTGATCCTCAAAGCTGACGGCATCGCGCTTGACGTTATCCCGATCCGCAATGACCCGGACGAAGCCGGCCTCCTGGGCGCGCCGCAGCTTGCGCCCACCTGGGTATTCCAGGCGCATGACGCCATTCTCGGTGTCGATATCGGCGGCACCAATATCCGGGCCGGCGTGGTCGCGCTCAATCTGAAGAAAGCGCGCGACCTGTCAAAAGCGGCGGTGTGGAAATTCGATCTGTGGCGGCATGGCGACGAGGAAAAGCTCAAGCGCGATGACGCGGTCGAAGGTCTGATCGATATGCTCGAAGCGCTGATCAAGAGCGCAAAGAAAGAGGGCCTGCGACTCGCGCCTTTCATCGGGATCGGATGCCCCGGCCGGATCGAGGAGGACGGCTCGATCGATCGCGGCGCGCAGAATCTTCCGGGCAATTGGGAAAGCAGCCGCTTCAATCTGCCCAACGCACTGCGCGAGGCAATTCCAAAAATCGGCCCGGATGAAACCGTCATCGTCATGCATAACGACGCGGTGGTGCAGGGATTGAGCGAAGTGCCTTATATGAAAGACGTGGAGCGCTGGGGCGTGCTCACCATCGGCACCGGCCTCGGCAACGCCCGTTTTACCAATCGCAAGCACGGCGAAGAGTAATCCGGCAAGGAACGCCCGAGGCAGCGGCGCGTTTCGCTCAGCGAGGCGAAGCGCGATGGCACAGGAACAACTTGGTATCTCCACCATCCGGGAAAAGATCCGCTTTCAGGAGGTTTCCTGGATTCTGGAGCGGATCGCCTGGGTGGTTCTGGCGCTCGTACCGCTCGCCGCGCTCACCGGGATCTTCGCGCATGGCGTCGTCAGCGACAAAATCGCGCGGGCGCCGAACGCATCCTTGAGCGTGGAATACGAGCGCTACCAGCGCCAGTCCGTGCAGGCGCGTTTTGTCATTCGCATCCCTTCCGCGCAATCGGGCGAAATCCGGCTGCGGTTGAGCCCTTCTTTCCAACAAACCTACGACATCCAAAGTCTGCAGCCGGCGCCGCTGCGCAGCCGCGCCAGTCCGCAAGGGCTTGAGCTCTTCTTCCATCCTCCCGAAGCCGGCGAATTGGTTGCCGTCATCTGGAGCACACCCCGCAGCTTCGGAAGCGTCGATCTGGAGGCGCAAACCGACAGCAGCGGGCCGGTGAAATTTCCCGTCTTCATCCATCCGTAGCAGGGCGCCATGGACAGCGTATTTAAAGCACTCGTGGTTTACTTGGTGCTGTTCCTTCTGATCAGGCTATCCGGCCGGCGCACGCTGGCAGAACTGAGCACCTTCGATTTCATCCTCTTCCTGATCATCGGCGGCGCGACCCAGCGCGCCCTGGTCGGGCAGGATTATTCATTGACCAATGCCTTCATCGTGGTGGCGACGTTGATCGTGGCCGACATCGGTGTCGGCCTGCTGGAACGGCGGTTTCCCTACTTCGGCAGGATCATCAAAGGTGTGCCGACCATTCTGGTGGATGACGGCGAACCGCTGACCGGCCACATGCATCGCGCACGCATCAGCGTTGAGGACGTCATGGAGCGGGCGCGCGTGCTGCACGGCCTGGAATCGCTCAGCCAGATCAAATACGCGATCCTGGAAGCCAGCGGGAAGATCTCGATCATCCCGCGGGAGAAGCCGCCGCGGCCGCGCAAGAAAGCGGCGGCGAAGACCAGCGGCTGAAGTTAACAGCTACGCCGCGGCGGCTGCCTTTTTCGCCGCGATGATCTGATCGGCGGTACGGCCGGTCAATTCCGCCATATGATCGAATTTGAAGGTGAAGCTGCCGACACCGGCGGTGGCGGAGCGCACCTCGACGATCAGATCGCCGACCTCAAGAGCTGGTGCGAGCTGGGCAGGTCACGTCATGCGGAAGGGCGTTTGCGCGAGGAGTGCCCTTTCTGGGGTCCAAAAAATAATGTCTGATCCCTCCCAAGGATTCGGACGTCTGATCCGTCTCATAGGGGGAAGGGCCGATTGCGCATGGGAATCATCGCGCACTACCGTTGGCTTAAGGTCGCGTCCGACCGAAGATGAAAGATGATCCGAGTGGTGACGCGACGAAACAGGATCACGGCCGGAGGACTTTCAGCCGGCTTTGTCGCGAGGACGAGCGGGCCGTGAGCGGCAGTCAGTCACCGCTGCGAGAAAATGCCGGGGAGGGGCCGGCCGCACCGTTCGTTCCTCCCTCGGGCGACGAGCCCGAGGCGCGCGAGGACCCCGACCGCGACCTGGTGGAGCGGGCTTGCGCTGGGGATCGCCGCGCGTTCGACGCGCTACTGAGGCGACACTATGATCGCGTTCACCGGGTCGCCTGGCGGCTGACCGGTTCGCACGCTGATGCGCAGGACATTGCCCAGGACGTCTGCTGTACCCTGGTCGAGAAGATCGGCACGTTCCGCGGACAGTCCAGGTTCACCACCTGGCTCATGGGCATCGTGATCAATGCGTGCCGCGATCACGGCCGCCGTCGCGGGACGTGGACGCGGGCCAAGGACGGTCTGCTGGTGCTCGCGCGCATCGCCCATCAGCCCGATGGCCGGGATCTCTACCGGCAGACCTGGCTGGCGAGCGAACTGGCCCGCCTCGACCCGCTGCTGCGGGAAACGGTCGTGTTCGTCATCAGCGAGGACATGACCCATGCGGAAGCGGCGCGCGCGCTCGGCGTGGCCGAATCGACCGTGTCCTGGCGACTGCACGAGGCGAGACGGCAATTGAGTACGGATCAGGAATGATGCTCGTGACCGGCATTGACTTGCTTGCACCTGTATCGAGGGACTCGCGATGGTTTCGCACCGTCGGTTCCAAGGAATGCGGGTTACCGGGCGTCCCATGGGTCGGGAAGCCGTTATCGAGCAGCGATGATCAACGAGGACCGAATGGACTCCGAGCATAATATGGCCGGTCGGCTGCCCGAGCCTCCGGCGCCTTCGCCCGAGGTGCGCGAAGCCGCCATCGCGCGGGCGCTGCAGCAGTTCGACCGCGCGCACCAGGAATCCGTGCGGGATTCCGGACCGCGGCAGCCGGCGCGCGCAGCGCGCGGGCGAATGACGCTCGGGAGCCCGTCCGTCCGCACCCTCGTGGCCGCAAGTGTCGCCGCCTTTATCGCGGTGCCTGTGGGATGGCTCTATCTCAAGGACGCGCAACACCTCGAAGGCCATCAGATCGCGGCGAAAATGGAACCGGAGAAGAGGACGCCGGAGCCGCCGCCAGCCCCCGCGCCGCCGGCCGCTGCTCCCGCTCCGTCCGTTGCGACCGTCCCCGATGCTGCAACGGCTCCGCCCGCGGTGTCCTTTGGACGCGTCCCGTCTACTGCGCCGGCCACGTCCCTTGCACCCGCTGAGCCAGCCGCGCCAGCCCCACGTGCCGCACGGCGCAGCGAGCAACCGCCCGCTACGGACGCGCCGGGAGCCGATTCGCGGGCGCACCGCTCGGCGGGCGCGGTCGCCACCAGCGAGGGCGCTCTCGGCGCCTGCAGCACAGGCAATCCACAAGGCAGGATCACCGGCTGCACGCGCATCATCGAGGACCGCGCGAGAGGCACAGCCGATCGCCGACAAGCCTTCCTCGAGCGGGGAATGGCGTATGCACAGCGGGGCGAGCTCGACCGCGCCATCGGCGACTTCACCGAGTCGATCAAGCTCGATCCCGGCAACGCAGCCGCCTTCTACAACCGCAGCCTCGCCTACCGTGCAAAGGGCGAGCACGACCGTGCCAGAGCCGACTGCACTCAGGCGAGCGGACTCAATGTGGGATACCGTTCCCGCTGCTGATGGATGCCGCTCATTAGAGCGAGATGACTTTTCTTCGAGTCGCCATCTCGCTCTGACTTATTGTTGGAGCATGATCCCCCGGGTCGAGCCCGAGGGCATGCTTTTCCGAAAACCGGTATCCGCCCCGGATCAAGTCCGGGGCAGGCTTTTCGGGATCATGCTCTAGCGCGCCGCTTATAGCGGCTGCCCGTACGACGACAATCGCGGAAAAAAATCTGCCGGCGTTGCCAAGGATCCGGGATGGGTCGTCCGTCTCAGTGACAGACCCGCATTCATCCCGCAGGGTTGTAACGGAGGGAGACATGAAATCCGCGATCCTGGCCCTGTGGGCCGCCATCATCATGCTTATGAGCACGCTTTCTGCCGCTGCCAGCCCGGTGTTCGATGCCTTCCGGTCTCTGTGCGGCGACAATCGGGCAGATCGCGCTGCCGCCTTGCAGCGTGCCGACGCGAACGGCTGGGTTCGGCTCCCGCACGATCAGATCGCTAGGCTCGCTGCCAGCACTGGCCTCAAGCAAGCAGACGGGCGCGTGCTTTCCAGCGGCCAGCAACGCATGATCCTGATGACAGGGATCAGGGTCCAGAACCGGGGAAACCAGGCGGTCGAGCATCAGTTCTGCGGGATTTCCGCTTCACCAGGCGGCGGCACCGACCTCGAGCATTCGGCGTCGCGATGGGCTGCGGTGCCGCCGATGGAGCAGCCAAGTGCTCCGGCCGGCGCGAAGGTCTACGCGTTCGTCGACCATCTCGGACATCACCCGATCGAGGGCTCGGTCCAAACGGGCGGAGCGTTCATGCTGACGGTCATCGTCGCGTCCGGCGGCGACGCGGTCGCACTGGAAGCAATTCCGCGCGCCCATGTCGGCAGCTGGACGGCGCCGCAGTTGCCGGGAGAGCAGATTGTGAGGGCACTGCCGCCCGCGCCGACGCGCGCCGCACCCAGGACCGAGCCGACTGCGCCTCTGAAGATGGATGTCCTCGGCAACCGTCCCGAATCCTACGCGAAAGAACCCGCAAGGGTCGCTCAGCAGCCCTTGTCATCCGGTCCGCGCGCAATCGAAATCGCGCCGCCGCAGGAGTCGATCGGGCGTGACCAGTTTGCCGGCGCTGCCGAGAATGGATTCCGCATCGCGCGGGAGGCACCGGTCTCGACCTTCTCCATCGATGTCGACACCGCCTCATATTCGTTCGTCCGCGCCTCGCTCAACCGCAACGTCCTGCCGCAGCCAGCGGCGGTGCGGACCGAGGAGCTCGTCAACTATTTCCCCTACGCGTATGAGGCGCCGTCCTCCGCCACCGAGCCGTTCCGCACGACGGTCGCGGTGTTTCCCAATCCC
The DNA here is from genome assembly GCA_963750965.1 of uncultured Alphaproteobacteria bacterium. Taxonomy (GTDB): domain Bacteria; phylum Pseudomonadota; class Alphaproteobacteria; order Rhizobiales; family Xanthobacteraceae; genus CANKHA01. The sequence continues at coordinate 63,562 of CAVVSK010000014.1, forward strand.
TGGGCCGAAGGCCGCAAGCTCGTGCGGATCGGGATCAAGGGTTATGCGGTTCAGGTAGCGACGCGACCGCGTGCAAACCTCGTCTTCCTGATCGACACCTCGGGCTCGATGAATGCCCCCAACCGGCTGCCGCTGGTAAAGCAGTCGCTCACGATGCTGCTGACGCAGCTCCAGGCCAGTGATCGCGTGTCGATCGTTACCTATGCGGGCCGGGCCGGCATCGCGCTCGAACCGACCGCCGCTTCCGAGAAGACGAAGATTCTGGGCGTGATCGAGCAGCTCGGTGCTTCCGGCAGCACCGCCGGCGGCGAGGGCATTCGCCAGGCCTATGCACTGGCCGAGCAGAATTTCGATGCCGACGGGGTCAATCGGGTGATTCTCGCCACCGATGGCGACTTCAACGTCGGCATCACCGACAGGAACGAATTGAAGGGCTTCGTGGAGCGTCAGCGCACCAAGGGAATATTCCTCTCGGTGCTCGGCTTCGGCATGGGTAACTACAATGACGCGTTGATGCAGGCGCTGGCCCAGAACGGCAACGGCGCTGCCGCCTACATCGACACCATCAACGAGGCGCGCAAGGTTCTCGTCGAGGAGGCGACCTCGACGCTCATTCCGATCGCCAAGGACGTGAAGATCCAGGTCGAGTTCAATCCCGCCGCGGTCGCCGAGTATCGCCTCATCGGTTACGAGACCCGCCTGCTCAACCGCGACGATTTTGCCAACGACAAGGTAGACGCTGGCGATGTGGGCTCCGGGCAAAGCGTGACGGCGCTCTACGACATCGTGCCGGCCGGCGGGCCGCGCGTCTCCGAGGACCTGCGCTACGGTGCGCCGGTAGCAACCGAGACCGGACAATCCGCTCCGCATACCGGCGAATATGCGTTCGTGAAGATCCGCTACAAGCTGCCGAAGTCTGACGTCAGCACATTGATCAGCACCCCGGTCGATCGCTCGCTCGAGAACGCCCGGTTCGAGGACGCCCCGGTCGAGGCCCGCTTTGCCGTGAGCGTCGCTGCGTTTGGCGAGATCCTGCGCGGCGGCCGCCACACGGGCGCCTTCGGCTACGACGACGTTATCAAGGTCGCTTCGGCAGCGCGCGGTGACGACCCCTTCGGCTACCGCGCCGAATTCCTGCAAATGGCGCGCGCCGCCAAGACCGCGAGCGGCCTGCAGTCACTGCGTCAGTGACGGGAGGCGCGCGGAACGGTCAGTGGCACGCGTCGGCGGCGAAGAGCTCTAGCGGCTGAACTTCGCTACGCCGCCGCGGCCGCCTTTTTCGCCGCGATGATTTGATCGGCGGTACGACCGGTCAGTTCCGCCATATGATCGAATTTGAAGGTGAAGCTGCCGACACCGGCGGTGGCGGAGCGCACCTCGACGATCAGATTGCCGACCTCCACTTCCGGCATCATCGCCCGCACCACGTCCCAGCCTGGCCACTCCTCGCGGGTATCGAAACCGAGGATTTGTCCGCGCCGTCCGGCCATGATGGCGTTGATCTTGGCGGTCGCTTCGTTGGGACAGACGATCTCCACCAGATGGATCGGCTCCAGCAGCACCGGCTGGCATTGCGGCAGCGCGTCCACCACCCCGATGCGGCCGGCCTGGCGGAACGCCATGTCGGATGAATCAACGGTGTGATAGGAGCCGTCGACCAGCGTCACCGCCATGTCGACCACCGGGAAGCCAAGCGGCCCGTGCTTGAGCGCGTCCAACACGCCCTCCTCCACCGAAGGAATGTAATTGCGCGGTACGACGCCGCCGGTGATCTTCTCCTCGAATTTGAATCCGGAACCGCGCGGCAGCGGCTTGATCTCGAGCACAACATCGCCGAACTGGCCGTGGCCGCCGGACTGCTTTTTATGCCGGCCGCGCTGCACCGCGCCCTTGCGGATGGTCTCGCGGTAACCGACCGAGGGCGGCGCGTGTCACCACGCCGACCCCGAAGCGGTCGGTCAGACGCTCCCCCGCGACCCGCAAATGCATCTCGCCTTGCCCCCACATCACCACTTCATGGGTTTCCGCATTGTGCTGCACCGTTAGCGACGGATCTTCCTCCACCAGCTTGTTGAGCGCCTGGCCGAGTTTGACGTCGTCCTTGCGCTCCTTGGCGGACGCAGCGATGGCGAGCACGGGCGGATGTGGATCGATTTTGGCGACCTGAGCCGGGCCCTGCTTGCCGGCGCCCAGCGTATCGCCGGTCCTGGCATGATCGAGCTTGCCGAGCGCGACGGTCTCGCCGGCGGTGGCGGCGCCGCGCTTCTCCGATTGCTGACCGAACAGCTTGAACACGCCGGCCACGCGATCCGCGACATCAGAGGGCCCGGCCAGCTGCGCGCCTTCCGCGATGGAGCCTGCGAGCACGCGGACGACCGACATTTTGCCGCCATGCGCGGTGTGCAGGGTCTTCATCACAAAGGCGGCCGCCTCGTTGCCTGCGGTCTTTAGCCCGAGCCGCTTGACGGTCGCCTCGACGCCCGGTGCCTCGTGCCGCAGCGCCTTCAGCAACCGCAGCACGCCGTTGGTGCGCGTGGCGGAGCCGAGCAGCACCGGACAGACCAGCCCTTCACGCAGCTCCTTGGCGAGATCGTCGAACACCTTGTCGCGCGGCGGCGGGATATCCTCGAGCAGCTGCTCCATCAGCTCGTCGTCATGGTCGGCCAATGTCTCCAGCATGGAGAAGCGCGCGGTCTTTTCAAGCGAGAGCACGTCGCCATCGAGCGTGACGACCTCAGACGGCGCGTGTTCCTTGTAGACGAAGGCGCGCTCCAGCGCGAGATCGACGAAGCCGTTGATGCTCTCGCCGGAGAAGGTCGGCAGCTGGCGCAAGAGCAGCTTGCAGCGCGAGGCCGGCTGCAGCAGCGGCAACACGTCGTGGATGGCTGCCGTGGCCTTGTCGATCTTGTTGAGAAAGAGGAAGTGCGGAATCTTCTGCTCTTCCAGCTCGCGCAGAATAATTTGCAGCTGCGGAATTTTCTTTTCGTCCATTTCGCAAACCACCACGGCGGCGTCGACACCGGGCAGCGCGGCGCGCATGTCATGCGAAAATTCGATCGAGCCGGGGCAATCGATGAAAGTGTAGCTGTCGCCCATGAAGTTGGTGGTGGCGGCGGAAAGCTCCGCGCTCATGCCATGATCGCGCGCCTCCTTGCTGGCATCGCCGACCGTCGTGCCGGCTTCCACCTTGCCCTGACGCTGGATGGCGCCGGTGCGCGCGAGGATCGCTTCAAGCAGCGTGGTCTTGCCGCTCTGGAACGGGCCCACCAGTGCGATGCACCGGGGACCCCTGGGACTTGTGCCGTTGCCGTTCCCTGTGGCCATGAAACACCTCCCATGCTGCATGGCGCCGGCCGGAGGTTTCCGGTCAGACGCCGGAACAGCATCGTCTCAGGAGGCAAGGTGGATTGGCAAGTCCCCCTTAGTTGAACGCCTTGTCGCGGGGCGGCCGCCGCGTGGGCGTTCCTGCGCTGAAAAGATTAGCTCTTTTTCTTTTTTGAGCGCTTTGTCGTCCTCACGGCGGTAACGCGCGCCGGACGCAATTCCACGTTGCTCACCGTGGCGGCGAGATTGAGGCCTGTCTGGCCCTGTACGCTGACCGGCTGGAGCGTGATGGAATTGTTGAGCCCGCCGACCAGCACATTGGCTCCGCCGCCAACGACGACGGATGCATTGGCGGAAACCCCGCCGTAGGAGCCGGCGAGTGCGCCGCGCGAAACATTCCTCGACGGCGCGAAGACCAGCCAGCCCAATCCCGTGCCGGTTGTGACGCCGACGTCGAGGCCGACGCGATTCAACGAGCCGACATAGCCTTCGTCACCTCGACGTGTGCTGGGACGAAAGACGCAATTCAGCGCGGCGTTAGAGCCGATCACGTAACCAACGCTCGGGCCGCCGGCACATTCGAGCACGCCGATCTGGACCGGCTCGGCGAATGCGGCGGTGGATGCGGCCAATGCCGCGGCGGAAATGCTGAGGATTGCCAAGGTACGAACCATGATTTCTCTCCTTTGGGACTGACACGATCCCGATCGGTCCCGTTGAAGTCGGGCAACAAAGTTTAGCCAATTTATCAGACCGCGTCCTGCGGCTTCAGCAGCATGATTGCGCGGTAGTCTCGTCAAACGCTGAGCAGCGATCGAACCTTCGAAAGGCGATGGCCTCAAACGGCCGAGCGCGGAAGCGCGAACCCTTATTTGAGACGATCGCCTGGCGCTAGGTCAGATTGCCGCAGAAGCGCTGGATGCGGCGGCAGGCTTCTTCCAGATCTTCGGTCTTGGTGGCGTAGGAAATCCGGAACGCCGGCCCGAGTCCAAAGGCCGAGCCATGCACCACCGCGACGCCCTCGGCTTCCAGCAGTTCGGTGACGAAATCCTCGTCATTGGCGATCTGCTTTCCCGAAGCCGCGGTCTTGCCGATCGTGTCGGCGCAAGACGGATAGACGTAAAAGGCGCCCTCCGGCTTCGGGCATCGAATGCCCTTCGCCTGGTTCAGCATCGAAACCACGAGATCGCGGCGCTCCTTGAAGATCTTGTTGTGCCGCGGGATGAAATCCTGCGGCCCGTCGAGCGCCTCCACTGATGCCCATTGCGATACCGCCGTGGGATTGGAGGTCGATTGCGACTGGATCATCGCCATCGCCTTGATCAAAGGCTCCGGCCCACCGGCATAGCCGATGCGCCAGCCAGTCATGCAATAAGCCTTCGATACGCCGTTGATGGTCAGCGTGCGCTCGTAAAGCTGCGGTTCGATCTGCGCCGGGGTGAAATACTTGAAGTCGTCATAGACCAGGTGCTCATACATGTCGTCGGTCATCACCCAGACATGCGGGTGACGCAGCAGCACATCGGTCAGCGCCTTCAGCTCCGCGCGCGTATAGGCCGCGCCGGTCGGATTCGACGGCGAGTTCAACAAAAACCATTTTGTCTTCGGCGTAATCGCCTTTTCCAGCGCCGCCGCGCCGAGCTTGTAGCCGGATTCCAAGGTCGTTTTGACCTCGACCGGCTCGCCGCCGGCGAGCAGCACCATGTCCGGATAGCTCACCCAATAAGGCGCCGGAATGATCACCTCGTCGCCCGGGTTCAGCGTCGCCATGAAGGCGTTGTAGAGCACCTGCTTGCCGCCGGTACCGACGATGATCTGCGACGGCTTATAGTCGAGGCCGTTCTCGCGCTTGAACTTGCGGATGATCGCCGCCTTCAGCTCCGGAATGCCGTCTACGGCGGTGTATTTGGATGCACGGCCGCTCTCGATCGCCTTGACCGCGGCCTGCTTGATGTTGTCCGGCGTGTCGAAATCCGGCTCACCCACGCCCAGGCCGATCACATCGCGGCCGGCGGCCTTCAGCACGCGCGCTTTATCCGTCACCGCGATGGTGGCGGAGGGTTTGACGCGCTTGAGCGAGTCCGCGAGGAACGCCATGGTCTGCTCCTGATTTGCAGGGCAGTTCCTAACGGTCCGGGGCGGTCGCAGCAAGACACCCAAGGCAAAGTTTCAGCGATTTTACGGGCAGATGCCGGGTTCTTTCCCCGCTGCGGGAAAGGTCGTGGCGACCGGTCTCAGAGGTTTCACCGCGGGCGCGGTTTTCAGGCGGCTGGTCAGCAGCGCGGCGCGTGCTGCCCCTGGCCCATAAAAGTCTGCCAGATCAAGCCGATGCGGGGTCGCTCGGCTTTCGGCGGCAGCAACGACTGGAACACTTTCGGGCGCAAAATTTACCGTTTTTCAAACTCGCAGCCGTAATTTGCACCCTCATCAACCACAAGGTGCATGCGGCGTGCGGCGAGAGCAGACCAATCAGATCCGTTTCGTGATGGAGGAATTGCTCCCGCCGATTCTGCGCGATACCGCGCTATTCAAATACGCGGCGTCGCTGGCCTGGGGCAAACATATCTCCGATCTGGCCCAGTTTCGAAAGTCGGCGCCGTTTGTCACGGCCGAACAATATAGCCAGCTCTATCTCGATCATCCGCGGGTGCACGAGGGCACCGACAATTCGGAAGCCTGCCTGGCGCGCATCGCCGCCGACGTGGTCGGCCCGACCGTCTGCGACGTCGGCTGCGGAACCGGCGCGTTGCTGCGGCATATTCGCAATCATTCGCGCCAGGATCTGACCTGCATGGTGGGGGCCGACCTGATCGCGCCCGAGCGGCCGATCGGCGGAGGCATCGACTTCGTTGCCGGCTGGATCGAGAACCTGCCCTTTGCCGACCGCAGTTTTGATACCGTGGTTTGCACGCACGTCATCGAACACATCCTGAACTACCGCCATGCAATCACGGAACTGCGCCGGATCGCTCGCCGACGCATTATCATCGTGGTGCCGCGCGAGCGCGAAGGGATCTACACTTTCAACCCGCACCTGAATTTCTTCCCCTACGCCCATAGCTTCCTGCGCGCCATGATCCCGGTGCCGGAACGCCACACCTGCTGCGACATAGGCCGGGACATTTATTACTCGGAAGACCTGTCGCACTGATCCGAAACGCGGCTCTGGTGAGGATCCGGAAAGACACCTCGCATTAAGCGCGTCTCACTAAGCTCAGCATCGAACGAAGGCGGAGGCGCAATGCGCGGCCTGTTGCTCACATTGCAAAGCGGGGATTGGCTCACGCGCGAGCGCGTGCGGCTCTGGGCGCTGGCGGTGCTGGTGGCGTCGGTCGCCGGCGTCGTATTCCTTGGGATCACCTCCAACGGCTTGGATGATTTCCAGGGGAAACCGCTCGGCACCGATTTCTCGGATATCTATGCCGGCGGCACCTACGCGCTCGAGGGTAAAGCAGAGCTGGCCTTCGACCCGCTCCTGCAGCATGCGCGCGAGAAGGAGATCTTCGGTGCCCACACGCCGTTCTACGGCTGGTGCTATCCGCCATTTCTATTGTTTGTCGCCGCCGCCTTGGCGCTGATGCCCTATTTGCCGGCGCTGTTCGTCTGGCAGGCCACGACCTTTCCGCTCTATTTGCTCGCGATCTGGACCATTCTGACGTCGCTGCTGCCGAAGCAGCCCGGCGGCGGCTCGAACTCAAATCTTTTTGATGAACTGGTCCGGAGCCGCATCTGGCTTCTGCTGGCGGTCAGCTTCCCCGCGGTCTTTGTCAATCTCGGGCACGGTCACAACGGGTTTCTGACCGCGGCGCTGATGGGCTTCGCCCTCGTCTTGCTCGACCGCCGGCCTGTCGTTGCGGGAATCCTGTTTGGCCTGCTCGCCTACAAGCCGCAATTCGGATTGCTGATCCCGCTGGTGCTGATTGCCACCGACCGTTGGAAAACTTTCGCCGCCGCCGCGGCCACCGTGGGTGTGCTCGCGCTCGCCGCGACGCTGGCATTTGGACCGCAAGTCTGGCCCGCCTTTTTCGCTTCTACGGCTTTCACCCGCGAGGCCGTACTCGAAGCGGGCGGCACCGGCTGGCATAAAATCCAGACCGTCTTTTCCTGGGTGCGGATGTGGGGCGGTCCGATTCCGCTTGCTTATACTGTTCAAATACTCGTGACACTCGCACTCAGCATCGGCGTGGTGTGGCTGTGGCGCAGCGGAACGTCGATGGCGGTAAAAGCCGCGGGGCTCATCATCGCTTCGCTGCTGGCGACACCTTACAGCCTCGATTACGACCTCATGGCGCTGGCTCCCGCGCTCGCTTTCTGGGCCAGCGAGGGCATTTCTCGGGGATTCCGCAGCTGGGAAAAAACCACCCTTGCCGCAATGTGGATTGTGCCCCTGATCGCCCGCAGTTTCGCGGAGGCTACGTTAATACCACTGACGGCTCCGCTGCTCCTTGCTGCTTTCGTGCTGCTGCTGCGCCGCGCCGCCGAGGTCACGAGCGCCCGGACGCTTTGGCTTTCCCCGCACGCACGATAAGATGAGAGCGGTACCGTGTGGGGCGGCAGCGTGAGACAAAACAAATATGCAACTCACCCCCGAACAGATCCGTACCTTCGACGAACAGGGCTTTATCTTCTTTCCCAACTGCTTCCGCGAGGAAGAAGTCTCGCTGTTGCGCGACGAAGCGGAAAGAATCCTGAAGCTCGACCGGCAGGAAATCTGGCGCGAAAAGAGTGGGGCGCCGCGCACCGCCTTTGCCGCGCATACCTACAGCGATGTCTTTGGCCTACTGGCCCGGCATCCGCGTTTGGTCGAGCCGTTGCGCCAGCTGTTCGGCGAGGACGTCTACGTCCATCAGTTCAAGCTCAACGCCAAGGCCGCATTCGAAGGTGAGGTTTGGCAATGGCACCAGGACTACGGCACCTGGGCGCGTGACGATGGCATGCCGCAACCGCGCGCGATGAATATCGCGGTCTTCCTGGACGAGGTGCTGCCGATCAACGGTCCGCTGATGTTCATTCCGAAGAGCCATAAATGCGGCACGCTCGCCGCCGGTCACGATACCTCAACGACATCCTACCCGTTGTGGATATTGGACAACCTCACGGTGACTCGTCTGGCCGCCCAGGCGGCCGGAGCCGCCGGCCTCGGCATCGTCGCGCCTACCGGCAAGCCGGGCTCGGTGATCATGTTCCACGGCAACCTGGTGCACGCCTCGCCGCCCAACATCACGCCTTATCCGCGCAAGATCGTCTATCTCACGCTTTGCGCGGTCTCCAACCACATCACCAAATTCAACCGCGCTGAATGGATTGCGCACCGCGACTTCACGCCGATTGAGCCGGTGAACGACGATGCGCTGCTCGCCTGCGCCCGTGCGCGCATTGCCGCGGAATGATTTTTTAAGCAGCCCCTCCGATCCAAAATAATTGTCTCAAATTCGCCGGAGCGGCGGCGCACGCGCTCTGTTGCGAGCAATGCCATATCCGTGCCTTGCAATCGCCTGACTTTATTTGCCCTATCGCGTTTAGGGATTCATTTGCCGGGCGAGGACGATGTACACGCTCTATTCGATGCAGCGGTCGGGCAATAGCTACAAGGTGCGGCTCGCGCTGGCCAAGCTGGCAACTCCCTATCGCCTGCACGAAGTCGACATTCTCAAGGGCGAGAGCCACACGCCTGAATTTCTTGCGATGAATCCGACAGGCCAGGTGCCATTGCTGGAAGTGGCGCCCGGCCGCTACCTCTCGGAGTCCAACGCGATCCTGTGGTACCTCGCTGCCGGCACGCCGCTGGCGCCGGAGGAACGGATCGAACGCGCCGTGGCGCTGCAATGGATGTTCTTCGAGCAGCATAGCCTGGAGCCCAATATCGGCGCGGCATGGTTCTGGCTGGCGTTGGTGAAGGGCGGGCGCGAATTGCAGCAGCACGCGCTGGAAGACTGGATGGAGGAAGGCCATCGCGCGCTTGGCGTGATGAATAAGCATCTCAAGCAGCAGCCCTTCTTCGTCGACCACAGCCTGACCGTCGCCGACCTGGCGCTCTATGCCTACACGCATGTTGCCGAGGAATGCGATTTCGATCTGGGCCCTTTCCCGCATGTGCGCGCCTGGCTCGAACGCGTCGCCGCGGAACCCGACCATATTGCGATGGACTGGCAGTCGACCGAAGTGGTCGCGGCGGAATAGCCGACTTTCAACAGGTGCCGCGCGCGGGAACCCCGAATAATCCTAGGCAATCTGCGCGAGTTGATGGCTTTCCGCAAAACTGCCGATCGCGCGCGTTAACCTTTTGTTTACCGGCGCCTCCAAATCGCCACCGTTCGTCAATGGCTTCGCCATAGTGTGGCCGGCTACCCGCCCGCATTTCGCAACACGTTGAGGGCATGTCACTGATTCGGCCGAGCCACGCGTGCGCAAGGATTTAAGGAGAGGCGGATTCGTTCCGCCTTTGGGCTACCAGGAGAGACGGCGCCAACGAACCGCGCTCTCGCTGGTCGCCGGGCTTGCGCTCGCTATCTCCACGATGATTGCCGTCACCATCGTGTCCATCGGGCTCGCGCAGGCGGGGCTCTGACCGCGACACATTGATCCGCGCAGCGCCTGCGGAACCTGCCAGACGTCCAATCTGTTATGCTCTCCGTATGACGGCAATCCGCTAACGGGCCCCTGATGATCCGCGCCAGCCTGTGCGCCATAGCTGCAAGCGCGGCCTTTATCGCGGGTGCTTCCGGCGCGACGAAGACTTTTCCCTCTTCCACCGGGCCGATCCAGGTTGAGACCGTGGTCGACGGTCTGCAGCATCCCTGGGCGCTCGCCTTCCTGCCCGACGGCCGTATGCTGGTGACGGAACGGCCCGGGCGCATCCGCGTGGTCACGCCCGATGGCAAAATGTCGCCACCGATCGCTGGCTTGCCGAAAGTGTTCGCGCGCAGCCAGGGCGGACTGCTCGACGTCGTGGTGGACCGGGGATTTTCGCAGAACCGCACCATCTATTTTTGCTACGCCGAGCCATCCGGCTCCGGCGCGCGCACGGCGCTGGCCCGCGCTCGGCTGGCGGAAGAGCCTTATGTCGAAAATCTGCGCGTCATCTTCCGCCAGGAAGGCCCGCTCTCAACCGGTAATCATTTCGGCTGCCGCATCGTGCAGATGCCGGACAACAACCTCTTTCTCACCATGGGCGATCATTTCACCCCGCGCGACGAGGCGCAGAATCTTTCCAACCATCTCGGCAAGATCGTCCGCATCGCGCCCGACGGTTCGGTGCCGAACGACAATCCGTTTACCGGCCGCCGCGGCGCCAAGCCGGAAATCTGGAGCTACGGTCACCGCAACTCGCAAGGCGCCGCGCTGAATCCGTCCTCGGGAAAATTATGGATGCACGAACACGGGCCGCGCGGCGGCGATGAGATCAACATCCCGCAGGCAGGCAAAAATTACGGCTGGCCGGTGATCGGCTTCGGCATCGACTATAGCGGCGCGAAAATCCATGAGGGCACGAGCAAGCCAGGCATGGAACAGCCGATCCGGCAATGGACGCCGGTCATCGCGCCCTCGGGCATGGCCTTTTATACCGCCGACCTGTTCCCGCAATGGAAGAACAATCTGTTCATCGGCGGGCTGGCGACGCAGACCCTGGTGCGGCTCGAGCTCGACGGCGAAAAAGTCACAAAAGAAGAGCGCCTGCTGCAGGAGTTGCGTCAGCGCATCCGCGACGTACGCGTCGGCCCGGACGGCGCCTTGTGGCTGCTCACCGACAGCGCCAATGGCCAGCTGCTGCGGCTGACCCCGGGCCAGTGACGCTCACCAACGGTGGAAGACGCGCGATTTGGTGAGGCCGGTTGATTCCCGGAGCCGGTGCGCTACAACCCCGGCACAGAAACATGGACACGATCCGCGTGGTGAATTTCCGCATTTCCAGGCTTGTCCTCGCCGCCGGCGTGGTGATCGGGGCTGTGTTGCATTCGGCGGTGGGAAAGGCGCACGACTATCGCGTGGGTTCTCTGCGCATCGATCACCCCTGGGCCACTGCGACGCCGCAAGGCGCCAAGGTCGGCGTCGGCTATATGAAGATTATCAACGAGGGTTCGCAGGCCGACCGCTTGATTGCCATCACCAGCCCGGTCTCCCATAAGGTGGCGGTTCACGCCTCGGTGAAGGAAGGCGATATCGTGAAGATGCGCCTCCTCGACAAAGGGCTGCAGATCAAGCCCGGCGAAACCGTGGAATTGGTTCCGGAAGGCACGCACGTAATGTTCGAAGGACTGTCCGTGCCGCTGGTCGCGGGCGCCCGCGCAAAGGCCACCTTCATGTTCGAGAAAGCCGGCAGCATCGATGTCGATTTCACCGTTGAGCCGATGGGAACGAAGGCGTCATCGCCAGTCCCGACCGCTCATAAACATTGAGAGATCCATCACCGGCGGACGAGGATGTCGTCCTCCACTGATACTTTCTGAAAATCGTCGATCAGGACTTCAAAAAGCCTCTGACCGAAGTCATCCTAGCACTGTTGGAGGATAACAAACGGACGTCGGACAATCTTGCCGACGATCGCGTCGTCGCCGTGCGAATGAATAGGCTATGCTTTCACGACGAAGTGACAGTTCGCCGACAAATTTTCGGTTCATCACGTTACCGGTGAACCGGCAGGCGCTTCCAGCGTTGATGAAGCGACCACCCCAAATCCCGCGTAAAGGAAAAGTCATGCCATCTCTCGCGATCCGACCGATCGTGGCCACACTCGTGCTGGCAGGTTCACTGTTATGCGGCGCGGCCATCGCGCAACAGCAAATACAGGAACCGGCGCCACCCAAGCCATACAAGCAAGTAGCGGTAAGCCTGTCCGCGCCGATCAACGATCCGAGTTTCGAAGCTTTCCGCAAGCAACTCGCCGACATCGCCGAGCGCAAGGACCGCAAGGCGCTTGCCGCGCTGATTGTGTCCGAGGGATTTTTCTGGGAGCAGGTGAGCGGCGACGGCGCCGATGAGAAAAAATCCGGCATCGATAATTTAGCCGCCGCCGTCGGACTGGATGCTCCAGACCAGTCCGGCTGGGACTTTCTCGCCGACTACGCGGCCGAGCCGACGGCCTCCCCGGTTGGCGACCGCCAAAATATGGTCTGCGCTCCCGCCCACCCCGTTTTTAATGAGGATGAATTTATCGAGGTGGTGAAAACCACCGAAACCAACCCGATCGAATGGGGCTATCCGATCAGGGACGGCATCGAAGCCCGCGAGACGGCCAAGCCCGATTCCAAACTGGTGGAAAAACTCGGCATGTATTTGGTCCGCGTGGTGTTCGACGATGTGGCGCCGGATTCCGCCGAGCCCCTGCTCCGCATTGTCACGCCATCCGGCAAGCTTGCCTTCATTCCAGCCGAGACGCTGTCGCCGCTCGGCATCGACCAGCTCTGCTACATCAAGCAGAACGGCGACTGGAAGATCGTGGGTTATGTCGGCGAAGGCGCGCCGCCATCGCCGTAATAAAAAGCAAACGTCATTCCGGGCGAAGGCGCCTCAGCCGTGCCGCAGCTTGAGCAGGATGATCGCAATGACCGGGATCAGCGTCACCACATTGGAGCCGATGATCGGCCAGCTCCCCAGCAAAATCCCGTAACACAGCCACAGCACCAGCCCGATGCCGAAGACCGAATAGGTCAATAGCGAGATCGCGGCGGTATTCCGCGTGCGCAGAATTTTGAAGGCCTGCGGCAGCCAGCAGATCGTGGTGAGGGTCGCCGCAGCAGCGCCGATTAGATTGACGGTAACGGGATCCATGCGCGTCCTGTTGTTGTTCAGAGCGTGTACGTCTGATCTCCCTCTCCCCACCGATCTCGGGTTTACCCGAGAGCGGCACTATTGAGTGCGCAAGTCGGGCAAGCCCGACTTGCGATAGGAGAGGGAAAAGGAACTTCCCTCGGCGCAGACCTTCAGCGCGCTAAACCAGCGATTCGCAACGGCATTTGCGCCGTTCTATGATGGACCCGCCTATGTTTCGCCGATTCGAGAAGCTGCTGAACCCAACCGAAGCCCCGGCCCGGCCAGAGCCGCCGGCTGGTCTGCTTGCTTTCTATTGGCATTTCGCCCGCCAGGCAAAATGGCTCTTTGTCTCTCTGTTGGTCATCGAGTTTTTTCAGGCGCTGCTTGATGCCGTCATTCCCTGGTTTTTCGGTCGCATCGTTACGCTCGCCAGTACCGTTGCGAGAGAGAATTACCTGGCCGAGGGCTGGCCCGTCCTTCTAGGTCTCGCACTCATCCTGCTGGTGGCGCGGCCCGCCGTGGTCTTCGCGCGTTATCTCGTCACCAACCAGGCGATCTCCGGTCCCTTCACCAATCTGATCCGCTGGCAGTCGCATTGGCATGTGGCCCGCCAGAGCTGGGCCTTCTTCCAGAACGATTTCGCCGGACGGATCGCCAACCGGGTCATGCAGACCGGCGGCGCCATGCGGCAGACCATCGTCTCTGGCATCACTGCGCTGTGGTACGTGCTGATTTACGGCACCACCGCCGTGTTTCTGGTCGCGAGCGCCGACGCGTGGCTCGCGGTGCCGCTGCTTCTTTGGTTCACCGGCTACCTGGCGTTGCTGGTCTATTTTGTGCCGCGCATGCGCGACCGCTCGAAGCAAAGCTCGGAGGCGCGATCTGCGGTGATGGGACGCATCGTCGACGCCTATACCAACATCCTCACTGTGAAGCTGTTCGCGCGCGCACGCGATGAGGACAATTACGTGCGCGACTCCATCGACACGCATACCAAGGTATTTCTCTGGTCGCAGCGGCTGATGACCATATTTGGCGCGGTTCTTTCGCTCCTGAACGGCCTGCTGATCACCGGCTCCGTGGTTCTGGCGATCGCTCTCTGGCAGGCCGGCGCGGTCGAGATCGGCGCCATCGCCATGGTGCTGACGCTCACCTTCCATCTCACCGACATCTCGCGCCGCATTGCCATCCAGATCGCCGACATCTTCGAGGATATCGGCGTCGTGCAGGAAGGCATGTTGAGCATCGCGCGCCCGCTGCAACTGACCGATCACCCCGATGCCAAGCCGCTGGTGGTGAAAGAGGGCCGCATCGAATTTAAGGACGTGCGATTCGGTTATGGCCGCGATGTGGGCGTGCTCGACGGTTTCTCGTTGACGATAAAACCAGGCGAGCGCGTCGGCCTTATCGGCCGCTCGGGCGCGGGCAAGTCTACGGTGGTCAACCTGCTGCTGCGATTCTTCGATCTGGAAGGCGGCCGCATCCTGATTGACGGTCAGGATATTTCATTGGCCACGCAGGAGTCCCTGCGCGCGCAGATTTCGGTGGTCACGCAAGACACCTCGCTGCTGCACCGCTCGATCCGATCGAATATCCGTTATGGCCGTCGCGGCGCCAGCGAAGAGGAGGTCATGACGGCGGCGCGGCTCGCGCATGCGGAAGATTTCATCCAGGAATTGCAGGATTGGCGGGGCAACACGGGTTATGACGCGCATGTCGGCGAGCGCGGCGTGAAACTTTCCGGTGGCCAGCGCCAGCGCATCGCCATCGCCCGGGTGATCCTGAAGAACGCGCCGATCCTGGTGCTGGATGAGGCGACCTCGGCCCTCGACAGCGAGGTGGAGGCAGCGATCCAGGCCAGTCTCGACACGCTGATGGGCGGCAAGACCGTGATCGCCATCGCCCACCGGCTTTCCACCATCGCCCGCATGGACCGGCTGGTGGTGTTGGACCACGGCCATATCGTCGAGCAAGGCAGCCACGACGAGCTGTTGCGGCTGGGCGGGCATTACGCCGCGTTGTGGAAGCGGCAGTCGGGCGGCTTCATCGATGCCGCGCCGGATGAGCCGGCCAGCGCCACCGCTGCAGAATAAGCAAGTTGTTGAAATAACTGATTTTTATTCTATGTAACGGGGTACCAATTCGGCAATCTCCCATCAGGGCTTTCTTAAGCCTATCCCTGCATGATGAGTCTTCCGCGGCCGGAAATAACCTCCACATGGCTCGCAGTATCCGCATTGCGCTTCTGGACCGCATGAAATTGCGTGCCAAGCTGGCAGCGGCCTTTCTCTGCCTTTCCGCCATGATCGGCATCTGCGGCGCGTCAGGCCTGATCTTCGTCCACGGGATCGGCGCCACGCTGTCGTTCTTCGCCGACATCACCTCGCCGCTGCTCAGCCAGACCGTAGTGCTGGCAGACAACGCGCAACGCGTGCGCAGCGTGTTTCTCGACGCGGTCAACAAGAACGACAACAGCGCCTTCCTGGAATCCAGCGAGAACCTTGGCTATCTCGGCCTTGCCGCCGGCCGGGGCATGGAAAAGCTACGGGATCTGTTGGGCGATGCCGGACTGCCCGTGCAGCTGGACGAAATAAGGCAGTTGCAGAACGAATTTCACCAAAA
This sequence comes from uncultured Alphaproteobacteria bacterium, assembly GCA_963750965.1. GTDB lineage: Bacteria > Pseudomonadota > Alphaproteobacteria > Rhizobiales > Xanthobacteraceae > CANKHA01. Next base: position 79,258 of record CAVVSK010000014.1, read on the forward strand.
TCATGTCGCCCTGTTGACGGCTCACCGACAGCAACAGATTGCGTCCCTGGCCGTGCAGGAGCGGTTGAGGCTTTTCGATACCGACCGGCGAGAGTTCGATTCGCTGTTGCGGACCATCACTGCCCGCGGCGAAGCGCTGATATCGCAGACACGCGATCGGGCCGCGCTGGAGGTGTCCATCGGTACGGCAACGGTCGACGGACTCAACGAGTTGTTTTCGATCACGATGAACGAGGGTTATCCGCTGGTGCAGGGCCTCTACAAGCTCACCCGCGACGCGGTGACCCTGCAGGAGGCGGCGACATCCTACATCAATATTACTCAACCGGAATCCCTGCCGGGGGTAGAACGCCGGGCAACGTTGACCGTCGACAACGCGAACGAGGTCATTGAGCGTATTGCCGACCGGCTGCAGACCACGGAAGGACAAGGCTATGTGAAACGGTTTCAAGATGGCCTGAAGCAATTGCATAGCCGGCTGACGGGGGACGGCGGACTGTTTGCCGCCTATCGCGATTACCTCAAGGTCAAGGACGAAATCGCCTCGCTGCAAACCGCGGTAGCAGGCATCGAAACACGCTATATGAGTTTGCTTGAAGATGTGCGGGAGCTTGTTGAGAAGCGCAACGAAGGCGCCAAGGCGCGCGCCGCGCAAATGATCAACCAGGCGTTGGTCTTTATCGGCGCGGTGGTAATGGCCGGCCTGCTGGTCGGACTTCTGTTCAGTCTCATTTTTGCCGATCGGATTGTCCGTCCGATCACACGGATAACCGAGACGATGACAACGCTTGCCGCCGGTGAACTCGATGTCAGGGTTCCGGCGCAGAGCCGAACGGACGAAATCGGCGACATGGCCTCGGCGCTGCAGGTCTTCAAGGATAATGCCGTCACCGCCCGCAACCTGATCGAGGAACGCGAGCGCGAGCAGGGGGTGAAGGAAGAGCGCACGCAGCGGGTGACCGAGCTTTGCGCGGCGCATGAGCGTTCGATCACCGACCTGCTGCGCGCGCTTAACAGCGCGGCGGCCGATATGCGCTCCACCTCGCAGACCATGCACGCCATCGTGCGGGAAACCGGCGAGCAGGCCGTGGCCGCGGCCGGCGCCTCGCATGAAGCCAATACCAACGTGCAGACCGCGGCGGCGGCGACCGAGGAATTGTCTGCCAGCACGGCGCAGATCAACAACCGGGCGCTGCATTCGGCGCAGATCGCCAACAAGGCCGCCGAGGAAACCGAGCGCGCCGGAACGGTGGTGCAGGAGCTGCATTCCACCGCCTCCGAGATCGGCGAAGTGGTCCGCATGATCGATGAGATCGCCAGCCAGACCAACCTGCTGGCGCTCAACGCCACCATTGAAGCGGCGCGCGCGGGCGAAGCCGGGCGCGGCTTCGGCGTCGTGGCGGGCGAGGTCAAGCATCTGGCCGGCCAGACCGCCAAGGCGACGGCCGACATTGCCGCGCGGGTGGCGGCCATTCAGAGCGCCACCGAGCAGGCGGTGCAGGCGATCCAGGGCGTGCGCGGCACCATCGGCGAGATGCGGGAAATCTCGCACTTCGTCGCCACCACGATGGAAAGCCAGAGCACCGCCACCAGCGAGATCGCGGCCAATACCGGCTTGGTGGCGAGCGCCACCGCGCAGGTGACCGCCAATGCCGAAAGCGTCAGCAGCAGCATGGAATCGACCGGCTCCGCCGCCAATCAGGTGGTGGAAGCGGCGATCGATCTCAATCGCCAGGCCGAGGCGCTGCGCACCGAAATCGGCAGCTTCCTGGAAAATATCCGCGCCGCCTAGCGGACGTGACGAGACGTCATCACCGCCGGCTGCCAACCCCTGCAGCGGCGAGGGTGAGGGCCAACCGCTTGTACGGGCAGCACTATGACGCCTGGCGCCCTGGAACCATCAACCGCGAACCGGCCTTACCCTAAAGGTGCAATGACAGTCGCGTAGGCCTTGGATGGGTTGGTATCGGCAGAAGGCGGGACAATGCGGCAAGATGGCGAGAAGGGCCACGGATCCGCAAACGCGCAAAGCATACGAAGAACAACAAAAGCGCTGGCTCGAAATCGCGGAGGCTCTGGAACGCCACGAGCAAAGTCGCGCGCGTTCAATCAATAGCGACGCCGTATCAGCCCGGCGTAAAGACGATGATTAGCGCCTAGCTTTGCGTCGTTCGCTGCCAACGATGTTAGCACCGCGCGCGCCGCTGTCAGCCACTTCAATATCTTTTGCGCCGAGCGCCTCACCCATCCGGTCTGCACGCCGCGCCAAGCCCAAAGCCCGGCAAACCTCTTCGCAAGCCGCCGCGATGGGCCGGAAAGGTCTCACGATCAAATCACTCGTTTGCAAAATCGGAAGATAGGCACGACTTTCATTGATAGATTTTACACGTTCTTCAGACCTCCCGCTCACGATAAAGATCATTTTTAAAGTCGCTGATGCCGATGGCAAAAAATGGGTTAGCAGATGGTTAGCAACAAGATCAGACGATTTGCCGCCGCGCGCGACGGAGGCGTCGTGCTCATATTTGGGCTGGCCGCGATGCCGCTTATGACGGCGGTGGGCGCAGCGGTTGACTTCAGCAGAGGCTCCGCCACCCGGACTGCCATGCAGGCCGCGCTCGATGGCGCGGCGCTAAACCTCGTCAGGGATGCTGGAACGCTTGCGGACGGCGAGCTTACGCCCCGGGCAAACGCCCTATTCAAGGGAGTGTTCAACAACCCGGAAGCGAGCAATGTTCAAGTCGCAGCGCAGTATGATCCCGCAACAACCACGCTCACATTGAACGGCTCGGCGGATGTAGCGACCTCGTTCATGGGGCTGGTCGGCATTAAAACCATGCAGATCGGAACCCGCTCTAAGGCTCGCGACGCAGACAAATTGCCCTGCGTCATTGCCTTGGATCCGAATGGTTCGGGCACCTTCAAAGTGAGTGGGGGCGGCACGGTGAACCTTCCCAATTGCGGGCTTCACGTCAATTCGAATGCCGGTAACGCCCTGCATAACGCAGGCACTGGCTGGATCAAGGCAAAAGCCATAACGGTCGTCGGCGGGGCCTCTGGCGGAAATTACTCGCCCATGCCGACCACAAGCCAAAAGGTCCTCGCCGATCCTCTCAGCAAGATTCCAGAGCCCACAGTTCCTGGACCGTGCACCTATACGAAACACGCCTTTGACGCGGGCGTGACCCTGCCCGGCGGAACCGTCTATTGTGACAACATAACCTTTAATGCCAACGTGACGTTCGGCCCTGGAATCCACTATTTCAAAGACGCGCAGGTGAAGACAGCCTCCAACATCAGCATGACATCGCAAAATGCGATGTTGTACTTCTCCAACAGCAACTGGGATTCGTCCGGAGCGGGCAAAGTCTCGTTCACCCCGATGCTGTCAGGCGACTATGCCGGCATTGCCCTTTTTGGCTCGCGCAGCGACACCAAACAGCAGACTTTCAAATTCACTGGCAATAAGGACTATTTCGTCGCCGGGACGGTTTATCTGCCGAAACAGAACTTGAACCTTTACGGAGACGCCAGCCTGAGCGTGACCGCCAAATCGGGCTACGTCATCGCCAATCAACTATCCTATGAAGGCGGCTCGAACTTCACCTTCGATGCCTTTGGCGGCACCGTGCCAACTGGTTTCATGCTCTCCACCGTCGCTCTTGTGCAATAGAAGAAGCAGGCACCAACGTGCCTGCTTCGTTGCGCGTCAGTCCCAGGCGCCCACTGCCTTAACTCACGTTATCCAAAAAGAACGGCAACTGGGACGCGGCTACTGCATCGCTCCCAAGATGGCGATATCCTTCACCGTGCCGTCGATGCCTTCAATCTTGCCGGCCGGCGTCGCTTTACCGGTAGAAAGATCAATCGACCACAGCTGTCCGTCGGCCATCGCCCAGGCTTCGTTCTTGGTGCCGTCTGACCAGATGTCGAAAGCGATGTTCTCAGCCTTCGCGCCAAGCATCCCGACGGTGTTGAGAATACCGTCATTCGGTGGGGCTTGCTTCACCAGGACGGCGTTCTCCACGTCGATGTCGAACAAAGCTGTTTCCTTGGTGCCCTTCACCGAATTTGTGTAGGCACCCGCAACGACCTTGGGTGTTCTTCCCTTGTTTGTATCGTTGTCGGCGTACTTGAGGCTACCATCACGGGTCACTTTGCCGTCGTCCACATTGACGCGGAGGCTGGTGCCGTCGCTGCCAATGATACGAAGCCGGTCGGCTGCGGGGTTGAAATCGACTGTCGCCATGACGCCCGAAGGCAACATCGTTTCCAATTTCGACTTCATCGTCGCTTTGCCATCGGTCGCGATGGTGTAGAGCGTTCCATCGGCGACCAGCCCGTACAGCATGCCGTCGCTTGGGCGGACGTCAATTCCGATCAGTCCGCCGTTGAGGCCGCTGATCTTCATGCTTTTAATAGCTTTCTTCAGGCTAGTGTCGACGATCACAATGGTGTCGTCGCCTGTCAGCGCGGCGACCTGGGCGGCCTGGGCCCCGGTTCCCCCCGCCAAAAAGACCGCAGACGCGGCCAGCAATACCGTGAGCTTCATGGGAATTACTCCTTTGCTCAGTTGAAGGCCCGTGAGGGGCCGTAAATCAGATACGGGTCGGATCGCGAATAGATGCGAAAGCTAAAACAAAATTTTCGCGCGGGGCTTTTTGCTGCATTCGAGCTGACACCGCAGCCGCAGCAAAACCCAGTGGCGCCTCCGCAGCCTGTTCGATAGCTCACGATTTTGTGTGTCCGGTTGTGCGTCTTTATCCGACGCCGCTTCGTAGCTTCCGCGGTATCCAAACAGGAACACCACGTTGTTGAGACGGCTCTTGTCTCACGCGGTGCTGGATATTTCGTTGCTTATGCGCGAGCATTCGATGTCGACGGGCTGGCGCCAAAGGCGATTTCCCCACTTCGAATTGGGGTCGGAGCGTTGGCGCGTTGAGCAGATGGGGAACCGCGTGATGGGTTCCGCTCCCTGCTAGGGGCAAAGCCACATGGATGCTGAGGATCTCCGCCGCCAACTCGCCGCCGCATTGGAGCGCGTGGCCGCGGGCGATCGGGCAGCCCTTCGACTGATCTATCAGGACACTTCGGCGAAGCTTTTTGGCGTCTGCCTTCGTATCTTACGGGATAGGCAAGAGGCCGAAGACGTGCTGCAGGACGTTTACATTACGGTGTGGCGGCGAGCCGCCACATTCGACGCATCGAGGGCCAGTCCTATCACGTGGTTGGTGGCGGTGGCACGCAACCGCTGTATCGACCGATTGCGCGCGAGCGGGAAAGTGCGACGCCAAGCGCCGCTGGAGTCGGCAGAGGGCGTGTCTGACCCGGCACCCGACGCGGTGACGCTTTTGGAAAATGCGGATCAGCAGCGGTTGCTGCAGGATTGCCTGGGACAGCTGGAGGAGAGGCAAGCCAACGCAATCCGCTCTGCCTTCCTGGATGGGCTCACCTATGAGGAATTGGCAAACCGCGCCGCCGTCCCTGCTGAGCACCATGAAGAGCATGATCCGGCGCGGACTCATGAACCTGAGAAGCTGTCTGGAGCAATGAGCGACGATTTCACCCCAACCGGCGAAGGCCGCCAGCTCCTGGCTGCGGAATACGTGCTGGGCGTGCTCGATGCGGCGCAGCGGGACGATGCGAAACGGCTGCTGGCGCAGGACCCGGCTTTCGCGGCCGAGGTCACATTTTGGGAAGAGCGACTTGGTGGCCTGACGTCGGAGGTGCCGCCGGTTATTCCGCCCGCGTATGTTTGGAACCGCATCAATACGGCGTTGGCTCCTGGAGCAAGTCCCGGCGGTCTTTGGAACAGCCTGCGGTTCTGGCGCTGGTCGGCTTTTGCTTCCGCGGCCCTCGCCGCGGCCTCGCTGGCCGTCGTCTATTTCGCGGTCGTTTCGTCTCCGCGCGGAGCGTTGGTGGCGACGCTGGATGCCAGCGGCCAAACCGGCTTTGTCGCAGCCACCGACCCGGACCGTAACAGCATCACGATTGTTCCGGCCTCCTTGCCCATCACAGAGCAGCGAGTCCTCGAGCTTTGGGTGATCGTACCTGGCGATCGGCCGCGTTCGCTCGGCGTAATCGAAGCTGGACGCCCTGTGCGGGTGAGCGTGCCGCCCAGCCTGACGGCGCATATGCAAGTAGACGCAGCACTTGCCGTGTCGCTGGAGCCGCCAGGCGGCTCCCCAACGGGCCTGCCCACCGGGCCCGTGATCGCCAGCGGGAAACTCACAAATTTGTGAGTCTGGCTTCGCGTCCTTTTACGCAGCCGCTTCGTAGCTCCGTCCGCAATCCCAGCAGGGATCAACCCAAGTCACAGGAAAACGCCATGACACTCTCTCGCATAAGCACCCTTTCTGCTGTTACCGCGGCTGCGCTTGCGGTCGGCCTTGCCGCTGCCTCTCCCGGCTTTGCCCAGATGAAGGGCGACGCCACGATGAGCGACAAGCCGGTCACCGTGGGCGGAGCTCCCATGTATGGCTCGAAGAACATCATCGAGAATGCAACCAAGTCCAAGGACCACACCACGCTCGTGGCTGCCGTGAAAGCAGCCGGCCTTGTCGAGACGCTTCAAGGTGCGGGCCCGTTCACGGTTTTCGCGCCTACCAATGCCGCATTTGGGAAGCTTCCCAACGGCACCGTGGACACGCTGCTGAAGCCGGCAAACAAGTCAAAGCTGACTTCCGTGCTGACCTATCACGTCGTAGCCGGCCGGCTAAGCGCGAAGGACCTGATGGAAGCGGCCAAGAAGGATGGTGGCAAACACAAGCTGAAGACGGTTCAGGGCGAAGAGCTCACCGTCTCGACCGATGGCAACAAACTCATTGTGTGGGACAGCAAGGGCAATCGCTCAACCATCACCATTCAGAACGTGTTCCAGTCCAATGGCGTGATCCACGTCATCGATAGCGTTCTGCTTCCGGCCTAATGCCGCGATCAGATGGGGGTGACTAGCAGGTCATTCTCCGAACCCGCCCGGTCATCCTCTGGCCCGCCGCTGCCCCCCGCGGCGGGCTCTTTGTTTGTCGTTCCACGTCGGTCGCGTTCGCACGCCAAAAGACTGTTGTGATGATTTTAACCAACATTCGCCTGATCGTGCCCGAGGTCTCTGTTTGATGCTTTCGAGAAGGATCGCGTTTGAGCGTAAAAATACGTCAGCCCGGTTTCAACAACATTTACGATAAAGACGAACATGCCGCCCATCCGGTGCAATGGGGATTGATGCAGCGGCGTCCTTAACCAAAATTCGCCCGATCGTGCCTGAGGTCTCTGTTTGATGCTTTCGAGATGGATTGCGGTTGAGCGTAAAAATACGCCAGCCCGGTTTTAACAACATTTACGATAAAGACGAACTTGTCGCCCATTCGGTGCAACGGGGGGTCGATGCACAGCGTTTCAACAAGTCATTTTAAGCAGTTTTTACGCCTAATTGTGCAGGATTTCGCGTGCTTATCACACTCCAGCACCGCTGGGATGCACACGAAGGCCGGGCCAATGTCATCGCGTTTGTTTGGAATCTCCGCAGCGGAGCGAAGTAACAACAAGCGACTGGCGATCTCCATCGCCGCCTGTGCCTTGGCTCTATCCTTGTCGTCAGGCGTCGTTGCTTTCGCGCAGCCTGTGCCATTACCGACAGAGACGATGTCGTCGCCACCGACGCAGACCATGGCGTCACCTGAGCTGGAGGATGAATTGCCGCCGACGTCGCTCGGTATTTTGACCAACACCCGCATCAACCTCACCAAGGCAATCGTTGAAGGCGGACGTCTTGTCGTTCAAGGCACGACTCCTACTGCGGGGGCATTGGTCACTCTCGACGGCAAATTCAGCATCAGATCGACACCGACGAAAAAGTTTGCCTTCTCGCTGCTCTATCTCCCGACCGACTGCTTCATTGAATTGAAGGTGGGTACCAAGACCGACCCGGCGGCGGTCAGCTCCTGCGGGCCGAAGGGCGTGAATTTCGTCGGCCCTTGGTTGGGGACAAAAACCTACCAGATCGACGATCTTGTCACGCTCGACGGCGCGACCTGGCGCGCGAAGCGCGTCAATATCAACAAGCGGCCGGGTCTGAGTTTCGCGGATTGGCAGATATTCGCCGCGCCGGGCGCGCAAGGCCCGCAAGGCCTGCCAGGCGCCGCTGGCGCGGCCGGCGCGGAAGGACCGGCCGGCGCCACGGGACCGCAAGGCCTGCAGGGTCCGCAGGGCGCGCAAGGCGCACAAGGTCCGACCGGCGCGAGGGGATTGACCTGGCGCGCGGACTGGTCTTCCGCGACGGATTACGTGAGCGACGATGCCGTGCAATTCGGCGGCAAGTCATATGTGGCGCTGCAGGCGGGCACCAACAAGAATCCGGCGAGCGAGCCGACGTTCTGGTCGCTGCTGGCAGCGGCCGGGCCGAACTGGCGCGATGCCTGGGACAGCGGCGCCAATTATGCGGTCAACGATGCGGTGTTCCGCGACGGCTCGTCTTATGTGGCGATCCAGGCCAACAACAATAAAGATCCCGCGACGCAACCAAGCTTCTGGTCGCTGCTGGCGCAGAAGGGCGACACCGGCGATGATGGCCCGCAAGGCCCGCAAGGCCTGCAAGGCGCAACCGGCCCGGCAGGCGCGACTGGCCCAGCTGGCGCCACCGGTGCGGACGGACCGCAAGGTCCGCAAGGCCCGCAAGGCCCGCAGGGTCCGCAAGGCGCGACCGGTGCGCAGGGCGCGAAGGGACTGAACTGGCGCGCGGACTGGTCATCGGCGACCAATTACGTGATCGACGATGCCGTGCAATTCGGCGGCAAGGCCTATGTCGCCCTTCAAGCCGGGCACCAACAACAACCCGGCGAGCGAGCCGACCTTCTGGTCATTGCTGGCGGCCGCGTCGAACTGGCGTGACGTCTGGGACAGCGGCGCCAATTATGCGCTCAACGATGCGGTGTTCCGCGACGGCTCGTCATATGTGGCGATCCAGGCGAACAACAATAAAGACCCCGCTACGCAGCCGAGCTTCTGGTCGCTGCTGGCGCAGAAGGGCGCACCGGCGATGAAGGCCCGCAAGGCACGCAAGGCGCAACCGGCCCGGCAGGTGCGACCGGCCCGGCTGGCGCGACTGGCCCGGCTGGCGCCACCGGTGCGGACGGACCGCAAGGTCCGCAAGGTCCGCAAGGCCCGCAGGGTGCGCAAGGCGCGACCGGTGCGCAGGGCGCGAAGGGACTGAACTGGCGCGCGGACTGGTCTTCGGCGACCAATTACGTGATCGACGATGCCGTGCAATTCGGCGGCAAGGCCTATGTGGCGCTGCAGGCCGGGACCAACAACAACCCGGCGAGCGAGCCGACCTTCTGGTCATTGCTGGCGGCCGCGTCGAACTGGCGTGACGTCTGGGACAGCGGCGCCAATTATGCCCTCAACGATGCGGTGTTCCGCGACGGCTCGTCCTACGTGGCGATCCAGGCCAACAACAATAAAGACCCCGCGACGCAGCCAAGCTTCTGGTCGCTGCTGGCGCAGAAGGGCGATGAAGGCCCGCAAGGCACGCAAGGCGCAACCGGCCCGGCAGGTGCGACGCGGTGCAACCGGCGGCGACCTGGTCCGCAAGGCCCGACCGGCCCCGCCGGAGCAGATGGCGCGACCGGCGCCGCAAGGCCCCGCTGGTCTCCGCAAGGTCCGGCCGGCGCAACCGGTGCGCAGGGCGCGAAGGGAATGAACTGGCGCGACGTCTGGTCTTGCGGCGACCGAATTACGTGCATCGACGATGCGGTGTTCCGCGACGGCTCGTCTTATGTGGCGATCCAGGCCAACACCAACAAAGATCCTGCCACGCAACCAAGCTTCTGGTCGGTGCTGGCGCAGAAGGGCGACAAGGCGAGCAAGGCACGCAAGGCGCGACCGGCCCGGCAGGTGCGACCGGTCCGCAAGGTCCGCAGGCCGCAAGGTGCAACGGGCCCCGCCGGAGCAGATGGCGCGACCGGACCGCAAGGTCCCGCTGGCCCGCAAGGACCAGCCGGCGCCACCGGAGCGCAGGGCGCGAAGGGAATGAACTGGCGTGACGTCTGGTCTGCCGCGACCGATTACGTGATCGACGATGCGGTGTTCCGCGACGGCTCGTCTTATGTCGCGATCCAGGCCAACACCAACCAAGATCCCGCCACGCAACCAAGCTTCTGGTCGCTGCTGGCGCAGCAGGGCGATGAAGGCCCGCAAGGCACGCAAGGCGCGACTGGCCCGGCAGGTGCAACCGGCCCGGCAGGACCTGCCGGCGCAACAGGTGCAACGGGCCCCGCCGGAGCAGATGGCGCGACCGGCGCGCAAGGTCCCGCTGGCCCGCAAGGACCAGCCGGCGCCACCGGAGCGCAGGGCGCGAAGGGAATGAACTGGCGTGACGTCTGGTCTGCCGCGACCGATTATGTGATCGACGATGCGGTGTTCCGCGACGGCTCGTCTTATGTCGCGATCCAGGCCAACACCAACCAAGATCCCGCCACGCAACCAAGCTTCTGGTCGGTGCTGGCGCAGCAGGGCGACACCGGTCCGCAAGGCACGCAAGGCGCGACTGGCCCAGCCGGTGCGACCGGCGCCACGGGTGCGCAAGGTCCGCAAGGTCCGACTGGCCCCGCCGGAGCAGATGGCGCGACCGGACCGCAAGGTCCCGCTGGCCCGCAGGGGCCAGCCGGCGCCACCGGAGCGGACGGCGCGACCGGCCCGCAAGGACCGACGGGCGCAACCGGGGCCGCTTATCTCGACACGCTCATTTTCAAGAATCTCGCGGCCGATGTTGCCGGCGGCAACGTCACCACGGCCCAGCCTTGGTTCCCCTCGGCGGGCGAGGTCACTCTTGCGGGAGATACCACCTACGAGTTCGAAGGCCGCATCTATCTCACGCGCGCGTCCGGCACCACGAACCACACTACCGGAGTCCTGTTCGGCGGCACGGCGACGTTGACCTCCATCGATTACCTTGCATTGTCCAAGACAACGACAGGGAACGTCCTCGGTACCGTCTCAGCTATATCGGGCACGGTGCCAACTCTTGTTGTCGTCACCGCAACATCAAATTCGGCGACGGAAAACATTGAGATCAATGTAAAGGGTACGATCCGCGTGAATGCCGCCGGAACATTGATCCCGCAATTCAAGTACAGCGCCACGCCGGGCTCAGCGCCCACCATCAAACGCGGATCATGGTTCCGTCTGCAGCCGATCGGGAGCGGCGCCGTAGAATCCAAGGGAACTTGGAATTAACGGACGGCGGTCGGGCCGGCTACAGCACGCGTTAAACATGCCCATCAACCATGCGGCGCGTTAACTGTGGACGCGCGTACCGCCGGCGCGCGGTCTTTGCTAGAAACGGGTTCTTCGTTGTCTAACCCGGAACCCGAACGCCGCCCATGTCGGATCACATTCGTTTCGCCGCTCTCGCGGCAGCCTTGTTTGTGATGTCCTATACCAGCGTCGCCTGGGTGATGGCCGGCACGCCCTTAGTCGGCATGTCGCCGCAGCAGCCGCAGACACGCGTTGGGACAGCGCCGACTTACGCGCCAGGCGATGTGACTTCCAGTCTGCCGCTCTCGTCAGGGCCGCTGGTGCCGCCGCACCCGCTTCAGGCGGCAGCGCTGCCGGCCGGTGATGGCCATCCGCAACGTGACAGATTGCGTGTCGCCGCGCTCGAAGCCAGCACGGCCTATGCGCTCGCGCTCTGCGATGAAGCGGCGAAGGCCATCATGGTCCGGGCCGTCAGCGCCTATGCCAAGGCCTGGGCCGACATGATGGGCTGCGGTCCCGACGGCTGCGACTACAAGAAGATCAATGTCACCGCGGCGACCTTTTCCACCCCGCTCGATATTTCCGCGCGCGACGCGATCGGCGTGGCGTTCGAAAGGCGCGGCATTTCCCTCGACGACTTCCCTCCCTCGCTCCGCACCAATGTCGCCATGCTGGTGCGCGGGCGCAGCGCTCCGGCCTCCGCCTGCCCGCAAACGGGCGCGCAGGTCATGCGCTAGGACAAAATTCCGCTCGTCCCCGCGAAAGCGGGGACCCAGTATTGCACCGGCATATTCGGATATCGGATTCCCGCTGGCGCGGGAATGGGCGGATTGCTGCGGTACCCTTTCCCCGCACCGAGACTCCACCCATATTGCGGTGATGCCGAAGCCGCCCAAGCCGAAAAAGCCGAAAGACCCGGCCCGCCCGACCCGTTCGAAGGCGGCGGCGGAGCATATGAAGCCGCTCGCGCCGGAACTGGAAAAGCTGCTCAACCCCGGCATCGCCAAGGGCACCGCGGGCGTCGGCGCGCAGACCGGCATCCAGCCACCCGCGGATAATTCGCGGGACCGCCGGAGCGGCATTACAGCTGAATATACTGCGCGCAAATCGACCAAAGCCACGGCCAAAGGCCTCGGCGAGGCGCCGCAGACCGGCTATGTCGGCAAGGGCTCGGTCGAGATCAACAAGGAGATGGCCGAGGCGCTCGGCTACAAGGAAGACGATCTTTCCGGCCTGCGTTCGTCGGGAATCACCGCCACCGTGCAGGCGCTGGAAAATCTGCTGCGCGAAGGCCGCAGGGAGTTCGAGAGCGTTCCATGGGTGCCGCATCGCCCGCCGCGTCCGGAGAAATCCGAAGGCGGCCAGCGCCTCGTCATCAAGTCGGATTTCGATCCGAAGGGCGACCAGCCGCTCGCCATCAAGGAACTGGTCGAAGGCGTCCAGCGGCACGACCGCACCCAGGTACTGCTCGGCGTCACCGGTTCCGGCAAGACCTTCACCATGGCGAAGGTGATCGAGGCGACGCAGCGTCCCGCGCTGATCCTTGCGCCCAACAAGACCTTGGCGGCGCAGCTCTACGGCGAGTTCAGGAATTTCTTTCCCGACAATGCGGTGGAATATTTCGTCAGCTATTACGATTACTACCAGCCGGAAGCCTATATCCCGCGCACCGACACTTATATCGAGAAGGATTCCTCGATCAACGAGCAGATCGACCGCATGCGCCATTCGGCGACGCGCGCCTTGCTCGAACGCGACGACGTGATCATCGTCGCCTCGGTGTCCTGCATTTACGGTATCGGCTCGGTCGAGACCTATTCGGCCATGACCTTCGGGCTCAAGCGCGGCGAGCGCATCGACCAGCGCCGGCTGATCGCCGACCTGGTCGCGCTGCAATACAAGCGCACCGCCGGCGATTTTTCCCGCGGCACTTTCCGGGTGCGCGGGGATTCGATCGAGATTTTCCCTGCGCATTATGAAGACCGCGCCTGGCGCGTCTCGCTGTTCGGCGACGAGATCGAAGCCATCAATGAGTTCGATCCGCTCACCGGGCAGAACAGCGACGAGCTCGACTTCGTCAAGATCTACGCCAATTCCCACTATGTCACGCCGCGCCCGACGCTGATCCAGGCCATGGCCGCGATCAAGCAGGAGCTGCGCTGGCGGCTCGAACAGCTCAACGCGCAAGGCCGGCTGCTGGAAGCGCAGCGGCTGGAGCAGCGCTGCATGTTCGACCTCGAGATGATGGAAGCCACCGGCAGTTGCGCCGGGATCGAGAATTATTCGCGCTATCTCACCGGAAGGAAGCCGGGCGAGCCGCCGCCCACGCTGTTCGAATATGTGCCGGACAATGCGCTGGTATTCGTGGACGAAAGCCACGTCACCATCCCGCAGATCGGCGGCATGTATCGCGGCGACTTCCGAAGGAAGGCCACGCTCGCGGAATACGGCTTCCGCCTGCCCTCCTGCATGGACAACCGGCCGCTGCGCTTTGAGGAATGGGACGCCATGCGGCCGCAGACGATGGCGGTCTCGGCGACGCCCGGCCCCTGGGAGATCGAGCAGGCCGGCGGCGTCTTCGCCGAGCAGGTCATTCGCCCCACCGGGCTGATCGATCCACCGGTGGAAATCCGCCCTGCCCGCACCCAGGTGGACGACCTGGTCGGCGAGGTGCGGCAGACCGCGGCCAAGGGCTACCGCACGCTCTGCACGGTGCTGACAAAGCGCATGGCGGAGGACCTCACCGAATACCTGCATGAGCAGGGCATCCGCGTGCGCTACATGCATTCCGACATCGATACGCTGGAGCGGATCGAGATCCTGCGTGACCTGCGGCTCGGCGCCTTCGACGTGCTGGTCGGCATCAACCTGCTGCGCGAGGGCCTCGACATTCCGGAATGCGCCTTGGTCGCCATCCTCGATGCCGACAAGGAAGGTTTTCTGCGCAGCGAGACTTCGCTGATCCAGACCATCGGCCGCGCCGCGCGCAACGTGGACGGCAAGGTGGTGCTCTATGCCGATCATGTCACCGGCTCGATGCAGCGCGCGATGGACGAGACCAACCGCCGCCGCGAGAAGCAGCTGGAATACAACACCGCCAACGGCATCACGCCAGAGAGCATCAAGAAATCGATCGGCGACATCCTCTCCAGCGTCTACGAGCGCGACCATGTGCTGATCGAGACCGGCGCCGACAGCGCCACCGGCGAGGCCATCACCATCGGGCATAATTTCGAGGCGGTGCTGGGCGATCTGGAAGCGCGCATGCGCCAGGCGGCGGGCGATCTCGACTTCGAGGAAGCCGCCCGCCTGCGCGACGAGATCAAGCGTTTGCGGCAGACCGAGCTGGCGGTGATCGACGATCCGACCGCCAAGCGTATTTCACCCTCTCCCGCTCGCGCGGGAGGGTCGCGCGGCAACGCCGCGCGGGGTGGGGGCACTGCACCCAGCAAAGTGCACAAGCCCGATCTCGACGAAATGGGGATTGCGCTCTGGCATGAAGTGAAACCCGCGCGCGGCGATAAACGTCCGCGCAAGCCGCACCTTGATGAGATGGGACCCGGCGTGGAATCGGTGCCGGGCAAAAGCGCCGGCCCGCGTTCGACTTTGGGAAGGCCAGGAATGCGGGGCGGGTGGAAGAAACGAGGGCGCTGAATGGGGTGACCGGACGACATCCGACCACCCCGCTCGCACGACTGAGACGATGTCACTTTCGTGAACCTGCCCTAGTCCCTAAAAGTAATGGCCGCGATTGGCGCCATCGTAGCGGCGCGATTTCATGCAGCAGGCCTTGAAATCTGCGTCCGGAACCGCACGGGCACAGATCGTTGCGACCGAGCTTCTCCGTCAACTCGACGTCGCCGTGAACGAACCGCCGGCCGCGTTTGACTTGGGTTTCCGAGGGGAAGGACTTCCGCCGCTTACGCGTGATCTCGAAAGCAGGGGAGGTCGTCAGAATTGCGATGCTTGCGCATGGCACGCCTCCATTAGGTAAGCGACCACATGGCCGCAAGGGGCCAGTATCATTTTACAAGCCGTCCGCGCAAGCCGTACCGCCGTTGAGTCGGTGCCGGGCAAAAGCTCGGGCCCGCGCTCGACCTTGGGTCGTCCGGGGATGCGGGGCGGGTGGAAGAGCAAGCGGCGCTGAGTTGCTCCGATCATCTTGCCGAGGCCCAAGTAACGGAGCAGTATCCCGCCGTTCGCGTTGCAGCCAGGGAGGCGATCATGACCAGAATGTCGATCGATTGTCGCGAATACCCCAGTGACAGCAATTGCACGGTGGCGATTTCCGCCGACACGAAAAAGGAGCTGGTCGACGCAGCGGTGCAGCACGCGGTGGCGGTGCATGGCCACCAGGATACGCCGGAGCTGCGCGAGCAAATCGGCGGCATGATCAAGAACGGCTAGCCGCCACGGCGTCTATCCGTTCCGATCTCGCGCGCGGCCGCTGACGTCCCGGTTGGCCAGATGATCGGTGGCCGGCGCGAGCTTTCCGCCCTTGCCGCGCGCTTCCTGTCGCCAATCCTTAACATTCGTTAACGCCGCTTGCTTCGATCTTGGGCAGCGTGCTGCGCGATTGTGTTCAGGCCTGCACAAATAAAGCAACCGCAAGGCCGCGCATGAGCGTGACGCATAAGACTCATCTTGTATTGGATGAGGTCTTTTCGCGCAAAGCTGCTATATGAAGGACAACAACAATAAGAAAATTCGGGAACGCTCTGGATCCACAACGATGGAGTTGGACCATGGCCCCGAATCTTGCGCTGCTGGCTATCACGCCCGATCTCACCGGTCTTCCCGCAGCTGCCGCCGGCAAATCGTCCCGGCTGCACTGGTTTTACGATTTCATCGTAACGCAACAGACCCGTCACACCGCCAGCGAAGTCGCGCGCTAAGGCTCGCACGCGACCGACCGACGGCGCCGCCGCAGTGGCTGCGCCCTAGTTTTGAGGAGAATTGTTATGCTTGCCGTTCTGATCTATCTCGTCGAGATGGCCCGCCGCATGGCGCGCCAAATCACGCGCAGCGTCTCGATCGTCGTCGACAGCTTCCGTGAGGCGCAGGAAATCCGCCGCAGCATGCCGCGGGTCCATATGGAGGAATAAGCCGCGTCAGCGCGGCGCGCCGCCGCCGCGCGCCCGCGCCTAGGCTTTACGCCGCAGCAGCGGTTGTGCCATCCAGCATCGCAGGAAAACTCAGATCGAATAGCCTTCGGGGTCGATCAGCGCGTATTGCGTCATGGTCGGAATGCGCGCCCATCGCCGGCCGTCGAAGGCCGCCACCACGCTGATCTGAACGATCTGCACCAGCTTGCCCTGCACATTTTTCATGTCGACCATCTTATCCGACATGAATGCCACAGCGGCGACGCCGCAGGCGCGCGGATCTTTGGCTTCGTCGTTCACGGCAGTGACCGCGGGAACCATTTCCTTGCCGTCGTTGCGCAAGCCGACCAGCCGATCCATTTGTTCCGGTGTGTTGCAGATAATCCCGACACCGATGGCGAGGTTGCCGTCGTCCATCGGTTCGGCATTCACAATCCCCGGCGTTGCGCTCCAAATAGCAAGCGCTGCTGCCCCAGCAGCCCAGAATAACCGCATGGTCGCCTCCAGAAATCCGTGTCGTTCAGAGGGGAAACACGCCATGCGCTGTGGAGTTCACGAACGAACACGGCATCGTGACCGCTTGAGCGGCGGCTGAAGCGGGTGCATCACAATCTGGTGGAGAATATCCCGCTATTGCGATCGCGGTGACGGCGGGAGAATTACGCGGCATCATTCCGCTGTCACCGCCGCCTGCGCCATGGTGTTCTTCTGAGCATGCGTGGCGCATCCACTTGCTGTGATTTCCAACATCTGGGACACGCGCACGGCCGTCTTCACCGCGGCTGAGTGGCGGTCCTTTTTCATCTGTTTGTGGTGCTGACGACCTAGTGGGTGGCGGTGGCCAGCGCCGGCTTCGCCCTGCGCTTGAACGCTTCCTCAATCGCCTGCAAGAGCGCAGCCGGTTTGAACGGCTTATACAAGGTCGAGGACGCGCCAACCTCCGTTGCCATAGCGTCGAAGTTCGGCATCTCCGGGCACCTGTTGCCGAGCATGAAGCCCGACGCCGCGATGATCGGCACGCGCGGGTTAAGCCGCCGGATCGCCTTGGTGGTTTGAAGCCCGTCGAAGCCCGGCATGAACAAATCGACGATCACCAGATCGAATGCTCCTGCCCTGACGGCTTCGATGCCGGACTTTCCGTCCGCAACAGCCACGACCTCGAAACGCTCCCCTTCGAGCACCATCGCGGTCGCTTCGCGCACCGCCTCGTCGTCGTCGATCACCAGGATGCGGGCCATCCGAGACTTGGCACGCGGAGGCATGATGTTCCTTGCGAAAAGCGTTGCGGTGGAGAACGTCGCAACTTGCTGATTCATTCAGCTCGATGACTCATCAAATGCCGAACGGGTTAATACCGGGTTATGCAATTGATTGCTGCGAGGTCGCAGCGCGCGCTAATTGTTGTTGAAAAGAGAGAGTTGTTGTTGAAAGAGAGGCGGATTCAACTTCACGGAAAGTTGAATCCGCCTCGCAGCGACGCCACACACTGGAAATCGGGGCGGGCTTTAGTTGGTGATCTCGCCCACCACGATGGATTCCCGCGGGTTCACCACAAGAATGCGGTTGTTCAGCCGGAGGAATTTGTAATCCGCTACCGACGGCATGCTGGCGGCCATCTCAGGCGGCAATTCCTGCAACACCAGCGTGGCCGGCACTTGTTCCGACGGCTTGGCGGTGATGTTCGAGGCCGGCGCCGCGCCCTGGCTCAGCCGTTGATAGATCGAGCGCTTCTGCTCGTCGGTGAGCGCGAGCGGATAGGCCATGATCGGCGTCTTGTCGATCTGATCGTTCTTGGCGGAAGTTTTCGCCGGCTCGTCCTGCGTGCCTTGCGGCGCGCCCGGCACCGCAAGCTTGCCGCCCACGAGCGGATCGCCATTCTGTTGCATGCCCGGCTGCGAAGCTTCGCTTTGTCTTGCCGGCGGCGGCGCCTGCGGATGATCCTTTGCCTCCGGTGCGCTGCGCGTCAAAGCTTCGTCAGCGGAATTTTGCTGGGTCTTTTCCTGCTGCGCAAAGGCGACCGACGTGGCGGCCAGCAGCGCAGCGGCAATCACGCCGTAGTGAAATCGTTGCATGAAATCCTCCTATTAGATCTGGAGGAAAACGCCCGAAAGCACAAAACGTTGCAAATGCCTCATTACTCCTTCGTTTTAGACCCCCTGACCTCCGTCAGGCTCTTGCCCGCGCCAAACAAGGGAGCAAAATACCGTCCGCGCCGGATTCGCCGGCAGGCATGCCTGATCACGAGAAAGCCGGGTCCGCGGATCGAAACCGGCTGACGGGCAAGATCAGGCAGATATTGAGAGGATAAAGGCCATGGCCAAAGGTCAGATACGGCAAAACAAGGAAAAGAAGAAGCCGAAACAGGACAAGGAAAAGAAAAAAGGCACGTCGGCCTACGCGCAGGCTTACCACGCGCAGGCGAGCAACAATCCGATCGGCAAAAAAGACTAGACCTGCGGTTGAGCCAAGGCCTCGCGTGCGGCCGCAGGCGGCGTGGTCAATTCGCAGCTACCGCGCGCGGCAGCGGATAATCGGCACGGTCATACAGCCGGCGGATATCGTCGCCGCTGTAGCGCACCTCATCGACCTCCAGATAGGCCCCGAGCAGCAGCGCCGCCGGCATCCCCTCGATGGCAAAACGGACGGCCTCGGCCGCGGTGGCAAAGCGCCTGTAGGTCACCGGACGGCGGACCTTGCGGTTTCGGCTGGGAAACAGCTCCGCCGGGGCATTGAAATCGATGTCGAGATCGCGCTGCGGAGCGCGCACGTGCTGCATTGTGGCCTGCGCCATGGCTTTTACTCCTAACTGCAAATTGTTGGCCACGGCTTTCCGGATTTAATGAACCGGCCACGCGGCGTCCCTGTCGCCCGCCTGATATAAGCATGAATCGGCCGAATGCGAGGGGCGCAGGCGGGCAAAATGTCACCCGGCCGCGACATTTTGGACGCCTGTACGCGTCACTCCGAACAGGTTTAGCGACTCGTCGTCGCCGCCGTATTCGGCAGATCAAGGGTCACGGTCTTCGGACCAGTTCCCTGACCGCCATAAAGAACGAAGGCGATGACCGCCAAAACGACCACGACGCCGCCAAGAACGAAACCGAGAAAACCCGTTCCACCGCTGTCGTCCGCCATGATGCAACTCCTATGCCCTCGGAGCGCAAACGTTCACTGCGCCGCCGCGGTTCCGCTAGCGGGTTTCCGCCGATATCAGCTGCGGGGCCATGGCCATGTCGTCGAGCTGAAGACGCCCTTCGACGTGATCGCGCACCAGAAGGAAAGCGACGAGAGTCACTGCGAGGGTAATGCCGCCGAACAGCATGCCCAAAATTCCAAGACCATTCTTGTCCGCCATGTCCACTCCGCCGTGTATGTCTTCGTTGCCGTTCCGCCTGATGCTGGCCTCGTCGGCTAAGCAACGTCGTCACGGGATTCCTGTTCCGGTTAGCCCCACACACGGTTAAGTGCGCGCTATTTGCCGCAGCAGGTGCCCGCCTATCTTGGTGTGGACTATTCAGGTTCGCGGCAGCCGTTCCGTGCCGCTGTGCTGTTCGCGGTCAAGCAGTGCTTCCAGTGCGGCGATGCGTTTCTGCGCCTCGCCTCTTGTCAGGTTCTCGTTAAAGGCATCGCTGTCGCCGGCACGACGCCACAGCTCCTTTAGATGTTTGATCTGGTCGCGCGTCATCGGCGCTTCCGCGTCATCGGCTGCCTTGACGGAAGCCTGCTGCGGGATCTCGGTCGAGCTTTTCCGGCGCGACATGTCGTAACCTAGTTGATGATTTCGATCACCTGTTTGCTCTTGGGATCCACCAGCAGCACCTGGTTGGTTACCATTGCGTATGCGTAATCCTTTAATTCCGGAATCAGATCGACGATCGTTTTCGGCAGCGGCTGCAGATCCACCGATGACGGCACGACCACTCCGACCGTCGCGTGAAAGGTAGGCGGCGCGGTTTCCCTTTGCTTCTGGCTGCTGATGCTGGAGTAGATCGTTTGCTTTTGCGCGGCCGTGAGCTTGAGGCTGGGCACGGCCGCGGGATTCGCTTCCGCGCCGGGATGCGCCGACGTTCCCTGGGCGGCGGCGGGAACAGCCGATCCGCTGAGCAGCAACAACACGATGGCGGCCTGGCAGAGTTGCTTGGCCATAGCGTCCTCCCGTACCAACCGGCGTGTGACAACCGCGAAGGCGCTGTTTTGTTGCATCATTTTGCAAAAACCGGGGCTGAAAAAGGCGGTTTGCCCGCGCAGCCGCCCATTTTGCCGTGGACGCAGGCTAACTGGATGGTAACAATTGGGACACAGATTCGGGGGAATTTGGGGGGTTGAAATGATCAAGGGGGTCCTTTTCGGGCTTTCGCTTGTGCTCAATACCGCGGTCGAGCCCTATCAGCCGCAGCTTGCTCCGGAGGCTGCGCGTCTGCAGATGTCGCCGCAGCAGAAAAATGCAGTGATCCAGCCGCTGTTGCACTCGGCCACCGACTGCGTTGTGCGCACGGTCGCCGGTGATCCAAAATTTCGGATCAGCCTGCCGTCCGCCGACATCAATGACCTGATCGTCTCTTCGATGGAGACCTGCCTTGAGCAGATGCGCGCACTGATCGAGGCGCACGATCGGCTGTTCGGCGAGGGCACCGGGGAGGCCTTTTTTATGGGCCCTTATCTGGAGATCTTGCCCAAGGCGGTGGCCCGGCAGGTGAAGGGCCTGCCCTAGCGCATGTACAAGCTTGATTGCATTCCGCAGAACCGGCACCTGCTTTTGCTGATCGCGCGCGCTGAGCTTAGAAAAAATGGCCCGCTTCGGGCCATTTTTCCTTTCCGCTATTGTTGATTGCGCGCTAGTCGCATTTGCGAACCTTGCGGACCCAGGTCGTGCCATTGGCACGCTTGGTGCGCACGGTTGTCGTGCGGCAGTTCTGGCCGGAAACGACGACGCGCTGTTGCGAATAGGCGCGGTAGCCCGGGTCGCCGACGCGGACACTGACCGATTGTGCGCTGGCGGACGAGATCAGGGCGGGACTGAGAAAAGCCCCCGCCGCGGCCAACAAAATAAGTTTTTTCATTACGCGTTTCCTCCTGAATTGGTCGGCTTGCCGGGAGCCTGACGCTCTCCGGAGTATGCAGCAACGCCGCGAAACCGCGCGGTTGCTTGCTTGCCTACCAATGTTTTAGGCGTTGATTTGGTTCCGGACAGGGCCGCCTGCGATTGACCGACTCAGAGGCTAAGTGCAGTCTGCATGAATAATTTCTGCATTGCGCTTCGTCCAGAGGAGAAGCCCATGTTCGATTTCAGCGACCTGTTCCAGTGGGAACGTTTCATTACGCCGCAAATCATCAAGATATTTTACTGGCTGGCGGTAGCGTTTTCCATTCTGGCGGGCCTCTCGGGCGTCGGCTCGGGGCTTATGGAGATGTTCGCCAGTCCGATCGCCGGGCTGATTGCCGTGCTCATCAGCGTGCTCGGCATCGTTATCGGCGTGATCTTCGCCCGCATCGCGGCGGAGTTCATTCTCATTGTCTTTCGCATCAGCGAGCATCTCGGCGCCATTCGCGCGCGCGGCGGAGAGATGTGATTTCGCAGTTGTCATCCCGGACGGCGAGTGAAACGAGCCGATCGGGACCCACATTATGGGTCCCGGCCCTCGCTTGCGCTCGGCCGGGATGACACATGAAGGTTGCGCCGGGAACTAAGTCGCAAACCTGAAATGCATCACGTCGCCGTCGTCGACGACGTAATCCTTGCCCTCCAACCGCAGCTTGCCGGCATCGCGCGCCCCGGCCTCGCCGCCGAGCGCCACGTAGTCGTCGTAGGCGATGGTCTCGGCGCGGATGAAGCCGCGCTCGAAATCGGTATGGATGACGCCGGCGGCCTGCGGCGCCTTGGTGCCCTGCGTGATGGTCCAGGCGCGCGCCTCTTTCGGCCCGACGGTGAAATAAGTCACCAGGTGCAGCAACTCGTAGCCAGCGCGGATCAGACGATCGAGGCCCGGCTCCGTCAGCCCGAGCGTGGAAAGAAAATCCTCGCGCTCTTCACGCGATAGCACAGCGATCTCCGCCTCGATCTGCGCAGAGATCACCACCGACACCGCGCCCTCCTCCTTTGCCAGCGCTGCGACCTTGCGCGAATATTCGTTGCCGGTGGCAGCCGCGCTTTCCTCGACATTGCAGACATAGAGCACCGGCTTTGACGTCATCAGCCCGAGCATGGCGAAGTTCTTTTCCTCCTCCGGCTTGCGCTCGACCAGCCGCGCCGGCTTGCCCTCGCGCAACAGCGCCAGCGCGCGATTCACCAGGTCGAGCTGTTCCTTCGCCTCCTTGTCGTTGCCCTTGGCTTTCTTCTCCAGCGCATCGACGCGCTTTTCCAGCGATTCGAGATCGGCCAGCATCAGCTCGGTCTCGATGATCTCGATGTCGGCGAGCGGATCGATCTTGCCCGCCACATGGGTGATGTCGCCATTCTCGAAACAGCGCACGACATGGGCGATGGCGTCGACTTCGCGGATGGTGGCGAGAAACTGATTGCCCAGCCCCTCCCCCTGCGACGCGCCTTTCACCAGCCCCGCGATGTCGACGAAGGTCAGCCGGGTCGGGATGATCTGCGCCGACTTGCCGATCTTCGCCAGCAAATCGAGCCGCAGATCCGGCACCGCCACTTCGCCCACATTGGGCTCGATGGTGCAGAACGGATAATTCGCCGCCTGCGCCGCGGCGGTTTCCGTCAGCGCATTGAAGAGCGTCGACTTGCCCACATTGGGCAGGCCGACGATGCCGCATTTGAAACCCATGAAATTAGCTCATTCGAATGGAGAAGAAGATGTCCGCTCATTCCCGCGCAAGCGGGAATCCAGAATGAGTTGCAGCTGGATCCCCGCTTTCGCGGGGATGACCGGATGAATGTTTCTCACGCGTCGTTGTCTTTCTCGCCTTCGCCTTTGTCGAAAAATCCCTTCGCCGCTACAGCGAGATGCACCTTGTTCTGAAAGGTCGCATCCTCGCCGCGCGCGACCAGCTCGGCGTTGTCGGCGATGGCTGCGCACAAGGCTTCCACCCATTCCATGTCGGCCGTGCTGAAATCGCTCAGCACATGGCCATGCACCAGTTCCTTCACGCCGGGATGGCCGATGCCCAGCCGCACGCGGCGATAGTCATTGCCCAAATGATTGGTGATCGAGCGCAGCCCGTTGTGTCCGGCGTTGCCGCCGCCGGTTTTCACCCGCAACTTGGCCGGCGGCAATTCGACCTCGTCCTGAAACACCACGACGTCAATCAGCGGGATTTTGTAGAAAGCGGCGGCTTCCTGCACCGCGCGCCCGCTGTCGTTCATGAAAGTGCCGGGCAACAGCAGCAATACGCGCTCGCCGCCGAGGCTGCCTTCGGCGGTCACGCCCTGGAAGCGGCGCTTCCAGGGCGAGAAGCCGTGGCGGCGCGCAATCGCATCCACCGCCATGAAGCCGATGTTGTGGCGATTGCGGACAAATTGGCTGCCCGGATTGCCGAGACCGACGAAGAGCAGCATGGCGCTTTAGACCCTGATCCGATCGAATAAATCCGCTCGTCCCCGCGAAAGCGGGGACCCAGCGGCCTCGGCACGAAAGCTGGATTCCCGCTTGCGCGGGAAGAGCGAAGGGGTGCTTCAACTGCCGTGGATCAAACTCGCGTGGTCAGTCCCGACGTGCGCCACGCCTTACTTCTTCGCGGGCGCTGCTTTGGTATCCGCGGCGGGAGCAGCAGCACCGGCAGCCGGAGCCGCGGGTGCGGCACCCGGTGCGCCGGTCGGAGCAGGCGGCGCGGCGGCGGCAGCAGCAGCAGCGGCGGCCTGAGCGGCAGCGGCTTCGGCCGCGGCCTTCATTTCTTCCGCATAGCCCGAAGGCGGCACGATCGTGACCAGCGTGGCGTCCGGCGCTTCCATCACCTGCACGCCTTCCGGCAGCGTGATCTCGTTCAAATGGCGCGAGTGATTGATATCGAGGTCGCTCACGTCCACCACGATCGCTTCCGGAATCTGGTCGGCGCGCACGCGTACCGAGATGGTGTGCTCGACAATGTTGACCGCGCCGCCGCGCTTGACGCCGGGCGAGACTTCCGCGCCGCGCACATGCACCGGAATATTGACGCGGATGACGGCGCCTTCGCCCAGCCGCAGGAAGTCCACATGCGCGGGCGTGTCCTTCACCGGATCGAGCTGGAAGTCGCGCGGGATCACGCGCTGCTTTTTGCCGTCCAGATCGAGGTCGTAGATCGTGGTGAGGAAGCGGCCGGCATAGATGCGCTGGCGCAGTTCCGCATGATCGAGCGAGATGCAGAGCGGGGGCTTGTTGTCGCCGTAAATAACGCCCGGCACGCGGCCGGCGCGACGCACAGCCCGGGCGGCCCCCTTGCCGCTCTGCGGACGTGCCGTCGCTTTCAATTCCCTGACGGTAGCCATTGTCGTCACCTTACCTGTTTCTGGAATAAAAACAGCCGCTTAGGCGGCCTGTCCGGCGCAGCCAGCCTCCAGGGGTGTCGGGGTTGCGCGGGATGAGGCGGCTTATAGCGGAGGCGGCCAATTGAGGCAAGGAAGCGAACCCAAGGGGCCAGGTTCAAAGTTTGTCCTTTACCGGACCTTTTTTGGGCCTTGCGGCGTTATGTAGGAAACCAAACGCGCCCGGGAGGCGGAAGTGCAGATTACGCAAGCAGCCAAAACGATGAACCAGGCCCTCGACACCATTGCGCACGTGGCCTTTGAACCTGGCGTCGATCCTGAGCACGCGCTCGTCATCATCAAGAAAGTCGCCGATGACGCGCTGTCTCGTACCCAAGCCGGCGAGCAAGTCTCGCCCCGGGCATTTACCAACAGCTAGATAGACACCGTATCGGGAAAGCTTGCGCCTTATTCCTGGAAAGGCTCGTTCGGCGTGACATTGGGCGCCGCCTTTTCCGGCGGCACGGCCGAGGGCTCGCCGCTCGGCGCAGCCGCATCAGGGGTCGGCGTGCCTTTGAGCCGCGCCTCCAGCGCCGCGACTCGCGCCTTCAGCGCTTCGTTCTCCTCGCGCGCGATTTTCGCCATCTCCCGCGCCGCCTCAAATTCCTCGCGCCTGACCACGTCGAGATCGCGCAAAATGCGCTCGGCCTGACTCTTGAACAAAGTGTCGAACTCGCGCCGCACGCCCGAGGCGACGCCGGCGGCATCGTTCATCAGCCGCGCCATCTCGTCAAAAATCCGGCTGCTGGTCTGGGTCATCGTCGCCTCCGGCCTGTCATATTCGAGAGGAATGCTAGCACAGAAAAAGTGGCGATCCCGAAAGATAGCCGCAAGGGCCATCCTTCGAGACGCGCAGCGAAGGATGCTATGGTTGTCCGATTCCCGCCTCGCAGGAAAACGTAATGCCTTTCCTCGTGCTCCCCTTTCCCGCCGTCGATCCGATCCTGGTCTCGATCGGGCCTTTCGCCATCCGCTGGTATGCGCTTGCCTATATCGGCGGCATCCTGCTCGGCTGGCTCTATGCCCGCGCGCTGGTCCGCGCGGAGGAATTGTGGGGCGGCAAGGCACCGCTTACGCTCGATGACGTCGACGACTTCATTCTGTGGATAACGCTTGGCATCATTTTCGGCGGACGGCTCGGCTATGTGCTGTTCTACAACCCGGCGTATTTCGCCGCCCATCCGCTCGAAATCCTGGAATTGTGGAACGGCGGCATGTCGTTCCATGGCGGCTTCCTCGGCTGCGTCGCAGCGGTGATGCTGTTCGGCTGGAAGCGCAACATCCGCATCCTTTCGCTCGGCGACCTCACCTGCGCGGTGGCGCCGATCGGCCTCTTCCTCGGGCGGCTGGCGAATTTCATCAACGCGGAATTGTGGGGCCGCGCCAGCGATGTGCCCTGGGCCATGGTGTTCCCCGGCGCGGGCCCGCAGCCGCGGCATCCGAGCCAGCTTTATGAGGCGGTGCTGGAGGGGCTCGTATTGTTCGTCGTACTCTACATGCTGATCCGCAGCGGCGCATTGCGCCGGCCCGGCCTGATCCTCGGCGCCTTCGCGCTCGGCTATAGTGTCACGCGCAGCCTTTCCGAATTTTTCCGCGAGCCGGATGCGCAACTCGGCCTTCTCTGGGGCGGCATGACCATGGGCATGCTGCTCTCGATTCCATTGGCGCTTGCTGGCATCATCCTGATCGCCCAGGCAATGCGGCGGCAAACGCAAGAGGCGTGAAGCAGGTGTGATGGCGAACGAGACGCCCCCGCTGGAGGCGGAAATCCGGCGGCTGATCTCCCTCGCCGGACCGATGCCGATTGCCCAATACATGGCGGCTTGCCTCAGCCATCCGGTCCACGGCTATTACATGACGCGCGATCCTTTCGGCGCGGCCGGCGACTTCATCACCGCGCCGGAGATCAGCCAAATGTTCGGCGAGCTGATCGGACTTTGGGCGGCGGCGGTATGGCGGCAGCGGATGGGATCGCCCGAAAACATCCGCCTGGTCGAACTTGGACCCGGCCGGGGCACCATGATGGCCGACGCGCTGCGCGCGGCGACAGTGGTGCCTGACTTTCACTCCGCCCTTGTGGTGCATCTGGTCGAGATCAGCCCCGCATTGCAGCAGTTGCAGCAGCAGAGGCTGGAGCGTTTCGGCGTCCCCATGCTCTGGCACAAGGCACTCGAAGAAGTGCCGGAGGGTCCGGCCATTATCCTGGCCAATGAGTTCTTCGACGCGCTGCCGGTGCATCAGGCGATCAAGCAGGAAGACGGCTGGCACGAACGCGTGGTGACGGTGGATGGCAACGGCAATTTCACGCTCGTCCCCCTGCTCTCGCCGATGCCGCATCTGGAAAGGCTGCTGCCGCCGCGCGTGCGCGATGCCCCGCCGGGCAGCATTTTCGAATGGCGGACGGATTCCATCGCGCTGGAGCTCGGCCGACGCGTGGCGCGCCAGGGCGGCGCCGCGCTGGTGATCGATTACGGGCATGTCGAAACCGAGATCGGCGACACCATGCAGGCGGTGGGCGAGCATGCCTATGCCAATCCGCTGCTGGCGCCGGGGATGGTGGATCTCACCGCGCATGTGGATTTCCAATCGCTCGCCCAGGCCGCCGAAAGCATCGGCGCCCGCGTCCATGGCCCGCTGCAGCAGGGCAAATTCCTCCGCCGCCTTGGCATCGAAACCCGCGCCGCCACGCTGAAAGCCAAAGCACCGCCGGACAAGATCAGCGAGATCGAGGGCCAGGTGGAGCGGTTGACCGGCAGCGGCGCGCGGGAAATGGGCGTGTTGTTCAAGGTGCTCGGCATCAGCGATCCCAAGCTCGGCGTGCTGCCGGGATTTGAGCCATGATGCTGCAGGCGAAAAACCTCTCGGCGCTTGGCGGCATCCGGCATGCTTTCTTCACGCGCGAAGGCGGCGTGTCGGAAGGGGTCTATGCGAGTCTCAACGCCGGCGTCGGATCCGGGGACGATTCGGCGAAGGTGGCGGAAAATCGCACGCGCATGGCGAAGGCGATGGGCGTGACGTCGGAGCGCTTTCTCACCGCCTATCAAATCCATTCACCCGACGTGGTGGTTGCGGAAAAGCCCTGGCCCGCCCACGCCCGTCCACGCGCCGACGCCATCGTCACCCGTCAGCCCGGGCTGGCGATCGGCGTCTCCACCGCCGACTGCGGGCCGGTGCTATTCGCCGATCCGCAAGCGCGCGTTGTCGGCGCCGCCCATGCCGGCTGGCGCGGCGCGCTTTCCGGGGTGCTGGAAGCCGCGATCGCCGCCATGGAGCGGCTGGGCGCCGCGCGCGGCCGCCTCGTTGTTGCAATCGGCCCGATGATCAGCCAGCGCAATTACGAGGTCGGCAACGAGTTGGTTGAGCAATTCACCAGGGCGGACGCGGAGAATGCCCGCTTCTTCGCAGCCGGCCAGCCGGGCCATGCGCAATTCGATCTCCCCGGCTTTATCGCCTCCCGCCTTGCCCGCGCCGGCATTCGCCCGGTCGAGGATCTGGGCGTCTGTACCTATGCCGATCCGCGCCTGTTCTACAGTTTTCGCCGCGCCACCCATCGCGCCGAGCCGGACTATGGACGCCACGTCAACGCCATTGCTCTTTCGGATTAGCCGAGAAGCTCGGCTGCGCATTAAAAACTGGCGGGACAGGGACTATGGCTTATTGCCAGCCTTGCTGCCTCCTTGATAGGACAGCGGCCATCGTGGACAGCAAAGGCGGGGGATAGAGATGGGCAAGAATGGTGCGCTCAAGCTCGTCGCCGGGAACTCGAATCCCGTCCTTGCCAAGGCGATCGGCGACTACCTGAAAACTCCCCTGACCAAGGCCAGCGTCCGGCGCTTCGCCGACATGGAGATTTTCGTCGAGATCCAGGAAAACGTGCGCGGAGCGGATGTCTTCATCCTCCAGTCGACGTCCTTTCCTGCCAACGACCATCTGATGGAGCTCCTGATCATCATCGACGCGCTGCGCCGCGCCTCGGCGCGCCGCATCACCGCGGTGGTGCCTTATTTCGGCTATGCCCGGCAGGACCGCAAACCCGGCGCCCGCACCCCCATCTCCGCCAAGCTGGTTGCCAACCTGATCACCCATGCCGGCGCCGACCGGGTGATGACGCTCGACCTGCATGCCGGACAGATCCAGGGCTTTTTCGACATCCCGACCGACAATCTCTACGCGTCTCCGGTGATGGTGCGTGACATCCGCGAGCGCTTCGACCTGGCGAAGATCATGGTGGTCTCGCCCGACGTCGGCGGCGTGGTGCGCGCGCGCGGCCTCGCCAAACGCATCAATGCCCCGCTCGCGATCATCGACAAGCGGCGCGAGCGCGCGGGCGATTCCGAGGTGATGAACGTGATCGGCGAGGTCGCGGGACATACCTGCGTGCTGGTGGACGACATCGTCGATTCCGGCGGCACGCTGGTGAATGCTGCCGATGCTCTGCTCGAACAGGGCGCGACCGATGTCTATGCCTATATCAGCCACGGCGTGCTGTCGGGCGGCGCGGTGGCACGCATCAACGCCTCGCGGCTGAAGGAACTGGTGATCACCGATTCGATCCAGCCGACAAAGGCCGTGCAGGAAGCCAAAAATATCCGCGTGCTCTCGATCGACACCCTGATCGGCGAAGCGATCGGACGCACGGCTTCGGAAGAATCGGTCTCCAGTCTGTTCGATTAAGCAAGCAAGGCGATGGTCGCCGTCGTCGGCATGGACGGCGGCATTGAACAGGTCAATTGGTCATCGTTGCGCGTGTTGAGCGGCTCCTTGCAACGAACGGGCCAGCAGAGCCTTCAGACTGTCAACGTCCTGACGCAGAACATCCATCTGCTCCGCCTGAGTTTGGATGATCTTTTGCTGTCGTTCTATTTGCTCGGCCTGCAATTGGACGGTTTGCTGCAGTTGCTCGACACCCCGTTCCTGTAACTCGACGCTCGTTTGCTGCCGCTGATATTCGGCGAGCAGAAAAGACGGCAGTAGATGATAGGCGACCGTCTCCGGTTTTCCGTCCGCATTGAAAACCACCAGGTCCGGCAGGACTTCGGCGACTTCCTCGGCGATCAAACCATATTGGATCGGCTTCGATCCGTCGTCATAGGGCTTCTTGTAGCGGAAGGTCACCGGCCGCAGCTGGCGCAGGGCCGCACTCGCCTCGCCCATCGGCTAGATGTCCTCCTTATACCGGCGCGAGGAGGAAATCGTGCCCAGTTGCCCTGTGGAGGTATTTCAGCACCGCCGATGTTGAGTCGATCCAAGCGATGAAGGCCGTAGTCTGAGTATGCGCCATATCGCTCCATCCCACAAATCATCGCCTGCGAAGTGAGGGCCGCTCATTCCCGCGAAAGCGGGATCCAGAAGCTGCGTGCCCGATCTGTTGCCCGCATTTTCCGGTTCCCGCTTGCGCGGGGAGAGCGGAGACGTGAGGCAGCGCCCTCGCTGTGGATTGAGTCAGTTTGTCGCATTCATGCTTGTGGACGAGATTCGCGAACGCGTTGCGTGCGTCCCGAGAATCCTTGATCACAGCCTGTCCTTGCAGCTCAGCCGGGAGGAAACTTCTGAACCTAAGCCACACCAGCAAGGCTTAATGATCACTGGTGTCCCTTTTCAATCCGAAGTTCGCAGGACTGTTTGCGGTAAGTCGGTAGGAACTTCGAATTGGGGACACTCGGTGAAAATGACTTTGGCGGCTGGACTCTCGCGCTTTATATTCGAGTCGCTAAGTGATTCGCGGCTTCAAGGTCAATCGGCCCGCAGCGCGCGATCAGCAAAAGTGGCACCGGTTTTGCGTCCGATCGCGCGCCAACTTTTAAGTAGCGCATGATCTGATCCGAAAACCGGTTTCCACTTTTCGGGATCATGCGCGAGTAGATCCTGCGTCAAATTGCTTCCCTTCGGGGAACGTGCCGTAAGCGTGCTCGTGCGCGTGCGGTTCTGCGCGCCCTATTACTCGGACTTGGTGGAGACGGCATGTCCCTCATCGACTATTCGCAACCGCAACGGATCAATCCACTCGACGTGGTCGAGCGGGTGGCAGGCACGCATGATTGGTCGTTCGAGCGCGCCAGCGAAGACGAGATCAACATTGTGGTCGGCGGGCGCTGGACCGATTACCAGGTCTCCTTCACCTGGATGACCGACATCGAAGCGCTGCATCTGGCCTGTGCCTTCGAAATGAAGGTGCCCGAACGCCGGCGCGCCGAGGTGCAGCAGCTCATTTCGCTGGTGAACGAACAGCTCTGGGTCGGCCATTTCGACCTTTGGGTGCAGGACGGCATCGTGATGTACCGCCATGCCCTGGTGCTCAGCGGCGGCATCCCGCCTTCCGGCCAGCAATGCGAAGCGCTGCTGGGCACCGCGCTCAATACCTGTGAACGCTATTTTCCCGCCTTTCAATTTGTGGTCTGGGCGGGCAAGGGCGCGCGCGAGGCGCTCGACGCCGCCATGTTCGAGACCTCGGGCGAGGCGTGACCGGTGCCCACTTTTGCTGGTCGCGCGCTAACGCGGGCGGTGGCACAATGGCGCGATGAGCCGGTCGCACGATCTCAAGGATATTTCCAAAAACGTCGTGCTGGTCGGCGCCGGCAAGATGGGCGCCGCCATGCTGCAAGGTTGGGTCTCGCGCGGCATCGATCCTTCCAGACTGATCGTGCTCGACCCGCAGCCGGCGGAAGACATCAAGCCGCTGAGCGCGCGCGGCGTGCAATTCAATCCGGCGAACAGGCCCGCCGACAGCGGCGCTATCGTCATCGCGGTAAAGCCGCAGGTCGCCGACAGCGTGGTCCCGCCGCTTGCGCCGATGGCCGACGGCTCGACCGTCGTCGTCTCGATCATGGCGGGCAAGACGCTGGCATTCCTCGAACGCGCCTTGCCGGGTAAGGCCATCGTGCGCGCGATGCCGAATACGCCGGCCGCGATCGGGCGCGGCGTCACCGTCGCGGTGGGAAATGCGCGCGTCACCAGCGCACAGCGCGATCTGGCGGATGGCCTGCTCGGGGCGATCGGCGCGGTGGAATGGATCGATGATGAGAAGTTGATGGACGCGGTGACGGCGGTGTCCGGCTCCGGCCCGGCCTATGTGTTTCTGCTTGCGGAAAGCCTCACGCGCGCCGGCATCGCCGCCGGATTGCCACCCGACCTCGCCGCCAAGCTGGCGCGCGAAACCGTCGCCGGCTCCGGCGAACTGCTGCATCGTTCAGCGCTCGATCCCGCCACCTTGCGGCAGAACGTGACCTCGCCCGGCGGCACCACGGCGGCGGCGCTGGAAGTGCTGATGGCCGCCGCCGACGGGCTTGATCCGTTACTGGCCAAAGCCATCGCCGCCGCCGCCAAGCGGTCGCGGGAATTGGCCGGATAATTTGCTGTCGTCCCGCGAAGGCGGGGACCCATAACCGCTGCCCGTGCAAATCTTGAACACCGGGGTTATGGATCCCGGCCCGCGTTTCACTCGGCCGGGACGACAGCAAAGAGGACTCGCGGCCCTGGAACTGTCGCCTTTGGCGGCCTAGATTCAAGCTCAGACATCGCGACAGAGGAGTACCCGTCATGGCCCGCAAGCCGTCGCGTCGCCGACCATCCAAAGCCCGCCCCGCCCCGCCGCCGCCTGCCGGCGGTGACCGCGAGCGCATTGTCCATGCCTTCATGCAGCTCCTGGCCGAAAAGCGGCTCGAGCGCATCGATCTGAGCGAAGTGGCCAAGCGCGCGAGCGTTTCATTGGCCCGCCTGCGCGAGCAATTCGATAGCCCCCTTTCCATTCTCGCCGCGCATAGGAAGCAGATCGACCGCGCGGTGCTCGACGGCGGCGATGCCGATATGGCGAAGGAGCCGCCGCGCGACCGGCTGTTCGACGTGCTGATGCGGCGGCTGGAAGCCTTGGCACCGTACAAGGCCGCGGTGCGCTCGCTGATGCGATCGTCAATGTGCAATCCCGGGCTGGCGCTCGCGCTGAACGGGCTTGGCGTGCGCTCGATGCGCTGGATGCTCATTGCTGCCGGCATCAGCACTTCCGGCGGCAAGGGCGCTTTCCGCGCGCAAGGCACGGCGCTGATCTTCGCCCGGGTGCTGCGTGTCTGGGTTGATGACGACGATCCTGGCCTTGCGCGTAGCATGGCGGAGCTCGACCGCGGGCTGGCGCGCGGTCAGAACTGGTCGCGGCTGCTCGACGATCTTTGCGCCGTCATCCCGACCCTGCGACCGCGGCGCCGGCGCCGGCGCGCACGCGGCGACCAGGCCGACGAAGCCGCCGCGGCGTGAATGACGCACAAGATTGGGCGGTGAACTTACAAACGGCCGACGCCAAGCGCCGCCCACCGACTCCGCTTCAAAATCGGATGCGAAACTGAAGTCGTCAGTTAAGGGGGGATTGCAGTGGTTCACCATATCGCCTTTCTCGGCACCGGTATTATGGGCGCGCCGATGGCCGCCAACCTGCTTAAGGCCGGCTTCACGGCCGCTGTCTGGAATCGCACGCATTCCAAGACCGACCCGCTTGCCGCGCAAGGCGCGCGGGTCGCCAGCTCCCCCGCCGACTGTGTCAAGGATGCCGACTACATTCTTTCCATCCTCGATAGCGGGCCGGTGGTGCGAGAAGTGTTCTTCGACAGCAAAGCGGCGGATGCGATGAAACGCGGTGCCATCTTTATCGATATGGCCTCGATCCCCCCGAAGATGGCGCAGGAGCACGCCGCCTGGCTCAAACAGCGCGGCGTGGGCCATCTCGATGCTCCGGTTTCCGGCGGCAGCCTTGGCGCCGCCGAGGGGTCGCTCGCGATTATGGCCGGCGGCGAAAAGGCCGATTTCGACCGTACCGAACGCGACGGAGTGTGGAAGCCGATGGGCCGGGCGAGCTACATCGGTCCTGCCGGCAGCGGCCAGATCGCCAAGCTTTCCAACCAGATCATGGTCGCCTGCAATATCGCCAGCGTGGCGCAAGGCCTTTTCTTCGCCCACGCCGGCGGCGCAGATCCCGCGCAGATCCCGCTAGCGCTGGCCGGAGGTCATGCGGACAGCCGCGTGCTGCAGGAGCACGGCCGTCGCATGATCAAACGCGACTTTCGCCCGGGCGCGCCAATCCGCAATTTCGTCAAAGACCTCGACACCGTGCTGGCCACGGCGGGCGAGATCGGCCTGCCGCAGTTGCCGATCGTCAAGGCGGTGCGCGACGTGTTCAAGGAGCTTTACGACCAGGGCCATGAGCGCTGGGACCATAGCGCTTTCCTGCTCTATTTGGAGAAGCTCAACGCGCCTGCGCGGCTTGGTGACAAGGCCGATACACCACCCCAGGGTTGATCAGCTTCGCAGTGTTTGCCGCTGGTTTGCGGCCCTAGACCGGGATCCGCACGGTCGCGCGCAAGCCGCCGAGCGGGCTGTTGCCGAGCGTGATGTCACCGCCATGCGAGCGCGCGATATCGCGGGCGATGGCGAGCCCGAGGCCGGTGCCGCCTTCGTCCTGGTTGCGCGCGTGATCAAGCCGCAGGAATGGCTTGAACACTTCCTCGCGCATGCCGGGCGGGATGCCGGGACCGTCGTCGTCGATGGTCACGGTCAGCCAGCGATGATCGCGATGGCCGGTGATTGAAATCGACGAGGCATAACGCGCTGCATTGGACACGAGATTGGCAAGGCAGCGCTTGAAGGCGGCCGGCCGCACGGTGACGACCGGCTCGCCATGGAATACGACGGTCGCCTTGTCGCCCTGCCGCTCGGCGTCGAGCTTCAGTTCCTCCAGGAACGCCGCCATGTCGGTGGGTGCGGAGGGCTCGGCGGAATCGCCGCGGGCAAAAGCGAGGTAGGCCTCCAGCATCAGCGCCATCTCGTCGATGTCCTTCTTTATCCCATCGACTTCGGGGCTGTCGCCGAGCAAGGCCATCTCCAGCTTGAAGCGGGTCAGGATCGTGCGCAGGTCGTGCGACACGCCGGCCAGCATGGTGGTGCGCTGCTCCATGGTGCGCTCCACGCGCTGCTTCATTTCGACAAAGGCCTGCGCTGCGCGGCGCACCTCGCGCGCTCCGCGCGGGCGAAAGTCCGGCACTTCGCGGCCCTTGCCGAAGCTTTCGGCGGCGTCGGCCAGCCGCAGGATCGGCTTGATCTGATTGCGCAGGAACAAGATGGCGACGGTCAGCAGCACCAGCGAGGTGCCGACCATCCAGAGCAGAAAGATTTCCGAATTTGACGCATAGGCCGCGTTGCGGCGTGCGAAGACGCGCAGCACGGTGTCCTCGAGCTGGATGCGGATTTCCACCAATGACGAGCGGCCGACGGTATCGATCCAGAACGGCTTGCCGATCTGCTTGCGCAATTCTTCCGACAAGGCCTGATCGAGCAGCGAGAAGAACGGCTTCGGCGCTGGCGGCGGCATCTCGGTGACGGGAAGAAAGTCGACCACGAGGTTAAGGCGCTCCTGCGCCACCCGGCGAATGCGGCGCTGGGCGTCCGCGGCACGCAAGTGCGGATAAAATTCGATCAGCGCTGAAATATCCTGCACCACGCTGGCCGAAAGCCGCTGGGTCACGGTGTTCCAGTGCCGCTCCATGAAGACGAAGGCGACGACGGACTGCAGCAGCACCATGGGCGTGACGATGATCAGCAACGAGCGGGCATAGAGCCCCTTCGGCATGAAGCCGTTGATCCATTTCCAGATCTGCGCCCAGACGCCGCGCACGCGTTCGGCCGCCGAACGCAGACTGGCAAAGCCGATGTCGAGGCTGGTCATGGCGTGAGCACCAGCCGGTAGCCGATGCCGCGCACGGTCTGCACGATCAGCGGATTGGCGGGATCGCGCTCGATCTTGCGCCGCAGGCGATTGACTTGAACGTCGACCGCCCGCTCATTCAGCGATCCGCCGTTGCCGGAAAGCGCCAGGCGCGGCACCGTTTCTCCCGGTGCCGCCGACAGAATGCGCAGCATGTCGCGTTCGCGATCGGTCAGGCGGACAATCTCCTCACCGCGCCGCAACTCACCGCGGCCGATATGGAAGACGAAATGCCCGAA
The DNA here is from genome assembly GCA_963750965.1 of uncultured Alphaproteobacteria bacterium. Lineage (GTDB taxonomy): Bacteria > Pseudomonadota > Alphaproteobacteria > Rhizobiales > Xanthobacteraceae > CANKHA01. The sequence goes on from CAVVSK010000014.1 coordinate 115,054, forward strand.
GCGGACGGATTCTGCCGGCGGCGGTATGGCCGGCTTCGCGCGCTTAAGAATATTGGCGATGCGCAGCGACAACTCGCGGGGTTCGAAAGGCTTGGAAAGATAATCATCCGCGCCGGTTTCCAGGCCTTCGATGCGGCTTTCCCTTTCGTCGCGCGCGGTCAGCATCATGATGGGGACCGTGGAGTTCTGGCGAATTGCGCGCGCCAGCTGAAAGCCGGTCTCCCCCGGCATCATCACATCGAGGATGAGAAGATCGAAGCTCAATCCATCGAGCTTGAGCCGCGCATCGGCCGCCGTTTCCGCAGTGGTGACGCGATAGCCTTCCGCCGACAGAAAGCGCGACAGCAGAAGGCGGATGCGCCGGTCGTCGTCCACCACGAGCAGATGCGGCGCGTCGTCGGCAAGAGCGGAGGGGGTTTGGGAAATCATGGCGGCTCGCGGCTAAGGCGCGCTGCGATTGGTATGCCCGATCAGCCGCAAAACGTCGTCGCGGCCATCGGCTTCGAGCATGGCGACGAGAAACTGGCGGGCGGTCTCATGCGCTCCGGGCGGCAAGGTTTCGAGGGCGCGCAGAATGCGCTTGGTCTGCAGACCCGCGAGCTTCAACGCCAGCGCTTCGCCTTGCGGCGTGGCGTAAAGCAGCCGTTGGCGGCGGTCGCTCTCTCCCTCTTTCTGCACAATATAGCCCTCGTCGATCAGCTGCTTGAGCACGCGCCCGAGCGATTGCTTGGTGATCTTGAGGATATCGAGCAGATTGGCCACCTTGATGGCCGGATTGCGGTTGACGAAATGCAACACGCGATGATGCGCGCGGCCGAAGCCGAGCTTTCCCAGCACTTCGTCAGGGTCGGCGACGAAATCCCGATAGGCGAAGAAAAGCAGCTCGATGAGATCGAACACGGGCTCTTCAACAGGGGCCGAACCCGTGATTTCCTCGGCGGGAGGCCGCTGCCGGACGAGGCGGGAGTTTAGGTCAGCCATATTGACATATTTCGGTCTGATTGTTACTCTATACCGCGCCTAAACGAAAGGATCGTGCCGAAGGACCTATCCGGCCTGCCGTTGCACTTGCCGTAAAAGCACGCTCTCATTGAGGAAATGAAACATACCGGGTGTCAGCCCGCGAAGCAAAACCGACCTACGGGGTTCAGGTACTCAGGGAGAAAGAAAGCCATGGCTGCACCCGCTGCGCCCTTTGACCAGCGTGAAGGCATCATTTGGTACGACGGCAAGCTCGTGCCCTGGTCAGACGCCACGCTGCACGTGCTCTCCCACGGCCTGCATTATGCCAGCGCCGTATTCGAGGGCGAGCGCGCTTATGGCGGCGAGATTTTCAAGATTACCGAGCATTCCGAGCGGCTGCGCTATTCCGCGCAGATGCTCGACTTCGAGATCCCCTATTCCGCCGCCGAGATCGACGCCGCCAAGCGGCTGGTGCTGGAGACGAACGGCCAGAAGGACGCTTATCTGCGTCCGATCGCCTGGCGCGGCTCGGAGATGATGGGCGTCTCGGCGCAGAACAACACCATCCATCTCGCCATCGCGAGCTGGGAATGGCCGAGTTATTTCGATCCGGCGCAGCGGCTGAAAGGCATCCGTCTCGACCTGGCGGAATACCGCCGCCCGGATCCGAAAACCGCGCCGGCCGGTTCCAAAGCCGCCGGGCTCTACATGATCTGCACCGTGTCCAAGCATAAGGCGGAGCGCAAAGGCTATGCTGACGCTTTGATGCTGGATTGGCAGGGCCGCGTCGCGGAATGCACCGGCGCCAACATCTTCTTCATCACTGACGGCAAGATTCACACGCCGACGCCGGATTGCTTTCTGGACGGCATCACGCGCCGCACCGTGATCGGGCTGGCGAAGAAGCGCGGCATCCAGGTGATTGAACGCCGCATCATGCCGGAGGAAATGTCGAATTTCAGCGAATGCTTCATCACCGGCAGCGCCGCCGAGGTAACGCCGGTGGGCGAGATCGCGCAGTGGAAGTTTACGCCGGGCGCCATCACGCAACAATTGATGGAAGACTATAACGCCGAAGTGCAGCCCAAGGGCAAAGCCGCCGCGGCGTAAGCAGCCAAGCACAATCATTTATCCTCATGGTGAGGAGCGCGGCGCGTCAGCGGCGCGCGTCTCAGGATGAGGGGAATGCGTTGCTCTAGCTCTGTGTCGCCTGCGCCGGCTCCTGCGGCCGCAGCAAAGTGACGTATTTCACCCCGGTCGCGGTGACGAAGGATGCCATATCATCGTCAACAACCTTGCCGCGGCTGCGTGAGGCGTGACGCAGCATGAGCGCGCCGCGCCTGTCGAAGGCGATAAAGCCGGTGTGAAAGAAATCGAGCTCCGACCGGCGCGAAACGAAGCCGATGACGTCGCCGGCTTGCAACATCTGTCGATGGGTCATGAGAGCCGGCGTGGCGACAGCGGAAATCGCATAGCGGCGCTTTCCTAACCCATCTCCGTTCAAGGTCTTCTCGACCGTCGCGACAGGCGCAATGCCAACGGGCCTGCAAATCCTGTTCTCGACAATGCGGCGGCTCCATTGCGCGAAGTCGTGGTTGCGTTCCGCCCAGCGCACTTCACCTTGCGCGTAGCGGATGCGCCGCAACAGGTCCTGGTATTGCGAATAGTCATTGACGTTTGCGGCGGCCAGCACGGCCTCGCAATAAGTGACGCAATCGAAGGCATCGTCGCGCAGAACGAATTGTTCCTTCTGGCGCGGGCCGCCAATCAGCGTATTGGCCTGGTAAGGCGTGCCGAGCAGCGCACGCGAAATAAATTCGATGCGGTCTGAAACATTCTTGTGCGCGCGCGCCTGCTTGATGAGCCGGGGGATGACGGCTTCGCGCGCATCGCTGCGCACCGAAGCGGCGAGCAGCGGCGCGCCCGCCAGCAACCGCAGAAACATCCGACGCGTGGTCACTTCTTTCCCCTGCCCGCCTTCGGCCGATCCCAGCGCTGCGCAGCCGCATCGTCCTTCGCTTGCGCCTCTACCCAGGTGTTGCTGTCCGCACTTTCTATCTGCTTCCAGAAGGGCGCGCGGGTCTTCAGATAATCCATCAGGAACTCCGCGGCAGCGAAGGCGTCGGTGCGATGCGAAGAGGCGGTGACGACGAGCACGATATTCTCGCCCGGCGTGATCCGGCCATAACGATGGATCACCGTCACGCCGAGCAGCGCCCAGCGTCGCTGCGCCTCTTCCACATGGCGCGCGATTTCCGCCTCGGCCATCTCCGCGAAATGTTCGAGGGTCAGGGCGGCAATCGGATCGCCGGCCTCGCTGCCGCGGCAGATGCCGGTGAAGGTGACGACCGCGCCGATATCGCTGCGCCCGCGCGTGAGCGCGGCTGCTTCCGCGGCTGCGTCGAAATCCTCGCGTTGCAGGCGAATGGTCAATGCTCTCTCCGTCATTCCGCGGCCCACGCTATCGCGTGTCCCGGAATGACATAGAGGATATCACCCGCCGGTCATGGGCGGAAAGAACGCGATTTCCCGCGCGCCTGCGATAGCGGCTTCCGGGCGCACATGGCTGCGGTCGATCGCGGCCCGGATGATCTTTCGATTCTCGAAAGCGCGGGCATAGTCCTCCCCGCGCGCCGCCAGCCACGTCATCAAATCGCCGACGGTGGCGACGCCTTCCGGCGGATCAAGGTCTTCCTCGGTCTTGCCGACGCGCTCGCGCACCCAGGCGAAATAACGGATCTTCATGTCATATGCTTCAGGCCGGCGCGGAAATAATCCCAGCCGGTATAGAGCGTAAGCAAGGCGGAGAGCCAGAGCAGCACGATCCCGACAAACGTCACCAGCCCGAGCATCTGGGTACCAACAACGACGCCGGTCGTCAAAAACGTGGGGATGGTAACGGTGAGACCCGGTATCACCGCGTCGCCCGCTTCCCCAGCGATCAGAAATCCGACTGCGACCAGTTGTACCGTCGTCTTCCATTTCGCGAGCCGCGTCACCTGTACCCTGACATTTAATTCGGCAAGATATTCGCGGAGTCCCGATACCAGAACCTCGCGGCAGAGGATGACGATGGCCGCCCAAAGTGACCAGCCTTTGATGGTATCGGTCGCCGCCAGCATCAACAGGCAAGATGCCACCAGCAGCTTGTCGGCGATGGGATCGAGCATGCGGCCCAGGCTCGACTGCTGCTCCCACGCGCGCGCGATAAAGCCATCGAGGGCGTCCGTGGCGGCCGCAATTAGAAAGACCGCCAGAGAAACCCAGCGTAGCCAAAGCGGCCCCTGCAGTACTTCCTGGCAAAACAACGCGCCGACCACCGCCGGGATCGCCGCGATGCGCGCATAAGTGAGCAAATTGGGCAGCGCCAGCGAGCGCGACGGCAGGGAGGTGGTGGAGAGAGGTTTCATGCGCCGACCAAATACCTCGGCGCCGCGGGCGTCAACAGGACGATCGTATGGCCTGTGCAGAGCAGGCATTCAATTTTGTGCGAAAGCATCAGGCAGGCGTGCCGTGGAAAAAATCATAAATTTTTCGCGCAGTTTCCGCGTTAATGCCGGGCACTTGTGACAGATCGGCGACGGTCGCGCGCTCGATCGCCTTCAACGTGCCGAAATGCCGCAGCAACGCGCGTTTGCGCGTGGGCCCGATGCCGGCGATTTCCTGCAAGCCGGCTTCGCGGATATCGCGCTTGCGCCGCTGGCGGTGCGAGCCCACGGCAAAGCGGTGCGCTTCATCGCGCAGCCGCTGCACGAAATAAAGCAGCGGGTCGCGCGGGCGCAGCTTCAGCGGCGGCCGGTCGGGCATGAAGAATGTTTCCTCACCGGCGTCGCGATCCACGCCTTTGGCAATACCGACCAGCGGCACGTCGGTCACGCCAAGCTCCGCCAGCGTCGCGCACGCGGCATTGAGCTGACCGAGCCCCCCATCGATCAGAACCAGATCGGGCCAGGGCGACGCGTCTTGCAGATGGAAAGCTATCCGCATCCAGCAGCGTCAGCGAGGGCGGGATGTCGAGCGCGGGAATCAATTCGGCGCCGGCCGCGGCGCTTTCTTCCGCCGGCGTGAGCGTCTGCCGCCGGCGCCGCGGTGCGCGGCAATTCCGTCAGCAGCCGCTTGAATCGCCGCCGCAGAACTTCCCGCATCATGCCGTAGTCGTCGCCGGGCGCGAGCTCGGAGGAGCGGATGTTGAACTTGCGATACTGGCCTTTGACGAAGCCCTCCGGTCCGGCGACGATCATGGCGCCGACCGGGTTTGATCCCTGGATGTGGCTGTTGTCGTAAACCTCTATGCGCCGCGGCAGGCGCTTGAGGCCGAAGGTCTCCGCCAGCGCCCGCAACTGCTTGCTCTGCGCGGAGGTGTCGGCAAGCTTTCGACTGAGCGCCTCGCGCGCATTGGTCGATGCATGCGCGACCAGCTCTTTTTTCTCGCCGCGCTTGGGCAGGCTGATTTCCACTTTGTATCCGCTCTTGGTCGAGAGCGCTTCGGCAAGCAGGTCGCGGTCTTCGATGTCGTGCGAAACCAGAATGAGGCGAGGCACCGGCTTGTCGTCATAGAATTGCGCCAGGAAGGCGCCGAGCACTTCCGATGCCGGCAGCGAGCGGTCGGCTTTGGGAAAATAGGCCCGGTTGCCCCAGTTCTGCCCGGTGCGGAAAAAGAACACCTCGACGCAATTGAAGCCGCCGCCCTGGTGCAAGGCAAAGACATCGGCCTCTTCGATCGTCCGCGGATTGATGCCCTGCTGGGACTGCACCGCGGAGAGCGCCGCCAGGCGGTCGCGGTAAACCGCGGCACGCTCGTAATCCATTGCCGCCGAAGCCTGTTCCATTTCCGCGGCCAGCTCTTCCTTCACCGCACAACTCTTGCCGGAGAGGAAGGCATCGGCCTCGCGCACCAATTCCGCGTAGTCAGGGAAAGCGATTTCCTGCGTGCAGGGGGCCGAGCAGCGCTTGATCTGGTGCAGCAGGCAAGGGCGCGTGCGGCTTTCAAAGAAGGCATCGGTGCAGGAACGTAGAAGGAAGGCGCGCTGCAACGCCGTGATCGTGCGGTTGACCGCCCAGACCGAGGCGAAAGGGCCGTAATATTTGCCCGCCCGGTTGCGCGCGCCGCGATGCTTGAGGATCTGCGGCGCCCAGTGGTCGCCGGTGATCAGGATGTAAGGAAACGACTTGTCGTCGCGCAGCAGCACGTTGAAGCGCGGGCGCAGCCGCTTGATGAGATTGGCCTCAAGCAGCAGCGCCTCGGTTTCGCTGCGGGTGGAAACAAATTCCAGCGCGTGGGTGGCGGCAATCATCCGCTCGATCCGGCTGTCATGACCGGTCGGCCGCGTATAGGCGACCACGCGCTTCTTGATGTTGTTGGCCTTGCCGACATAGAGCACCTCGCCGGCCGCATCGATCATGCGATAGACACCGGGCGAGGCCGGCGCATGCTTGGCATGGCGCAGGATGGCGGCGCGGCCCGCAGCGAGCGGGCCGGCGGGGGTCTCCAGATCGATGACGCTGCTTTCCTCGACCTCCGGCAGGCTCAATTCCTCGTCCTCCTCGACGATATCGGCCGTGGGGTCGATGTCTTTCTTGCTGCCGTTCATGCCGGAAAGGTAAGGGCTCTCACCGCTGCGGGCCAGAGCAACAGCGCTGGCGCTATTCCTCGATGCCCGCGACGTCGGGCGTCTGCCACGCCAGATGCTGGCCGCCATCCACGGCGATAATCTGGCCGGTGACTGAATCCGCAGCGGCCAGGAACAGCACCGCTTGCGCCACTTCTTCCGGCGTCGTTGCATGGCCGAGCGGAAGCCTCGCGGCCTGGCGGGCAAATTCCTCCGGCGATTGCCGGCGGCTCGGCAAAGTCGGTCCCGGCGCCACGGCATTGACCCGAATCCGCGGCGCCAGCCCCTGGGCCAGCATGGTGGTGGCGGCATAAAGGCCGTTCTTGCTCAGCGCATAAGACAGGAACAGCGGCGTTGGCTTGAGCACCCGCTGGTCCAGCATATTGACGATTGAGACGTCGGCATCGTCGGGCGCTTGCGCGGCAAAAGCCTGCGCGAGAAACAAGGGGGCGCGCACATGGATCGCCATATGACGATCAAACAATTCGCGGCCGAGCGTAGCGATGTCGTCGGCTTCGAACATGCTGGCATTGTTGACCAGCAATGTCAGCGGTCCGACGGCGGCGACGGCGGAAGGCACCAGCTTGAGGACTTGCATATGCTCGCTGAGATCGGCCTGCACCGCCTGCGCGCGCCCGCCTTGGCTTCGTATCTCCGCGCAGACCGCGTCCGCTTCCGCACGCGAGGAATTGGCGTGGACGGCGACCGCGTAGCCGGCATCCACCAGTGCGCGCGTGATGGCGAGACCGACGCGTTTGGCGCCGCCGGTCACCAAGGCAGCGCGCGGCGTGGCGTTACGGTCGGGCATGGTCATGCGTCGGCAGCTGAATTGCGTTCGCCGGCAATGTAGCCAGCACGGGGGCGGACGCAATCATAGTAAATGCACCGCTGACCGAAAGCCCGGAAAAGATACGCTTCCTTAGGGATGAAAAACTCGCCGTTTCCCGCATTTAGAAACGCTTAACCTGAAGATCCCGATAACAGCCCACGTACAATTTGAGTTTTGCAGCTCCGGTGTTCCGCGGGGCAGCGCGTGGAGGTAACGATGAGCAAAAAAGCGATCGCACTGGCGGGCCTCGCTCTGTTGGGAACGATCGGCGCAGCGCGCGCCGCCGATGTTATTCCCGGCATATCCCGTCCCTATGCGGCCCCCGCACCGGCCTATGCCGCCTATAACTGGATGGGCTTCTATATCGGCGGCAATCTCGGTTACCAGTGGGGCGATATCGCTCCCGCCGACCCCAGCGGCGGCGCCTTCGGCCTGCAGGCGGGATACAACTGGCAATATGGCCAGCTGGTGATCGGCGCTGAAACCGATGTCCAGTGGTCCAATGCCGAGGACACGGTGGCGCCGGTGAAATTCGCCAATACGTGGTTCGGCACGTTACGCGGCCGCGTTGGCTACGCCATGAACAATGTGCTCGCCTATGGCACCGGCGGCTTTGCCTATGGCGGCGTCGAGCTGAGCTCCGATGGCGTGTCGCAGAGCCAGACGCATTATGGCTGGACGCTGGGGGTTGGCGCGGAAGTCGGCCTCACCCCGAATTGGACGGCGAAGGTTGAATATCTCTACTTCGACCTGACAAACCGAACCTATTTCACCGGGACCTCGCATGGCCTGGAATCCAGCCTCCTGCGCGCCGGCGTGAACTACAAATTCTGAATCTGAAGGGGCCGGGGGAGAAGGGCCTCGCTGCGGCGAGGCCCTTTTTCTTTTCGGAGTCGTATTCGCAGCCGAAGATATAGTATTTCTCTACCAGAGACCCAATTAAATACGGCCACTTCCTGGCATCAATCAGTCATTTTAGTGAGTACGACTAAAAAGATAACTGTGCCTTTGCTGCACTAGACAGTCCTTGCTTTACGAATACTGTGCGCGCAATCTTCAACCTAGGTTGTTGAACTAAACGAGTTCTAACGAAACGAGTTCTGTTGGACGGACCAAGCTGTGGAGGAAAAGCCACACCCCGGTGTGCATCTCCTCCGCCGCAACTTCCCCCAGGAACTTCCCACCAAAGGCCACGTTGTGGCTGCAGAACCTGTGCCGACGCTGCTCGGTGCATGGTCACATAGAGGGAGATATAGATGAAACGCGTACTTCTTGCAGGCGTGGCCTTGGCCGCGCTGATGGGCTCTGCATCTGCGGCCGATATTCCGCGCCGCGTGGTCGAACGCCCGGCGGCAGCGCCGGTGCCGCATGTCGTGGCTTACAACTGGACCGGTTTTTATGCCGGCCTCAATGCTGGCTGGGGCTGGGGCGCGAATGGGAACGGCGACGGCGGCCTGGTCGGCGGCACCCTCGGCTACAACTGGCAAATGAACAATATCGTTTTCGGCGTCGAAACTGATCTCGCCTGGAGCGGCATCGATACCGACCGCCGCTGCCGCTTCGGGGGCGGTGTGAGCTGTGAAGTCAATAATGATTGGTTTGGCACCGTGCGCGGCCGCCTCGGCGTAGCGATGGATCGCTTCATGCCCTATGTCACCGGCGGTGTTGCCTATGGCGACGTGGACGCAAGAGTGGGGCGCTTCTCCGGCAGCGATACGCGGGCCGCCTGGACGCTCGGCGGCGGCGTGGAGTTTGCGCTCGCCGCGCCATGGACCGCGAAGCTGGAATATCTCTTTGTCGATCTCGGCGATGTCGATGTCAGCTGCGGCAGCCGGTGCGGTCTCCGGAACGGCAATTTCGACTTCAACGCGCATATCGTTCGGGCTGGTGTGAACTATCGCTTCTAAGCCCGAAGCTTTACGCGAGCAAAGCCCCGGCTCGACGCCGGGGCTTTTTTGTTTGCCTGATGAACAATACAACGGGAGGCGATCGCCCGGAAAAATTCCGCACCGCGCAGCACAGTTCAAGAAACGTGATCAAACAGAGCGGCTGGAAAATCTCAGCCGGTGATCACCAGGTTGACAGCTTTGGGGCCTTTGCCCTTCTTGTCGGGTTCGACTTCAAAGCTGAGCCGCTGACCTTCGTTCAGCGATTTCAACCCCGCCGTTTCCACCGCAGTGATGTGCACGAAAACGTCACGCCCGCCGTCATCGGGTTTCACGAATCCGTAGCCACGCTCACCATTGAAAAATTTCACCACACCGGTCTGCGCCATCGGGAAAAATCCTCCCACTCCCCAAAATGCATCGCCGACCGCGCCCCTGCGGTACGGCGGCTCAACCGGACTCCTTATTCGGAGAAGCGACAGCCCCCAGGCCTCGGTTCCGCCGGCCCCCTTGATGGAGGCGGAATATCCAGCCAGCGGTATAGGGGTAAACGAACACGAGCACGCTGGAAAGAGGCGAACGGCAGGAGCCGTCTAAATTTCCCGGGCAAGCCAGTCCAGACGGAAGCCGCCTTGGCCCGGCGCCAGAGATCCGGCGAGCGCCGGAAGCAGCACGGCCAATTCCCCCTCGAGTGTCCAGGGCGGGTTAACGACAATCAGCCCTGCGCCGGTCAAACGGTCGCCGGCCGGCACGCGCGCGGTGGTCAATTCGGCCCGCAAAATCTTGCCAATGCGCAGCGCTGTCAGGCGCTTGGCCAAGGCCTCCGGGCCGCTGCGGTCCTTGATCGGATACCAAAGCAAATAGATCCCGTTCGCCCATTTGCGCTGCGCGTCCTTGAAGGCCTCCGCAACCCGCGTGAACTCGTCGGGCGCCTCATAGGGCGGGTCGATCAACACCAGCCCACGGCGCTCCTTAGGCGGCAGATAGGCCGACAGCGCGGTCCAGCCGTCGATCACCAAGGCCTTGGCACGGGTGCTGGTCGCCAGGTTCTTGGCCAGTGCCGCCGCAGTGCGCGGCTCGAGCTCGCAGGCGATCAACCGGTCGCGCGGGCGCAGCCAGGCGCGCACCAGAAGCGGCGAGCCGGGATAGACCTTGATCCGTCCACCCGGGTTGAGCGCCGCCACAGCGTCGAGGTAAGGCGACAGCAGCGCGCTCACTTCGGGCGCGAGATCAGCCTTCAGCAGGCGCCCGATCCCCTCACGCCACTCCCCGGTGCGCGCCGCCTCCGGTCCGCTGAGGTCGTAAAGGCCGGCGCCGGCATGGGTGTCGATCACCCGAAACGGCGCAGGCTTCTCGCGCAGATAGCTGACGATACGCGCCAGCGTTGCGTGCTTGACCACGTCGGCGAAATTGCCCGCATGAAATCCGTGCCGGTAGTTCATGCCTTGCGATAGCGTATTAGCGCGCCGTCGCAAGCCCTCCAACGCGCACCGCGGGCATGACGAGTTTCGCGCGTTTGCAGCTGCGGCGTTCCAGTTCCGAACAGTCCCGAAACTGCAGGTCCTTGGTCAAACAAACCCGCACTTCGTTGACGCGTCTGCTGTCGCAGGTGACCGAAATTCCGCCGGCGCTCAGGTTTGGATTGGCTTTGAGGAATGCTTCCTCCACCTCGGCAGGCGCCACTTCCCGGGCGATCGGAGCTTCCAGGAACTCGTCCGGAATTTTCACCACAGCACGCGCCTTGCGAATTTCTTCAAAGTAACGTCCGACGGAAAAACCCGCGCAGGTGCCGTGCTTGCGCCATTCGTTGAAGATCAACCGCGGGCTCGGCATCAGATCGAGCATGGATGAGACCGCCGCGCGGTCGACCCGCGGCGGTGGCTGCTGGCAATATTCCGGGAAACCCTTTTCGTATTGCGGCCAAAGCCCATGCACGACGAAGGAATAGGGCCGCTCGCCGCATTGCTCGGCCGGTGCGCGGCCGGGCGAGCGTTCCTCCGCGGCCTCACAAAAGGACGGCGACCATGACAAGGCGAGAACGTAGAAGTCGAATTGCCCGGGCTGGTTTTGCCGCCGGTCCTGCGCCGGCGCCGTCGTCACGGTGAGGGAGAACACAAAAATAAAGGCGGCCAGAGCCGCCGATCGATGGATGCTATGCATGACACGCCCCAAACTGCTTGTTGCAGACGCCAGAGCCTACCAGAGTCGCCGGAACATTGACAAGAACAAAACGGGAATAAAAAGGGTCGAACCCGCTTATGGGCGCGCCATGCTGCATCCCGGGTTGTAGGCCCAGTTTCGATCCAGCCCGACGACGCACCATTCAACGCCCCAGGTGAGCCCAATCAGTCCGGTATCCTCCGCGATGACGTAATGCAGCGGACGCCATTGTCCGTCCGAAACCTTGGTCCGGGCGCTGCAAAAGCGGCGGGGAATGGCTTCGTCCGCCCAGGGCCGCAGAGCGGTTTCCCGCACATCGGCAAAATCCACCAGCTGCAGGTTGCTGGTCCAGAACCGGCTTTCCTTCTGGGCGAAGCGGGAAGCGATCACGCTGAGCGCGGCCTCGCATTGCGGCAGGATCGAGTCGTAGCGCGGCCCGAACAGGTAGAAATTCTTTTCCAGAAGACTGGCGGCGGGCGCTGGCATTGGCCAGCCTGCCATTCCCATCATCGCGAAGGCAAGAATCCAACCTTTCAGGCCAGCCGGCATCGCACTGCCTCCCAGAAGATTCCAAATCGCTTACAGACGGTGCCGCGTCGCCCGCGCAGGGTCAAGAGCAACGAGCCGGCTGCGATTTAACCACGGCTTTTTTCTTGTCGCCGTGACCTGCGCGCATTTTTTGCCGCGCGGTGGCTGTGATCGGCCCCGGGGCGGCTTTCAAATAAAGCAAAGCCGCTCTAAGCTTTGCAGCCGTCGCGCAGGAGCTGCCTCATGATTCGAAGAATGCTTATCCTGGTAATGCTTGCGGCTGCGCCGTCTGCCGCGCAGGCCCAGCTTTACATTTCCGGCAATGATACCGGCGGGATGATCCCCTGGAGCCCGGAAAGCGAAAGATTAGCCGTTGCAGCCGCGGATGCGCATTGCGCCGGCTATGGGAAACTCGCCCGCGTCACCAGCGTCTATCGGCAATATGGCCATTACATCGGCTTCGCCTGCGCTTTCCCGCGCGGTTATGTCCTAAAGGAACGTGACTTCGCGATCCGCACCAAAGGCTGACCGCGGATGATTCGGTGAAGTCTCAGTTGGCTTCCCCGATACGCTGGTCGCGCCTAGCGCCAATCTCCCAGCACGGCCTGAACCAGCGCCAGCGCCGCCACCGCGGCAGTGTCGGCGCGCAGGATGCGCGGGCCGAGCGCAAGCCGCAGCACATTTGACGCGCGCATCAGCATCGCCCGCTCGTCTTCGGCAAAGCCGCCTTCGGGGCCGATCAACAACGCGAGCGGGATCGCGCCGGTCTGATCGCTGCGCAGCTGCTGCAGCGCCGCGAGCGGATCTTTCACCTCCGCATCCTCGTCGCAAAAAACCAGCAACCGCGATGGCTCGCGCCCTGCGAGCGCCTGTTCCAGATCGGCCGGCGTGCCGATCTCAGGCAGCGTCAGGATGCCGCACTGCTCCGCCGCTTCCACCGCATTGGCCCGCATCCGATCCAGATTGACGCGCGCGGCCTGGGTATGCCGCGTGATCACCGGTTGCAGCCGCGCGGCGCCCATCTCCACGGCCTTCTGGGCCATATAATCGAGCCGGGAATGTTTCAGCGGAGCGAACCAGTAATGCAGATCGCCAGGTGCGGTCTGGCCGCGGATGCGTTCTTCCAGCTGCGCCGAAACGCTGCGTTTGCCGGGACTTTCGAGCCGCGCGCGCCATTCGCCGTCCCGGCCGTTGAACAGCAGGACCGGATCGCCGGCCTTGAACCGCATCACATGCAGGAGATAGTGCGTATGCGGCTGTTCCAGCGCGACCATCATGCCCGCGCCGAGCGGGGAATTGGTGTAAAGGCGTGGGGTGCGGATGTCGTAGCGGGCCATGCTGCTTGCCGATCGCGGCCGAAGCCGCTTTAACTCTGCCCATCTTTACCTTCCGGCAAGCCCGGCAAAAGAAGATATCTTGTTGCCGCCTTCTCGCCGGAATCCAAGCGCTGTTAGGGACCGGCCGGGGGCGGCTCGACGATCCTTTGGAGGGGGAGATTTATCATGCTGCTTCGCTATGCTCTCGTGGCCGCCGCGGCTTTCGCTGTCGCGGGCATCGCTGAAGCGCAGGCGCAATCCCCCTTTCCTCCGGTCGGACAGCAATCATCCCCCTTTCCTCCGGTCGGACAACAGTCTTCACCCTTCCCTCCAGTCGGACAGCAATCGACGGCTCCTTCCGCCGCGCAGCCGCAGCAGAAGCCGCCCTGTTTCGACGAGTTCATTCCGCTGCGGCAGGAAGTGGAAAAACGGTTCGAGGCGGCGAAAGCGGGTATCGACCGGCGCGGGTCCGCCGCCGAGTTGTGCAATCTGCTGACGAAATTCACTCAAGCCGAAGTGCAGATGATCAAATACGTTCGCGAGAACGGCCCGGCGTGCAATTTCCCGCCGGCCCTGCTGGAAGGCGCTCAGGCAAGTAATGCCAAGACGGAGGGCTATCGCAAGCAAGCTTGCACCGCCGCTGCCGCGCCAGCGAAACCGGCGCGCCCGGCTGCGCCCACCTTGAGCGACGCGTTAAGCGCGCCTGTGGCCGGCAAGGACAACACCCGGACCGGCCGCGGCACGCTCAATTCACTCAGCGGCAATCCGCTCGCGCGATGAGCGAGACGGCGGGTCGTGTCGCCGATGCGACCGGCAATTGGGTCGATCGTCTCGCGCCCGCTTCCTTTCGCCCCTATTTGCGACTCGCCCGCTTCGACCGGCCGATCGGTGCCTGGTTGTTGCTGCTGCCTTGCTGGTGGTCGGCGAGCCTGGCCGCGGTCTACGGCAAGGCGCCTTTCCCCTCTCCCTGGCACCTGGTGCTGTTCTTCGTCGGCGCCTTTGTGATGCGCGGCTGCGGCTGCACCTGGAACGACATCGTCGACCGCAACATCGACGCGCAGGTGGCGCGCACGCGCTCACGTCCGATTCCGTCCGGCCAGGTGAGCCTGACCGGCGCCGTGGTATTCCTGGTCTTGCAGGCGCTGACCGGACTCGTCGTGCTGCTGCAATTCAACAGCTTCGCAATCGGCACCGGCATCGCCTCGCTTGCGATCGTCGCGGTCTATCCCTTCTTCAAGCGCGTCACTTACTGGCCGCAGATCGTGCTCGGTCTGGCGTTTTCCTGGGGCGCGCTGATGGGATGGGCGGCTGCCTTCGGCCGGCTCGATCCTCCCGCCTTGCTGCTCTATGCCGGGTCGATCGCCTGGGTGATCGGCTATGACACCATCTACGCGCATCAAGACCGCGAAGACGATGCGCTGGTCGGAATGAAATCGACGGCACTGCTCTTCGGCGCGCGCACCAAACCGTTCCTTTCGGCATTCTATGCCGCCGCGGTGATCTTGATTGGACTTGCCGGCTGGACTGCGGGCGCGGGCATCTTGTTTGCGTCAGTCCTCGCGGCCTTCGCGGCGCATCTTGCCTGGCAAATCTGGCGGCTCGACATCGACGATGCGGACCGCTGCCTCGCGCTGTTCAAATCCAACCGCGACGCCGGATTGATCCTGTTCGCCGGCATCACGCTTGATGCGGGCTTGCGCCATTTTATTTAGGCCAGGCTCCTTCCGTCCGCACAGGACAAATTCCTAGCCACGCTCCGCGATGCGCCGGTTCCGAGCGGGCGCAATCCTACCAACGTCCGACGACTTATGAACTATATATCTCGGCGCTGGCCCTGTTATAGCGTTGGCTCGTCGACAACGCGGGCTCGGATATGAAAATTTGCATATACGGAGCTGGGGCGATAGGCGGCTATCTGGGCGTGCTGCTCAAGCTCGCGGGCGCTGACGTGTCGTTGATCGCGCGCGGCGCGCACCTGGAAGCCATCCGCAAAAACGGGGTGCGTCTTCAGATCGGCAAAGAGGAGAAGTCGGCGAAGATGCCGGCGACCGCGGACCCGAAGGAACTCGGACCGCAAGATTACGTGATTATCGCGTTGAAGGCGCACCAAGCCTGGGAAGTTGCCGAGCAGATGGCGCCGCTATTGGGCAAGAGCACCGCCGTCGTGACCGCCCAGAACGGCCTACCATGGTGGTACTTTCACGGATTCGAAGGCCAATATGCCGACCGCCGTATCGAGAGCGTCGATCCCGACGATCGGCAATGGAATGCGATCGGTCCCGAGCGCGTTATCGGCTGCACGGTCTATCCCGCGGCTGAGGTGATCGCGCCCGGCGTGATCAAGCATATTGCCGGCGACAAGTTTGGTCTCGGCGAACCAACGAGACAAAAGACCGAACGTATCGAGAAGCTTTCGCAAATATTCGACAAGGCGGGGCTGAAGGCGCCAATCCTTCCGGAGATCCGCAACGACATCTGGCTGAAGCTGTGGGGCAACCTGTGCTTCAATCCGATCTCCGCGCTAACGCGGGCGACCCTCGACGTGGTCGCGACCGAGCCCGGCACGCGCAATCTGTCGCGCGCCATGATGCTCGAAGCCGAGCGCATAGGCCGGCGCATCGGCGCGCACTTCCGGGTGGACGTGGACCGCCGGATCGACGGCGCGGCGAAAGTGGGCGCGCACCGGACCTCCATGCTGCAGGACCTCGAGAAAGGCAGGCCGCTGGAGATTGACGCGATGCTGACCGCGGTGCAGGAGCTCGGGCGGCTCACCGAAGTCGACACGCCCTTTATCGACGCCGTGCTCGGCCTGGTGCAGCAGATGGCCCGTGTCGCCGGCCTCTATCCCACTTTCCCCGACGCATTCTCCAGCGACGTGAAGGCGATCGATTAGGCACGGCAGCAAAAGGCAAGCCTCGTTGCCGCAGCCTATCTGGAAAGAATGACATGGCCCAGTGGATCAGGTTTGAGCACGGTGGCAGGTCAGGCTTTGGCGTGCTGGAGCGCGAGTCTATTGTCGTTCATTCCGGCGATATGTTCGAAGGCGCGGATCCGACTGGCGAGAAGATCAAGTTCGCAGACGCGAAGATTCTCACGCCATGCGAACCGTCGAAGATGATCTGTTTGTGGAACAACTTTCACCAGCTCGCCGCCAAGAACGGCTTTTCCCGTCCCGAGGAGCCGCTCTATTTCCTGAAGGCACCGAATGCCTATTGGCCCACAAACCAGCCGATAAGGCGCCCGCCTACCTATGACGGGAAAGTCATTTACGAAGGCGAACTGGGCGTCGTCATTGGCAAGAAGTGCTTCAACATCACCGAGGCTCGCGCGGGCGATTACATCTTCGGTTATACGTGCGTGAACGATGTCACCGCTGTCGATCTTTTGAAAAAAGACCCTTCTTTCGAGCAGTGGGCGCGTTGCAAGAGCTTTGACACCTTCGGCGTGTTCGGCCCGGTGATTACGACCGGCCTCGACCCGATGACGCTCTCGATCAAGACCATCCTCAATGGCACGGAACGTCAGAATTATCCGGTTACGGACATGTTCTTTCCGCCGCACAAACTGGTAGCAGCCGTCTCGCGCGATATGACGCTGATGCCTGGTGACATTATCGCCTGCGGCACCTCGCTCGGCGTCGGCGTGATGCGCGAAGTTTCGAACGTGGTCGAGATTGTCATCGACGGCGTCGGCAAGCTCACCAATTCGTTCGATAACTAATCGCGCCGCGCTGGTTGGGATGAAATCGACGGCACTGCTCTTCGACGCGCGCACGAACCTGGTCCGCAAGTCGTCCGCCTGGGCCAAACAATGGCCTTGTCAATCGCAGAGGTCAGCCTGCGCAGACATTACGAAATGCTTTTTCCTCACCCATGATCTGGCTAATCTCGGCTGGCGGGAAAAAACCGAAGTCAGAGGCAACAACTATTCCATCGCGTCTGTGGGCCTTGAGCCTACTCAACAGTTGACCTCTGATCGCTTCGATTCGCCTGAGCCCTTCGAATGTACGCCTGTCACGGGGGGTCTTGGCCATCGCGGCGGTCTGATCAGAAAGATCCGTCTGCTTCGCGTAAAGCATAAAGCGTACGAGGGTCTCAACCGCGGCTGCGCGGTTATCGGAATCGCAGAGCGCCGCGCCCGCTTGCGCGTAAATGCAGTCCGCCAACTGACCCCATTTGGAGGCCATGCTCAAACTCAACTCCGCATCGGATTTCAATGCCCGCGATTTTGATATCCCTAACGCGGTAAAGATGCCCGCCTGCCAGCCGCCCATTTTCAACATGAAGTATGCCGCACTGGGTTCGACGTTCGTTCCCGAACCAAACTCCAACACATTCGAAATGCAACTGCGGACGACTGGCGCGACCTCCGGTCGTCCGATGCGGTCAGCGCCAGCGAACAACGAGATGCCCGCACCAAGCGACATGAGACTTGGTATCAATGGTTGCGCCGCTCGCGATCCGAAAATGAGAATGCTGCCGATAATGGAAATGGCAAGCGTTCGCACGATCCAAACCCGTGTCCGGGAACGTCGCGCTGCCCTCTTCTGCGGTTCAACGGGCTCATCTGCGGCGCTTTGAGGGTTCAAATTTCCACCCTTTCTTCGGTAATCACGATTCTAGGTCTTGGGGCAGGTGTCGGTCGTTCCGGGGTATTGACCGAGCATTGATTTTATCGCCTTAGGTGCGGTCCACCCGAAATCATCTTTGATCAACCGACCATTGTTAATATTGCTCGCCAGCGCTGCGTTGATGGCGCGGTTGCGCGGGCTATCCCAGAGGTTCTCAACGGTTTTGATCTCGGATTCACCGTAGCTCTTGGCGACGCCCAGCATTTCATCGAACTTCGCGAAGTAGCGATTTATGTAGTCAACGATGTAGGCGCGATTGTTTCGTTCGCATACTGCGTCGGGATGCGTGACAAGATAGCAGTTCAACGCCGCCGTCATATCCACGGCTCGGGTGAGGTCTTGCCAGCCAATGCGATGCTGACCGTTGGAAACTTTCGGCCGCAAAGGGTCGCGATGGGCATTTTCCAGTGCGGGAAAGCAGGCTTCACGTATCTTGGCTTTCTTCCATTCGCCCATTCGCTCACCGCTTGACAGGTAGTCTGCGGTATTCCCGAGGATGAAATAATTTATCAGGTGGATGCCCACAAAAATTGCGCCGATGACGAAAGCCAAACGCTTCAAGAGGTTAATCATGTTCTTCGCCCGCGCGGAGCACCATAACCGCCGCAACCCCATTGCGTCGGCGCCAGCCGATCGACGGCCGACGTCCTTTCATCGCCGTGCGGCGACGGCGCCGCGGTGCTACTGCGCCCAAACGCAGCGGGCCGAGGCGTGCAAAGAGTTCATGCAGCGCGCCGCTGTCGTCGGTCACCAACAACGGCCGCAGGAGGATTTTCGCCCAGGATTGCCACTCGGCCACCACGTCGTCGCTATCGCCGGAACGATACAGCGTAATCGACAGGTCGGGGTCCGGATGCTCTAGGGTGAGGGATACCGTTTCAGCCTCGTCCTGCCGGATGACGCGAAGCGCCACCCCGAGGAAATCAGCCATCGGCAGGTTGAGCGTCATCGGGATGCCGCGCACCCAGCGCCGCACGACCACGCGCTCGCGGTAAAGCTCCACATCCCGTCTGCGCTCATCCGCTCCGGCATCGCCGGCACGAAAGCGCAAAGGAAGAGAAAAGGGGTCGAGCCGTAGCGCACGGCTCGACCCAGCGGGTGGAGACCCGCCGCCTTTAGCTTGACGCCTCAAAACGTGTCTCCCCGCCGGGCTTTTTGTTGCCCGGTCAAGGCACAAAATGCCTGAGAGACCTGGGAATCCGCTTAAGAACCCTGGTTAATCAGTGGTGTTCCGCATTCCTTCACTTGTCATGCTTGCCAAAAGCTTGAATGCCCAAGGCTTCGATGACATCTGAGGGTGGTACCCCCGCTTCTCTCATTTCAGGCCCCACGGAATCCCGCATGTCATCCCTGCTCGATCAATCCATATTGACGGGCCTTGCCGAACGGCTGGTCGAAGCCGCCCGCAGGGCCGGTGCCGATGCGGCGGATGCGGTGGCCGTGCGCTCGGTTTCGCAGTCAGTGGAAATCCGAGACGGCGCGGTGGAGGAATCCGAACGGTCCGAAGGCGATGACCTTGGGCTGCGCGTCTTCGTGGGCAAGCGCCAGGCGGTCGTTTCCACCAATGATCTGCGCGGCAACGGGACGCAGGCGCTGGCCGAACGCGCGGTGGCGATGGCGCGTGTCGCGCCGGAGGACCGTTTCACCGGCCTGGCGGATGCGGCTCTGCTCGCCAAGAATTTCCCCGATCTCGATCTGGTCGATCCGGATCTGCCGGAGGTGGGACGGCTGGAACAACTGGCGCGAGAAGCCGAAGCGGCAGCGCTGGACGTGCAAGGCGTCACCAAATCCGGCGGCGCCTCGGCCTCGGCAGGGATCGGCGGGATGGTGCTGGTGACCAGCCACGGTTTCAAGGGAGCCTATCTGGCCTCCCGCTACGGCATCTCGATGACGGCGATTGCCGGCGAAGGCACCGCCATGGAACGCGACTACGACTACAGCTCGACGCTCCACGCCACGGATCTCGACAAGCCGGCAAAAGTCGGCAAGACCGCGGGCCGGCGCGCGGTGGAACGGCTCAATCCGCTGAAGCCCGCGACCGGCAAGGTCCCCGTCGTGTTCGACCGGCGCATCGCCGGCTCGTTGGTCGGTTCTCTCGCCAGTGCCGTTAATGGTGCAGCCATTGCGCGCAAGACCAGTTTCCTGATGGAAAAGCTTGGGCAGCAGGTTTTCGCTAGAGGGATCCGCATTCTCGACGATCCGCTGCGCAAGCGCGGTCAACGTTCGCGTCCCTTCGATGCGGAAGGCGTCGCCGGCCGCAAGCTCGCTCTGGTCGACGACGGCATCTTGATGAGCTGGCTGCTCGACAGCGGAACCGCGCGCGAACTTGGCCGGGAAACCACCGGCCATGCCTCCCGCGGCGTCTCCTCATCTCCTTCGCCGAGTGCGACCAATCTCTATCTGGAAGCGGGGACCGCAACGCCTGAGGAGCTGATCGCCGATATTCATCAGGGCTTCTATGTCACCGACCTGATCGGCTCCGGGACCAACATCGTGACCGGCGACTATAGCCGCGGTGCTTCCGGCTTCTGGATCGAGAGGGGCAGACGCACTTACCCGGTGAGTGAAGTCACCATCGCCGGCCACTTGAGCGATATGTTTCGCACGCTCGCGCCCGCGAACGATCTCGAATTTCGTTACGGCACCAATGCTCCAACGGTGCGCATCGAGGGATTGACCGTTGCCGGTCGCTGAATTTGAGGACAACCGTTCGCGCTATCGCGAGCAACTGGTTTCAGCCGTGCGTGAAGCTGGGCAACTGGCGCTCGGCAAATTTCGTGGACCACTGAAGAGCTGGAATAAAGCTAATTATTCCCCTGTGTCCGAGGCGGACATCGCCGTCAATGAGTTCCTGCAGGAGCGGCTGCGCGACCCCTCCGGCCAGATCGGCTGGCTCTCGGAGGAGACCGAAGACGACCCGGAACGCATGCGGGCGCGGCGGCTGTGGATCATCGATCCGATTGACGGCACACGCGCCTATATCGCCGGGCTTCCCGACTGGTCGGTGGCCACGGCGCTGGTCGAGGACGGACGGCCGATCCTCGCCGTGCTGTTTGCGCCGGTCGAGGACGAGATGTTCGTAGCGGCGGCTGGGCGCGGTGCGACGCTGAACGATGTGCCGATCCGCACCACCGATGGCGGGCTCGACGGCGCCTGTGTCGCCGCCCCCGCGGGCTATCAGAAACGCTTGAAGACGTTGGAGCCGGGCCTGGTCGCTCATCCCAAAATACATTCGCTCGCGCTCCGATTCGCGCGTGTCGCGCAAGGCGCCGTCGATGCGGCCTTTGCCTCCGGCAATGCCCATGATTGGGACCTTGCCGCCGCCGATCTTTTGGTGCACGAAGCCGGCGGGGCGCTCACCACTTTTGTTCGAGAACCGCTGATCTACAACAAGCCGCAGCCGGTCCACCCGCCGCTTGTTGCCGCCGGGCCGAAGCGCCACGCCGCACTGACCGCGCTGGTACAAGATCACAACATCTCGCGCTAAGATCGCTCGCCGACTGATTCCAGGATAATTCCGACATGCCCGATAAAACCGCGCCACAATTGCTCCACCTGGTATTCGGCGGCGAGCTGAAAAGTCTCGACAGCCACGAATTTAAGGACCTCGACAAGCTCGAGGTCGTCGGCATCTACCCGAATTACGCCAGCGCCTATTCGGCCTGGAAGGCGAAGGCGCAGCAAACGGTGGATAACGCGCTTATGCGCTATTTCATCGTGCACCTGCACCGGCTGCTTGAGCCCCATGCCGGCGGACCGGGCAAGCACTAGACTTCGGAGCAAGGCGATTGCGTATTCTGCCGAAGCGGGTCTCCACCGCGCCCTGGGCTCAGAAGGCGATCGGAATCGCCGCTTGCAATTACCTGCGCCTGGTGTGGAATACGTCGCGATTCATCTTCGAGCCCGCGGATATCTACGATCGCGTCCGGCCAGAGCTGCCGGTGATCGTTGCGGTGTGGCACGGCCAGCATTTCATGACGTCGTTTCTCAAGCGCGACGAGCATCGCGTGAAGGTTTTGATCTCTCGCCATCGTGACGGCGAGATCAACGCGCTGGTGGCCGAGCGGCTCGGCGCCGAAACCATCCGCGGCTCCGGTGACCATAACAAGGAATTTCTCCGCAAGGGCGGGGTCGGAGCGTTCAAGGCCATGCACAGTGCGCTGCGCGACGGCTACAACATCGTCATGACGGCGGATGTGCCAAAAGTTTCCCGCGTCGCCGGACTCGGCATCGTCATGCTGGCGCGCGTGTCGGGCCGGCCGATCTATCCCGTGGCGATGGCAACCAGCCGTCGTGTGAAGCTCAACAGCTGGGACAGCTCGGCGGTGAACCTGCCATTCAGCCGCGGCGCCGTGGTTATGGGCGAACCCATTCGCGTTGCGGCCGAGGCAAGCGACGACGAGCTGGAGGTCGCGCGCCGCCAGGTGGAAGCTCAGCTTAACGCGGTGACCGACCGAGCCTATGCGCTCGTCGACCGGCGGCGGGCTGGAGACGCCGGACGTGCGTGACGGCCTGCCCGCAACGCTCTTGCTCTATCGTTTCCTGACGACGGCAGGCGCGCCGCTGGCGCCGCTCCTGCTCTCCTATCGGCTCAATCGCGGGAAAGAAGATCCCGCCCGCCTGGGGGAGCGCCGGGGAGAGGCCGGCGTTCCGCGCCCCCCTGGCCCACTGGTTTGGGTGCATGGCGCCAGCGTTGGCGAAATCACCGCCGTGCTGCCGCTGATCAATCATTTTTGCGCTGAAGGACTTGCGGTGCTGGTGACGTCAGGCACCACCACCTCGGCTGAACTGGCGCAACAGCGCCTGCCGGCCGGCGCCATTCACCAATTCGTGCCGCTCGACGTGCCTGCATTCGCCAGCCGTTTCCTCGATCATTGGCAGCCGGGCCTTGCGCTGTTCGTGGAGTCCGATCTCTGGCCAAATCTCGTCCTGGCCAGCGCCGAGCGCAAAATCCCCTTGGTGTTGCTCAATGGCCGGCTGTCGCAGCGCTCCTTCGCCCGCTGGAGCAGGATTCCGCAAACCATCGGCGCGGTGCTCCGGCGCTTTGATCTCTGCCTTGCGCAATCTCCCGCCGACGCTGAGCGCTATGGCCGGCTCGGCGCACAACGCGTGGCTATGACCGGCAATCTCAAGCTGGACGTGCCCGCACCAACGGCGGAACCGGCCGAGTTGGAGGCGATGCGAGTCGCCATCAGCGGGCGGCCGGTGTTGGCCGCCGCCTCCACGCATCCCGGCGAAGAGGCCGCGGTGATAGACGCGCACCAGCAGTTGCGTCCCCGCTTCCCCAATTTGCTGACCATCCTCGTGCCGCGTCATCCCCATCGCGGCGCGGAGATTGAGGAGCTGGCGCGCAGTTCCAGCTTAACGCCGGCGCTGCGCTCGCGCGGCCAGCTGCCCGACGCCGGTACGGAGATCTATGTGGCCGACACCATGGGTGAACTCGGCCTGATTTATCGTATTGCATCGGTCGTCTTCATGGGCGGCTCATTGGTGGAACATGGCGGGCAGAACCCGATCGAGCCGATAAAGCTTGGCGCGGCGATCGTGCACGGCCCGCATGTGTGGAATTTCGCTGACATCTATTCAGCGCTCGATGCCGCAGGCGGCGCCGAGCAGGTGGATGACGCGGCAGGCCTCGCGGCCTGCACCGGCGGCTGGCTCACGGACGACCAGCGGCGCAAGGCGGTGACCGAGGCCGGGCGCCGCACTGTGGATGTGCTGGGCGGCGCATTCGACCGGACATTGCAGGCGCTTGAGCCCTATTTCATGCAACTGCGTCTTGGGCGACACTCGCGCGATGCGTGAACCCTCATTCTGGTGGCGCGGTGCCGGCCTTGAAGCCCTGGCGCTAGCGCCTTTTGCCGCCGCCTATGGCGCCGTCGCCGCCTATCGGATGCAACGCCGCGGGCATGTCCCCGGCGTGCCGGTGATCTGCATTGGCAATCTCACCGTAGGCGGCGCCGGCAAGACACCGACCGCGATCGCCTTGGCGCGTCTGCTGATCAATGCCGGGCGGCGGGTGGTCTTTCTCAGCCGCGGTTATGGCGGCAAGGCTGCCGGGCCGCTGCGCGTGGACGCGGCGCGCCATAGCGCCGCCGAAGTAGGCGACGAGCCGTTGCTGTTGGCGCGGCTTGCACCGACCATCGTCTCGCATAACCGCGTTGCCGGCGCGGAGATGGCGCGTGCCGCCGGCGCTTCCACCATCGTGATGGACGACGGGTTTCAAAACCCGTCGCTGATCAAAAATCTTTCCATCGTGGTGCTCGATTCCGACCGCGGGATCGGCAATGGCCGCGTGATCCCGGCCGGCCCCCTGCGCGCGCCGCTGCGCGCCCAGATGCGCCATGCCCATGCACTGCTGGTCCTGGGCACGCCGTCATCGCGATGCGAATCTGTCATCGCCGAAGCGCAGGCACGCAATCTGCCGATTTTACACGGCCAACTGGAGGCGGAAGCCGATGCTGTCTCGGCACTGGCTGGGAATCGGGTTTTGGCCTTCGCCGGCATCGGAAATCCGGGGAAATTCTTTTCGACGGCCGCTGCCGCCGGCATTTCCGTCCAGGTCACCCAGGCGTTCCCCGACCACCACCGCTATAGCCGTTACGAGGCAGAGGCGCTGCTCGAGCGCGCCGCACGCGAGGACCTGGTGCTATTGACGACGGAAAAGGACCTCGTACGCATCGCGCGCGAACCCGAACTCGCAACTTTGGCAAAAGTGACGCGCGCCCTGCCGGTGATGCTGGAAATCGAGGACGATGAGCCTTTGCGGCAGTTGCTCTTCCAGAAGGCGTTCTAGTTTTCTTGTTGCTTGAGATGCCGCTGCAGCACGGCTTGCGGCGTGGCATAGGCTTCCTGCAGGTCGACGCTCCAGTATTTCAGCTCTTCCAGCGGAATCGGCACGCCGGTCACGGCACAGCGGACAAAAGCACCCGGCCTGACAATGCGAAAATCACCGTCGAGATAGGTCACTTCCGCTTCGCCGCCCTTGGGCGAAGGACTGCCATACCGGTTCAGCACATTCCACCTCCATTGCTGCGGGGATTCCCGCGCCTGCCGGCCAAGATAATGCTTTGGCGGCGGCGGCGAAACCCTCTCTTCCACAGGGTGTCCCGCGGATGCTAGAGCCGGTATTCCGACACAGCGCCGCGAGACCCACACCAGTTATGAATACTCCCGTCCTCATTATCGGGGCCGGCCCGACCGGATTGACCCTGGCCATCGATCTCGGCTTACGCGGTATTCCCTGCACACTGATCGAGCAGAAGGAAGCGCCGCAATTTCTGCCGAAGATGGAACGGTGCAACGCCCGCACCATGGAAATCTATCGGCGCATGGGGTTGGCGGAAAAAATCCGTGCGGCCGGATTGCCGCGGCATTGCCCGATGGATGTCTTCATCGTGCTCTCGCTCATCGAGCCGCCGCTGTTCCACGAAAAGCATCCCTCGGTCGCGGAATACGAGGCGTTGATCGCACAAACCAACGATGGCACGCGGCCGCTCGAACCTTATCAACTGATCTCGCAATATACGCTTGAGCCGTTGCTGAAATCCGTGGCGGAAAGCTTGCCGAGCGTGACCGTGCGCTATGGCTGCGAGCTGGTTTCCTTCGCGCAGGACAAAGGCTCCGTCACCGCCAAGGTGAAGGACAAGAACGGCGCAATCTCCGAGATCACGGCGCAGTATATGGTCGGCTGCGACGGCGGCGGCAGCACCGTGCGGCGCCAACTCGGGATCAAGCTATCGGGCGAGGGCAACCTGCTGCAGCTGCGCCAGGCACTCTATTACTGCGAAGACCTGTATGAGCGGATCCCGATCGGCAAAGGCCGGCATTATCATGTCGCCGACGACAAGGCGACCTTCCTGATCGTGCAGGACTCCACCAAGCATTTCACCTTGCATGCGGTGGTCGACAACGACGCCGACATGGCCTTCCAGTTCGAGCAGGCCGTGGCCATGCCGGTGACATATGACATGCTCTATGTCGGCGCCTGGAAGCAGAATCTGCTGCTGGCGGATCGCTATCAGGAGGGTCGCGTTTTTCTCGCCGGCGACGCGGTGCATCTGGTCGTGCCGACGGGCGGGCTCGGCATGAATACCGGCGTTGGCGATGCGATCGACCTGTCGTGGAAACTCGCCGCCACGCTGCAAGGCTGGGGCGGGCCGAAGCTGCTCGCTTCCTACGAATTGGAACGGCGGCAGGTGGGCGCGCGCAATGTGGCGGCTTCCACCTTCGCCTCGCGCGGCCGCAATAAATGGCGCTCGATGTGGCGGCCGAATATCCGCGATAAAACGCCGGAGGGCGCGCAGACGCGCGCCGAACTGCTGCGCGTCGCGGAATACGAGCAGAGCAAGGGCAACAAGATGACGGGCGCGGAGCTTGGCTATCGCTACGAGGCTTCGCCGCTGATCGCCGACGAGCCTGGCGGGCCCGAGCATAATTTCATGGAATACACGCCGACCACCTGGCCGGGCGCGCGCTTGCCGCATGCCTGGCTGGCGAACCAAACGGCCATGCAGGACCGCATCGGCAATGCACTCAGCTATACGCTGCTGCGGCTGGGAGGAACGAAGGCCGATACCGCGGGACTTGCCCGCGCCTTCGCCGCAGCCGGCGCGCCGCTGCAGGTTCTGGACATCCCTGATGAGCGCCCGCGCGACATCTACGGCTATGATCTGCTGCTGCTGCGGCCGGACATGCATGTTGCCTGGCGCGGCAATGCCTTGCCGGAGGACGCGGAAAAACTCGCGCGCGCGGTCACGGGAAACTAACGCGCGTCAGCCTCATTCGAACGACAGGTCATGGACCTTGCCGTCCTGAATCGACGCAGGCGCGATCGAGGGCTCGATCTACGATTTTGGCGAAGTCGTTCCATGGGCAAACCCCGCCGTCTCTGACTTTGCACCTGGAATTTTTTACCACGGCCGTCCCGGGGGGATTCGCAAGATCGAGTGGCATCGCACGCCGCATCTGATCGAGCGTCTGAGAGACATACCTGATCCGCACCCCATATTCCCTGGTCTGCCGGTCCCGCAACAAATCGAAGTGCATGGCCCCGGCTGGAGGGGTTTCGTTTGGAAGGAAAGAAGGGAGCGACCAATGCAGCCCAAGCATCCCTCCAATGTTGGCGAGGTTGGTATCATGTCCCACCAATAGGGTAAGCCGGCGACCATCCGCTCCGTTCGTCTCCACAGAGTGATGCAGTGTCGACCAGATCTTGTCCACGAGCGCCGAACCCTGTCGCTTGGCCAGATACGGCGTGCGTTCCATCAGATCGAAGTCAAGCGTGTGGAGACGCATGAGTGGCCGGATCGCCTGCGGCGTGGATGCCCGTCCCCATGCAATCTGCTGATCCGGAAGACCATCTGCGTATTCCAGTAAAAAAATCTCGGACGCGGTCGACCCGATTGTGATCGGCCCGGACAGCCGCACGCCGCCATTATCCTCGGCGACGAGCGCACTGGGCAGATTGCGCAGAGAGCAAGGCGCGCTGGTTCCTGACGCACGGCACAGCTCAGGCTGGCAGCATTTCAGTACCCGTTGCATCGCCGCAATCTCTGCCCGGAATTTCCTGTGCAGTGACGCAAGATCGCCTCCGGCGCGGCGGAGCACGCCTTGGCGAGCCCGGTCAGGATCAATCCGGCAGACGCCGGCGCGCGTCGGGTGAAACAGGGGATCGATTTGCATCGACGAGCTAGCCGGCGCCAAGCCACAGCCGGGAAACATGCCGTCGAGCAGCGACTGCGCCGTTACCCGCGTGCGCTCGGCGACATCCGCCCATACTG
Source organism: uncultured Alphaproteobacteria bacterium (assembly GCA_963750965.1). GTDB lineage: Bacteria > Pseudomonadota > Alphaproteobacteria > Rhizobiales > Xanthobacteraceae > CANKHA01. The sequence goes on from CAVVSK010000014.1 coordinate 142,757, forward strand.
ACACCGCGCCGGATGGGCATCCTTGCGCCGGAATCAGCCCCTGCGACGCGTAATATTCTCGATAGTAGCTGCCGAGCAACTTGGCGAGTTCCGCACCGCGAGGCGTAAGGTAGCCCGACGCAACCGGCCATGAGGGCCACGGGTCGGCAGCAAATGCCGCAAGCGGAGGATGTCCAGCGATCGGCGATCGAACCCCGTGCCGGCTGACCACCACTGTCGAAACCAACTCATAGTCGGCCGCAAGCGCGCCGCTACCGATCGTCATGGCGGCAGCGAAGATTGCAGCGCAAAGAACGTAAGGCCGTCTCACATAGCCTCCTCAGGGCTCGTTGCGAGCAAGTCAAAATTCTATTCAGGAACTGGCGGCCGCGCCATGAGTCCGCCCTGGCGCGACCCTGCTAAAACAAACTGCCCTGCCCGGGATCGACGGCCGTCCGCCGCCGGCGCCGGATCGGCGGCGCTTGTTCGATCGGGCGCGAGCCTTCCGCCAGAGCCCCGACACGTCCGTCGGTAAATTCAATGTCGAGACGTTGCCCGGGAGTAATCGCCGCGGCGTTGCGCAGTGGCTGCCCTTCGCTGCCGCGCACGAGGGCAAAACCGCGCGCGAGTACGCCGCGATAGGAGAAGGCAGCCAAGAGCTGCCCGGCGCGTTCCAGCCGCGCGTCGCGGCGATCGAGCAGATTGTCCAGCGCCACCCTTGCGCGGCCTTGCAAGACCGCAAGCCGGTGGCGGTCATGCGCGATGTGGGTGCGATGCGCCTGGGTATTGGCCCGCAGGCTGGCGCCGAGGCGCGCAGACAGCCCCACCAGACGGTCGTGCCGGCGCGCGCTCATGACGCGCAGGGCCAGCGGAAAGCGCTCGGTCACCGTGTCGAGCCGCTGGCGCGGCAGCGCAAACAAATCCTCCAGGCCCGGCAGCGCGCGCGCAAGCGAGCGCAGCTCCTTGCGGCGGTTTTCGATGCCGCGCTGCCAGCAGGCCACCTGCCGGTTGTGAAGCGCGGAAATGCGGGTGATCAGGTCGGCGCGCACCGGCACCGCCATCTCCGCCGCCGCGGTCGGCGTCGGAGCGCGCCTGTCGGAAACGAAATCGATCAGCGTGATGTCGGTCTCATGGCCGACCGCGGAAATCAGCGGGATCATGCTGGCCGCCGCCGCGCGCACCACGATCTCCTCATTGAACGACCAAAGGTCCTCCAGCGAGCCGCCGCCGCGCGCGACGATGATCACATCCGGGCGTGCAATGCGTCCAAAGGGAAAAGCGTTGAAGCCGTTGATGGCGGCAGCCACCTGTTCGGCCGAGCCCTCGCCCTGCACCTTCACCGGCCAGACCAGCACCTGGCGCGGGAAGCGGTCGGACAGCCGATGCAGGATGTCGCGGATCACCGCGCCGGTCGGCGAGGTGATGACGCCGATCACCTTGGGCAGGAACGGCAGGAGCTGCTTGCGCGCCGCATCGAACAGTCCTTCGGCGGCGAGCTTTTTCTTGCGCTCCTCCAGCAGCGCCATCAGCGCGCCGACGCCCGCCGGCTCCAATGTCTCGATGACGATCTGATATTTCGACTGGCCGGGATAGGTGGTGATGCGGCCGGTCACCACCACTTCCAGGCCGGCTTCCAGCTTGATCTTGATGCGCGGGGTGGTGGTGCGCCAGATAATGCCGGCGAGGCAGGCCTTGTCGTCTTTCAGGTCGAGATAGACATGGCCGCTGCTGTGATACTTCACATTGCCGAGTTCGCCGCGCACGCGCACATAGCCGAAGCCGTCCTCGATCGCGCGCTTGAGCGCGTTCGACAACTCGGAAACGGTCAATTCCACAACATTGATGCGCGGGGCGTCGGTCATCTAAACGGCTCTCTTGCGGCGGTCGGGAGGCATGCTACACCAGCCCGGACGGCCTTCCCTACCACCTGACAAGCGCATGAACATCCTCCTTCTCGGCTCCGGCGGGCGCGAACATGCGCTGGCCTGGAAGATCGCGGCAAGCCCGCTGGTGGAGCGGCTCTATTGCGCGCCGGGCAATGCCGGCATTGCGCAGGAGGCCGAACTGGTGGATCTGGAGATCAGCGATCACGCCGCGCTCGTGGCTTTCTGCCGCACTAACAAGGTGGACTTTGTCGTGGTCGGGCCGGAAGGCCCGCTCTGCGCCGGCGTGGTCGACGACCTGGAAGGCGCAGGGATCAAGACATTCGGGCCGAGCAAGGCGGCGGCGCGGCTGGAAGGCTCCAAGGGTTTCACCAAAGACATCTGCCGCGACAATAATATTCCGACCGCCGCCTATGAGCGTTTTACCGATATCGCCGCCGCAAAAAATTATGTGCGCCAGCATGGCGCGCCGATCGTGATCAAGGCCGACGGGCTCGCCGCCGGCAAGGGCGTGGTGGTCGCCATGACGCTGGAAGAGGCCGAAGCCGCACTCGAGATGATCTTCGGCGGCGGCGTGGGCGAGGCCGGCGCTGAAGTGGTGGTGGAGGAGTTCCTGACTGGCGAGGAAGTCTCCTTCTTCGTGCTTTGCGACGGCGAGACCGCCATTCCGCTGGCCACCGCGCAGGACCACAAGCGCGTCTTCGACGGCGACAAAGGTCCCAACACCGGCGGCATGGGCGCCTATTCGCCGGCGCCGATGATGACGCCGGAATTGTCGCGCCGGGTGATGGACGAGATCGTGACGCCGACCTTGCGGGCGATGAAAGCGATGGGCGCGCCCTACAAGGGCGTGCTCTATGCCGGCCTGATGATGACCGCGCAGGGGCCGAAGCTGATCGAATACAACGTGCGCTTCGGCGACCCGGAATGCCAGGTATTGATGCTGCGGCTGATGTCGGACCTCTTGCCGGCGCTGATGGCATCACGCGACGGCGTCTTAAAGAATTTCGATTTGCGCTGGTACCCCGACGTGGCGCTGACGGTAGTGATGGCGGCCAACGGTTATCCCGGCAGCTATGCCAAAGGCAGCGTGATCGCGGGCCTGGAAGACGCCGCGCAAGTGGAAGGCGTGGAAATCTTCCATGCCGGCACCAAAGCCAAGGCGGAAAGATCCTCGCCAATGGCGGGCGCGTGCTCAATGTCAGCGCCTTGGGCAAGACGGTGGCCGAGGCGCAGCAGCGCGCCTATGCCGCCGTCGACCGCATCCGGTGGCCGGAAGGTTTCTGCCGCCGCGATATCGGCAAAAGCGCGCTGTGAAAATCTGGACGCCGCCGCTAACGCCGCGCGGCAAAGAAATCCTTCAGCAGCACGGCGGCCTCGCTTTCGCCGACGCCGCCATAGACCTCCGGTCGGTGATGGCAGCTCGGCGCGGAGAAGAAGCGCACGCCATTGTCCACCGCGCCGCCTTTCGGATCCGCCGCGCCGTAATAGAGCCGCCGGATGCGGGCAAAGGACATGGCGGCGGCGCACATGGCACAAGGCTCCAGCGTCACATAAAGATCGCAGTCGGTGAGCCGCTCCGAGCCGATCGTCGCGGCGGCCGCGCGCAAGGCCAAAAGCTCCGCATGCGCGGTGGGGTCGCGGTCTGCCACCGTGCGGTTACCGGCGCGCACGATTACCTCGCTTCCGCGCGCGATGACGCAGCCCACGGGCACTTCGCCGCGCGCCTGCGCCGCGCGGGCTTCCTCCAATGCCATATCCATGAATGAGGGCATGTTCGTCCTTGTGCCGGGTACTGCGGCTCTTATACACGGTGCCTCATGGGCAAAGACACGACCAAAAGCAGCAAACCAGGCATCGCGCCTTTCAGGCGCAAGCCGCCTTTCCGTTCCAAGAAACTGAAGACCGCGCTGCCGCGCCCCGCACCCCGCGCTGAGCCGCTCCCGGCGCGCAAATCCGCCGAGCGCGTGGCCAAGGTGATCGCCCGCGCCGGATTGTGTTCGCGCCGCGAGGCCGAGCAGTGGATCACGCAGGGGCGCGTGAGGGTCAATGAGGCGGTCATCACCTCGCCCGCGCTGAATGTCCGTGATACCGACAAGATCGTGGTCGACGGTGCGCCACTGCCGCAGCGCGAGCGCACCAGGCTCTTTCTCTATTACAAGCCGCGCGGTCTGGTAACGACCAACAGCGATCCGGAAGGCCGCCCCACCATATTCGGCGCGCTGCCGAAAAATCTTCCGCGCCTGATCAGCGTCGGCCGGCTTGATCTCAACACCGAAGGCCTGTTGCTGCTCACCAATGACGGCGGACTCGCGCGCGTACTGGAGCTGCCCGAGACCGGCTGGCTGCGGCGCTATCGCGTGCGCGCGCATGGCCGCGTCACCCAGCCCGAACTCGACGCCCTGCGCGATGGCGTGGAGATTGCCGGCGTGCGCTATGGCGCCATCGAAGCCGCGCTCGACCGCGAACAGGGCGCCAATATCTGGCTCACCTTTGCCATCCGCGAAGGCAAGAACCGCGAAGTACGTAATGTGCTGGAGCATCTCGGGCTGCAGGTGAACCGGCTGATCCGCATTTCCTATGGCCCGTTTCAGCTCGGGGAAATGCGCGAGGGCGCAGTGGAGGAAATGCGCACGCGCATGCTGCGCGACCAACTCGGTGAACGCATCGCAGCGCTGGCGGGCGCAGATTTCACCGGACCCATTTCCTCTGACCCTCCCCTTCAGGGGAGGGTCGCTGAGCACACAGGCAAGTCTACGCAGCCTGCGCAAGAAAAAGCACGCGAAGCAGGGTGGGGCCGCAACAAGACCGAGAAGCCGTTCTCCACCCGGCCGGCTGCGCCGGCCACCCTCCCCCCAAGGGGGAAAGATAAGAAGGCGCGTGGCGGCGATAGAGACAAACGGCGCGAACAACCCGAGCCCAAGCGCATCACACGCAGCGACATCATCGCCGACCGCCGCGGACGGGCCATTCCGGTTACCCGCACCCGCACGGAAAAGCCCGAGCGCCCCGTCGCCAAGAAGCACCGGGGCAAGCCGCGCCGGCCCGACCGCAGCCGCGGCCCGCGTCCTTCCCGGCCACGCTGATGCGCGTCGTCGGCGGACGGTTGCGCGGGCGCGCGCTCAAGGGACCGCAGTCGCAAACCATCCGCCCCACCGCCGACCGGTTGCGCGAGTCGCTGTTCAACATCCTCATCCATGCCTATGGCGATCCGATCGAGGGCGCCCGCGTGCTCGATCTCTTCGCCGGCACCGGCGCGCTCGGCATCGAAGCGCTGTCGCGCGGCGCGGCTTTCGCCTTGTTCGTGGATGACGGCGTGGAAGCGCGCGCGTTGTTGCGCGGCAATGTCGAGGCGCTCGGCCTCGGCGGGACCACGAAGGTCTTTCGCCGCGACGCCACCCAGCTCGGCCCCGCGCATCCGGTCGAACCGTTTTCCCTGGTCTTTGCCGATCCGCCCTATGGCAAGGGCCTGGCGGAAAAGGCGCTCGCCAGCGCGCGTGACGGCGGCTGGCTGATGCCCGGCGCGCTGGCCGTTGTTGAGGAAGCTGTCGCCGCATCCTTCAATACCCCGGAAGGCTTCGAAGAACTTGAGCGCCGCGCCTATGGTGACACCGAATTTGTCTTCCTGCGGACGCTTTAGGACCCAAGCCTGTTTGAACGTTTCCGCTGCTCGCGCGTTACCGCCGCGTTGCAATTGTTGTTTTATTTCAGAAAGGCAGCGAACGATGAAGGCTACCGTAAAGCAGGGAAACAAGCGGCGCTTAAAGTCGACTAAGGAAGTCGTGCGCGATGCCAGCAAGACTACCCGACCCAAAAAGACCACCAAGCGCAGCGGCAAAATGGTCGATTATCCGATCGCGGAAACTCTGCGCTGGGTCGGCGACGGCGAAAAGCTCCTGATCCAATGGGGGGCAATCAAGTCACCGGGCGCCAAGCGCATCGCCAATGGCGTTTCCAAGGTGCTTTCCGTGCTGGAAGCGTTGACGGAGTTGCGCAGGGTCTGAGCGCATTTCACTGCGCTTGCCGACCTGTCAGGCCTTGGACCGCCGGAACCACCTCAGGGCAGCGGCGTGTCATTTGCTCGAAGCCGCGCGCAAGGCTGTCGCCACCAGCACATCCCGGCCAGGCTGACTATTTCTGCCGGCCGCGCGGGGGTTTCTTGTTCTGATTGGCGGCCAGCTCGCGCGCGCTTTGCTTCAGCGCCGAGCGCAGATCGGTCGGCCTGCCATGCTTCTTCAGAAGATCGCGGAAGGCCTCATCGGCGAGTTCCTGCAGCGTCATCATCCGGTCGCGCGCCATCAGATCGAGCGCGTTCCAGGTCTCCCGGTCGAAGGTCACACGTTTGCCGACGGTATCCTTCGCCGTAGCTTTTTGCTGGCCCGCGCGCCACTGTCAGTTCTTTTTGTTTCGGCCGCCGCCGGGCGGAGCCGAAGCTCCTGTGCGCCGGTCCGAACCCGAGCGCCGCTCGTCGGAGCGCCTTTCGCCCGTGCCCCGCTTCTCTTCCTCGCTGCGGCTATCTTTGCCGCTCCGCCGCTCCGCACCTGTCCGCCGCCCCGGCCCTTGCCGCTTTTTGTCGTCCATCTTCTATTTCCTCCCGAACAGCCGCTCAATATCGGCCAGCTTCAGTTCCACATAGGTCGGCCGGCCGTGATTACATTGGCCGGAATTGGGCGTCGCTTCCATCTCCCGCAGCAGCGCGTTCATCTCCTCGGGCTTGAGCCGGCGCCCGGCACGCACCGAGCCGTGGCAGGCCATGGTGGCCGAGACGTGCAGCAGCCGTCGTTCGAGCGGCAAGGCCTCGTCCCATTCCGCCATGTGCTCTGCGAGATCACCAACCATCCCCCGCACATTGATCTCGCCAAGCATAGCTGGCGTCTCGCGCACCGCGATCGCTCCCGGACCGAAGGGCTCGATGATCAGACCGTAGCGCGCAAGCTCCTCGGCGCGCCCCAGCAGCCGCTCCACATCGGCCTCGTCGAGCTCGACAATTTCCGGGATCAACAAAATCTGCCGCGCCACACCGCTGCGGTCGATTGCCGCCTTCATGCGCTCGTAGACAAGCCGCTCATGCGCGGCGTGCTGATCGACCACCACCAGCCCATCGCGCGTCTGCGCCACGATATAAGTCTCGTGAACCTGCGCGCGCGCGGCGCCAAGCGGGCGATCAAGCAATTCAGGCGTGGCCTCGACGGTGCCGGCGCGCGCATCGGCCATCGGTTCGCCGACCTGGAAGGCGGTCTGCGCGGCTTCGGCGAAGCCGACCACATTGCCGCGCACCACCGGCTGCGCCGGCGACTGCCGCCAGTCCCAGCGCGGCGTCGCAGCGGGACGGAAGGCGGCGATGGTCGCACTGCCTCCGGTGGTCGCCGCGCGGCGGCCGTCGCGCGCCAGTGCTTCCTTCAGCGCGCTCACCAGCAGCCCGCGCACGAGCCCGCCATCGCGGAAGCGCACCTCGGTTTTTGCCGGATGCACGTTGACGTCGACCTCACGCGGATTCTGGGTGATGAACAGCGCCACCAGCGGGTGCCGGTCACGCGGCAGATAATCGGCATAGGCGCCGCGCAACGCGCCGAGCAAAAGCTTGTCCCGCACGGGGCGGCCGTTGACGAAGAGATATTGCCCGAGCGTATTGGCGCGTGTGAGCGTCGGCAGCGCGGCAAAGCCTTCGATCAGAAGGCCCTCGCGGCCGGCGCGAATCTCCACCGCATTGGCGCGAAACTCCGGGCCAAGAATGTCGGCAAGCCGCGCCAGTCGGCCGGTCGGTCCGGGCAAGGCCGCGGCCCAGGTCAGCGGCGCGCGTTCCTCCCCCGTCAGCGTGAAGGCCACGTCGGGCCGGCTCATCGCCAGCCGCCGCACCACGTCGCGCACCGCCTCCGCTTCGGTGCGGTCGGTCTTCAAGAATTTCAGCCGTGCCGGCGTGGCGTAAAACAGATCACGCAATTCGACCCGCGTGCCCTGATCGAGCGCGGCGGGTTTCACGGGAGACTTCAGGCCGCCGTTTACGCTCAGCTCCCAGGCATGCCGCTCCGACCGATGGCGACTGGTGATGCTCAGGCGGCCTGCCGCACCGATCGACGGCAAGGCCTCGCCGCGAAAGCCAAGCGTGCGAATGGCAAGCAGATCCTCGTCGTCGAGCTTGGAAGTTGCGTGCCGTTCGACCGCAAGTTCGAGATCGTCGCGCGTCATGCCCTCGCCGTCGTCGATTACGCGGATGAAGCGCCGTCCGCCGCCATCGGTCGCCACTTCGACGCGCGTAGCGCCGGCGTCGAGCGCGTTCTCCACCAGCTCCTTCACCACGCTGGCGGGACGCTCCACCACCTCCCCCGCTGCGATGCGGTTGACGGTGGCTTCGGATAATTGGCGGACGGGCATAGAACTGGCCTGATTCGAGTGTCGGCCGGAGTTTACCGGTCTGACGCAGCAGCCGCGAGGCCAAGGGACGCCCTGCCCCCGCTATTCGACCCTCGGCTTCTTCTGCCGTAACCCCTTGATCCCGCTACGGCGTTTCTTGCTCTCCAGCCGTTTTTCGCGCGACGCCTTGGTCGGTTTGGTGGCCCTGCGCTTGACCGGCCGCACCGCCGCCTGCCGGATCAGCTCAACCAGACGCGCCAAAGCTTCTTCGCGGTTGCGCTTCTGGCTGCGTTCGTTCTGCGCGGTAAGGACGAGCACGCCGTCCTGCGTCATCCGGCTGCCCGCCAGCTTCATCAAACGGAGCGCGACGTCGTTCGGCAGGGAGGGCGACCCGCGCACGTCAAACCGAAGCTGCACCGCAGTCTCTGTTTTGTTGACGTGCTGGCCGCCCGGCCCGGAGGCGCGGATGAAGTTTTCCTGAAGCTCGGATTCCTCGATGCTGATCTGGTCGGTGATGCGGATCATGGCTGGTGCCAAAAACCTTACTTGTCATCGCCGGGCTTGTCCCGGCGATCCCGATCAGGGATGCACAGCCTTGCCAACCTAAGCGAGATGGCCGGGACATCAGGGCGTTTACGCCCGTCTTCGACGGGTTTTGCCCGGCCATGACAACATCAGGAATTGGCCAAATATTTCTTCGCCAGCACCTTGCCTTCTTCGACCGCGGGTTGGTCGAAGGCATCGACGCCGAGAAGATGCGCGGCGATGATTGTTTCCAGCATGAAATGCATCAGCAGCTCGCCGAGGCTCGCCGCGTCGAGTCGCTCCAGATGAATCATACGCACGGGACGGCCGTTCTTGGCCAAGGTCTCCGCAGTGGCGCGGCCTTGCGCGGCAACCAAGTCGCCGATGGTCTTGCCGGCGAAATCCGGCTCGCCACAGAGTTTGGCAAATTCCGCCTCAATGCGCGGTCCCCGCCCGGCAGTCCCAACGGTCATGATCGTGAAGAGCTTGTCACGCGGGCCGGCGATGAAAAGCTGCAGCTGGCTATGTTGGTCGACCGGGCCGAGCGCGCCGATCGGCGTAGTGCCTTTGCCACCCTTGCCAAGGCTTTCCGCCCAGAGCTGCACATACCAGCGGGTGAAGCGCTCGAGCTTGTCGGCATAGCCCATCAACACCGCAATGCCTTTGCCACTTTCGGACAAAGCTATCGAGAGCGCGGCACCGACGGCGGCAGGCACTTCCGCCGCAGGCTTGCCTTCGAGCACCGGCGCAAGCGCCACGGCGGCGCCGCTTCGTATCGTGCCAATGTCGAGGCCGAGCATGGCGGCGGGCAACAGACCCACATTGGTGAGCACCGAAAAGCGGCCGCCGACGCCCGTGTCGTGGTCGAGGAAGGGCACGCCGAAAGGCGCAAACAGATCGCGCAGACCGTTACGTTTGCCTCCGGCCGCAGGTTCGGAAAGACCAAGGACCCGTTCGCCGATCTGCTTTTCCAAACCCGCCTGTTTCAGCGCGGCGAGCACCGCCGCGCTCTGCATCAGAGTCTCGCCGGTGCCTCCGGATTTGGAAATGGCGACAAAGCGCGTGGTGGACAGCGGCAGCCGCGCCAGCAAGTTCGTGAAGCTGTCGGGATCGAGATTGTCCATGAAATGCAGGCGCGGCGGATCGCGCAATACGCCGACGCCCGGCACCGCATGGCCGGCAAGCTGGGCCAGCGTCTGCCCGCCCAGGCTGGAGCCGCCGGTGCCGAGCAGCACGATATCGGTCGCGCCTGCCGTCAGCCGGCGCGCGGCCTGTTTGATGCCGTCGAGGTCGTCACGCTGCGCGGGCAGCCGCAACAGCGGCAATCCGCCGTCGGCATGCCGCGCCCGCAGCCAGTCGAGCGCGCCCTCGCTGCGTTTCAGCGCAGCGGCGAAAGCATCCGCCGCGACGCCTTCGGCGCCGATGCGTGCAGCTTGTGCGTTGTCGATCGATTGGATGAAGGGCATGGCAATCCTGCGGGCGGCCACCCTGCCTATACGGACAGGACGGCCTTGTCATTATTTTCTCAGAACTACCGGATTAGTTGGAGGTAACGCCCTGCGGCCGCCCCACGACGGTGACCAGCATGCCGCTCTTGAGCAGCCGCTGCGCGACGCGCTTGGCGTCTTCCAAAGTTACCGAATCGATCAACGCGCCGCGCCGGTCGATATAATCGATACCCAAGCCGTCGAGCTGGATCTGCAACAGTGCGCCGGCGATCTTGTTGGAGGTGTCGAGGTTCAGGGCGTAAGCGCCCTTAAGATAGGCTTTCGCCTTGGCGAGTTCCTCTTCCGTCGGCCCGCTTTCCGCCATGCGCTGAATTTCGCTTTCGATCACGGTCAACGCTTCGGCGGTGCGGTCCGCGCGCGTGGCGGTGCCCCCGATCATCAGCGCCGTGCTTTTCAGCCAGACCAGATTGTCGTGGATGCTGTAGGCCAAACCCCGCTTCTCGCGTATCTCGGTGTAGAAGCGCGAGGAGAAAGAGCCGCCGCCCAGAATATGATCGAGAATATAGGCGGCCATGAAATCCGGATCCTGGCGGAAAACGCCGCGGCGGCCGAAAGTGATGACGGTCTGCGGCACGTCCAGGTCGACCACGATACGCTGGCCGAGGCCCTGCGGATCCACCATCGGCACCGGCTGCAAATCCGGCTTGGCCGGAAGCGAACCAAAAATACGGTCGATCAGCACGCCGGCCGCCGCCGCGTCGAGATTGCCGACGATCGCTATCTTCAGTCCGTCGCGGGCCAGGACGCGTTTGACATAGGTCCGCAGATCTTCGACGCCGATGCGCGGCAATGACTCCAGCGAACCATTGACCTCCCGGCCGTAGGGGTGGTCCGGAAAGGCCGCCGCCCACCAGCGCCGGCTGGCGATCGCGTTGGGACTGCTAATGTCGCGCTGCACGCCGGAAAAGATTTGGCCGCGGATGCGCTCGACGTCTTGCGTTTCAAAGCGCGGCGCGGTCAGCGCCAGACGCATAAGCTCAACGGCATCGTCGCGGTGCTCGTTCAGCATCCGCAGCGAGCCGTTAAAATAATCCCGGCCGGCGCGGAATCTCAGTTCGATCGCCTTGCCTTCCAGCTTTTCATGGAAGGCACGGGAATCCAGATCGCCCGCGCCCTCGTCAAGCAGCGCGCTGACCATGTGGGCAACGCCGGCCTTTTCCGCGGGATCCTGGCTGGCGCCACCGGCAAAGGCGAACTCCAGGCTGATCAGCGGCACCGTCTCCTGCCGCACCAGCCAAGCCTCGAGTCCGCCGGGGCTGATGACCCGCTCGATCGGCACCGCCCGCGCCGGAGCGGCGATGCACAGGACAGCGAATAAAAGCGCGCATCGGGCGAGCAGCTTCACGAGCGTTTTTCCTCTGGCGCGCGTTTCTCCTCCGGTCGCGCGGTCTTCACCAGATAGCCGGTTACTGCGCGATCGTTGTCGATCCATTGCCGGGCGGCATCGCGCACCGCATCGGCCGTCACTGCGCGGATCCGCTCGGGCCATGTCTGCACGCTATCTACCGTAAGGCCAGTGGTGAGCGCGGCACCATACCAGCGGGCGAGCGTACTCTGGCTGTCCTGCGCATAAATCGAATCGGCGATCAGCCGGGTTTTCGAGCGCTCAAGGTCCTCGGCACTGACACCCTTCTCCGCCAATTCTGTGATCACCGCTTCGATTGCGGATTCCAGTTGCGGCAACGTGGTGCCGTTGGCCGGCGTGCCGTAGACGCTGAACCGCGTCAGATCGATCGCGGAGCCCAGATAGCCTGCGCCGGCGCTTACAGCGATCCCCTTTTCCACTACCAATGCCCGGTAAAGCCGGCTGTTGCTGCCGCCGCCAAGAACGTGCCCCAGCACTTCCAGGGCCTCGCTCTCGCCCCGCTTCGCCGTGGTAGCCGAGGGGACGAGATAGCTGCGCTGGACGCTGCGCTGCTCGACCCGCGGATCGGCCAAGGTCACCAAGCGCGCGGCGGCGGGCGGCGGTTCTTGCGGACGCAGGCGCGGCTTGGCCTCGAAGCTGCGCTCGATCTTGCCGTAGATATTTTCCGCCAAGCTGCGCACCTGATCCGGCTCGACGTCGCCCGCCACGATGACGATCGCGTTGTTGGGCCCGTAGAAGCGTTTGTAAAAGGCGAGCGCGTCCTCGCGATTGAGCTTTTCGATCTCGGGCCGCCAGCCGATCACCGGTCGGCCATAGGGATGGTTCACAAAGAGCGCTGCTTCCATCTGCTCCGAGAGCCGCGCGCGCGGGTTGTTGGCAACCCGGCTATTCTGTTCTTCCAGCACGACGTCACGTTCCGGCAGCACCACCTCGTCCGTCAGCACCAATCCGGTCATCCGGTCCGCTTCGAGCTCCATCATCGTCGCCAAATGCTCGCTTGGCACGCGCTGATAATAGGCCGTGTAGTCGCTGGAAGTGAATGCGTTTTCCTGCCCGCCGACGCTGGCGATCAGTCGCGAGAAATAGCCGGCCGGATGTTTTTTCGTGCCCTTGAACATCAGGTGCTCAAGGAAATGCGCGATGCCGGATTTGCCAGCCTGCTCATCAGCCGCGCCGACGCGATACCAGATCATATGCGTAACGATGGGCGCGCGGCGATCGGGAATGACGACAAGCTCAAGCCCGTTAGTGAGCGTGAAATGAGCGACTTTGTTCTTGGTTTCCGGCGCGCCTTGCGCGCCTGCCGAAAGCGGCGCGGCCGCGAGAGCGGCGGCGATAATGCCAGCAAAAGTTAAGATGCGACTGTTCAGCACCGGCAGGCCTTGTTTGGATATATAGGTCGGTATTCGACCGCGGCGCGCAAGATCCAGCCGTTAGAGCTTCGGCTCTTTCTTTTCCGGCTCGCCCTGGCGCGGCGTCACGCCATAAGGCGCTGCCGGGGAAGGCGTGAGATAACCTGGGGGCGGGTCGACCAGCGTCGTGCGGGGGGGCTCGCCCTCGAATTTGCCGACCTCATCCCAGGAGCCCTTCAACTTGCCGCTGATGAGCATCGAAAGGAAGTCCGGTTCTTTGGGCCCTTTCCTGTCGTCCCATTGACCGGTATTGCCAGTCTTATAGGCCTCGGCAGTGCCTGAGATCGGCTTGGCGGGATCGACCGGATCGCGGCCGTATTTCCGCAAAGTAGCCGCTGCGCGTTTCGCCTTCACTTCAGGCTCGATCGGCCACTCGCCAGTTTTGGCCGCCTTGCCCGGAGGCGGAAGGTCACGTCCCTGCGGCACGACTAGCGGCGAGCGTTCGCGATAGGTGATGTCGGGGGCTGCAGCCGAACCCAGCCCAAACGGGGCCAGGATCATATTAAACAGACGCTTATCGGCATTCAAAACGTGATTTTCGATGTCGTCGTCTTCCTCAGCCGCGGCCTGCGCCCAGGCGGAATTGCCGGCAACGCTCATGGCGGCCAGGGCCAGCGCAGCGGCCCAGAGGGCGTTGCGCACAGGCTTGATCCAAGGCATGGCGGACATGGCTATCACCCTCAAAATACTACCGGAAAATTGGTAACGAACCCCCTCGGCGACGGGCCGGGATTATGGCCCGGATCGGGGCGCTTTTACGGCGCGGTCTCCGAACAGGGATTCATACAACAGCCCGGCAACCCCCACAACAATGGCTACATCGGCCAGGTTAAAAACATACCAGCTAAAGGCCCAGCCGGCCGTAGTAATGTGGAAATGTGCAAAGTCCGCCACCGCTCCATAGGCGAGGCGGTCGATGGCATTGCCGATGGCGCCCCCGATAATCAGACCCAGCGACACCGCAGACCAGCGCGTGGGCACCCGCGCCATCCAGACCCACAGCAGCACCACCGCCGCCAGCTTGAGGCCCAGGAGAGCCCATTGCCCCACCGCGCTTTCCTGCTGGAAGAGGCCGTAGCTGATGCCCTTGTTCCAGACCAGCACCAGGTCAAAGAACGGCGTGAGCGCGACCGCGCCCTGCTCTGCGAGACCATAGCCGAACAGCAGCCAAAGCTTGACGGCCTGGTCGAGCAGCAAGGCGGCCAATCCCGCCGCGAGCCCAGCGCCCGTGAAACGCCCCCACAGAAACGATGCTCGCGGGGTATTTGTTGCTGATGATGCCAAAGCGTCCATTACTCCGCCGCCTTGCGCAGCGTATCCCATTCACGCAGCGCCTGGGCGTCGCGCGGTGAGACGTCCGGGTAATCAGGATCGGCGCCGATGGTGGACAGGATTTTCCATGACCGCGCGCATTTGGTTCCTTCGGCGAGATTGGGCACCACCGCAACGCCTTTCACTTCCGGCAGGCGGAACGCGTCGGTTGGCCCCTCGTCGGAGACCAGCGTCGCCGCCGACGTGATGCAGACTTCCGCGAGATCAACATCGGCAAGCGCGGCGAACAAGTCCGGATTGGAGACATGCACGATCGGATGCGCTTCCAGCGACGAGCCGATACGCTTCTGCGCGCGCTCGATCTCCAGCGCGCCGGTCACGACGCCGCGTACGAGCCGCACCTTGCGCCACTTTTCCGCCAAAGCTTCGGCGCGCCATGCGGCGGGAACTTCCGGAAAGCCTTCAAGATGAACCGATGACGCATTCTCGCCGTAGCGCGACAGCCAGGCTTCCTCGGCGGTGAAGGCGAGCATAGGGGCGAGCCAGCTCACCGTGCAGCGGAAGAGATGATCGATCACGGTGAGAGACGCCTTGCGCGCCGTCGAGGAGATCGGATCGCAGTAAAGCGTATCCTTGCGGATGTCGAAATAGAAGGCCGACAGATCGACCGTCATGAATGCATTGAGCGCGGCGAAGATGCGTTTGTAGTCGAAATCCACATAGGCCTGGCGCACCAGCGCATCAAGCTCGGAGAGCCGATGCAGCATCAGCCGTTCCAGCTCCGGCATCTTCGCCGGTGCGATGCGGTCTTCCTCGCGGAAATGCGACAGACTGCCAAGCATCCAGCGGATGGTATTGCGAAGCTTGCGATAGGTGTCGGCCGTGGTTTTCAGTATTTCCGGTCCGATCCGCAGGTCATCGGCATAATCCGAGGCGCAGACCCACATGCGCAGGATGTCGGCGCCTGATTGCCTGATCACGTCCTGCGGCGCCACCACGTTGCCCAGCGACTTCGACATCTTGCGCCCGTGCTCGTCGAGCACGAAGCCATGCGTCAGCACGAGATCGAAGGGCGCGCGCCCGCGCGTGCCGCAGCTTTCCAAGAGCGAGGAATGAAACCAGCCGCGGTGCTGGTCGGAGCCTTCCAGATACATCACCTGGTCCGGCCCTCCCTCGGCCTTGCGCTTGATGCCGGCGAGGCTCGGGAAGTGTTTGGGATCTTCCAGCACGAAGGCATGGGTGGAGCCGGAGTCGAACCAGACATCGAGGATGTCGTCGACTTTCTTCCAGTCCTCGTTGGCGCGTGAGCCGAGGAAGCGTTCGCGCGCGCCGGGCTGATACCAGGCGTCGGCGCCTTCCTGTTCAAACGCTTCGGCGATGCGGGCGTTGACCGCTTCGTCCTGCAGGATTTCCGCCGAGCCGTCGCCTTGCTCGCGCACGAAGACGGCGATCGGCACGCCCCAGGCGCGCTGACGCGAGATCACCCAGTCCGGACGGCTTTCGATCATGCCGGTGATGCGGTTTTCGCCCTGCGGCGGCACCCAGCGCGTGACCTTGATGGCGCCGAGCGCGCGGGCGCGCAGCGTGTCTTTCGTCTCCCCTCCCCCTTGCGGGGAGGAAAGAGAAAAAGGCCTGTCCATCGCGATGAACCATTGCGGCGTATTGCGGAAGATCACCGGCTTCTTCGAGCGCCAGGAATGCGGATACTGGTGCTTCAGCCGTCCCCGCGCGATCAACATACCGGCTTCGACCAGCGCTTTGATCACCGCCTCGTTGGCGTCGCCCTTCTCCCCTTTATCGTTGATCACACGTCTGCCGGTGAAGCCGGGCGCAGCTTCCGTGAACGCGCCGTTTTCATCCACGGTGTAAGGGATCGTGGTGTTGATTCCGCGCGCTTCCAGATCGCGCGCATTGCCGGTCCAGATCTCGAAGTCCTCGCGGCCGTGCCCCGGCGCGGTATGAACAAAGCCGGTCCCGGTATCATCGGTGACGTGATCGCCTTCGAGCAGCGGCACGGTGAAGTCGTAGCCCTTGCCGGCCAGCGGATGCTTCAATGTCATACCCGCCAGCACATCGGCGGAAACGTCCGCAGACCTTGTCATAGGCCAGCACGCGCGCCTGCTTGAACACCTCACCGGCGAGATTGTCCGACAGGATAAGGAGGTCACCGGACTTTGCCCAATTTTCCGGCGCAGCGTCGGTGACTTTGTAAAGTCCGTATTTGATTTTCGAGGAGAACGAGACGGCGCGGTTGCCCGGCAGCGTCCAAGGGGTCGTGGTCCAGATAACGACCGAAGCAGCGTCGACTGAATTGAACGCGGCAGCGATGGCATCTTGCGACGCGCCGCCCTCCAGTGACACCTCCGCCACCGGAAACTTCACCCACACCTGGTCTGAGGTGTAGTCCTCGTATTCCACCTCGGCTTCCGCCAGCGCAGTCTTCTCCACGACGCTCCACATCACGGGCTTGGAGCCGCGGTAAAGCGTGCCGTTCTGCGCGAATTTCATCAGCTCGCGCGCGATCTGCGCCTCGGCGGCGAAGTCCATCGTGGTGTAAGGGTGATCCCAATCGCCTTCGATGCCGAGCCGCTTGAACTCTTCGCGCTGCACGTTGAGCCAATGCTCGGCATAGGCGCGGCATTCCTTCCGGAAGGCGATCATCGCCGCGGGGTCGGACAAATTCGGCTTCGGCTTATTCTTGGAGCGGTAGTTCTCTTCCTCGATCTTCCACTCGATCGGCAGGCCGTGACAATCCCAACCCGGCACGTAATTGGAATCGTAGCCGAGCATCTGCTGGCTGCGCGTCACCACGTCCTTCAGAATCTTATTGAGCGCATGGCCGATATGGATGTTGCCATTGGCGTAGGGCGGGCCGTCATGCAGGATGAATTTATCCCGCCCCGCTGCTGCCTCCCGCAGGCGCTTGTAGATCTCGAGCTTGGCCCAGCGCGCAAGGATCTCCGGCTCCTTCTGCGGCAGGCCTGCGCGCATCGGAAAGTCGGTCTTCGGTAAGAACAGAGTCTCGCTGTAATCGCGTTCGGGCTTCGACATGGCGGGCTATGTAGCAGGCTGATTCCGCGGCGGAAAGCAGCAATCTCTTCGTTGTCATCACCGGGCTTGTCCCGGTGATCTCGCTTAGAAAAGCAGTGCCTCATGAAGCGAGATGGCCGGGACATCAGGGCGTTCACGCCCGTCTTCGACGGGCTATGCCCGGCCATGACGAGCCTTTTTCGACGAGCCTTTTTATAGGGCGCCCAGCGCCGGAAAGGCGGCAGGAGCGCGGGCGAGCGCCTCGCGCGCAAGGGCGCTGTCCTCATCCATCTGGCGCACGAGAGCCTCGATGCTGTCGAATTGCCTCTCCTGCCGGATCCAGGCGATGAAGGCCACGTCGAGGCTCTGGCCGTAAAGGTCGCCGTCGAAGTCGAACAGAAAGACCTCGAGCAGGGGTGCGCCATTGTCGAACATCGGACGGCGGCCGAAGCTCGCCACGGCATCATGCAGACGGCCGCCAACGCCGACGCGCACGGCGTAAATGCCGTGCTTGAGCCCGCAGGCCGGATCGAGCAGCATATTTGCAGTCGGATAGCCGAGCTCACGGCCCCGCCTGTCGCCGGCAATCACGGTAGCGGAGGCAAACCAGGGATAGCCAAGGAGCTCCGCCGCCTCGATCACGCGCCCGGCCGCGAGCGCGTTGCGGATGGTGCCGGACGA
Source organism: uncultured Alphaproteobacteria bacterium (assembly GCA_963750965.1). Taxonomy (GTDB): domain Bacteria; phylum Pseudomonadota; class Alphaproteobacteria; order Rhizobiales; family Xanthobacteraceae; genus CANKHA01. Next base: position 160,764 of record CAVVSK010000014.1, read on the forward strand.
TACCGGCCGGCCTTCATCCTGCAACGGCGGCAGCACATCGACGGTGAAGCCGTGGCGCGCGCCCTCCCCCTGCAGAAAGGCGGGCGAGCCCATGCGGTTTTTGCCGAAATGAAAATCGAAGCCGACGGTGGCGCCGGCGATGTGGTAGCGCTTCACCAGGATACGCTGGACAAATTCCTCCGGCGACAGGCTGGCAAGCGCGGCATCGAAAGTCAGCACGACCGCCCCGTCGAGTCCCGTCGCGGCGAGCAGACGCAGCTTCCCGCTTGCATCGGTAAGCCGGAACATGGGCTGCTGCGGGCGCAGCACGGCGGCCGGATGCGGCTCGAAAGTCAACGCTGCAGCAGGACAACCAGCCATCTTGGCGCGGGCAAGCGCCGCCGCAATCACGGCTCGGTGGCCGCGATGCACGCCGTCGAAATTGCCTATGGCGACCACGGCGCCCCGCAGTGCATCGGCTGGCGCGCTGTCGCGCAGGACGACGAAGGGTTTCGTCGGGGCAAGAGGTTCGGTCATCGGGTAAATAAGTCCGCGGGCAACGCCCATTAACGTTTCGGCAACCAATGAGGCTTTCCTGCCTAAGGGTAGTAGCGGCGGGCGCCAGCCTGCATATGCAAGCAGTTAACCGGATGTTCAATAGCCGACTGTTAACCTCCTATTGTCTAAACAGGTAGCCCAACCGGCGCCTTTGCCCGGCGCGATCATTGACGTGATGGAGCAGGAGTAATGGCCGTCGACCTTTCCATGCCGGTTCTTGTAGTCGACGACTACAACACGATGATTCGTATCCTGCGCAATCTGCTCAAGCAGCTCGGATTTCAGGACATCGACGACGCCACTGACGGCACCGCGGCACTGGTGAAGATGCGGCAGAAGCATTACGGCCTGGTCATCTCCGACTGGAACATGGAGCCGATGACGGGCTACGACTTGCTGAAAGAAGTGCGCAGCGATCCCGGCCTGGCAAGAACGCCCTTCATCATGGTCACCGCCGAGTCGAAGACCGAAAACGTCATCGCCGCCAAGAAGGCCGGCGTGAACAACTACATCGTCAAGCCGTTCAACGCGCAGACGCTGCAAAACAAGATCGAAGCGGTCTTCGCGGATTGATTTTCTGCACATTCCCGCGAATTTGTCATGGCCGGGCTTGTCCCGGCCATCTCGTTTAGGCGCGCCGTGCCTTCCTAAGCGGGATGCCCGCGACGAGCGCGGACATGACGATAAGTAATGCCTCACCACACCAGCCGGTGCATGACGGCTTTCGGCATCCGGTTTTCTTCAAAAAACAGCTTGAGCATCTGCGGATTGGATTTGGCCTCCACGCCGATTTCCCCGGCGTGAATGCCCGCTGTCAGGAAGAGGAAATCCACCCCCAGCGCGGCGGCGCCGGTGAGATCGGTGCGCACGCTGTCGCCGATCGCCAGCACGCGGTGAAGCGGCACCTTGCTCCCGCGTAAGGTTTGCGCGCGCGCCAGCGTTCGCTCATAAATCGGCGCGTAAGGCTTGCCGGCATAGAGCACGTCGCCGCCCAGGGATTGATAGAGATCGGCCAGCGCGCCCGCGCAATAGACCAGCTCCTTTCCGCGTTCCACCACCACGTCGGGATTGGCGCAGAGCATGAACAGCCCGCGTGCCTGCATGCCCTCGAGCATGGCGCGATAATCCTCCGGGGTCTCGCTGGTGTCGTCGAACAGCCCGGAACAGACGACGTAGTCCGCCCTCTCGGCGTCCAGCAGCTTCAGATCGAGACCTTCGAAGATCGGCAGATCGCGCGGCGGGCCGAGATGAAAGACGCTCTGCCCGGGCCGCTCCATGATCACCGCGCGGGTAACGTCGCCGGAGGTCACCATGCCGTCGTAGCTCTCGCGCGGCACGTGTAATCCGTCGAGTTGCGGAACCACTCCCGCGGCCGGGCGGGGGGAATTGGAGATCAACAGAACGGTCTTGCCGTTGTCTCGCGCGCGCTTCAGCGCCTCGCAAGCCGGCTGAAAGCTCTCCACGCCGTTGTGGATCACGCCCCAGACGTCGCACAGCAAAAGATCGTAATCGGCCAGAAGCGGGCCGCAATGATCAAGGAAGGGCGGAGAGCCGGACATGAAAGGCCATGGGGTGAGACGGATGGGGAGCTAACAGTTAAGGCAGGAAGCGGCGTTACGCCACCACGCCCATGCGGGAGACGAGCTTTGAGGTATTGGGAGCCTCGATGCCCGGCAGGTGCGCAGGGGCCGCGTTGCCGCCGGGCTTGGCCGCGGATTCGCCGCCGTTGGCCTGTATCGCTTCGACACGCACCGGCCGCGGCGGCGAGAACAGGAAGCCCTGGCCAAAGCGCACATCGAGATCGAGCAGATCGACCACGACGCTCTCGTTCTCGATCCGCTCGGCGATCAGGTCGATGTGATAGCGCGCCAGGAGGTCGGAAAGATCGGCGGGATGAATGTCCCCGCTGGCGGCATTGCCGCTTCTGACCAGCATTGCGCCGGAAACCTTGAGGAAGCGGAAACCGCGCTCTGACAATTCGCGCGGCTCCATGCGCAGATCGGTGACGTGATCCATCGAGAAGCGGAAGCCGCGGCTCGCGAGCGCAGCCAGGCTCTCGTATTCGACGCGGCCCCATGGCGCGGTAGGCGTCCTGCCTGAACTCGAAGATCAGACCAGGGGCGAGCGCGCGGTTGGCATCCATGAAATCGGAGAATTGCGAGAAAAATTCCGGATCGCGCAGCGTGGAGCTCGACACGTTGCAAAACACACCGATCTCGCCGTCCTTCAGCAGCAGCCGGCGCAGGACCTGCACGCTTCGGAAGAGCAGCAGATTGTCGACCTTCGGCATCAAGCCGGCGGCTTCGGCATGTGGCACGAAGTCTTCCGCCATCACCTGCTCGCCGCCTGCGGTGCGCATCCGCGTGAGCGCTTCATAGAAGCGGATTTTGCGCTGCGGCAACGTCACCACCGGCTGGAGATAAATATCCATGCGGCCGGCTTCGATCGCCTCGCGGATGCCGGCGCGCATGCTCTCGGCATCGAGCGACTTGAAGCCAGCCCCGGTGGCAGCCGCAGGAGCAGCTTCGGTCGGCGCGATCATCGGCGCGGCGATGGAAGCCGGCTCGCCGGCTGCAGCGGCGTCCGCGGCGGCGCGGCCAGCCAGCGCCGCCTCATGCACCGCAACCGCCTCGGCCAGTTGCTTTACCAGAAGGCCCAGTTCGCCGATCTCCGACGTGACCGGATCGACCGCGGCGTGCGCACGATTGACCGCGCCCTCCAGCTTGCTCTCGGCGGCGGCAAGGCTGTGCTTGAACTCGGCCATTTGCTTGGCGAGGTCGGCGGTGACACGCGACAGGTCGGCGATCTGATCGCCGACGTCATTGCGGTCGCGCAGGCGGCTCGCGATGGTGTTGTAAAGCACAAGCCCGGTCAGCGCGGCCAAACCTGCCATGGCCGATTCCGCGCCGGTCAAACCGAAGAAGAGATAGAGAACGGCGCCTACCGAGCTCGCAATGAGCACCATGCAGATAGCGATAAAGATGGCGGCAAGCCGGAGCATGCAATTCCCGAAGTGCAAATCCAACTGTGCCAGAAGTCCGATTTCGCGCAAGCTAAATGTCCATGACCGCACAATTCGTCCGGCAATGCGCGCCGCTCCGATTTGCATCCGGCGAAACCGGTCAACGGCGGCTTATCCGAACGCGTCGCTGACGGCCCTCCCAGGAATAAAATCATAGTGCGTGGTCAAGAACATACCGTTGCTTGCCGCCTTAATTCGCGGCTGCTACCACCCGCGCATCTTCACTCAAATTCTAAACTCCCGATCACTGACATGGCCGAGAAGAAGCCGCAGAAACTGAAGGCGCGCCTGCCGCGCGGCCTCGCCGACCGCGGCCCGGCCGAGATCGCGGCGACGCGGGCGATGATCGAAAAAATCCGCGCCGTCTACGAGCGCTACGGTTTTGAGCCGGTGGAGACGCCGGCGATCGAATATACCGACGCGCTCGGCAAGTTTTTGCCCGACCAGGACCGGCCGAACGAAGGCGTCTTCTCCTTCCAGGACGACGACGAGCAATGGCTCTCGCTGCGCTACGACCTGACCGCGCCGCTGGCGCGCTATGTGGCGGAGAATTTCCAGAATCTGGCCCTGCCCTATCGCAGCTATCGCGAGGGCTGGGTGTTTCGCAACGAGAAGCCGGGCCCGGGACGCTACCGGCAATTCATGCAGTTCGATGCCGACACCGTGGGCTCCGCCTCGCCCGCCGCCGATGCCGAGATGTGCATGATGGCGGCGGACGCGATGGAGGCGCTCGGCATCCAGCGCGGCGACTATGTGGTGAAGGTGAACAGCCGGAAAGTGCTCGACCGACTCATGACTCGGAACTGTCGAAAGACCGCGAAGCAGCAACTCACCGATCCTGCGCGCCATCGACAAGCTGGATCGTCTCGGCCCGACCCGGTGTCGCTCAACTTCTTGGCGCCGGCCGCAAGGATGAAAGCGGCGACTTCACCAAGGGCGCAGGACTTGTGCCGAAAGACGCAGATCAAGCAGGCGTTGGACTTTGCCACCGTCGGCTACAAAAACCGAGGACCTGGTTGAGATCGCGCGTCTGATTGAGGCCGCTGGCTATGCCGATCGTGTGAAGATCGATCCTTCCGTTGTGCGCGGGCTGGAATATTACACCGGCGCCGTGTTTGAAGTTGAGCTGACCTTCGAGACCAAGGACGAGAAAGGCCGCCCGGTGCGCTTCGGCTCGGTCGGCGGTGGCGGCCGCTACGATGGTCTCGTGTCGCGTTTCCGCGGCGAGCCGGTGCCGGCAACGGGATTCTCCGTCGGCGTGTCTCGCCTGCTCGCCGCCTTGCAGGCGATCAAGAGCCCGATTGTGGCGGAAGGGGCGCAGAGCGGCCCCGTGCTGGTGACCATCTTCGACCGCGAGCGCATCGCCGATTATCAGCGCATGGCGCAGACGCTGCGCAATGCCGGCATCCGCGCCGAGCTTTATCTCGGCAACCCGAAGAACAATCTCGGCGCGCAGCTGAAATACGCCGACAAGCGTCATTCACCCTGCGCGATCATCCAGGGCAGCGACGAGAAGGCGCGCGGCGAAGTGCAGATCAAGGATTTGGCCATCGGCACGCAGCTCGCCGGGGAAGCGAAGGAGCGCGAAGACTATCTGCAAAAACAGGCGCAGGCGCAATTCGCGGTGAAGGAAGACAGACTGGTCGAAGCGGTGCGCGAACTGCTGGCGAAGCATGGCGGCAGGCAGCCATAGTTTTCCGCTCGTCCCCGCGAAAGCGGGGACCCAGGGTTTCCCCAAAGCTGGATTCCCGCTTGCGCGGGAATGAGCGGACGCTACCGCCCCGGCGTCATTCCGCCCGGCGGCGTTATACCGTCCATCATCTTCTGCAGGTCGAGCACGTTCATCTTCATGCCATTCGACATGATCATGTCGCCGGGTTTCTGCCCCGCCTGGCAGGCGCCGAGGTGTTTGGCCTCGATCGTCATTTTGGTTTCGCCGCCGGGCGTCATGCCGGGGATCGCTGGCCCGCCGGTGCTCTTGGTCGTGATGTTCATCGTATAGCCGCTGTCGAAGCTGCCGGTGACGACGCCCTGCATCGACGTGGTGGCGGGGCCGATCTTGCAGACCGCGTCGAAGGTCAGGGTGCCGCCGGCGTTCTTGACATCCTGCTTCGAACAGGTTCCTTGCGCCGCCGCGCCAAACTGCGACTGCATCGCCTGGTCGGTGGCCTGGTCGATGCACTGACGCATGGTCTGGGCCGGCACCGGGAGGCCTTCGAACACCATCTTCATTTCCCACAGCCCCGCCTTGCGCGCCGGCATGTCGAGCGCGAGCGCAGGAGCGGCAAACAGCAGGGTTACGGCAATAGCGGCGAACTGGCGGCGCATGACACGATCTCCAATACGAATCTGCGCGGATATTAGCATGTCGGCCGGGTTGTCATCCCGGACGGCCGCAGGCCGATCCGGGACCCATCAGCGTAGCCTGGGTCCCGGCTCTCGCTCCGCTCGGCCGGGATGACAATCAGAAGCTCAAATCCATTAACTCTGCCGCTGTTTGACCTTTGGCGCGTGAAAGCGCGCCGTGACAAACAGCGCGCTAAAGGACACCACCACGGCAATGTTTCGGATCAAACCCTGGCTCCAGCTTGGCCAGCCGCTCGAGCGTGCGTGTCTTGTTGGACAGATCGCGCTGCTCGATCATTTCGGCGGCCCGCTGTTTCTGGCCGAAGCGGACCAAGGCGAGCAGCAGGGGCTTCTCGTCATCGTCCAGCCGGTTGCCTTGCCTTGGCGGCGTCAGCTGCGCCAAGGCGTCCTGCTCAAGCGCGGGCCAGGACTCGGCGCTTGCGCGGCACACCGCCACCGCTGCGAAATGCCGTGTCTTCGCCGAACCGAGCCGCCGGCGTACCAAATCGATCGCTTGGTCGCCGCCCAGTTCAGCCAACCGCGTCAACAAGCCATTGCTCGGCCAATCGGGTTGAGCCTCGGCCACGGCCACCATCTTGTCGCGATAGGGCTGCAGGCTGTCCGCGGAAAAGTTGGTCAGCGACCATCCGAGCATCGATTCGTAGTGACTACCGCGTTCCCGCACCGGCGTGCTCAGGCGGTCGAGTACGACCGGGATCAGCGGCTCCAGACGCGCGGTGGATTTGCGAAACATGTCCTGGATGCTCAGGCCGACCTTGCCCTCCGTCACCCGCTTGTCAGCGATGACCCGGCGCAGGAAGTCGACATCCGCATCCGAAAGCGCCCGCTGCTTCGCCATCGCGGCCAGCACCTCGCTGATGGCGTCCTGCTGTTGCGCCGACAGCAGCGGATTGGCATCCGGCGGCAAGGCCAGAATGCGTTCGGCAATCTGGCGGTTATCCTCAGCCGGCGGCGGTGAAATCTCGGCGAGTTCGTATCCCAAGGCCTCGCGCATTTCCTGCGCAAGATCGACGGCATTCATGACGAGCTTGTCGCGGCCCAGCGTTGGGCCGTTATAGCCGCCCTGCATACTCAGCTCGTAGCCAATGTAAAAAGGCAGCGCCAATGCGCGCGCAACGGTCTCGGTCTGCTGCACGACAGGGCTGAGCGTGCCGCTGGCCCGGCTCTCGATCACAAGATCCTTCACTGTCTCGATAATCGCGAAGTTTGGGCCGTTGTCCGGCGGCGCCTTTGGATAACTCTGGTTGAAATAGCGTGTTATGAACTTCACCGTCGCGTCGGGCGCGTTGTCGCCGCCGACTTCGGCGATCACGCAATCACCAGCAATCAGGCGGTCGCGCACCGCCTTCTCAATCGGGGTGCCGGTCGGAAAGAGATCCGGACAAGAGTCCCGATGCTCGATGTGGTAGGTGACGCTCCGCGTCGTCCCCGACCTTTTCTTCATATAGATATCCGGGATGCGGGTCATGCGCACCCAGTCGGCTTCGCCATTGAACAACAACCGGCGGCAGACTTCATTGCAGGGGGAGTGGGCGTCGCCCGCCTTCCCGGAGGCGAACATGCCAGACGCAAAGTCGCCGATCAGTTCGATGCTCTTCGGTTTGGCGGCGACGGGGCGACTGAAGTCGCCCTTGCTCATGCGCGCTCCGAATTGCCTCGCCTCGGTCTGCGAAAGCAAGCCGGGTCCGATTGCAATGGCAGCTACGATGGGAACGCCCGCCGCTGCTGCAATTGCGATCCGCCAAATACGGCGATCCGGCACGGCGAGGGCCCGCCATAACGGCACCAACGCGCTGGAATAAAGCAGGATGGTCGGCGAGGCGATGACCAGAAATCCCGGCGCCCCAAACAGCGGAAGCGCCATTGACGTGAACAGGAGCACCATCAGCGCGGCGACCGGAATCGCCGCGATAATGCTCAATGCGCCAAAAACAATGAAATAGATGGTGAGGAATTTTCGAAGGCGCCGCATACGTCATCCTCGCGTCCCAAGCGCGATGGTGGGTCCCGGTCACTGATCTACCGCAGCTGAGCGAGCAGCCAGTTAAAGCCTTTGCAATTCCGCCAAAACGCGGCGGCAGCGTAAATGACCCATGAACCGTCCGGTGCATCAATTGATTAACTCTCCTGCCTTTTCGGACTTTTGGGCCGTTCGGCGCGGCGGCCAAACGGCGTCGAAATTTAACGGAAAACTGCTATACCGCGCCCCTCAGCGCGCGATCAGCAAAAGTGGATACCGGTTTTGCGTCCGATCGCGCGCTAACTTGTTGAAGTGGCGCATAATCTTATCGGCGAACCGGTTCCCACTTCGCCGGATCATGCGCTAACAGGACGGGACGATGAACGAGGCAGTAACCATGGCGGCCGTGCCGGACGCACGGGCGGAAGCGCTGGTCGCTTCCTATGAGCGCGCGGGCTATGTCCGCCTTGCGCCCGCCTTGCTGCAGCCGGCTGAGCCGTTCCTCGACCTTTCCGGCGAGGACATCCGCAGGCGCATGTATCTGACGCTGGACCCGAGCGGAAACGAACTCTGCCTGCGGCCCGATCTCACCATTCCGGTATCGCGCGACTATCTCGCCTCCCCGAAGGCCGGCAAGCCGGCGGGCTATTGCTACCTCGGCCCGGTGTTCCGCCACAGCGACAAGGGACCGAATGAATTTCTGCAGGCCGGCATCGAATCTTTCGGACGCACCGACACCGCGGCGACCGATGCGGAAATGCTGGCGCTCGGCCTAGAAGCCGCGACGCATTACGGCGCGACCGCTCCGGAAATCCGCATGGGCGACGTCGGGTTATTCGCCGCGCTGGTTGCCGCGCTCGATCTCGCGCCGGCCTGGAAACGGCGGCTGCTGAAGGATTTCAACCGCAAGAAAAGCCTGGCGGAGGATCTCGAACGGCTGAGCCTCGCCGCCACCAACGGCCGTCCCGAATATCAGGGCGTGCTGGCGGCGCTGGCCGGCGCCGATCCGAAAGGCGCGCATGCACTCGTCACCGATCTGCTCTCGATTGCCGGGATCACCGCCGTCGGCGGGCGCTCGGTGGGTGAGATCGCCGACCGCTTTCTGGAACAGGCCGCGCTCGGCGCGACCACCGCGTTGCCGCGCGAGACGCGCGCAGGTGATCGAGAAATTTCTCGCCATCAGCGGCGACCCTGATGACGTGGCGGAAAAGCTGCGGGCGCTGGCGAGCGAAGTGGCCGACGCGCTTAACCCGGCCATCGATCTTCTCGAAAGCCGCACCGGCTTTCTCGCCGCGCGCGGCGTCGACTTAAAGCGCATCCGCTTCTCCACCGCCTTCGGCCGCGGCGTTGATTATTACACCGGCTTCGAATTTGAGCTGCACGAGCCGGATTCCGACGGCAGCAATCCGCTGGTCGCCGGCGGGCGCTATGACGGGCTGCTGACGCGGCTCGGCGCGCCCGTGCCGATCCCGGCGGTCGGCTTCGCGGTCTGGATCGAACGGCTGGCGGGCAACGGGAGCGCAACATGAGCGGTCCGCTTGTCCTTGCGGTGCCGTCGAAGGGCCGCCTGCAGGAAAACGCCGAAGCTTTTTTCGCGCGCGCCGGTCTCAGTCTGGTGAAGCCGCGCGGCGCGCGGGAATACCGCGGCGGCATCGCCGGCCTCGAGAATGTGGAAGTCGCCTATCTTTCCGCGGCGGATATCACCTCGCAGCTCGCACAGGGCGGGGCGCATCTCGGCATCACCGGCGAAGATCTGGTGCGCGAGATGATCCCCGATGCAGAGCAGCGCGTGGTACTGCTGGACGGCGTGGGTTTCGGTTATGCCAATGTGGTGGTGGCGGTGCCGCAGGCCTGGATCGACGTGCGCGGCATGGCCGACCTCGACGATGTCGCCACCGCCTTTCGCGCGCGCAACGACCGCAAGATGCGGGTGGCCACCAAATACGTGAACCTGACCCGCGGCTTCTTCGCCACGCATGGCATCGTCGATTACCGTATCGTCGAGAGCCTGGGCGCCACCGAAGGCGCGCCGGCGGCGGGCTCCGCCGAACTGATCGTGGACATCACCACCACCGGCGCGACGCTCGCGGCCAACGGTCTGAAGGTGATCGAGGACGGCATTATCTTGCGCTCGCAGGCCAATCTGGTGGCGTCACGCCAGGCCGACTGGAATCCGCAGGCGCGCGAAACCGCGCGCATCATTTTCGACCGCATGACCGCGCAAGCGCGCGCGGGTGAATTTCGTGAAGTGCGCACCCGCCTTCTGAACAGCGAAGCGTCCATTGTTTCCGAGGTGACGCAGCGCTTCGGCGCGCTTGCGCCCTTCGGCGGCCCGTCTTCGTCCGGAATGTTCACGCTGCATGCCCGCAAGGATCAGGTGCATGCGCTCGCAAACTTCCTGCGGGAAAAAGGCGCCGACAGCGTTTCGGTCGGGCGGCTGGACTATGTCTTCGCCCGTGACAACCCGCTCTACGCCAAGCTGGAAGCCGGGCTGTAGTTTCCACCTCTCCTGTTGCTGCGGTTAATTCAATCTCCGCTCATTCCCGCGCAAGCGGAAATCCAATCTGCTGCGGATGCCTCTGGATCCCCGCTTCGCGGGGATGAGCGCAGTGATTATTGCTTGGCTTGCCCGGCTTTCTTGCGGAACACCACGAAATGCGACATCGAGAAGTTGACAACGAAGGCAGCGCCGATCGCCAATAACTTTGCCAGCATGATCGGAAGGAAAGTTTTGGCGATGAGCAGCGTGGTGGTGTCTGCGAGCAGGCCCAGCAAACCGGACGCGGCAAAGGTGAAATAGGCACGCCAGGTCAGTTTGCGCCCGGACTCGGCGGCGAAGGTCGTCATGGAGTTCATGACATAAGAGCCCGTCACCGCGACACACCAGGCGACCACGTTGGCGGCTATCATTTCGGCATTTTCACTGCTGACACAGCGGCAACTTTCGGCCGTCCATTTCAAGCCCTGCGCCAGGGCGGGGGCGGCTTTTATCAGATGCAATCCCAGCCAGAAGACAGTGTAGTTGACGGCCGCATTGACCACGCCGACCAGCGCGAAACTGGTGGCTTTGATTAACAACAGTTCACGCTTCCAGAAGGCTACAAGGCGGCTGAGGAGATTCATGGCAGCCGCTTAGCACGGGCCGCGCAGGCGCGACAGGCCTTTGCCCGTGCTATATAATTAACCGCCATGGTGCCGCCTTTGCAGACCGCCGGACTGTCCATTGTCGTGCCGCTCTTCAACGAGGCGGCGGGGCTGTCGGCGCTGCATGCGCGGATTTCCGAGGTGGCGCGGCAGCTGAAGGAAAAGCGCGGCCTCGCCTGCGAGGTCGTCTATGTGGACGACGGCAGCCGCGACGCCACCCTCTCGATCGCGCGTGAGTTGCCGGCTTCGCATCTGGACGTGCAGGTGGTCTCGCTCTCGCGCAATTTCGGCAAGGAAGCCGCCCTGCTCGCCGGACTCGAACATGCGCGGCTCGGCGCGGTGCTCTTTATCGACGGCGACGGCCAGCACCCGACCGATCTCGTCGACACGCTGGTGCGGCATTGGCTGGAGGATGGCTACGACGTCGTCTATACCGCCAAGGCGCATCGCGCGAGCGAGCCTTTCACGCGGCGTGTGGCGGTGCATGCCTTTTACAAAATCATCAATTGGGGCGCGCGGCAAAAAATTCCCGAGGACGCCGGCGACTTCCGCCTGCTGTCGCCGCGCGCGGCGGCGGCCTTGCGGCAAATGCCGGAGCGCAACCGCTTCTTCAAGGGCCTCGCGAGCTGGATCGGCTTCCGCCAGATACGCGTCGACTACAATCCGCGCGGAACGCGTCCACGGCAAATCCAGCTGGAACATGCGCGCGCTGGTCGGCCTTTCGATTGAAGGGCTGACCTCCTTCTCGGTCGCGCCGCTGCGGCTCGCCAGCCTGCTCGGGCTGCTGCTGGCCGGCGGCGCTTTCATCTTCGGCATGCAGATCCTGGTCGAGACCGTGTTCTACGGGCAGTCCGTGCCCGGCTATCCCTCCGTGATCGTCGGCCTGATGGTGCTCGGCGGCGTGCAGCTGATCATGATCGGTGTGATGGGCGAATACATCGCCAAGGTGCTGTCCGAGATCAAAGCGCGCCCGGTCTATTTCGTGGCCGAGCACAGCCTGAAGCAGCTGGACGAGGCGCTTGCGAACGACTCGCCCGCAAGGACCGCCGCCGAATGATGCGCGCGGTTCCGCCGGCCCCGCAGCCGCGTCATATCTGGCTATGCGCCGATGACTACGGCATCGCCCCCGGGGTCAACGGCGCCATCCGTGACTTGATCGCGCGGGGGCGGATCAATGCCACCTCGGTGATGGTGATGGCGCCAAGCTTTTCCCGGTCCGAGGCGGAAGCGCTGGCCGGCCTCAACGAGGACGAAAAGCGGGTGGCGATCGGCCTGCATGTAACGCTGACCGCGCCGTTCAAGCCGATGACCTCCGGATACAGCCCGCTGCGCGAGGGCGCTTTCCTGCCGCTCGAAGCCATGCTGCTCGCCGCCTTCCTGCAGCGGCTGAACCGCGACCGTCTTGCCAAGGAGATCGCGGCGCAGATCAAGGCCTTCGTCTCGGCCTTCGGACGCGCGCCGGATTTCGTCGACGGTCACCAGCATGTGCATCTGTTTCCGCAGGTGCGCGACGCCTTCCTTTCGGTGGTGAAGGAGATGGCGCCGCAGGCCTGGGTGCGGCAATGCGGCCGTTCGATCCCGCTACGGCGGCGCTTCGACCGCAAGGCGATGCTGCTCGACGTGCTCAGCTATAGCTTCCGGCGCCGGGCGGGCGCCAAGGGGGTGCGCACCAATTCGGCCTTCGCCGGAGCCTATGATTTCCGTCGCGAGCCGGATTTCGCCAAACTGTTTCCCCACTTCCTGCACCGGCTGCCGCCGGAAAGCGTGGTGATGTGCCATCCCGGCGTGGTGGATGACGAGCTGAAGCGGCTCGATCCGCTCACCATCCAACGCGAGCGGGAATATGCCTATCTCGGCAGCGACGCCCTGCCCGCCACCTTGGCGGCCTATGGCTTCGCCCTGAGCTGAACTGTCGGCTTTCCGACGCCAGAATATTTTGTCGCGGCTATTCTTCTCCGGCTGCAATCCCCCCACATAACCGGGGTTGGCGCTAACTTATCCGTGCCGAATGGAGACGACCGATGACACCGCAGGAACGCCAGCTGATCGACGAATTGTTCGACCGCCTCGCCCGGTTGGAAGGCCAGCCGCGCGACCCGGAAGCCGAACAGGCCATCGCCGAAGGTTTGGCCCGCGCGCCGCACGCGCTCTATCCGCTTGTGCAGACCGTGCTGGTGCAGGATGAGGCGCTGAAGATCGCGGAAGAACGCATTCGCGAGCTCGGCGGGGAGATCGGCGAGCCGCAGCAGGAGCGCGGCTTCCTCGACAACGTGCGCGAGGCCTTGCTCGGGCCTGATCAGAATCGGCGCGGCTCCGTTCCCTCGGTCGGTGGCCGCGGCAGCGTGTGGAATACGCCGCAGCAGTACCAGCAACATCAGCAGCCGATGGCGCAGGATTATGGCCGCAGCGGCGGCTCCTTTCTCGGCACCGCGGCGGCGACCGCCGCCGGCGTGATTGGCGGCTCGCTGCTGTTCAACAGCCTCGGCTCGATGTTCGGTGGCGATAAGGCGCATGCCGGCACCCAGAAATTCGGCGACACCGGTGGAGATACGCCATGGGGCGGGGGCGCACGCGACAGCGAAATGGCGCGTGAAGCAGGCCTCAATGACATCAGCGGACGCGAGGACCGCCAAGGCTTCTTCGATACCGCGGAGCATATTGCCGATGATCCCGGCGGCGACGGCGGCGTCGATTTTGGAGGCGACGGCGGCGGCAGTGAAGGCTGACGCCCGCTCATAGGAGAGCGGCCCCTTGCGGGGCCGCTCGTTTTTTCATCGTAACGCGACGATCAGCATTTCGGCAGAGTGGCTGCGGCAGAACTGCCGCTGCCCATGCCTGAACCGCTGGCGGAACCGCTGGTGCTGGGGGAGCCGCCGCTCCTGCTGCCGCTGCTATCCGAAGCCACGCCGGATGAGCTGCTACCGCTCGTGGATGAGCCGGAGCCCGCACCCGCCGATTTCAGCTTCGGCTGACCCGAAGCATCAAGGCAATGGGTCGCCGCCGAGATCGAACCTGATCCGGCGCCGGATGGACTGCTGCCTGATTGAGCAGCCGCCGCGAGAACGCTTCCGCCCAAAAAGACGGACGCCAACAGTAAAGTCTTACGGTTCATTGAGCGCTCCTGTTGGTGAATGCCCCCACGCAGGGGAAGGCCTGCCGCGCGTACGAAGTTCCGGGAACTTCGCTTTTCTTTAAAGACGGTGCTGGGGTGCTGCCGCGGCGCTCGAAACGTGCGGGAATCCGCAGTTGTCCGAGCCAAGCGGGCCGATATACAATGGCTTAGTCTGAAACGGCACTCCGCCCACTCGCATCGGCGTCGCGTTTCCGACAAGATAAAGTCAAAAATCTACCGTGGAGTGTCCGATGTTTTCCAAAATCAATCACGTTGCGATCGTCAGCGAGCGCTATGCGCTGCTCGGCAAGTTTTATGAATCCGTGTTCGGGATGAAGGCGTCGGGGACGAAGAATCCGGCGCGCGCGATTACCGTCGGCGATGGCTATGTCGGGCTTAACATCAATCCGCGCAAAGCCGGCCGCGCCGCCACCCTCGACCACTTCGGCATCCAGGTCGAGGACGTCGAAACGGTGTTCGACCGCATGCGCAGCAAATATCCCACAGCTGATTGGGTGCAGCGCCCGAGCACGCGCCCCTTCGCCGGCCTGACCGCCAACGATCCGGACGGTAACGTGTTCGACATTTCGCAGAAGGACATGAAGAACCGCCACGCCGCTTATGTCGAAAATACCGGCGAGCAGAATCCCCGCCACATCAGCCACGTCGCCCTCCGCACCATGCGCCCTGACGAGATGGCAAAGTTCTACGTGGACGTATTCGAATTAAGCCCGCAGAACCGCCCCGCCGGCGATCCCAATCACTATCTCAGCGATGGCAAGGTCACCTTGATGATCATGCCCTGGAAGATCACCAACTATGCCGATCAAAGCATCCTGACGCCCGGCATGGACCATGTCGGCTTCACCGTCGAAAACATGGACAAGTTCAAAGAAGATCTGGACGACGTTGTTGGCGTGAACCCGGTGATGAATCCGATCCCCGTCGGCAAGGGCAAAGAGAGCGGCAACCGGCTCGAGCTGTTGAAGAAGCAGTGCCCGATTGGCGAGTTCTTCACGTCCGATCCCGACTATACCCTGATCTCGGTGCGCCAGGCCAATTAACGCCGCCAGGCGGTACTCTGTTCCTGCAAACGCAGCCAAACGCCCTTTCGGGTGACACCGCGGCCAGGAGGAATGGCCGGGTTGCATCGATGTGCCGGGCCATCAGACCGGCATATTGATCAGACCAAAGTCCATTCCTCGCCCCACCCGCCGCGTTCGATACTCCGATGGAAAGATCAACCACGGAGATGATTCATGCCCAAACTCACGACGCTTTCAGGCTTTAGCGCCGCGATTTTACTTGCGACCGTCGCAGTGGCCTTAAACGCCACGCCGAGTAAGGCGGGCGACGTGCGGCTGGAGTGCGACGTTCACGGACCACGCGAAACTCACCTGCATGCACGGTACGAGGAGCGCGTGCGCACAACAATCACGCGCAAAAAATTCGATGCCCAATTTGAGGCGCTTGCAGGCGCTACCTTTTCCGCCGGCCAACGGATCACCTTTACCGTTGATAACGTCGTTGTGGGCAACGCGCCTTTGCGGGTGATTGTCGGTCGCGAGCTTGCTGCCGAACTCGATCTCAACTCGCCGCGAGATGGCGGTAAGCCTTGGCCAAGCAATTTCCCGCCCATCCATGCCGGATCGGTGGTCAAGGCCAAGCTTGGCACGACTGTTTTGCTTGGCTGCACCATTCAGTAATACAATTAAGAAGGCCTGCAGTGGCCTTTCGACCGGCATTTGCTAAATCGCAACGGCGCGGTAGTCCTACCGCGCCGTTGCCGGTTTCCGGCCGGCGGCATGGAGGTGCGAGCGGCATGGCAAATGTGATCTCGTGGGCGGCGAGGATCTGGGGCCAGCAAAAGCTCACCAGACAGTTTCTTTTTGCCAGCGCCGCGGTGTTCCTCGCCGGAATGTCGATTGTGGGCGCCTGGACCTCCGGCCGCATCGAATCCGGCGTCACCCAAAACAGCGCGGTGTCCACCGCTCTCTACTTTGAAAGCTTCATCGCGCCGATTATTCAGGATCTGGCAGTAGCCGACACGCTTCCAGCGGCAAAGCATGAGCTTCTGGCTAGATTGATCTCCACCACGCCGCTCAGCCAAAGGGTGGTGTCGTTCAAGATTTGGCGGCGAGACGGCGTCATCGTCTATGCGACCCAGCCGGAGCTGATCGGAAGAAGCTTTCCGGCGACCCCAAAATTCAAGCAGGCCTGGGCGGGCCACGTCGCGGCCGAGCTCGATCACCTCAATGAAGAAGAGAACAGGCTTGAGCGCGCCGAAGGCATTCCTTTGCTCGAAGTCTATGCGCCGATTCGCCAGGAAAACTCCGATCGCATCATTGCGGTGGCGGAGTTTTACGAACGCGCGGACCAGCTCAGACGCGATATTTTTCGGGCCAAGCTTCAAGCCTGGCTGATCATTGGCGGGGTCGCCGCAACCGCAGTCTCACTGCTGTTTGGTATCGTTGGGCGCGCCAGTCGTACCATTGATCAGCAAAAGCGCGAACTTCAGGACAAGATTACCGAGCTGCAGACGCTGCTGGCTCAGAACGTCGACTTGCGCGCGCGCGTGGAGCGCTCGTCGCAACGGGCTTTGGAGATCAACGAGCGGCATTTGCGCAGACTGGGCGCCGAACTGCACGACGGCCCTGCTCAGCTGCTTGGGTTAGCGCTGCTTCGGCTCGACTCCTTTGAGCGTACATCCGCCGCACGCCAAAACGGCGGCGCAAGCCACGGAGCCCAAAGCAGCAACGACGCAGAAACGATCCGTACCGCGATCCGCGAAGCGCTTAACGAAATCCGCAACATCTCGGTCGGATTGTCACTGCCATCGCTCGACCGTCTTTCGATCGGGGAAACGTTGCAGGCGGCTGTCCGCGATCATGTGCGCAGGACGAATACCGGCGTTGAATCCGATATTTCGGTGGAGGATGGTGTTGCCGCAATCCACCCGATCAAAACCGCCGCTTTCCGTTTCGTCCAGGAAGCTCTGAACAATGCGACGCGCCATGCATCCGGCGCCAGCCAGAAACTTCGCGCCTATCTCGACAATGGGTCCATCGTTATAGAAGTGAGCGACCAAGGCCGAGGCTTTGATCCTGCCGCCCATAGACCAGACGATCAAATCGGCCTTATCGGAATGCGCGAGCGAATCGAAAGCTTGGGTGGTCAATTCGCGATCAAATCGATCGCCGGAACCGGCACGCGCCTCGAGGCCCGGCTTCCGCTGAAATCCGGAGAGACCCCGGCCCATGTCTGACCCGATCCGTATCGCGGTGGTTGATGATCACCCTATGCTGCGTGAAGGGGTCGTTCGGACGCTGCTCGATGAGGCGGACATCGAGGTCGTTTCGGAAGGCGGAACAGCCGCAGAGGCGGTCGATATAGCCCAGCAATTCCTGCCCGACATCATGCTGCTCGACATGAATATGCCAGGCTCCGGCTTGACCGCGATCGAACGAATTTCGCGGCTATGCCCCGCTATCAAGCTGATCGTGCTCACCGTCCAAGAAGATCATGACACCGTCACACAGGCGCTGCAGTTGGGGGCCCGTGCCTATGCACTGAAAGGCATTGGCGCCTCGGAACTGGTCGACATCGTGCGCGCCGTCCATGACGGCGGGTCATACGTCTCGCCGCCGCTGGCGGCGAAACTATTGGCCAATTTTGGCAGCAAGGAGCGCAAAGCGGGATCCGAACAGGAGCCGATCGAAACGCTCACCGCGCGCGAAGAGCAAATTCTTGTGCTGCTCGGCAAGGGCCTTCGCAACAAGGAGATCGCCCGCCAACTCGACTTGAAAGAGAAAACCGTCAAACATTACGTAACGAACATTCTGCAAAAGCTGCAGCTGCGCAATCGCGTCGAAGCAGCCGTTCTGTTGCAGAAACAGTCGAAACCGGAGCGCGTGCCTGAGTGACAGCCGCCTCCGCGGCATCTCGACCTTTCCCGCCGCGCTAGATCACCACCACTTTGGTGCCGACCTTCACGCGCTCATACAGATCGATCACGTCCTCGTTCCGCATGCGGATGCAGCCGGAGGAGACTTGTGTGCCGATCGTCCAAGGCTCGTTCGAGCCGTGGATGCGGTAGAGGGTCGAGCCGAGATAGAGCGCACGCGCGCCGAGCGGATTGTCGGGTCCGCCCTCCATATAGCGTGGTAGGTCGGGCCGGCGCGCGAGCATCTCTTTCGGCGGCCGCCAGTCCGGCCACTCGCGCTTGCCGGTGACTTCGTGCTCGCCGGCCCAGGTAAAGCCTGGTCGCCCGACCCCGATGCCATAACGCACCGCCGTGCCGTTTTCCTGCACCAGATAGAGGAATTTGTCGGGCGTATTGATCACAATCGTGCCCGGAGGCTCATCGCCGTCATAGTCGACCACCTGCTTCAGATACCGCGGGTCCATTACGGCCCGTTGCGGTGGCAGCGAGGCCCGAATGAAGTGCTCCGGTTGGCCATACATCGGCTGCCCCGGAACATAGCCGTGTTGCCCCGACACGTAAGGCTGCTGCCCTCCTTGGTTCACCGGGCGCCCATGACGGCTCTGTCCGCCGGAGAAGATGAACTCAATGAAGCCGCCACCGAGATTGGGGCGGTCCGGCGGCATCGGCTGCGCAAATGCCGGACCTGCTCCACCAATCACCGTCAGGAATATCGCAAGGAAAGGGCGCTGCATTGACGTACTCTGAACTGACCGTCGCTGATACGCGGGCGACACAGCCCGCTCACCCAGCCGCAATACAGCGCCAAATCGACCGATTAGTTAAAAGCGGCGTTTACCGTGTTGCCGCGCGCTGCGTTCAGAAAGTTACGGTTTATTTTTGATGAAGCGCGTGACTTATGGTTAAGCAGCGGTTACGCCGCGCATGAACTGGACGTTAAGCCGCAACGTGTAGAACGGGCGCGTGGCGCAAAGCGCATGACGTTTATCAACCGGACGCACTTCGCCGGATCATGCGCCAGGGAGCAGCGAGTAGACAATGTCGAGGCGGCGCGAGGTTTTCCACATTGAAGAACTCACCGGCATCCGCGCGCCGACGCCGATTGCTGTTGAGCCCGCGGCGGAAGCGGCATTGCGCCACGCCGAGATCATGACTGAATTACGGGCGTTGCGGGAGGCGATTGACGCGCATGGCCTGCGGCAAGCCGCGCCATTCCCTGTCGCAGAACGCGGCGCGCTCAAGAGCGAGCTCGGCTCGATCTACGACGCGGTCCAGCTCACCAAGCAGGAGATTGCTACCCTCGTGCTGACGAGCTTCACCAATCCCGACATGGGCCGTGTCAGCCAGGAACTCAATGCCGCTGTCGGCGGCAGTGAATCCGCAACGCATCGGATCCTGCAGGCCAGTGAGGAGATCGAGGAAGCCGCCAAGACACTTGTCGCCGCGATCAACAATATCCAGGATCAGCATCTCGCGCGTGACATCCTCGACCAGGTGACCAGCATTATCGAGGCCTGCAATTTCCAGGATCTCGCCGGCCAGCGCATCACCAAAGTGATTGCCACCTTGCAGTTCATCGAGGACCACATCCGCAACCTGATGCAGATCTGGGGCGGGTTCGAACGGTTGGCCGATGTCGAGCCGGAGGCCGCCGCCGAGCTCAAGGAACGTGCGAAGCTCTTGAATGGACCGAAGCTGGAAGGCGACCACGGCTGCCTCTCACAGAGAGAAATCGACGCCATGTTCGCGGCGCGCAGCTAATAGCTTCGCTCATCCCCGTGAAAGCGGGGATCCAGCATCGCTCAGAATGAAACAACCCGGATTCCCGCTTGCGCGGGTATGAGCGGAATGTGGCGCCGTCCTTTAGATAACGCTCAAGCCAGCGGCTTCATCATCGCCGCTGCCGCTGCGGGACGCGCGAACGGCGCCGCCTCACGCACCACTTTTGGGGCTTCCGAACGCTCGCAGGCGCGGTAGCCCAGACGGGCGAAAAAACCGGCGGCTTTTTCGGTGACCAGCCAGGCTGCGCGGCAGCCGCGAATACTCGCTTCCGCCTCCAGCGAGACAACAATAGCCCGGCCGATACCGCGATTGCGCACAGGCGGCAAAGTCACGACCGACCGCAGCAACGCCTGATCTTCGAAAATCTCCAGGCCGCCGAAGCCCACCGGTACGTCGTCATTTTCAAAACGCCAGAACAGCGGTCCGCTCGCTTGGATATCCTCAGTCGGCAGGCCAGCTTTGGCGAGCGCGGCGGCAAGTCCATCGCGCTCCCAGACCGCGAGCGGAAGCGGGATTGGGATCGGCCGCCGCCGCTCGTTCATAAGATCTCCTGCAACCGTTCCACCGGCCGGCAAAGCCGCGTGCCCTTCTTGGTTTGCACCACCGGGCGTTCGATCAGCAGCGGGTGGTCGGCCATGGCAGCTACAAGCTGCGCGTCGCTGAGTTTGGGATCGTCGAGGCCGAGTTCCTCATAGGGCGTGTTCTTCCAGCGGAGCAGATCGCGCGGCTTCATTCCCATCGCCTTCAATGCCGCATTGATCTCGGCCGTGCTGGGCGGGGTTTTTTGGTAATCCACGATTCTGGGCTCGACGCCTTTGGCGCGGATCATCTCCAGCACCTTGCGTGAGGTGGAGCATTTCGGGTTGTGCCAAATCACCGCTTCCATGGGTGCCGATCCTTGCCTGCTGGTCGCGCGCTAGGCCCGTGGCGCGCAGCGGACGTAGACGGCATTGCCGTATCGGCCGGAGACTTCGGGATCGATCCAGCGGGTGATGAGAACCCGCCCGTCGAAGGAAACGACCTCGCGGTCCTGCGCCCCGCCGGGCGGATCGTCCCTCGGTCCGATGTAATTCTTGCCGCTGCGTGAGCCTTTCAGCTGCAGTTCCTGCGCCTCCTTCTGGTCAGCCAGATGCATGATCAGGCCGCCGGAAGACCCGGCGGCAATGATGTAAGGCTGCTTGCATTGATTACGCGCCGCCGCCTCAGTACGCGCCCTGTCGTCCGGGCGGTGATAGGCGGCAAGACCCCAACGCCCGATAAGCTCCTGCGGCTGGAAGCTCGGCGGCAAGGTCGGCTCGACTGCCGGAGCGGGCGGCGCAGCAGGCGCCTGAGGCGGCGGCGCGCTCACGCAACCCGCAACCGAAGCGGCAACGATTACGGCGATGGACACGGCAATAGCAGGGCGCGGGCAAGCTCGGCGCATCAATATCTCCGGGCAATGAAGTTCGACTTAGCGGGGCTGCGGGCGGCAGCGCAAGTCGAGTTTGTGTGACAGCCTCCAAAATCGGCGGCACTGCCGCATCGCGGGTCCAGCCCGCATGAAACTGGCACCGCGGGAAGGGCCCAAACTTGACAGGACGGCCCCTAACCCCTATTTCCAGCACAACTTAGCACTCTCCCTAGTGGACTGCTAAGGCCCTATCCGATCGACGCATTCGGTCATCAACCCGCGCGTATCGCGCCGACGAGGAATCCATGGCCAAGACCCAGTTTCGTCCCTTGCATGACCGCGTGGTCGTGCGCCGCCTCGAGTCCCAAGAGAAGACCAAGGGCGGCATTATCATCCCCGACAGCGCCAAGGAGAAGCCACAGGAGGGCGAGGTCATTGCTGTGGGTCCCGGTGGCCGCGACGAAGCCGGCAAGCTGATCCCGCTCGACGTCAAGGCGGGCGACAAGGTGCTGTTCGGAAAGTGGTCGGGTACCGAGGTGAAGCTCGACGGCCAAGAACTCCTGATCATGAAGGAGTCCGACATCATGGGCGTCATCCGCTGAACCTAACTCCTCATCCTGAGGAGCGCCGCAGGCGCGTCTCGAAGGATGAGGCCCGGAACGCACCCTTCGAGACGCCGCTTCGCGGCTCCTCAGGGTGAGGCCACAAAGTTCATCAACCGGAGTAATTCCAATGGCTGCCAAGGACGTAAGATTTTCCACCGACGCGCGCGACAAGATGCTGCGCGGCGTCGACACCCTCGCCAATGCGGTGAAGGTCACGCTCGGTCCGAAGGGCCGCAACGTCATCCTCGACAAGAGCTTCGGCGCCCCCCGCATCACCAAGGACGGCGTCACCGTCGCCAAGGAGATCGAGCTCGAGGACAAGTTCGAGAACATGGGTGCGCAGATGGTGCGCGAAGTCGCCTCCCGGACCAATGACACGGCGGGCGACGGCACCACCACCGCCACCGTGCTGGCGCAGTCGATTGTGCGGGAGGGCGCCAAGTCGGTCGCCGCCGGCATGAACCCGATGGACCTCAAGCGCGGGATCGACATCGCGGTCACTGCCGTGGTCAAGGACATCGAGAAGCGCGCCAAGAAAGTGAGCTCCTCGTCCGAGATCGCCCAGGTCGGCACCATTTCCGCCAACGGCGACGCCTCGATCGGCAAGATGATCGCAGGCGCAATGCAGAAGGTCGGCAACGAAGGCGTCATCACCGTCGAAGAAGCCAAGTCGCTGGAAACCGAGCTGGAAGTGGTCGAAGGCATGCAGTTCGACCGCGGCTATCTCTCGCCCTACTTCATCACCAATGCCGAGAAGATGCTGGCCGAGCTGGAGGACGCCTACATCCTCCTGCACGAGAAGAAGCTCTCCTCGCTGCAGGCCATGCTGCCCGTGCTCGAAGCCGTGGTGCAGTCGGGCAAGCCGCTCGTCATCGTGGCTGAGGACATCGAAGGCGAGGCGCTCGCCACCCTCGTGGTCAACAAGCTGCGCGGTGGGTTGAAGGTTGCGGCGGTGAAGGCGCCTGGCTTCGGCGATCGCCGCAAGGCCATGCTGGAAGACATCGCCATCCTCACCGGCGGCCAGCTGATCTCCGAGGACCTCGGCATCAAGCTCGAAAATGTCACTTTGGCCATGCTCGGCCGCGCCAAGAAGGTCATCATCGAGAAGGAAAAGACCACGGTCGTCGGCGGCGCCGGCAAGCGCAAGGAGATCGACGCCCGCGTCGGCCAGATCAAGGCGCAGATCGAGGAAACCACCTCCGATTATGACAAGGAGAAGCTGCAGGAACGCCTTGCCAAGCTCGCGGGCGGCGTCGCGGTGATCCGCGTCGGCGGTGCGACCGAAGTCGAAGTGAAGGAAAAGAAGGACCGCGTCGAGGACGCCCTCAACGCCACCCGCGCCGCGGTCGAAGAAGGCATCGTCCCCGGCGGCGGTGTTGCGCTGCTCCGCGCCAAGAAGGCGGTCGGCCGCATCACCAACGACAACGCCGACGTCCAGGCCGGCATCAACATCGTGCTGAAGGCGCTGGAAGCCCCGATGCGGCAGATCGCCGAGAACTCGGGCGTCGAGGGCTCGATCGTGGTCGGCAAGATCACGGACAGCAAGTCCGAGACCTACGGCTTTGACGCGCAGAAGGAAGAGTATGTCGACATGGTCGAAGCCGGCATCATCGATCCGGCCAAGGTCGTGCGCACCGCGCTGCAGGACGCGGCCTCGATTGCCGGCCTCTTGGTGACCACCGAGGCCATGGTCGCGGAGGCGCCGAAGGACAGCTCCTCGGCTCCGGCCATGCCGGGCGGAATGGGCGGCGGCATGGGTGGCATGGGCGGCTTCTAAGGACTATTGGTGCCGAAGTCGGGCAAGCCCGACTTCGGATACCTCCGACCAGCGGACAAATAAAAAGGGCGCGGTGCGAGCCGCGCCCTTTTTATTTCTTCTCCCTCCCCCGTTTGTGGGGGAGGTAAAAAAATCAACTCTTCTTCACCACGCGGCGCTCGTCATACATCTTGTCGCGCTTCATCGCATCCTTGCTCGGGACGAGCGCGCTCCAGTCGGAGGGCAGCACGCCGTCCTTGATCGCCTTGCGCACATAGTAGTTCCACAGCTTCTGCATGTGCCAGTCGCGCATCTCCATCGCCTCGATCTGTTCGATCTCCTCGGCGTTGAGCGGCACCGGCTTGGCGCCCGACTGCATTACCTGCAATTGCGCCAGCGCATTCTCCTTGAAATGCACCGCATCGACGAACAGGTGGCGGATGCTTTCCGCCGTCATGACCAGACCATGGGCGCGCATCAGCGCGACATGGTGCGGGCCGAGCGTCTTGGCGAGGTCGATGCCCTGCTCCAACAGCTTGATGTGGCTGGGATCGGGATGGGTCGGGATGCCGCTCTTCCAGCGCGAGGCGCGCGCGCGCATCAACTCGATCTTCACGCCTTCCATCATGGTGAAGGCGATGGCGAGGTCCATGTGGCAGTGCAGGACCGCATTCACGTCGGGCCGGGCCTTGAAGATCTCGGAATGGATCACCGTCTCGCTCGGCGGCTGCCCGTCGCCCTCGATGACTTTGCAGTCGAAGTCGCAAACCAGGATGTTGGCCGGGCCGACTTCCTGCCGCGAGGTCGAGCCGATCTGGATCACGAAAGCATCCCGGCCGGGAATTCGGATCGAAACATGGCCGCTGTAATCGAGGATGCCCTCGGCTTCCAGCAGCCGCGTGGTGGCCGCCGCTTCCAGGGCAAACTGCTCGTTCGGCGGCGCGGTCTTTTTCGTAGCAATATCAGTGACGCTCATGGGGTCTCCGGCGCTGGAGGGTTGGGATATGCCCCTACATCCCATGAATGCGGCGAAATGAGAAGCGGCGCCTACCAGCCGATCGCCTTGGGCAGCCAGGTCGCGAGCCCGGGGAAGGAGAACACCAGCACCAGCGCCAGCAGTTGCATCAACACGAACGGCACAATGCCGCGATAGATGTCACCTGTGGTGATCTCCGGCGGCGCGACGCCGCGCAGGAAGAACAGCGCCCAGCCGAACGGCGGGGTGAGGAACGAAGTCTGCAGGTTCACGCAGATCAGCGTCGCCAGCCACACCATGTCCACCTGCGCGGCAATGAAGACCGGCAGGAACAGCGGCACCGCGATGTAGGAAATCTCGATCCATTCGATGAAGAACCCGAGCACGAAGATGATGAACATCAGGAACCAGATGTCGGCATTGATGCCGCCGGGCAGGAAAGCGAAGAAATCCTGAACCAGCCGCTCACCCTGCAAGCCGCGGAAAGCGAGCGAGAAGACCTGCGCGCAGATCAGGATGAACATCATCATCGCCGTGATCTTGGTCGTGGCCTGGGCGGTTTCGCGCAATACCCGCATCGACATGCGGCCGGTGAGGCCGGTGATCACGATGGAGCCGAGCGCGCCCATGGAGGCGGCTTCCGACGGCGCCGCGATGCCGGCGATGATCGAGCCAAGCACCGCGCCGACCAGGCCGACCGGCGGCGCGACCACTTTCACGATCCGCATCGTGAGCTCGGCCTTGGACACCAGCGCGCGTTCGTCCGCCGGGATGGCGGGCACCATGTCCGGGCGGACGATGCCGAGGATCAGGATGTAAATGCAGTAGATGCCGGCCAGCATCAGGCCCGGGATCATTGCGGCGGCGAACAGCGTGCCGACCGACTCATTCAGGATGTCGGCGAGCAGGATGAGGATCAGGCTGGGCGGGATGATCTGCCCGAGCGTGCCGGAGGCGCAGATCACGCCGCAGGCGAGGCCCTTGTCGTAGCCGCGGCGCAACATGCCGGGCAACGTGAGCAGGCCGAGCGTCACCACCGTGGCGCCGACGATGCCGGTGGTCGCGCCCATCAACACGCCGACCAGCACGATGCCGATGCCGAGCCCGCCGCGCAGCGCGCCGGCGGCGTGGCCGATCACGTCCATCAGATCTTCGGCCAGCCGCGACCGCTCCAGCATCATGCCCATGAAGACGAAGAGCGGAATCGCGAGCAGCGTCGAATTGGTGACCACGCCGAAGATGCGGTGCGGCAGCAGGTTGAACAGCAGCGCTGCCAAAGCCGAGATAGCCGAAGACCAGGCCGGAGATCGCGAGCGTCATGCCGACCGGGATGCCGGCCAGCAGCAGCACGAAAAACGACACCAGCATCAGGATCGCGAGGATTTCCAGGCTAAACATCCCGCACGCTCCGATAGGCGATGTAGCTTTTGATCGCCTCGGACAGCGATTGCGCGAAGAAGAGCGCGAAGCCGATCGGGATCAGCGATTTGACGACGTAGCGGTAGTCCATCCCGCCGGGATTGGCGGAGCCTTCGTTGACGTTCCAGGATTGCTGCACATAGTGAAGCGACAAGCCAGATCACGATCAGCGAGAACAGCATGCACAGGACGGCCGTGATCACGTCGACCAGGTGCTTGTTGCGCGGGCTGAAGGAAGCAAACAGCACGTCGACGCGGACATGCTCACCATGCAGCATGGCATAGGACATGCCGAACAGGCAGATCGGCACCATGATGTGCCATTCCAGCTCCTGCGCCCAGATGAAGCCGATGGAGAAGCCATAGCGCAGCAGCACATTGGCGCCCATGACGAGCGCCAGTCCGAGCGCCAGCCAGGACGTGATGCGGCCGACGAGATCGGTGAAGCGGTCGATCCCGTCGGCCAGTCTCTTTGCAGCGATCATTCAGCTCCCCCCGGGGCCCTCACTTGTCATGCCCGGCCTTGTGCCGGGCATCCACGTTCTTAGCGAAAAAGGAAGGCGTGGATGGCCGGGACAAGCCCGGCCATGACACTTTGCCCTGGCGTCAGGCCTTGCGGATCTTGTTGTGGTAGACGGTTTCGCTCATGTCGGCCCAGGCGTCGTACTTGGCCTTGTAGGCCATGTAGGAGTCGTGGACTTTCTTGGTCACCGGATCCTTGGCGACAGCCTCATCGAGTATTTTGTTCGTCGCCTGCCGCAAGGCACTCACCACGGCGTCCGGCAACGGAGCGGCGATGACGCCCTGGTTCTTCACCAGGTCGTCCATGGCCTCGGCGTTGTTCTTCTGGCACCAGGCTTCGCTGATGACCACGCAGGCAGCGCAGGCATTTTCGACGATGGCCTTCAAGTCCGCCGGCAGGCTCGCCCATTTTGCTTTATTGACGATGAGCTCGCTCGCGGTGGCCATCTCGTGCCAGCCGGTCGTGTAGTAATATTTCGCGACCTTGTGCAGGCCGAGCTGGCGGTCGAGAAACGGCCCGACGAACTCGGCGGCGTCGATCACGCCGCGCTCGAGGTTGGGGAAAATCTCGCCCGGCGCGATCAAGCGGGAATCGACGCCGAGCTCCTTATAGACGCGTCCGGCCAGCCCGGGGATACGCATCTTGATGCCGTTGAGGTCCTCTGGGGTCTTGATCTCCTTGCGGAACCAGCCCGTCATCTGCACGCCGGTATTGCCGCAATAGATCGGCACGAGATTGAAGCGGTCGTAAACCTCGCGCCACAACTGGGCGCCGCCGCCGTCATAGTACCAGCCGTTGAAGCCCTGGAAGTTCAGCCCGAAGGGCACGGCGGTGAAATATTGCGCGGCGAAGCTCTTGCCGGTCCAGAAATAGGAGTTGGCGTAGTTCATCTCGACGGTGCCCGACGAAACAGCGTCGAAGCCTTCCGCCGCCGGGATCAGTTCGCCCGCGCCATAAAACTGGATTTTGAGGCGGCCGCCCGACATGTCCTCGATGCGCTTGACCAGATCCTTGGCGCTGCCCGGACCGGTGGAATAGAAGGCAGCGTTCGGCCCATAGAAGCTCGTCATCTTCCAATTGAACGTGGTCTGGGCTTGGACGATCGCCGGCGCGGCAACCGTGCCGGCCGCGCCCGCCAGAGCCAATTTGGTGAAATCTCGACGACGCATGGCAACGCTCCCCTCTGTTTGCAGCCGCCCGTCTACAAGCAAGCCATGGGCCAGTTGCAGGTCTTATTGTTGAGGGACATCGTCCAGCCGTTCAAGCCGCCATGCAAGCGGGAATCGCACCCCCTGCGACAAGCGGCGCATCAGACTTTGGGCGAAGACGTCAGCAGGGCGCCTGGTAAAAGTGCAGGCCTCTGGGTACCGGCGAGTACCGATGGCATTGGTCACCACCACAAGGCTGTCCCTGCACGCTGTTGCACCACAGCGATCAAAACCGCGCCATCCATTGGTTTCCGAAACATTTTTCCGCAGCCGCAAGGGGATACCCTTACAACATGGGATAGGCGGATGTAGGCTTGGTGCGCTTCGGACCTAGGGAGGAACGATGATGGTCAAAACAAAAAAGCAGGTGTTCGCCGGGCTGGCGGCGGTTGTTCTACTGGTGCTCGGCTACACACCGGCCCAGAGCGCAGATATTTACAAAGGAACGCTGGAAGGCGTGGTCAAGGATGCTTCCGGCAACCCGGTCGCGGGCGCCTTTGTGAAACTAAGGAACACCGAGAAGCGGCTCGGTTTCATGGTGGTCAGCCAGGAAGGCGGCGCTTTCAGCGCCAAGCAGCTGCCGGCTGGCAATTATGAAGTGCAGAGCATCGGTGGGGATTTCCAGAGCAAGTGGTCGGCGCCGGTCGCGGTGCCTGAGCAGGGGTCGGCCAAGGTCGATCTGGCTCTTACCGATACGCGTGCGCCCGATCTGCCTCCCGCCTGGCCGCGGCGTTTGCCGCCCGAGATCGCGGAGACCATGACGCTCCCCGAAGGACCGGGCAAAGAACTCGCCGAAACACGCTGCAATTCCTGCCACACCCAGGGAAATTGGGCCGGGCGCGGCGCCGACCGTAAATATTGGCACGAACAGGTCGTCGAGATGCGCGGCTTCATGAAGGAAGCCGGCATGCCTGATTTTACCGATCACGAGGCCGAAGTCCTCATCGAGTATTTCGCAAAGAATTGGGCCACGAAGCCGCCGCCCGATGCGAACAGCCGTCTGCCGCGCAGCCTGATGCAAGGCGAAGCGCGTAAGTATCGCGTCGTGCAATATGATTTGCCCAATCCCAGGGTGGAACCGCATGACGTCGCCGTCGATCCCAACGGCATCGCCTGGTCCAACCAGCGCCTAGGCGGCGTCATCAGCCGCTTCGACGGCCACACGCTGGCTTATACTGAAATCGCTCCGCCCATGATCACAGCGCCGAAAGCGCGGCCGGGCAACCTGCAGATCAGCAAGGACGGCATCATGTGGTTGCCGGATCCGAACGAGAAGCGTTGGCTGAGCTACGACATCAAGAATGACAAATGGACCACCGTGCCATTTCCCTCGACCATGCTCGGCCGCGCCAACGGCAACAGCATGGCGCTGTCGCACGATGGCAGCGTCTGGGGCGCGGGTCCAGGAGCGCTGCGCAGGTACGACCCCACTACGGAAAAGTGGGAGCAATTCGTCACGCCGACCTGGAACAAGACCAAGAAAAATCCCGGCGGCTATGGAATTGCCGTCGCAGGTGACGGACGCGGCTGGATGGCGCTCCAACGCACCAATGTCATGGCGCGTGCCGACGCCAAGACCGGAGAGACCGACGAGTTCAAGATTCCGGTCGAAGGCACCGCTTTCCCCCGACGCATGGCGACCGATAATACCGGCGATGTCTGGGTTGCCTTGTGGCAGGCCGGCAAACTCATGAAGGTCGACCAGCGTACGGCGGAGATGACGGTTTACGACCCGCCGACGCCGATGAACGGCGCCTATGCCATCACCATGGACCGCAAGAACGGCTACATCTGGTTTACGGAGCACCGGGTAGACAAAATCGCGCGGTTCGATCCCAAGACCAAAGAATGGCTGGAGCTGCCGCTGCCGCAGGCCGAGACGGACGTGCGGCGGATCGAAATCGATCCGACCAATCCGAACCGGATTTACTGGAGCGGCGTGGCCTACAACGCCAGGATCGGTTACGTCGAGCTGCTCAATTAACCGGCGGCTAAAAAAGCCGGGGCCTGCATTTTGGCGGAACGCGGCTTTGTGCCGCGTTCCGATTTGGGCATCCGGGCGGGAATACAGGACAGCGCCCGCATGTTAATATCAACGCATAACAACTTCCGGGAGATGTGTTCATGGACCAGCGTATCATCGACCTTTACGACAGCTTTACCCACGGTTTTATCAACCGGCGCGAATTTATGGACCGCCTCGGCGTTTTGGCGGGATCGACCGCGGCTGCCACCGCCATCTTGCCTTTGCTGCAAAACGACTACGCCCTGGCGCAAATAGTGCCGGAGAATGATGCCCGGCTGGTCGCCGAGACCGTGAGCTTCGACGCACCGGGCGGCAAGGTGTCCGGCTATCTCGTGCGGCTGAAGGAAAAAGGCAAACGGCCGGCGGTGCTCGTCATTCACGAGAACCGCGGCCTCAACCCGCATATCAAGGATGTCACCCGTCGTCTCGCGCTCGAAGGCTTCCTCGCCTACGGCATTGACCTTCTATCCACCTCCGGCGGCACGCCGACGGATGAGGACAAGGGCCGCGACATGATCGGCAAGCTGAACCTGGATGAGACCGAGAAGCAGGCGGTCGCCGCCGTCACTTTCCTGGAGAAGCATCCTGAGTCTACGGGCAAGGTGGGCGCCGTGGGCTTCTGCTGGGGCGGTGCGATGATCAACCGGCTCGCCGCCGCCAGCCCTGAGCTCGGCGCCGCGGTGCCTTATTACGGCCGCCAGATCCCCGCCGACCGGGTGGCGAGCATCAAGGCGCCGCTGTTGCTGCAATATGCCGAGAACGATCAGGGCGTGAACGCCGGAATTGCCGCTTATGAGGCAGCGCTGAAGCAGAACAACAAGAAATTCACGATGTATACCTATCCGGGCACGCAGCACGCCTTTAATAACGACACCGGCGGCGCACGTTATAACAAGGAACAGGCGGAAATCGCCTGGGGCCGCACCATTGCCTTCTTCAAGGAAAACCTGGGCGCCCCGCCGAAGGCCACCTAACCTCGGCCTCACAAATGCTAAAGCCGCCCGAATTCCGGGCGGCTTTTTTATTCGGCATTCCGGCGCGCCGGTATCAGCGCGCGCCTTCCTCCCCGTAGAGGACTGTGCGCACGAAATCATAGAGCAGCAGAGAGCCGACCAAAACAAAGATGATGATGAGCGGCAGCGCCTTGACCCACCAGACCATGATGCCGACGAAGGCGAACAACATTGCAATGCCGATAATGCCGGTAATCAGGACCGTTATCATTTCGACTTCCCTTTCCGGGCCGGCGGCTTGGGTCCGGCTTTCGCGGCTGCTCCGCGCGTGCGGCCTCCGCGGGCCAGATTGTTGACCAGCCAGGACGCCGTACGCAAGAGCCTTGCATCATTGTCACGGCGGCCGACCAGCTGGACCCCCATGGGCAATCCTTCCTCGGAACTGAGCAATGGCAGCGTAACCGCTGGCAGGCCGAGATAGGTCCAGATTGTGCAGAAGATCGGATTGCCGGTTGCATGGCGGCCCTGGGGCGCAGGGCCCAGCGCCGCGGGTGTAATGATGGCGTCATATTCGTCAAAAACCGAATCGATCGCCTGCCGGATTGTGTCGATCGCCGCGATAGCGCGCTGGTGCTCCACCGCCGAGTGGCGGCGACCGCGCTCGATCAGCTGGCGCAGGACTACACTGAGTTGCTCCCCGCCCTGCTCATAATCACGATGCAGGTTATGCGCCATCTCCGCTTCCATGATAACGCGATGGAAGTCGATCACGCGCGCGAGGCTGCCATCCAGGTCGACTTCGGCCGCGCTTTCACCGAGGACCTTAATCAGCTCGGCGAAGGCTTCCTGCGTGATGGATTCCGCCTGATCCCAAACCGGGGTGCGCACGAAAGCAAAGCGTGGCGGCAGCGGCGGCGCGGAGGCGGCGGTCGCGGCATAGCGCGGCACCGCCATCGGGCGCGTATCGGGATCCTCGGCATCGTAGCCGGCCATCACCTCGGCAAGCAGAGCAGCGTCCTCGACCGTGCGGGCGAAGACACCGACGGTGTCGAGTGTGCGCGATAGCAGCAACGCGCCGCTGCGCGGGATGATGCCGTGGCTCGGCTTGAAGCCGACGACACCGCAATAAGCGGCAGGCCGGATTACCGAACCATTGGTCTGCGAGCCAATGGCGCCGGGCACCATGAAAGCGGCAACCGCGGCGGCGGAGCCGCTCGACGAACCGCCGGGCGTGCGTTCCGGATCATGCGGGTTTCGGGTCTTGCCGGGGCTGAAATAGGCATATTCCGTGGTGACGGTCTTGCCCAGAATGACGGCACCGGCCGCGCGCAGCCGCGCGACCGCCACCGCATCGCGGCGCGGCGTGCGTCCGGCCCAAAACGGCGAGCCGAGTTCCGTTCCGTAGTCGCCGGTATCGAAGATATCCTTGATGCCGAGGGGCACGCCGTGCAGCGGGCCGATTTGCTGGCCCTGCATGCGCTGGCCGTCGGCGGCCTCTGCCTGTCGCAGCGCGTGGTCGCGATCAAGAAAGGCCCACGCTTGTATGTCGCCGTCGACCTGCTCGACGCGCTCAAGGCAAGCGGTCACAAACTCCCTGGAAGTAATCCGCCCTTCGCGAATGTCGGCCGCGGCCTCCGTCAGCGACAATGCGGACAAACTCATGAATGACACCGCACCCGTCGAGCTCAGTTGTAGAGGTAGTCAGGCAGCCACAACACCAGCTGAGGGAAGATGTAGACCAGCACCATGGTCATGAAGACCATGAAGACAAATGGCAACGACCCTCTAAAGATATCCGCCAGCTCCACGCTCTTCGGCGCGACTCCTTTCAAATAGAATGCAGCCATGGCCACTGGCGGCGTGTTGAACGCGGTCTGCGTGTTGAGTGCCACGAGGATGCCGAAGAAGATCGGGTTGATGCCAAAATCATCCAGCAGCGGCAGGAAAATGGGCACGAAGATGATGATGATCTCGGTCCATTCCAGCGGCCAGCCAAGCAGGAAGATCAGGGCTTGGGTAAGCAGCAGGAATTGCGTCGGGCTGAGATTGAGCGAGAGAAAGAAGTCCTCGACCACTTTTTGGCCGCCCAGCACGGCAAACACCGCCGAGAAGGTCCATGAGCCGATGAACAGGAAGCACACCATCGCCGAGGCGCGCGCGGTCAGATAGACCGATTCCTTCAACATCTGGAAGCGCAAGGTGCCGTAAGCGGCGGCCAGCACGATACTCGCCAGCGCACCGGCGCCTGCCGCTTCCGACGGCGTGGCCAAGCCGAACAGGATGGCCCCCAGCACGGCTACGATGAGCAAAGCCAGCGGCAGGAACGCGGTCGTCAATTCCCAAATCACCGTCTTCAGAGGCACATCCGTCTGCTCTTTCGGCAGTTTGGGGGCGAGCGCAGGATTTATCATCGTCCGGGCGATGATGTAGACGACGTAGAGAGACGCCAGCATAAACCCCGGGATGAAGGCGGCGGCATAGAGCTTCACCGCCGAGACGCCCGCGGTCGCCGCATAAACGATGAGCAGAATGCTGGGCGGGATCAGGATGCCGAGGCAGCCGCCCGCGCAGACCACCCCAGCGGAAAGCCTTACGTCATAGCCGGCACGCAGCATCGCCGGGAAAGCCAGCAGTCCCATGAGCGTCACCACGGCGCCGACGATGCCGGTAGCGGTTGCAAACATCGCGCAGGTGACCATCGTGGCGACAGCCAGCGAGCCCGGCACGTTCTTCATCGAGATTTGCAGCGAATGGAACAGCCGGTCGAGAATATTGGCGCGCTCGATCAGATAGCCCATGAAGAGGAATAACGGAACGGCGACGAGCACGTCATTGGAGGCGACCTCGAAGGCCTTCTGCACCAGCAGCGTGAAGACACGGTTGGAGAAAAATTCCTGGCCTGCCGTGTAATAGGCGTAGTAGCCGAAGGACACGCCCATCGCCATCAGCGTGAAGGCGATCGGGAAACCGAGCATGATGATGAAAATAAACAGGCCCAGCATCAACATGCCAACTTGCGGGTCGGTCATACGCCGGTCTCCTTATGTCCCGGCAGCGGCTCCAATTCTTCCAGCGGCGGAAGGCCGGCGTCCGCAAGATGCTTCTTTTCGGCGAGAATGATCGACTCCGTCTCCTCGACGTCATGCATGCGCCGCGGCCATACGCCAGTCTGGATACAGAGAATGCAGCGGCAGATCTCTGCGATGCCCTGTAACAGCAACAGGACGCCGGTGACGGGGATCAGCGCCTTGAGGGGAAATACCGGCACGCCCGCCGGGCTGAAGATGCTGACTTCCCTGAAGCGAACGGAAAAAGCCGCGTAGTTCCAGCCGGAATAAATAAAAGCGAGCACTGCCGGTATAAAAAACAAGATGTAAAGCACGAGATCCATGCTCGCCTGCCGGCGCGGCGGCCAGAAGCGATACAGCACGTCCGCGCGCACATGTCCGTTGCGCGCCAGCGTATAGGCGCCGGCCATGAGGAAGAGCGCGCCGTAGTTGATATAGCTGAAGTCAAAGGCCCAGGAAGTCGGCGCGCGCAAGACATAGCGCACGAAGACCTCGTAGCTGATGCCCAATGTCAGAACGAGGATGAGCCACGCAAAGGCCTTGCCGACCCAGGTGCTCAGAGCGTCAATGATAAAGATAAACCGTGTCATGGACGGACACGCGCAGCTAACGGCACGAAGACCCCCCTAGAACAGCCGGGCGGCGCATTTTCGCGCCACCCGTCTTTTAGCATTTTTACTCCATAGGCGGACTAGGCCTTGAGCACGCCCGGGAAGTGGTGATTGAAGGCGCCGCGGTAGTCGGTCGCGTTGGTCATGGTGTAGAACACGACGCGCCGCACCCAGGCCTTCTGCGAATCCATCACTTTCTTGTTGAAGGCGTCTTTTTCGAGCTCCTTGATGAGGCCGTCCCAGGCCTTGATCTGGACGTCGAACACGTCCTGCGGCGTGCGCCTGACGATGACCTTGTCCTTCTCCTGCAGTTCCACCAGGTCCTTCGAGTAGATGTCGTAAGCTTTCCACTCGTTGGCGGAAGAAGCGGCCTCGGCGGCGTATTGCAGGATCGCCTTGTGCTCCGCCGGGAGCGCGTCGAACTTCGTCCGATTGAACATGATCTCGAAATACTCGGTGGCCTGGTGGTGGCTGCCGAGCATGTAATTTTTCGCCACATTCTGCGCGCCAAAGCGCTTGTCCGAGGTCGGGTTGTTGAACTCGAAGCCGTCGATCACGCCGCGTTCCATGGCGGGGACGATTTCGCCGCCCGGAAGCTGCGCCACCGCGGCGCCCATCGCCTGCATCAGATCGGCGGCGAGTCCGACGGTACGGTACTTCATTCCCTTGAGATCGTTGGCGCTGGCAATCGGCTTCTTGAACCAGCCAAGCGGCTGGGTCGGCATCGGCATGGCGAAGAAGCTCTTGATATTGACCTGCATGATCTTAGTCTGGAGCTCTTCGAACAGCTCCTTGCCGCCGCCGTTATAGATCCAGCCGAGACCTTCGTTGGCGTTGAAGCCGAACACCGGGCCGGTGCCGAACAGCGAGGCGGCCTTGTGCTTGCCGTACCAATAAACGGTCACGGTATGCGCGGCATCGATCTGGCCGCCATGCACGCCGTCGAAGACCTGGAACGGGTGAACAATCGCGCCGCCGGCGAGATAATCGATCTTCAGCCGTCCGCCCGCCATGTCATTGACGCGCTTGCAGTAGTCTTGCGCCATCT
Source organism: uncultured Alphaproteobacteria bacterium (assembly GCA_963750965.1). Classification (GTDB taxonomy): domain Bacteria; phylum Pseudomonadota; class Alphaproteobacteria; order Rhizobiales; family Xanthobacteraceae; genus CANKHA01. Next base: position 196,214 of record CAVVSK010000014.1, read on the forward strand.
CCGAGAAGATATCGGTGGCGGGCCAAGAGCCCTGCATTTTCCAAGTGGCGGTCTGCGCGCGAGATATTTGCGGCATCGCGACCGCGGCGGCGCCTGCAACGCCGGCGCCAAGCAGAAACTTGCGGCGATTCGTAATCGTTTTCGATTTATCGGACTTCATGGATTTTCCTCCCGATCTGCTGATCATTGGCAGAATGACGGACGCTTTGAAAACGTCCAATTGGCGTGCCGTAAGCCGCCGTTGTTCGTAGTTTGGCCGGATTGCTGGTATTCCACAAGCCTTGTTCAGCGTTCGGCATCATCGACGTTAGACTTAGGCGCCCCCCGGTAACCGGGCCAAATCGTTCAGGGATCAGCCGATTTACGGATCGCCGCCAAGAAATGTGCGCTTTGACCGCACCGCTAGGAGAACCCCGCGTGAGACTGTTTATTTCCAAACTTGCCATCATTGGGCGGCTGGCATCACCGTATTTTCGTTCGGAAGACCGCTGGGCGGGCGGCGGCCTGCTTGCCGTAATCATAGCGCTGGAGTTGGCGCTCGTATTCATCGACGTCCAGTTCAACCAGTGGAATAACCGGTTCTACAATGCGCTGCAGGACCGCAACTGGGACGTCTTTGTCAGCGAACTCACGTTCTTCTGTCTGCTCGCCGCCGCGTTCATCCTGCTCGCGGTCTACAAACTCTACCTCAATCAGTGGCTGCAGATCCGCTGGCGACGCTGGATGACGCGGCACTATCTCGAACGCTGGCTGAACTCGTCTACCCACTACCGCATGCAGCTTCTCGGCGACGGCGCCGACAACCCAGATCAGCGTATCGCCGAGGACATCAAGAAATTCATCGATGGCGAGAACGGATCGGGGGTGCTGCCGATCGGTCTTGGTTTTCTCAGCTCGGTCGTTACGCTCGGCTCCTTCGTCTTCATCTTGTGGGGCTTGTCGGAAGACGCACCCATCTCGCTCTTCGGCGTGTCCATTCCAGGCTATCTGGTCTGGGCGGCGCTGGTCTATGCCGTGATTGGCACATCACTCACCCACCTGATCGGACGTGCCCTGGTCGGACTGAACTTCATGCAGCAACGCTATGAGGCGGATTTCCGCTTCAATCTTGTTCGTGTGCGGGAGAACTCCGAGCAGATCGGATTGCTCCGGGGAGAGACGGCCGAGACCGAGCGCCTGCTCGACCGTTTCGCGCGCGTGGTGAACAACTGGTACGGCATCATGACGCGGACAAAGCGACTGACGTTCTTTACAGCCGGCTACAATCAAGTCTCTGTGGTCTTCCCCATCGTCGTCGTGAGCCCGGCGTATTTTTCAGGCGCTATGCAGCTCGGCGGCATGATGCAGACCGCTTCAGCCTTCGGCAGCGTGCAGGGCGCCCTATCCTTCTTCATCACCACCTATCGCGATCTGGCCGAATGGGCGTCGGTAATCGATCGGCTGGACGGATTCGACAAGGCGGTGGCGCAGGCCCAATCCGTGGCGGTGACGCCGCCGCGCATTGAAGTGCGCGGCGTGCCCGGCCAGCGCTCGGTCGAGATCGATGACCTTTCCGTGCACCTCCCCAACGATCAGCCGCTGGTCGATGCCGATGGCATCAGCATCAAGGCGGGCGACCGCGTGCTGCTGACCGGCCCGTCGGGTGCCGGCAAATCTACGCTGTTCCGGGCGATAGCCGGCATTTGGCCGTTCGGATCGGGCACGATCTCGGTTCCGGCCGAAGCCGAGGTGATGTTACTGCCGCAGCGGCCTTATTTTCCCGTCGCCCCGCTGAGTTCGGCAATCGCTTATCCGGCCGAGCCCGGCACCTTCGACAATGAGACGATCAAAGCGGCGCTGAATGCCGTCGGTCTGCCTGCCATGGCGGAGCGGCTGGAAGAAGAAGCGCATTGGAACCGCATGCTCTCGCTCGGGGAGCAACAGCGCCTCGGCGTGGCGCGGGCGCTGTTGCATGCGCCGGATTATCTTTTCCTTGACGAGGCTACCGCCTCGCTAGACGAGACGTCAGAAGCGGCGGTGTATCGGCTGCTGCAGGAACGGCTGCCACGCACCACCATCGTCTCCATCGGTCATCGTTCGACACTCGCCGACTTCCACACCCGCCGGATGACGTTGGTGCGGGATGGCGACCGCCATCACCTGCGCGAGACCTTGCTGGAGGTGGCGGCGCAATAAAAAAGGCGGCACCTCCGGCGCATGATCCCGAAAAGTGGAACGGTTTTCGGATCAGATCATGCGCTACTTTAATAAGTTAGCGCGCGATCGGACACAAAACCGGTACCCACTTTTGCTGATCGCGCGCAGAGGCACCGCCCGATTAGATCTCTCGCTTGGCTGGCCTTATTTCAGAGCAGCCAGCGTGGTGTCGAACTTGAGCGAGGCAATGAACGTGTCGTCACACCAGTCGCTCGCGCGATTCGGCGCCGACACGACCAGGAAGTTTCTGCAGTCGCGGGGGCTCTGATCCGTGCCGTGGTAGCGCAGGTCGAGCGTCACCGCCTTGTAGGTAAAGGCGATGCCCACGTTGTAGTAGGTGTAGCTCGGATCGGCAGCACCGACAGCCGGCGCAGCGAAGCCAGCGTCGTTGATCCACCAATGGCCGAGCTCACCGGAGATGTAGGCGCCGAGGTCACCGTAGGTCCAGGGGGTCACCCACTTGGCGGTCAACGAGGCGTAGAGCGCATCCGCATCCTGGTTCACACCAACCGCCCTGAAGGTCTCGCTATAGTTCAGCAGATCGGGAGTATAGAAGGCGTTCGCGCCGATGGTGAATGCAGGAGTGATGGCATAAGCGCCCTTGGCATAGATCTCCAAGAAGTCGCTGTCGTTCGTGAAGCCGTTGAAGATCTCCTGCGGGTAATAGTAGTAGAGCAATCCAAGGTCGAGAGAGAAGGCGCCCCAGGTGTTGCGCCATCCGCCGTAGATATCGATCTCGGCGCTCGGGTCAGTGAAGCCGTAAGGCGGGTTGGTGGTGCTCGGCCATTCAATCGCATAGCCGGCCAGCCCGACATAAAGCGTGCCGAAGCCGGTGTTGAACTGCGGCTCGAAATAGGCGCCTGCCGATGGCCCCCTGTTCGATTGTGAAATGCCGCGGAAATTGTAGTCCGACATGATCACACCGCCGAAGGCGATGTCCCACGGGCTCACTGCGACCGGCGCCGCGACGGGGGGCGGAGCCTGCTTGACCAGATCGGCCGCAAGGGCCGGGGCCACCGAGGCGGCCAGCGCAACTACAGACAAAACAACTTTCTTCATATCAAATCCCCTCTTCCCCACGGCTCGGGCAGCAAACGAGCCTGACTTCCCCGCCCAGTTTCGGCAAAATTACGCACACAGACCGCCAAAGCGGCAAGGATAAAGGATCGGCAATTGCCGCCTTTTTAGGCGATTCCGGCAATTGCAAATCGAAAGTGCGAAGTTGTGACAGAAAAGTCACAAAGGCGGATCGATCGCCTCAAAAGACGCGCGGGCGCGGCCTGGGACATCAGGAGCGTACCACCCGAAAGGTGGTGCAGGTGGCAGACCCTTTGCGAAGACCGAACAACGGCCGTCAGGCAATCAGCCGATAGGCAGGAATGGTCAGAAACTCGATGAAGTCGCCGCTCAGCGAAATCGAGCGGAACAGCTCAATCGCTTCCGCAAAGCGGCCTTCGGCGTAGACGTCCGCGCCGATTTCCTCTTCGACTTGCTGCATCTCCTCACGCAAGGCGCGCTCAAAGAAATCGCGCGTGACTGTCACGCCGTTCTCCAGCTTCACGCCATATTTGATCTGCTGCCAGATCTGCGCGCGAGAGATCTCGGCGGTGGCGGCATCTTCCATCAGATTATAGATCGGCACCGCGCCGCGTCCGCGTAGCCAGGCTTCGATATATTGCACGCCGACGCGGATATTCAGACGGAGACCTTCCTCCGTTCTGGTGCCTTCGTGGATATTTAGAAAGTCGTCGCGCAACACGCGCACATGCAGGCGCATACGGCTGACCTGATTTGGCTGCGGCATCAGCCGGTCAAAGACTTCCTTCGCCACCGGAACCAGATCCGGATGTGCGACCCAGGTGCCGTCATAGCCGTCGCGAACTTCGCGCTCCTTGTCGGCGCGCACCTTGGCAAACGCATCCTCGTTCGCCTTGGGATTGTTCTTGATCGGGATCTGCGCCGCCATACCGCCCATCGCAAAAGCGCCCCGCCGATGACAGGTGCGCACCAGCAGCGCTGCATAGGCGCCGAGGAAGGCCTCGCCCATCACCACCTGCACGCGGTCGGGCAGGATGTAGTTCGGATTCTTGGCGAAGGTCTTGATGAAGGAGAAGATAAAATCCCAGCGGCCGGCATTCATGCCGACGATATGCTCGCGCATTTCCCAAAGGATCTCGTCCATCTCGAAGGCGGCGGGCAACGTTTCGATCAGCACGGTGGCCTTGATCGAGCCCTGCGGGATGCCGAGCTTGTCCTGCGCAAATCGGAAGACCTCGTTCCACAGCCGCGCCTCGCGGTGGCTCTCGAGCTTGGGCAGATAGAAATAAGGCCCGGTACCTTGCGCAATCTGCGCCTTGGCGTTGTGGAAAAATGCCAGGCCGAAATCGAACAGCGCGCCGGAGATCGGCGCGCCGTCGACGAAGAGATGCGATTCGGTCAGATGCCAGCCGCGCGGACGCACGATCAGCACGGCGGGATTTGGGCCCACCGCGTAGTGCTTGCCGCTCTCCGGATCGGTAAAGGCGATCTTCCCTGCCCACAGGTCTTTCAGATTTACCTGGCCGGCGATGTTGTTGAGCCAGGTCGGCGAATTGGCGTCCTCGAAGTCCGCCATGTAGTGGGTTGCGCCGGAATTGAGTGCATTGACGATCATCTTGCGGTCGACCGGGCCGGTGATCTCTACCCGGCGGTCTTGCAAGTCGGAGGGAACCGGCGCGACCTGCCATTCGCTGTCGCGAACCTCCTTCATTTCCGAAAGGAAGTCCGGCAATTCCCCCGCATCGAATCGTTTCTGACGCTCAGCGCGGATGGCGAGCAGCGCCTTGCGCTGCGGATCGAATTTGCGATGCAGTTCGGCAAGGAAAGTCAGTGCCGCCGGGCTGAGGACCTCGTCCACCCGGGGCGCCTTTGGCGCCTTGACCGTAATGCCGGGCACGGCGCGCCGGCGCTTCACCACTGTCCGCAGCCGCGTGTCGGGCCGCGTGCCACGGCGGCGAGTGCCCGCCGCGCCGTTGGAGGGCCGCGGCAAGGCGACGGCGCGAACACGGATCGCCGCACGCCCGTTGCCGCGGGTCACCGTCTTGATGGGAGAACCGGCAACGGATTTGGCGCCGGCGCGCGCCGGCGGGCTTTTTGCCGCGCGCGACTTGCCAGTGGCGCCGGATTTCGCCGCCGCCTCTTTGGCAGATTTCCGTCGGACGAGGACGCCAGCGGCGCGGCCTGCCCTCTTGCGAGACTTTGCCTTCTTGATCTTGCTTCGGGGGCGTTGCGCCGCGGAGCGCTTGGCCCGCCCTTTGGCAGGGCGCGCCTTGCGCTTACCGCGTGATTTCTTTCCCGACTTAGCCCTTTGTTGCCTTCATTTCCGTCGGTGCTGCTGCCGAACGGATTCATCCCGCCGAGCATGGACCCGAATCCCGTTCCCGCAGAGCTCGATTCTGACGAGGCGCTCGACCTCGGCTTCGAGGCACTACGCTTTCTCGGCGCGGCCTTCCGGGCAGTTTTCTTTGCAGCGGATTTCCGTTTGGCACCGCTCTTGGCCTTCCCGGTCCTCTTCTTGGCCGCCCTGCCCTTGGCCTTACGCGCCGGGGCCTTCCTTCGCCGTCTTCCGGCCTTTACTCTTGGACTTGGACTTCTTCGCTTTCTTCGCCATGGTCTTTTCTCCTGTTGGCGCTACGGTCCGGTGCTTCGCTCGAGCTCAACTGCTTTGCCCGAGGCCGCCGCCGAACCCTTCCTCAGATCGCCGCTATCGGCCCGCAATGCCGGCGCGGTACTGAACTCGGTACGCAACCCTTCCGGTGCAGGGCCGCCGGTCGCCCAATCGATAAGCTCGACCGTATGCACCACCGGTATGCCCGTGCCTGTCGCAATCTGTGTGATGCAACCGATATTGCCGGCAGCGATCACGTCAGGCCTGAGCAACTCGATATTCGCGATCTTGCGATCCCGCAACTTGGTCGCCAGCCGTGGCTGCAGGATGTTGTAGGTCCCCGCCGAGCCGCAACACAGATGACCTTCTGGTACATCTTTGACCACGAAGCCGCACTTGGAAAGCAATTCTTTCGGTTCGTGTGTGATTTTCTGTCCGTGTTGCAACGAGCAGGCGGAATGATACGCGACGACGATGCCATTTCCTGATGCGGCGCGCGGCAGTTTCAGCGCGGTCAGATATTCCGATATGTCCATCGCGAGCGCGGAAATCGCGGCGGCTTTCTCGGCATAAGCCGGATCGGTCCGGAGCATGAAACCGTAGTCTTTCACGGTAGTTCCGCAGCCCGACGTAGTGATCAGAATGGCGTCAAGGCCGTCCGCCATCTCGCGCGTCCAGGCGTCGATATTGGCCCGCGCGGAGACCAGCGCTTCCGCCTCTCGACCCATGTGATGGGTGAGCGAGCCGCAGCAACCCTCGCCTTCCGCCCGCACCACTTCAATGCCGTGACGGTTCAGCACCCGGATGGCTGATTCGTTGATCGAGGGAGAGAGAATCGGGTTGACGCAGCCGTCGAGCAACGCGACGCGCCCGCGGCGCGTGCCTTCCGCCGGAAAGACGCGGCGCTTGCGGTCCGGCGGTTGCGGCGGCACCCGCAGAGGCGCGAGCCGCAGCATCGCGGCGATGCGCGTGAGCCCGAGGAACGAAAGGACCGGCGCCAGCGGCCGGCCGATCAGCGCCAGCCCAATGGCCAGCCGGAACCGCTCCGGATAGGGAAGCACTGCGGCGAGGAGATCGCGCAGCAGGCGGTCGACGAAAGGGCGCCGATAGGTCTTCTCGATGTGCTCCCGCGCATGGTCGACCAGGTGCATGTAATGCACCCCGGAAGGACAGGTCGTCATGCAGGCCAGGCACGACAGGCAACGGTCAATATGCACCACCACCTCGCGCGTCGCCGGCTGCTCATGCTCGAGCATCTCCTTAATCAGGTAGATGCGGCCGCGCGGCGAATCGAGCTCGTCATTCAGCAGCACATACGTAGGGCAGGTGGCGGTGCAGAAGCCGCAATGCACGCAGCTGCGCAGGATCTTTTCCGATTCGGCGGTCTGCGGATCCGCGAGCTGGGCTAAGCTGAAGGTGGTCTGCATTCTAAGTTCCTGCCCACATACGCCCCGGATTCAGCACGCCCTTGGGATCGAAGCTCTCCTTCACACGCCGCGTCAATGCGGCAAGGCCGCCGTCCTGCGGCATGAACACGTCCACCGCAGCACGGACCGCGGCGGGAGCGCGGACCAGCGTGGCATGCCCGCCCGCGGCCGCGACCGCGCGGTGTACCAATGCCGCGCTGGCATCGCCCGACGGCAAGGTTTCGACCCAGATCAGCCCGCCCGCCCAGTCGTAGAACACCTGTGCGCCCACCTGTCGCAAGATGGCGGCGGCGACTTCAGCGCCCTTGCTGGGCACGGTAGAAATCCGCCAGAGCGGGCGCTCGGCGGCGCCAGTGGCGGCAAAGGGACAGACATTGCGCAGGCACTGCCAGAAGGCGCGCGATTCGGATTCCGCGAGTAGATCGAGCTCGCCAAAACGGCCCATCAATTGCGCCAGCGCCATCTTGCGATGGCTAACCGAGGGAGCAAATCCTTCCAACCGAAAGGCCGTCAGGCTAGTCCGATGGGTATGCCCGGGCGCACGCAACGCCACGTTCGCCGGCAGATGCGCCGCGCCCGACACATCGCAAGATGACCCCATCGCCTGAGCCATGGCGCCGAGCGCCGCCTGGTCATCGAGGCCAGGCAGCAGCAGCGTCTCTTCGGTTTCCGCTCGCGGCAGGGTCTTGATCGTGACGTCGGTCATAACGGCGAGCGTGCCCCAGGAGCCTGCCATCAGCTTGCACAGGTCGTAGCCGGTGACGTTCTTCACCACCCGGCCGCCCGATTTGACGGGCTCGCCACGCCCGGTCACCGCCGAGAAGCCGAGAAAATGGTCGCGCGCGGCGCCCGCCGTGATTCGGCGCGGACCAGAAAGATTCGCCGCCAGCACCCCGCCGATGGTGCCTTGCCCCGCGGGACCGCCCAGCGCAGGGCCGTAGTCCATCGGCTCAAAGGCCAGCATCTGCCCTTTGGATTCGACCAGCGTCTCGATTTCGGCGATGGGGGTGCCCGCACGGGCGGAGAGCACGAGTTCCTCCGGCTCGTAGAGCGTAACCCCGGACAAGCTGGAAAGATCGAGCGTGAGATCGGTCTGACTCGGCCGGCCAACCGCACGCTTTGAACCGCCGCCGACGATTTCCAGCGGCTTGTCGCCGTCAAGCGCCCAGCGCACGGCTTCCTCGACCTCCTTGGCGTCGCGGGGTTTCACCGTGTCGGTCATTGAGGATGTTCTTCGGTCGACCGAAGTAAAAACTGCGAGATCACGGCCGCTGCCTCCGCTGGACGTCTCTGAAGCGCAAAATGCGGTGCGTCGAGGGACGCGACCTCAAGATCGGGACGGCGTTGCTGAAGGGCGCCAGCGACACCCGGAGCCAGCAGCCGATCCTTTGTACCCCTTAGGTAAAGCATCGGCGCCGTAACACGCATGAAATCGCTCTCGAAATCCGCAGAAAGCGCTTCACGCGCCCGACAGGCGAGAACACGAGGTTTTACCTCGCTTAAAGCAGCCCGGACTTCGGAAATCGATTCTTCGGACGCGTCCGAGCCCAGTCCGAAATGCCGAACGAGCCACACAGGCGGTGCAACCCTGAACAGATAACTTCCAATAATTCCCTTCGCCCCGACAGGGATCCAACGGAATGAAGGGCGAATGAAAGTATTGACCAGAACGAGGGATTTCAGGCCTTGCGGTTTTCCTGCCGCGAGTCGAACGGCCACGGGACCGGAGAATGATTCCGCCACCATCGCAAACGGTCGATCAACGGGAAGGCTGTGCTCCGCAAAATCCACAAGCTCGTCGTATCGGTATTCGATGTCTGCAGGATAGGCGACGATTGACGGCATGATTGCGGGAGGAAGGGCGCGAATGAAAGATCGAAAAAGGCGGCCGGTACCGTCGAACCCGGGGAAAAGAAGTACCTTTAAGGGTAGAGGCATGCGCGCACTGGGTTAGAACTAAAACCGCGGAATGTCCGGAAACGGCAGCTTACCCCCGCTGACATGCACGCGGCCAAGCTCGGCACAGCGGTGCAGCGTGGGAAAAACCTTGCCGGGGTTGAGCAGGCCCTTGCCGTCGAAGGCGCATTTGAGCCGCTGCTGCTGGTTGAGGTCGGTCTCGCTGAACATCGTCGGCATGAGGTCGCGTTTTTCTACGCCGACGCCGTGCTCGCCAGTGAGCACGCCGCCGACTTCCACGCAAAGCTTAAGAATGTCGGAGCCAAAGGCCTCCGCGCGCTCCAGCTCGCCCGGTTGATTGGCGTCGTAAAGAATGAGCGGATGCAGATTGCCGTCGCCCGCGTGGAAGACGTTGGCGACACGCAGGCCGTATTGCTGTGACAGCTCTTTGATCCGATTCAGCACCGCGGGCAGGCGGGCGCGCGGGATGGTGCCGTCCATGCAAAAGTAATCCGGCGACAGGCGGCCCATGGCGCCGAAAGCCGCCTTGCGCCCCGACCAGAATAGCAGACGCTCCGCCTCGGAATTGGATACCTGGCAGGTAACCGCGCCGCATTCGCGAGCAATGGCCTCCACGCGTGCGCAGAGATGGTCGACCTCGGCCTGCGGGCCATCCAGCTCCACGATCAGCAGGGCTTCCACGTCAAGCGGGTAACCGGCGTGGACGAAAGCCTCCACCGCCTGGATGGCGGGCTTGTCCATCATTTCCATGCCGCTTGGGATGATGCCGGCGCCGATGACGCGACTGACGCAAGCGCCGGCATCTTCCGATGAGGGAAAGCCGACCAGCAAGGCACGGGCGGTCTCGGGCCTTTTCAGCAGCCGCACGGTCACCTCGGTGACGACACCGAGCAATCCTTCCGAACCGGTGACGATGCCAAGAAGATCATAGCCGCCGCTGTCGAAATGGCTGCCACCGAGCCGGACGATCTCACCGGTAATCAGGACCATTTCGCAGCCGAGCAGGTTGTTGGTGGTCATCCCGTATTTCAGGCAATGCACACCGCCGGAATTTTCCGCCACATTGCCGCCGATGGTGCAGGCAATCTGCGAAGACGGATCGGGGGCGTAATAGAAACCTTGGTGTGCGACGGCATCGCTGATGGCAAGATTGGTGACCCCGGGCTCCACCACCGCCAGCCTGTTCTCGTAATCGATCTCGCGAATGCGGTTGAACTTCGCCATGCCGAGCAGCACCCCGTCGGCCAGCGGCAGCGCGCCGCCCGACAGCGAGGTGCCCGCCCCGCGCGGCACTACCTTGATGCCGTTCTCGTGGCAGTAACGCAGCACGGCCGACACCTGCGCAGTCGTCTCCGGCAGCACCACAAGCATGGGAAGCTGGCGATAGGCGGTGAGCCCGTCCGATTCATACGGCCGCATTTCCCGTTCGGTATTGATCACGCCCTCGCCCGGCACGATGGCGCGCAGCGCGGCGATAATGCGGTCACGCCGCGCCAAAACCTCGGTATCAGCTTCGGGCATTTTCATCGCAGCAACCCTGTCCCGGTGTGGCCAAACGCAACGAAGCGACGAATACTGCATTGACATGCGTTGTGATCCTTCGCATCGAAAGCGGCCCACCGCCGTAATCGGCACGAAAGCAAACGCCTGGTTACCTAACCTAGTCGGATTTTCACGGGAGAGACAGATATGCGGCTTTATTCGCTGGCCCTGATTGCCGCCGCCCTTGCCTTGCCGTCAGCCGCCGCTGAGGCGCAGCAGGATCTGGCAGCGGGCGAGCAATCATTCAAAAAATGCCTGCCTTGCCATTCGGTCGGCGAAGGGGCGGCCAACAAGGTCGGACCGCACCTCAACGGCCTCGAGGGGAAGAAGGCTGGCACAACCCCGGACTATTCCTATTCCGAGGCCAATAAGAACTCCGGCCTGGTTTGGAGCGAAGCGGTGTTCAAGGAATATATCAAGAACCCGATGGGCCAGATGCCCGGCACCAAGATGGCTTTCCCGGGCATCAAAAATGAAACCGAAATTGGCAATCTCTGGGCCTATTTGAAGCAGTTCGGCGCGGACGGTAAGATCAAGTAAGCTGTCTTTCCGAAAGGAGCGGTGCCAATGCCCAAGGACATTGTCGTCAATCTCATGGTTGCCGGCTCACGCGACGCCGCCGCTGCTTATGCCGTTTCCGTCGCCAAGACGTTCGACGCGCATCTGGCGGGCATCGCTTTCGCCTACGAACCGGTGCTGCCGGCAATTGTCGGCGGTGGTATCCCGGAATTGGTGATCGAGGAACAGCGCGAGGAAAACGAAAAAGCGGCGAAGAGCGCGGTCGCGCAGTTCGAGGCGACGGCCAAAGACGTAAAGCATGAGACGCGCATGGTGCCTGCCTCTCTGGCCGGCGCTGCCGATACTTTCGGCGAGATCGCGCGGGTGTTTGATCTGGCCATCGTCGGGCAATCGGAACGCGATCGGGTCGGTCCGGAAGAGCTGATTGTGGAAGGCGCGCTGTTCGGCTCGGGGCGGCCGATCCTGGTTGTGCCAGCTGACTATCAGGGCGGTATGCGGCTAGACCGCGTGTTAGTCTGCTGGAATGGCGGGCGCAACGCCGCGCGCGCCACCGCCAATGCCCTCCCCTTCCTGCGGCGGGCCAATGCGGTAGAGATCGTCACCGTCGGCACCGAGGCGTCAGCCCCCGCGGAAACGTCGGCCGCTGATCTCAGCCGCCATCTCGCCCGCCATGGCATCACGGCGGACGTGAAGCGGATCGAGCCCGGCAACCTGAAAGTCTCCGCCGCGATCCTGAACTATGCAGCCAAAAGCGGTGCCGGCATGCTGGTGATGGGCGGCTACGGGCATTCTCGCCTGCGCGAGTTCATCCTCGGGGGCACCACGCGCGGCGTGCTTGCAGCCATGACCGTACCAACGCTGATGTCGCACTGATCGCGCTATTACTTCAGGGATTTCGCGAAAGAAGCGATGGTGGCGACGACCTGCCCATCGAGTCCATTGAAGCCGTGATAGGCTTTCGCCTCGCAGGGATTGCCGAGCCGTGCTCAGATAGGCTTGCCGCGTTCTTACAAGCTGGTTGTTGCGCAACGCGCTGAAGCGGCCGTCAGCTTGGATGTCGAGCCTGCCGTGACGGCCGGGCATAAGTACCACCGCCGCCTGAGCTGAGGATGGCTTGTTGAGAAGCGCATAGGAGTTGCCGATTTTCACCGCGTCCTCTGCCGCGGCGGCGTAAGGCATCACGGCAACCAAAAACGTTGCGACGTACACGACGATCGCGGGCCTCACTCGTCCGCCGCTGGCAGCGCCGTCTGCACCACCAGCCCGCGTGCCCTTGCGTCCACAATCCCGAGCGCGCGTAGCGCCAGCAGCGTCAGCGTTTGCACCGCGAGCCGCGACTTGGCGGGGTCATCGGCAGCTGAGGCGAGCGGGCCGATCAGACCTTCCGTCATCGCTCCGACCAGGGCGGCAGCGGATAAGGCGGCATCCTGCGCCGGCAGATGTCCGTCATTGATCGCCGCGCGGATCCGCGTTTCGAGCTCATGGGCGATGGACTGGCGGTACACCAGCCGCGCGGCATCCACCTCCGCTTCCACCGGCTCCGTCAGCATCGCCCAGGTGAGACGGCGCGCACGCAACGCTCGCATGGCGAAGGTGGCAATGGCTGCCGGGAGCGCGGACAGCGCCCCGGGCGCCGCTTCCGCCGCATGCCGCATGGCCGCGCTTTCCTGTTCGGCTACGACTGTGGCCAATTCGGCGACCAAGTCGGTCTTGGCCGGGAAATAGCGATAGACGGTGCCGGCAGCGATACCGGCCCGCTCGGCGACCGGTGCAATTTGAACCGCCCCCATGCCGCCCTCGTTCGCTGCGAAGCGTGCTGCCGTCAGAATGGCCTCACGCCTGGCGGCGAGCCTGCGGGCTACTTTGTCGGTGCGGCGATAAGCCATGGATTTGCGTGGTTCAAAACTGTGAACCACGATTCACGGCCGGCGGGCAAGCGATTAAACAGCGGGGTCAGGCCGCGCTTTCCATGACCGATGGAAACAAAATCAGGCCTGCGGCTGCGGCTCGAGCGGCCCTGTTCCGGGCTCCGGTCGCGGACGGCCCTTCCCAGCGGGCGGTACCGCGGAAGCGCGCGGCGTCAGCGGCTCGATCACCAATTCCCGCACCGGCCGCTTGCCCGCAATCAGATCCTTGATCTCGTCACCTGTCAGCGTCTCAAATTCGAGTAGACCCTTGGCCAAAATCTCGAGGTCTGGGCGCTTGTCGGTGAGGATCTTTTCGGCCTCGGCATAGCCAGCCTCGACCAGACGCCGGATCTCGGCGTCGATCTTGCGGCTGGTTTCCTCCGAGATGTTCTGCGTGCGCGCCACGGAATAACCGAGAAAGACCTCTTCCTGGTTCTCGCCATAGGCCACCGTCCCGAGCTCGGACGAAAGGCCCCAGCGCGTCACCATCATGCGGGCGAGCTTGGTCGCCTGCTCAATGTCGGAGGCGGCGCCAGAAGTCACCTTGTCCTTGCCGAAGACGAGTTCTTCCGCAACGCGGCCGCCCATCATGATGGCGAGGCGCGATGTCATCTGCTCGCGGCTCATCGACAGCTTGTCGCGTTCCGGCAATTGCATGACCATGCCCAGCGCGCGGCCGCGCGGGATGATCGTTGCCTTGTGCACCGGATCGGTCGCCTTGACATTGAGCGCCACGATGGCGTGGCCGCCTTCGTGATAGGCGGTCAGCAGCTTCTCTTCCTCCGTCATCACCAGCGACTTGCGCTCGGCGCCCATCATGACCTTGTCCTTGGCGTCCTCGAACTCGGCCTGCGTGACCATGCGCTTGTTGCGGCGCGCCGCCATCAGTGCCGCCTCGTTGACAAGGTTGGCGAGATCGGCACCGGAAAATCCTGGCGTGCCGCGCGCGACGGTTTTCAAATTCACATCGGGCGCCAGCGGCACCTTGCGCACATGCACCTTCAAGATGTGTTCGCGGCCAACGATGTCGGGATTCGGCACGACCACCTGTCGGTCGAAACGGCCGGGGCGCAGCAGCGCCGGGTCCAGCACGTCGGGGCGGTTGGTGGCAGCGATCAGGATGATGCCTTCATTGGCCTCGAAGCCGTCCATCTCGACCAGCAACTGATTGAGCGTCTGTTCGCGCTCGTCATTCCCACCGCCGAGACCGGCGCCGCGATGCCGGCCGACCGCGTCGATTTCGTCGATGAAGATGATGCAGGGTGCGTTCTTTTTCGCCTGCTCGAACATGTCACGCACGCGAGAGGCGCCGACGCCGACGAACATCTCGACGAAGTCGGAGCCGGAAATGGTGAAGAAGGGCACGTTGGCTTCGCCCGCAACCGCGCGTGCGATCAGCGTCTTGCCGGTGCCCGGAGGGCCGACTAGTAGCACGCCGCGTGGAATGCGTCCGCCGAGCCGCTGGAACTTGCCCGGATCGCGCAGGAACTCGACGATCTCCTGCAGGTCGGACTTGGCTTCGTCGACGCCGGCGACGTCTTCAAAGGTCACGCGGCCATGCGCTTCGGTTAGCAGCTTGGCGCGTGACTTGCCGAAGCCGAGCGCTTTGCCGCCGGCTCCCTGCATTTGCCGCGACAGAAAAATCCACACCCCGATCAGGGCGATGAACGGCAGCCACGACACGAGCAAGGAGACGAACCACGGTACGCTGTCGCCCTGCGGCCGTGCGGTAATCGAGACGCCCTTGCCGTAGAGACGCTGAACCAGGTTCGGATCGCTCGGCGCATAGGTCTGGAAGCTGCGGCCGTCTGTGAAGGTGCCGTGGATCTCCGGCCCCTGGATCAGCACATCGCGCACGCGGCCTTGATCGACCTCGTTGAGCAGCTGCGAGAAAGAAATGTCCTGAGACGCCGTGCGCTGGCTGGGATTCTGGAACAGCGTGAACAGAGCCAGCAGCAGCAGAACGATAATGACCCAAAGAGCAAAGTTGCGGAGGTTCGCGTTCATAAGGCGTCCTTCATGGGCGCGCACAGACACCCAGTGAAACGGTACGTGTGAAGCTTTCGGGCCTGACCCGTATCCATGTAGGTATCAGCCATCTTCCT
The DNA here is from genome assembly GCA_963750965.1 of uncultured Alphaproteobacteria bacterium. Taxonomy (GTDB): domain Bacteria; phylum Pseudomonadota; class Alphaproteobacteria; order Rhizobiales; family Xanthobacteraceae; genus CANKHA01. The sequence continues at coordinate 211,473 of CAVVSK010000014.1, forward strand.
GCCAAGGCAACCTAGCCGATTCTGCAGTTTAGCGGCCGTCCCCGGTCTTGGTTAGCCACTGTCTGAGGCGTGGTTAAGGCATTCGGCGGGGCGGCGCCCGTTCAACCGTGAGCCCTTCCGGGGTCACTGTGACCATCGCCCCGGCCAAAGTGCGGCGAAACCGCGCCCTGGCTGGGTTTTTGGCGATTATCGCGGCGTGCAGGGCCTCGAGCTTGGCCAGTTCCACCGGCCCCTCGTTGCCCGCGAATGCGACGGCGCGGCCAAGCAGCCGCAGCGCCACCTCGGCCGGCAAGGCGCCGAAATGCCGGGTCTGCAACTCGATAGGGTGATCGGCCGACCAGGGTTGTGTGAAAAGCTCGCTTGCCTTGTCGACCGCCGATTCCAACGCCGCTTCCGCCCGTCGCAATCGGCGCGCTAGCAACGCCAGCCGCTCGGCGTCCAGTCCCTCGCCTGCCAGCGCCGGCAACACCTCCCGCATCCGCACCCGGGTGAAACGCGTATCGCGGTTGGAGGGATCGTCGGCAAAGGGAATTTTGGCCTGGCGCAGCGTGGCCATCAGCCGGGCTTTCGGCACGTCGAGAAACGGACGAAACAATATGATCCGGCCAAGGTGCGTCCTCTGCCTCATGCCGGCAAGGCCGGCGGGGCCGCTGCCGCGAAGAAGACGCATCAGAACGGTCTCGGCCTGATCGTCGAGCGTATGGGCGGTGAGGATATGCGATGCGCCGGTGTTGACGGCTGCCTCGGAGAGAAGGCGATAACGCGCCATGCGCGCTTTCTCCTGCAAGCCGCTCCTCGGCTTCGCTCCGGTCCAGCGTAAGATGCGGTGGGGAACGCCCAGCGAGCGCGCGAGACGGGCGACCTGCTTCGCCTCGGCGGCTGATCCCGCGCGCAGTCCATGATCGACGGTCACGGCAAGGAGTTTCGGCCCGCGCTTGCGCGCTTGCCGCCAGCGCGCGGCGAGAAAGAGGAGAGCGGTGGAATCCGGACCGCCCGAAACGGCGAGCACAATGGCCGGTGCTGAAACGAGGTATGCAAATAAGTCGTTGGCTTCCGCCCGCGAAACCGGCTTCGCAGAAGTCGCTGGCATCCTAGTGCCCCGCTTCCGAAGTTCGTGAATACACCGCGGCGTCCTCTGACACGAACTTCGGAAGCACAGGGGGCACTGAGAATTTATATGATTTCTAGTGCCGCTTTTCGATTTGAAGTTCCTAGGCGCATTTCCCGCAGGCGGTGTAGGAACTTCAAATCGGCGGCACTAGCAGCGGACACGCTTCTGTTCCGCCGCCACGTTCTTCTTCACATTCGCCGAGGCACTGGCGTATTTGCGGCCAATCTCGCCCCAGGCGGCGCAGGCGGTTTCCTTTTCGCCGAGCGCGGCGAGCGACTGTCCAAGCCGCAGCAACGCCTCCGGCGCTTTCGGGCTGCGGTCGAATTTTGTCGTCACGGAGAGGAAGGACTCAGCGGCATCGCGATAGCGCTGTCTCTGATAAAGGCTCTCGCCGAGCCAATATTGCGCGTCAGGCACACGGGTATCGCTCGGATATTTCTTCAAAAAGACGCGCAGGCTGTCTTCCGCCAGCGCGTAGTCCTTGCGTTGCACATAACCGAAGGCGAGATCGAACTCGTCGCGCGGTGCGGCACTGGGCGGCGCGACGCTGGCTAATTGCGGACCGCCGGCAGCATTCGGATTGCGCGGCGGCGGGGGCGGAAGCAGCCCTTGCTCGTCCGGCAGCGATGAATTGCCGCCCGCCTGGGACAGATCAAGCGGCGCGCCGGCCGCGCGTCCACCGGGGATACCGATCGGTGCCTGCGGTCCATTATCGGGCACGGCGATGGTCGACGGCGAGCCAAGTACGCGCGGCGCGCCTGGCGCATGCGGGTTTTGCATTGGATCGAACACGTCGGAGGGACGGCCGGGTGCGGCCGCAATAACGGGCGGTGGATAATTCTGCGGCGTCGGCGGAGCCTGCTGCATGCCGCGCGGCGGTTGCTGATGGACCGGGTAGCCGGCACCGCCGGATCCGACCGCGCCGGATCCCGGAACGACGCCGGATGCGGAAACGGGGCCGGGGCCGGGAACGGGTCCGGCACCGGGATTTCCCTGCAACGCCCGGACTTGCTGCTCGAGTTGCTGATTGCGGTACTGCAATTGCTCGATCGTACCAGTCAACTGACGGATTTGCTGCTGGAGTTGGTTGATCTGCACCGTCAGGTCGGCTTCATCCACGCCGCGCTGCGCCGGCGCTTGCGCGGTGTTGTTGCCGAACAGGTTATCGAGAAAATTGGGCGAGCGGCCCTGCTCCTGCGCAGACGCGGTTCCTGCCAGGATCAAAACGCTTGCAGCGATAGCCGCCGCCTGAGACGCACGCGCAAATACAAGCATAGGCGAAAGCCGAATCCTCTCCCCGGAATTTTCCCCAGCATAGCCCCGGGTGCGTTCAAATTGTGACTATTCATGCCAGGCGCAGCGAAGCTGCGAACTCGGATCCATAACTACCCGTGAGCTTTACGGATTCCGGGGCCGCGGGCTGATGCCCGCGGCCCGGAACGACCGAGTCGAATGCGCGCGCTATGACTGGGGAGCGTTAAGGACCGTCACTGCGCGTCGGTTCTGCGACCAGCAGGAGATGTCGTCGCAGACCGCGACCGGCCGCTCCTTGCCGTAGGAGATGGTGCGCATGCGCGACGCCTGCACGCCGCGGGCGCTCAGATAATCCCGCACCGTCTGGGCGCGGCGGGCGCCGAGCGCGATGTTGTATTCGCGCGTGCCGCGCTCGTCGGCATGGCCTTCGACGGTGAAGGCATAACGATTGTATTGCTGCAGCCACTGCGCCTGCTTATCCAAAGTGGAGCGCGATTGCGGCGTGAGGTCGGTGGAATCGGTCTCGAAGAAAACGCGGTCACCCACGTTCACCACGAAATCCTGCGGACTGCCGGGGGCCGCCGCGCCGACCGCGCCGGCGATATCCTCGTTCGGCTTGCTGGCGCAGCCCGCCACAGCCAAGGCTGCGATCAAAAAAGCTGCGAAACGCGCGCGGCCGAAAATACGCATCATCATCCCGGTGCCTCCATTTTGGCGTCGTTGCCGGACCTGCCTCGTCTTAGTAGAACTTGGTTAAACGAACGTTCCATCAACCTTGATGAGACCTTGCGATGCTCGTTAAAAGACGTCTGAAGCGGTGAAAGCATTTCTAATGGTTAACCAGACCTGAATGTTGAGAATGCGGCGGGGCGAGTTTCCAAACCGCGTTTACGAGAGCAGCGGCGACCAGGCCGGATCGGAAGCAAAGGAAGGCGTCGGCACGCGTTGCTCGTTGCGGCCGGAGACGTCTACCGTGAAGAGCGAGGGCCCGCCGCCGCCGCCGCCATCGCGGAAAAACATGATAACCCGGCCATTCGGACAGAAGGTGGGCCCCTCGTTGTGGAAGCCCTCGGTGAGGATCCGCTCGCCTGAGCCGTCCGGCTTCATGATGCCAATGCCGAATCTGCCGCCCCCGAGCTTGGTGAAGGCTATGTAGTCGCCGCGCGGCGACCAGACCGGCGTCGAGTAGGACCCTTCACTGAAGCTGATGCGCTGCGCGCCACCACCCTGCGCACCCATCACGTAAATCTGCTGCGAGCCGCCGCGGTCTGATTCAAAGCAGATGCGCGAGCCGTCCGGCGCGAAGGACGGCGCGGTGTCGATCGCGGGCGTATCGGTCAGGCGCGTGGTTGCCTTCGACCGCAGGTCCATGATGAACAGGTTGGAATTGCCGCCCTGCTGCAAACTCATGATCACGCGCTGGCCGTCGGGCGAGAAGCGCGGCGAGAAAGTCATGCCGGGAAAATTCCCAACGATTTCGCGCTGCCCCGTTTCAATGTTGAGCAGATAGACGCGCGGATCGCTGGTCCCGTAGGACATGTAGGTAATTTCCTGCGTCGTCGGACTGAAGCGCGGCGTGAGCACGAGATCGTCACCACGGGTGAGATAGCGCACACTCGCGCCGTCCTGATCCATGATCGCGAGCCGCTTGATGCGCTTGTTCTTCGCGCCGGTCTCGTCGACGAAAACCACGCGGCTGTCGAAATAGCCTTGTTCGCCGGTGATGCGCGAGTAGATCGCGTCGGAAATAATATGGGCAACGCGCCGCGTATTCTCGGCGGTGGTGTTGTATTGCTGGCCGGTGAGTTGTTGGCCGGCGAACACGTCCCACAGTCGGAAGTCGGCCTTCACGCGTGCCGCCTCGCGGCGCACGCGGCCGGTCACCAGGGCCTGGGCATTGATCACGCGCCAATCGTCAAAGCGTGGCACGGCGTCGACATTGGTGACTTTCTCGATATAGGCGGCAGGATCGATCGGAGCGAAGAGCCCGCTGCGTCGCAGGTTATTGGTGATGACCTGGGTTATCTCGGCGGCGACGGCGGTATCTTCGGGCGTGACGGGAAGGAAGGGCGGGATCGCAATCGGAATCGGCTGGACGTTGCCGCGATTGATATCGATACGAACCTGCGCGCTCGCAGGTTGCGCGGCCAAGCCGCTCACTGTTGCAGCAGCAGCACCAGCGCCCAGCAGCAGCAGACGGCGACGGTCGATATCCAGCGGCGCGCATTGCGCACGCAGAATGGCATTAGGTTTTTGGTCGCTCAGCTCACGCCCTCGCCCAGCTCGCATCGAAACCAATAATAACGTCCTTCCATAGTTCGTATTTTGCCGCGGGCAGGAAATTGTAAGGCGCGCACATCTGAATTGCCCGCATCGCGCTTTCCGCCACAACCCGTCCCATCGGCGAATTGTTCGCGCTGAGTACCGTTGGGCTTACGGCCAGTGAACCGTCCTTGCGCAACTGCATGCGGACATCCACCACGATATTTGCCGCATCGTTGCCAGGTGGCAGATTCCAGCATTGTTGGATTCGCGCCCTTAAGGCATCCATCTCATTTTGGGAAAGCTGCGATGCGGTCCCGGTTGCTGTGCCGAGTGACGGTGCGCTGTTGAACGTTGCACCCGCCGCCGCCAGCCGAGTCGGATCGCGCTTGTCCAGCAACGCCGCGACCTTGCGCGGATCAAATTTCGGCGGCTGCGGCTCGGGCTTTTTCACCGGCTGCGGCTTGGTCTCGGCTTTCTTTTCGGGCTTCTTCGCGTCATCCTTTTTCAGCGCTTCGGCGATCGGATCAACCTTCTGCTCCGGCTCTTTCTTGTCGGCGGCCTTGGTTTCGGTCTTCGGCTCCGGCGGCGCAGCAGCAGGTTTCGGATCGGGCTCTTTCGGCTTCGGCTCGGGCGTGGTTTCCGAAGTGGTCGCGGTGACCTCTTTCTTCTCCACCACTTTGGCGTTGAGATCCTCGACCGGTTTGGCCTCCGCGATCTTCTCAACCAGCGGTTTCGGCTCTGGCTGGGGCGGCGCCTTGTCGGCGCCCGCTGTTATCTTGGAGAACTCGTCGGCGGAGATGATGTCCACCGGCATCGTATCGAGCGGTCTGGTTTCAAGCGGACGCGCGAAGGAGACAAGCGCCCAGACGAGCACGACGCCGTGCCCGATCAGCGATATGGTCAATCCCCCCTTCATCGCATCACGACCCTTGCTCGACCTCTGTGACCAGCGCAACACGGCGGAAACCGGCAGAGGATAACCGCCCCATCACCCGCATCACCGTGCCGTAGTCGACCTTTCGGTCGCCGCGGACATAGATGCGCTCGTCCATTCCGCCGCGGCTTTCCGTGATGGCCTTTAATTTGGCCACCAGTTCGTCCACCGGAATTTTGCTATCTTGCAGAAACACTTCCCCCTGCAGATTGACCGAAACGGTCAGCGGCTGCTTGTCCTGATCCAGGCTCTTAGCCTGCGATTGCGGCAAGTCGATGGGCACCCCGACGGTCAACAGCGGGGCGGAAACCATGAAAATAATCAGCAGCACGAGCATCACGTCCACCATCGGGGTGACGTTGATCTCGCTCATGATTCCATGACGGCGGCGACGCCGATGGCCGCTCGTCGCAATGCCGTTCATCGCCATTGTCTCACCCTCACCCGCGCTCGTCGATCTGCCGCGACAGGATGGCAGCAAATTCGTCGGCAAAGCCCTCCAGCCGTTGCGCCTGTTTATTCACCTCGGAAGAAAACTTGTTGTAGAAAATGGTCGCCGGGATGGCGGCAACAAGGCCGATCGCGGTCGCGAACAGCGCCTCGGCGATGCCGGGGGCCACTACCGCCAGCGAGGTATTCTTCGAGGCGGCAATCGACTGGAAGCTGTTCATGATGCCCCAGACCGTGCCGAACAAGCCGACGAAGGGACCGGCCGAGCCGACTGTGGCCAGTACCAGCAGGCGGCGCTCCATGCGCTCGATCTCGCGCGCGATGGTCACGTCCATCACCTTTTCGATCCGCATCTGCAGACCGGCGAAGGCTCTATTCGGAGTTTCGAAGCTGCGCTTCCATTCCCGCATGGCTGCGACAAAAAGCGCCGCCATGGAATGCGTCGGTTTGGAAGCGACGGAACGGTAAAGCTCTTCCAGCGACTGGCCAGACCAAAAAGCCTGTTCGAACCGATCGGTGGCCCGTCTGGTGCGTGCGAACAGCAGCACTTTGTCGATCGCGATCGCCCAGACCCAAACCGAGCAGATCATCAGCCCGATCATGACCGTCTTCACCACCCAATGCGCTTGCCAGAACAGGGTGAACAGTGAGAGGTCCGAAGACGTGAGCGGCAGGGCCGACTGCGCAATGTCGGCAGGATTCATAGCTCGTCCTTTCGGCTACCAGTTCCCTCGGTCGAGCCCCGGCCGGCGGATGGGGGCCTCACTCCAATGGCGGAAGGCGGCATGGCAGCCGACTTTCCGTCAAAACACGCACATTTCGCGAAGATCAAAACGTCCACCACCGGCGGCACAGGAAATATCGCCAAAGGTGTCCACAATAGGGCGTCAAACCTCCGCAATCACGCACGCGATCAGCCGGTCCACGTCGCCGGATCATGCGCTCTAAACAGCGGCATCTATGGTTAAGGAAGGGTTAGCAGGGGGCTTGCGCGCCAGAAAGAAAAAAGCCCCGTCTCCGAAGGGACGGGGCTTTTGGCGCGGGCCAGCTTCAGCTCTGCGGAGGGGCGTCCGCAGAACGATTGCGCCGGTCAGCCATGAACTGGTCGAACTCGGCCTTGTCCTTGGCCATCCGCAGGCGCTCGAGGAACTCACGAAATTCACGCTGCTCGTCCTCGAGCCGGCGCAAGGTTTCTGCGCGATATTCGTCAAAGGCGCGGTTCCCGCTGGAGGGATGCCACGGTGTGCCCATGTAGCGGCCAGCCTGACCCCAATTGAAGCCTCGGTAATTTCCGCAACCCATGCGTCTGCTCCATATCGAGTAGGCAAGGGTCGCAAGACCAAGCGGCCACCAGACAATGAACCCCAGGATGATCAGCGCGATCCAGGCGGGCTTACCCATTTCATCGAGTTTTGCGGCTACGGTGGTCATTGGACCCTCACGTGTGAATGTAAATAACATTTACATAACTAGCCTCGACCCTAACGGCTGTCAATATGGGCTCCGCGAAAAATTTTGCTCAAGTCTTGCGTGGCTCGCCGTCAAGAAATCCAAGGCCCCGCAGATAGACCAGTACTCCAGCCTCCAGCAGCTCTTCCGGAGACATGGGAAGGCTGCGGCGCGCGGCATCGCCTCTGCCGAAGAGCGAGGCAACACCGTGCGAGAGCGCCCAGATGTGCAGGCTCACCATCAAGACCGGCGGCCGGTTCGGCCCGGGCATGGTGCCAAGCAATTTTTCCGTGGCCGTGCGCAGCATGCCGAAGGCGCGATCGCCAGCTTGCTTGAGCTCGGCGTTGGCTTCGTGCGGGACGCCCGCTTCGAACATGGCCGAGTAATAGGCCGGCTCGCTGCGCGCAAAGGCGAGGTAAGCCTTGCCCAGCCGATCGAAAGCGGTGAACGGATCCGGACGCCCGTCATCCCAACTCTTCGCCAGCGCCGTTGCGAACAACTCGAAGCCGCGGCGCGCGACATCCGCCAGCAGTTCATCGCGATCACGAAAATGTCGGTAGGGAGCCGCCGGACTGACGCCCGCCCAGCGCGCGGCTTCGGCAAAGGTGAATCCCGCGGGACCTTTTTGAGCGATCAGTTCAAGCGCCGCGCGGATCAGGGCCTCTTTTAAATTGCCGTGGTGATAGCCCCGGGATCCCCTGTCGCCATGTTTGGACCAGCTCATGTGAAGAGTTCTTACATGACTCGGTGGCAAGCGTCGACCGGCCTCCCGTCACTGATCCCGCTCGGGGAGGGTTAGGGTGGGGGTCGCGGCTCCCACGCATGGCCAGCCGCAGCGGCTTCGGGATCGGCTTGGCGCGCCCGCCGGAAACGAAGGCGACCCGCACGGCGGCTTCGACCAACACCGCGCCGTCGCGCGTGACCTGCTGCTTCAGCAGGATCGAAGCGCCCTTTACCTCTTGCGGCGAGGTGATGATCTCCAAAAGGTCGCTGAAACCCGCCGGCTTGAAGAAATCGATATGCATCGAGCGGACAACGAAAGAAAAACCGGGCGCCTCGTTTTCAGTCTGTTCGAACAGCGCCCGCTGATCGGTGCCGAGCAGGCGCAGATAATCGGTGCGGCCGCGCTCCATGAATCGCAGATAACTCGCGTGATAGACGCTGCCGGAAAAATCCGTGTCCTCGTAATAGACCCGCACCGGCAGGATGTGACGTCCGCTGCGGATCTCGCCGGCGATGGAGTGCTTCATCGCCACGGCACATCCTTCTGCATCGACTCTTCCCAGTTCCTGCCGTCGAACGGTTTTGGCTTGATCGCGTTGATGTCGAAGCCGTCGAGACAGCGCGCATTGACGTCAATCTTGTCCGGGTCCGAGCGCGGCACATAAAAGGGATGAATGCCGCAGTGCTTGCAGAAGGTGTGCTGCGCCACGCCGGTGTTGAAGGTGTAGGTGGTGAGATCGTCGTTACCGGTGAGCAGTTCAAACTGCTCGCGGGGCACGATCAAGTGCCAGATGCCCTTCTTGGTGCAGACCGAGCAATTGCATTCGGTGATGGTGGCGAGGTCGGCGGTGACCGAAAAGCGCACGCGCCCGCAATGGCAACCGCCCTGGTAGGTTTGCATCACAACTCTCGGTTCTTCACCCCGGCCGCACCATGAATGCCCAAGCGGGAGGGCCGAAACAAGCCATTCTTTGCAAAGTGTCGATCAGAAAACGAGCCGGCGCCAGCTTGCCGCCATAAGGCCGGATAGCTACGCTCGCGCTCCAGTTGTGGCTCGTCTGGAAATGCTGGCCGCCGGCAAGGCGGGTCAAAAGCGGGAGGGCTGTGATGACAAGATTTCGCACATTGTGTCTCGGCGTTGCGGCCCTGATTGCTGCGAGCACTTATGCTTCAGCGCAAAACTATCCAAATCAGACGGTCCGCATCGTCGTTCCGTTTACGCCCGGCAGCGCGACAGACATCCTCGCCCGTATCGTCGGAGAAAAGCTGACGGAACGCTGGGGCCAGCAGGTCGTCATCGACAACCGCCCCGGCGTGGCCGGAACCGCAAGCGCGGCAAAGAGTGCGCCGGACGGCTACACGCTGATGCTCACGTCGAACGGCCACACGGTGGCCGCGCTGACGAACAAGAATCTTCCGTTCGATCCGGTAAAGGATTTTTCCGGGATCACCCAGGTCGCTTCGGTGCCGCTGGTGCTGATCGTCAATCCGGGCCTGCCCGCCAAGAACGTGAAAGAATTCATCGATCTCGCCAAGACGAAACCGGGCACGCTCAACTTCGCATCTCCCGGTGTCACCAGTACGACATTCATTGCCGGCGCGTTGTTCAAGAAGAACGCCGACATCGATATTGTGCACGTTCCCTACAAGGGCGCTCCGGAATCGGTGACGGCCGTCATCCGAGGCGACTCGCACATGTATTTCACGCCGAGCAATGTGGGGGCCGAGCTGATTCAGGCGGGACAGGTGCGCGCCATCGCGGTGTCGACCGCCAAGCGGCTGGCGAACCTGCCGGATGTGCCCACGGTCGCCGAAGCCGGGGTGCCAAGCTTCGCCTATGATTCCTGGTTCGGCTTGATGATGCCGGCCAACGGGCCGCCGGCGGTGGTCGAGAAGATCAACCGCGACGTGGTGCAGATTCTGCAAATGCCGGATGTGCAGGACAAGCTTGCGAAACAAGGGGTCGTGCCCGTCTTCAACAAGACGCCGGCGGAATTCGACGCGATCATCAAGCAGGACACGGCCCGGTACACCGAGGTGCTGAAAGACCTGATCAACTGATTGTCGCGCGCCGTCGGGGCAGGACTTACTGGTCTTCCTCGCCCTGCCCGAACAACCCAAACTGCGCCGGGTCGCGCGCGGGCTCGGGCAGACCGAGATGCTTGAACGCATGGCCCGTCAGCAATCGCCCGCGCGGCGTGCGCTGGATAAAACCCTGCTGCAGCAGGAACGGCTCGATGATGTCCTCGATGGCGTCGCGCGGCTCCGACAACGCCGCAGCCAGCGTCTCTACCCCCACCGGCCCGCCACCGTAGTTCCTCGCGATGGTGGTGAGATAGCGCCGGTCCATGGCGTCGCAGCCGGCGGCGTCGACTTCCAGCTCACGCAAGGCCTTGTCGGCGGCGGCTCGATCGATCTTCTCAGTGCCGGCCACATGCGCGAAGTCGCGCACGCGGCGCAGCAGCCGCCCCGCGATGCGCGGGGTTCCGCGCGCACGCCGCGCGATCTCGTTGGCGCCGTCGGGCGTCATGCCGATGCCGAGCACGCGCGCGCCGCGGTTGACGATTTGCTCCAGCTCCGCTTCGGAATAGAAGTTGAGCCGCACCGGAATGCCGAAGCGGTCGCGCAGCGGATTGGTGAGCAGCCCCGCACGCGTGGTAGCGCCAATCAGCGTGAATTTTGAAAGATCGATCTTCACCGATCGCGCCGCGGGACCCTCGCCAATGATCAGGTCGAGCTGGAAATCCTCCATCGCGGGATAGAGGATTTCCTCCACCTGCGGATTGAGCCGATGAATCTCGTCGATGAACAGCACATCACGATCTTCCAGATTGGTCAGCAGCGCGGCGAGGTCTCCCGCCTTCGCGATCACCGGGCCCGAGGTGGCGCGGAAATTCACGCCCAATTCGCGCGCCACGATCTGCGCCAGCGTGGTCTTGCCGAGGCCGGGAGGGCCAACGAAGAGCACATGATCAAGCGCCTCGTTGCGCGCGCGCGCCGCCTTGATGAAGACTTCCAGATTGGAGCGCGCCTGTTCCTGGCCGACAAATTCCGATAGCCGCTGCGGACGCAGCGAGGCTTCCGCGAGATCGTCCTCGCGGCGCTCGGCGGTGACTAGGCGGGACGGCGTATTCATGACATCCGATGCAATGGCCGGCTGCACAGCCAGCAGAGGCTTGCCGCGATCGCGGCCGGAACAGACAGGAACACCGCGAGCCAGAAGCCCTGGCGCAGGCCCTGCGCGCTGGGCAGGAACAGCGCGGAATTTTCCGACGGCGAAACAAAGAATCCGGCGACAACGACGCTCAGCACCATGATTGCCGACCACCCCAAGCGCCGTCCACAGCGAGTTCAGGCCGAAATAGACCGCGGCAATGGCGAACAGGAGACCGGCGATGGCGGATGACGGGATCGTCGCAATCAGGGCGAAGAAGAAAAGCAGGACCACGCCGATCTTCAGCCACGGCCGCAGCGCTTCGAGTTCGACGAAGGCGAGCATCAGCTGCACCATCTGAATGCCGAGCGTGAGCATGAACGTCATGAAGATCGCGGTGATGACCAGCGGTCCAATGACAGTAAAGATCGCCACGATGCCGAGGCCGCGTGCAAAACGCCGGAGTTCATGGGCGGCGCTCATTTCGCCAGTTCCCTGAGCCCGAGCCGGATCAATTGCTTGGTCTCCGCGCCCTCGCCGGCGTTGCGCGCGGCGGCGGCGATGGCGGCGGCAGCCTGCGGATGACCATAGCCGAGATTGACCAGCGCCGAGACGGCGTCGGTGATCGGCTTCGGTGCGCGGTGTTCGTCCAACGGCGCCGGAGAGCCGGACGACCGCGGGATCGACATCGGCGTAGGCCGGCGCCTTGTCTTTCAGTTCGGTGACGATGCGCTCGGCAACTTTGGCGCCCACGCCCGGCGCGCGCTGTGACGCGCGCCTTGTCGCGCATGGCGATCGCGGTGGCGAGATCGGCCGGCTTGAGCGTCGACAGCATCGCCAGCGCCACCTTGGTGCCGACGCCCTGCACGGTTTGCAAAAGCCGGAACCATTCGCGCTCGAGATCGCTGGTGAAGCCGAACAGCTTGATCTGGTCCTCGCGCACATGGGTCTCGATCGCGAGCGTCACCGCCTCGCCTTGCGCCGGCAGCGCCTGCAACGTGCGCGCGGAACAATGCACGAGATAGCCGACGCCGCCGACATCGACGATGATGAAATCTTCGCCGTAGCTGTCGATCAGGCCGCGGAGCTTGCCGATCATTGCACCGTCGCCTTCATAAATAAGCTGGTGCGGTGATGCGCGTGACACACCGCGATGGCAAGCGCGTCGGCAGCATCGTGACTCTGCGGATCGGCCTTCGGCAGCAGCACGCCTATCATCATGCGGATCTGCGCCTTCTCGCCATGGCCTGCGCCGACGATGGTCTTCTTCACCAGGTTGGGCGCGTATTCCGACACCGGCACGCTCGCCCGCGCCGGCACCAGCATGGCGATGCCGCGCGCCTGGCCGAGCTTAAGCGTCGCTGCCGCATCCTTGTTAACGAAGGTGGCTTCCACCGCTGCTTCGTCCGGCACGAATTCCTCGACAATGCGAAAAAGTCCGTCATGCAGGGCCAGCAGCCGGCGCGCCAGGTCGGCTTCGGCGTCGGTAGAAACCGAGCCGCAGGCGACGAAAGTCAGCCGATTGCCATCGATCTCAACGACGCCCCAGCCGGTGCGGCGGAGCCCCGGATCGATGCCGAGGATGCGAATCGGGCGGCGCAGCATGTGCTTGTGATAACCCGCCTGGTCATTGCCGCCTAGTGCCGCCGATTTGAAGTTCCTACGCCATCTGCGGCAAACGCATTTAGGAACTTCAAATCGAAAAGCGGCACTAGAGTCATAAAGTTGCTGGTGCCCCTTTGCTTCCGAAGTTCGTGTCAAAGAATGCCGCGACCGGATGACGAACTTCGGAAGCGGGGCACCAGTACCGGCGGCGGGACCCCAAACCCCGCCCGCGCGTTATCCCAGTAATAACAAAGGAGCGAACCGATGGATGACACTGGCGGATGGCTTTGGTTGGTAATCGATGTGATCCTGGTGGCCGCGCTCGGCATTGGCATCGCCTATGGCATCCTCGCCTGGCGCCGCCGTCGCAAGGATCCGACGATGGAAAGCGTGCGCGATGCAGCGACGCACCGGGCCTACGAGAATAATGAAGCCAATCGGCCTTAGGCGTCAGGCGCTCATCTTGGTGACGAGGGCATCCGAGACTTCGAAATTAGCATAGACGTTCTGTACGTCGTCGAGCTCCTCCAGCGTCTCGATCAAGCCGAACAGCTGCTCACCTTTTTCGTCGTCGATCGAAATGTTGTTCTGCGCCTTCCAGAGCAGCGCGGATTTGCGCGGCTCGCCGAACTTGGTCTCCAGCGCCTTCGATACTTCGTTGAGCGATTCCGGCGAGGTGTAGATCTCGTGCCCGCTTTCATTTGAGTTCACATCGTCGGCGCCGGCCTCGATGGCGGCTTCCAGCATCTGGTCGGCATTCGCCACTTTGGCGTCGAACTCCACCACTCCAAGGCGGTCGAACATGAAAGACACCGCACCGGTCTCTGCCAGGTTGCCGCCGTTCTTGCTGAAGGTGGAACGCACGTCGGAAGCGGTGCGATTGCGGTTGTCGGTCAACACTTCAACGATGACGGCGACGCCACCCGGGCCATAGCCCTCGTAGCGCACCTCTTCATAGTTCTCGGCATCGCCGCCTGACGCCTTCTTGATCGCGCGTTCGATATTGTCCTTCGGCATGCTCTGGGCTTTGGCCGCGAGAATCGCTGCGCGCAGGCGCGGGTTGAAGGCCGGATCGGGCAGCCCGAGCTTGGCGGCCACGGTGATTTCGCGGCCGAGTTTGGCGAAGAGCTGAGCACGGACTTTGTCCTGCTTGCCCTTGCGGTGCATGATGTTTTTGAACTGCGAATGGCCAGCCATGGTCTCACTGTCGTCTAATGATTTTCCAGCGCGGTTATAAAATGCAAGTCCGGAACAATAAAAGCCCCTATGGCCAAAATCCGGGCACCGCCTCCTCCAGAATGCCGCCGAGCCGCACGGCCGCGACGCGGATTGCGAGGCCGGTAGCGTCATCGGTCTCAACCGCGATGCCGCACAGCGTGGCAGGGCCATGGGGCGGCTCGAATCTGGCAGATGGTATGCGTCGGAGAAAACGGTTGATCGGTTCTTCCTTCGCCATGCCGATGACGAAATCGTAGTCGCCGGTCATGCCGACGTCGGAAACGAATGCGGTGCCGCCGGCAAGGATGCGGTGATCGGACGTCTGCACATGGGTATGTGTGCCGACCACCAGGCTGGCGCGCCCGTCGACGAAATGGCCCATCGACTGTTTCTCGCTCGTTGCCTCGCAATGCATGTCGATGACGATGACATCGGCGCCGGATTTCAGCGCGCAGGCGGAAAGCTCACGCTCGATCGCGGCGAAGGGATCATCGAGCGGGTCCATGAAAATGCGGCCCATGGCGTTGATGACCAGTGCGCGGGCGCCGTTCTTCGCTTCGATCATCGCCACGCCGCGGCCAGGCGTGCCGGGCGGATAATTGATCGGGCGAATGAGGCGCGGAGCGCGCTCGATGAAAACCAGCGCCTCACGTTGATCCCAGGCGTGATTGCCGAGCGTGATGGCGTCGGCCCCCACGTCGAGCAGCTCCTGATAAATCGCCTCGGTAATGCCGAAGCCGCCGGCCGCGTTTTCGCCATTGATCACGACAAGGTCGAGTTTCCAGTCTGCGATCAATCCCGGCAGGCGCTCGAGGACGACGGTGCGCCCGCTGCGGCCGACGATGTCGCCGATGAAAAGAATGCGCATGGTGCTCAGGCCTTACGGAAATCGATGATCTCGCGCTCGGTTAGCACAAGATCGAGCCGGGCGTCGCGTTCCGTGGCCGGCACGCGGAGGATTTCCTGTACGGCGAAGCCGATGCCAATGGCGACGACGGGTTTGATGCCGCGCAGCCGGGTGATGGTCATGTCGTAATAGCCCGCGCCGTAGCCGATGCGATGGCCGGCACGGTCAAAGGCGGCGAGCGGCACGACCAAAATATCCGGATCGATTTCGGGGGCATCGACTTTCGGCTGGCGGATTCCCCAAACTCCGGCATCGAGCGGCCCGCCGAATTCCCAGGCGCGCATGATCAGCGGCTTGCCGCGCCCCGCCACCACCGGCAACGCCAGCTTCGCGCCTTCCGCCGCCAGGCGCTTGAGCAGCGGCAACGGATTGATCTCGCTCTTCATCGGCATGAAGCCGGACACGACGGTGCCGCGCGCTATCGCGATCGGGAACTTGCGCGCGGCGATTGTTTCCGCCGCTGTCTGCCGCTCTCCCGCTGGCAAGGCATCCCGACGCGCAAGCGCTTCGTTGCGGAGCAGTTCTTTTTGTCGGGGAATTTGGTCCGCTGAATCCAAAGCCGTCATCCTGGGTGGCGGTCAGGATTTAGTTTTTCGGCTTAGGAAGTGCCACAACCCAATGCTGGCCATGACGCCGGCTGCACCGACCAGCCCTTTGTTCGGCTCGCGGCCTTCGTAATAATAAAGCGCGCTGATCGCGACGATCGCCACGAAACCCGCCGCAACGCTGTAAACAAGTTTCTGCAGGTCGGTCATGAGTGCGGAGCCGCTAAGCCGTCAGAGCTGTGATCCCGGGAACCTACATAAGTAGGTGGGCGCCATATGCCCAAGACCAGGGTCAAGGACAGGGACAGCTCCCGTCGAGATCGTAAGGCCCCGGGGAATGTACTCCAACGCACCCCGCAGCCCCGCCCGACTAATGTAGTGCTTTTGTGACGCAAGCGCCACCGGCAGCTGGACCAATTGCGCGTTTGAAACCACAAAGCGGCAGCGAACAATGGCAATACAGAGGTGATGCCGGGGGGTTGGTGATATAAGCTCGTGACAGCAAGACGCGACGCCGAAGCACGGCCGAGCCCATGGATCAACGAACGCTGTCGACCTTAGGCGAGCTTGAGCGCAAGGCGCTGTGGCTCGCCGCCTGGACGATCCACCACGCCAACCATGTACGCGAGAGCGTGGACGGGATGAAGGTGGGCGGCCATCAGGCCTCGTCGGCTTCGCTCGTCACCATCATGACGGCGCTATACTTCCACGTATTGCGGCCGCAGGATCGCGTGGCGGTGAAGCCGCATGCAAGCCCGGTGTTTCACGCCATCCAGTACCTGCTGGGGCGGCAGACACGCGACAAGCTCGCGGCGTTTCGCGGCTACAAGGGCGCGCAAAGCTACCCTTCGCGCACCAAGGACGTCGACGATGTCGACTTCTCGACCGGGTCCGTCGGCTTAGGAGTCGCGCAAACGCTGTTTTCCTCGCTGGTGCAGGATTATGTGCGCGCCCATGGCTGGGGGCTGACGCGGCCGGAAGGCCGCATGATCGCGCTCGTCGGCGATGCCGAGCTCGACGAGGGCAACGTCTTCGAGTCGGTTCTCGAGGGCTGGAAGCAGGGCATACGTAACTGCTGGTGGGTCATCGACTATAACCGTCAGAGCCTCGACGCGGTGGTGCGCGAGGGCCTGTGGGCGCGTTACGAGGCGTTGTTCCGCGCGTTCGGCTGGGACGTCGTGATTCTGAAATACGGCTCCATGCTGGAGGACGCATTCCGCGAGCCCGGCGGCAAGCGCTTGCGCGACTGGATCGATAAGTGCCCCAACCAGCTCTATTCGGCGCTAGTGTTCCAGGGCGGCGCAGCCTGGCGCCGCCGCCTCCTCGATGATCTCGGCGATCAGGGCGCGATCACGCGCCTCCTCGACAAGCGCTCGGATGCCGAGCTGGCGCGGTTGATGACGAATCTCGCCGGCCATGATCTGCCGACGCTGCTGCGGGCTTTTGCGACGGTCGATCACGACCGTCCGATTTGCTTCATCACCTATACCATCAAGGGTTTCGGACTTCCCTTCGCAGGTCACAAGGACAATCACGCCGGCCTGATGACCCCGACGCAGATGGAAGCCTTTCGCGAAGCAATGCGGATCAGGCCGGGGCACGAGTGGGACCGGTTCGAAGGGCTACAAACCTCTCCGGCCGACCTGCAGGCATTCATCGACCAGTCGCCGCTCGCGCCCGAAATACAGCGGCGGCATCGGGCCATGCCCATCGAAGTCCCGGCCGAACTTTCGATGCCGACGCAAAAGGTGACATCCACGCAGGCCGGTTTCGGGTCGTTGCTCAATGAGATTGCCCGCGGCGCAACGCCGCTTGCAGAGCGCATTGTCACCACGTCACCCGACGTCACCATCTCGACCAATCTCGGCCCATGGGTGAACCGGCGCGGCCTGTTCGCCCGCGAATCGCTTGCGGACACGTTCAAGAAAGAACGCATTGCCTCGACCTTCACCTGGGAGTTTTCTCCCAAGGGCCAGCACATCGAACTCGGCATCGCCGAGAACAACCTCTTCATCCTGCTCTCCGCGCTCGGCTTGTCCCACAGCATCAATGGCGAGCGGCTGCTGCCGATTGGGACGCTCTATGATCCATTCATCGCGCGCGGCCTCGATGCGCTCAATTACGCCTGCTATCAGGATGCGCGGTTCATCCTGGTGGCGACGCCATCGGGCATCACGTTGTCGTCGGAGGGCGGCGCGCATCAGTCGATCGGAACGCCGCTAATCGGAATGGCGCAGGACGGACTTGCCGCCTTCGAGCCCGCGTTCGTCGATGAGCTTGCGGTCGTGCTCGCCTGGGCGCTCGCCTACATCCAGAAGGAGAGCGACGGAGAAGCCTCCGAGCGCAACTGGTTGCGCGACGAAACCGGCGGGTCGGTTTATCTGCGGTTGACCACGCGGCCGATCGAGCAATTAAGCCGCGCGCTGACTCCGGAACTGCGCCAGGCGATCATCGACGGCGCCTATTGGCTGCGCCAGCCCGGGCCGAACTGCCAGGTGGTGGTCGCCTATACCGGCGCCGTGGCGCCGGAGGCGATCCAGGCAGTTGGGTTGATGGCGGAGGACCGGCGCGACGTCGGTTTGCTCGCTATCACTTCGGCCGATCGGCTCAATGCCGGCTGGACCGCAGCGAGCCGTGCCCGCGAGCGCGGTCTCGTGCATGCCGCCTCACATATCGAGCGCCTGCTGAGCGAGGCGCCGTCGCATTGCGGCCTCGTCACCGTGACCGACGGCCATCCCGCTACTCTCGCCTGGCTCGGCGCCGTCCACGGCCATCGCGTGCGTCCGCTCGGCGTGGAGCATTTCGGGCAGACCGGGTCACTTCCCGACCTCTACCGCCACTATGGCGTCGACGCGAACACCATCGTCGCCGCCGCCCAGGCGATCGCGCCCGGCAAGCCGATCCGCCACCTCAAGGCGTTGCCGTGACCCGTCTCGAAAGAGATGAGATCAGCCCATCGCAACTTCGCTGCCGACGGTCTGGTTGAGTTTCTTGGTCAAGCCTTCGATGCGGGCGGCAGCTGAGTTGAAGGCAGCGACCAGAGCAGCCTGCGTCACCTGGCTACGGTCGGCGGCCATTACCCGCGCATCCTTGAACCCGGCCAGTTCTTGCTCCAGCCGGCGGATGGTCTTGCCAGCCTCGGACAGTTCATCGGCGACCGTCAGCGCCGCCATTACCGTGAGGCGCGTGTCACCTACTTCGCCGAAGCTCGCGCGCAGCTGCGCAATGCGCTGATCCAAATCCTGCGAGAGCTTGAGCAGATGCTCCTCTTGCCCGTTCTCGCAGGCCACCCGGTATTGCCGCGCATTGATGGTAACATTCAGTTCGGACATCGGGAGCCCTCATCATCGGCGTTCTTGGCCATCAATCACCGCGCGGATGCCATCCATCGCTACATCAATGCGGCGAGCGATGTCACGGTTGACGGTCTCGATCTCGCGCGACCGCGCGGTCACGTCGTCCAGTTCCGCGGTGAGGCGCGAGCGGTCGGCGCCCAGCGCATGCAATTGAGCGCCAAGCGATTGTCCTCCGCGATCGGCTTCGTGGCGCCGCTCGACCGCGGCTTCCAGCGCGTCCAGCGCCTGCGAAAGGCGCTTCGTCGCGGCGTCGATCGTAGCCGTATCTGCCATGGCCAAATCCCCCGGTTGCCGGCTCTCGCGCCGATTCCTCTCGGAATTTCTTGTTTCGGCAAGCGCTTAGATCGGGAATCTTACGTGTTGCCGTATCACGACGTCAATCACCTGCGCCGACTTGCTCGCTGTCTTTTCGTCACGCCTGTGCATGGCCCGGATTTACAGCACCGCCTTGGTTTGATTCGCCTTTTTCACGTGCTATCCCACTTCAAAGGATGGCCTTCCTATGAATGCACAATCTTCGTCGGCAGCAACGGTCGCCGCTTCGCAGCCGGGCCGCTCGGCCGGAACACCGGCTGTGAGCCGCGCAGAACACGACCGCATGGCCAATGCCATCCGCGCGCTGGCGATGGACGCGGTGGAACAGGCCAAATCCGGACATCCCGGCCTGCCGATGGGCGCGGCCGATATCGCCACGGTCCTCTTCACGCGCTTTTTGAAATTTGATCCCGCCGAACTGAAATGGCCGGACCGTGATCGCTTCGTGCTGTCGGCCGGGCACGGCTCGATGCTGATCTACGCCCTGCTCCACCTGCTCGGCGCGGAGAGCATGCCGATCGAGCAGATCAAAAACTTCCGCCAGATCGGCTCGGTTACTCCCGGTCATCCGGAGAGTTTCATCACACCGGGTGTGGAAACCACCACAGGCCCGCTCGGCCAGGGCCTCGCCAACGCGGTCGGTATGGCGATCGCGGAACGGCACCTGGCGACGGAATTTGGCGATCTGGTGGATCACCGCACCTATGTGCTCGCCTCCGACGGCGACCTGATGGAAGGCATTAGCCAGGAGGCGATCGCGCTCGCCGGGCATCTGAAGCTCAACCGGCTGATCGTGCTGTTCGACGACAACGGCATTTCCATCGATGGCCCGCTGTCGCTCACCGATAGCGTCGATCAGGTGAAGCGCTTCGAAGCCTGCGGCTGGGCCGCGATGCGCGTGGACGGTCATGATCCGCAGGCTATCGCCGCGGCGATCCAGCGGGCGCAGCTGTCGGACAAGCCAACGCTGATCGCCTGCAAGACCACCATCGGATTCGGCGCGCCGACCAAGGCGGGGAAGGCTTCATCGCACGGCTCGGCGCTCGGCGCCGATGAGATCGCAGGCGCGCGCAAGGCGCTGGGCTGGAGCGAGGCCGCCTTCGAAATTCCCGCCGACATCCGCGACGCCTGGCGCAAGGCCAGCAAGCGCTCGCAGGAGGCGCATGCTGCCTGGAACAAGAAACTCGCCGCGCTCGAGGCCGGCAAGCGCGCGGAATTCGAGCGGCGCATGCGGGGCGAGATTGCTTCCGACAAGCTGGCTGAAGCCGTGCAGGCGGTGAAGAAGCGCCTTGCCGATGCGCCGAAGGAAATCGCCACGCGCGCAGCGTCGGAACTCGCACTGGAGACTTCTCATTCCGGCAATTCCGGAAATGATTGGCGGCTCTGCCGATCTCACCGGCTCCAACAATACCAAGACCAAGAGCATGCAGGTGATGTCCGCTGCTGACTATGGTGGGCGCTTCATTCATTACGGGATCCGGGAGCATGCCATGGCCTCGGCCATGAACGGCATGACTTTGCACGGCGGCATCATTCCTTATTCCGGCACTTTCCTGGTTTTCTCCGATTACAGCCGGCCTGCAATCCGCCTCGGGGCTTTGATGGGCGCTCGCGTCATCCATGTGATGACGCATGACTCCATCGGCCTCGGCGAAGATGGGCCGACCCATCAGCCGGTCGAGCATCTCGCCGCGTTGCGCGCGATCCCGAATCTGCTGGTGTTCCGCCCGGCCGACGCCGTGGAGACCGTGGAATGCTGGCAACTCGCATTGGAAGCGAAGGATAGCCCGAGCGTGCTGGCACTGACGCGTCAGAACCTGCCGCAGCTTCGCCTCGGTCACGACAAAGACAATCGCTGCGCGCGGGGCGCCTATGAAATCGAGCCGGCGGAAGGCAAGGCCCAGGTCTCCCTCTTCGCCACCGGCTCGGAAGTCGCCATTGCGCTGGAGGCGCGCAAGCTCTTGGCGGCCAGGGGCGTCGCTGCCCGCGTGGTGTCGGTGCCTTGTTTCGAACTGTTCTTCGCCGCACCCGACGACTATCGCGAGGCCATCATCGGTACGGCGCCGGTTCGGGTCGGCATCGAGGCCGCCGTGCGCCAGGGCTGGGACGCCATCATCGGCAGTGACGGGCTGTTCGTCGGCATGACGACCTTCGGCGCCAGCGCGCCTTACAAGGACCTTTACAAGCATTTCGGCATCACGCCGGAGAAGGTCGCCGAAACGGCATTGAGCCGCCTGCGTTAATCTGTCATTGCCGAGCTTGACCCGGCCACCCATCTACTTATGCAAGCGGGCCTGATGACTAGAGGAGTCTGAGCAAATGACCGTTCGTGTTGGGATCAACGGCTTCGGCCGCATCGGCCGCAACATCCTGCGCGCCATCATCGAGTTCAGGGCGCAAGGACATCCAGGTCGTCGGCATCAACGACCTCGGGCCGGTGGAAACCAACGCACATTTGTTACGCTACGACAGCGTGCATGGCCGCTTTCCGCGTGAGGTGACGGTCAAGGGTGACAGCATCGATTGCGGGCTCGGCCCGATGAAGGTAACCGCGATCAAGGATCCGGCTCAGCTTCCCTGGAAGGAACTGGGCGTCGACATCGCCCTCGAATGCACCGGCATCTTCACCACCAAGGAAAAGGCGGCTGCGCATCTGACTGCCGGCGCCAAGCGCGTGATCATCTCCGCGCCCGCCGAAGGCGTCGACATGACGGTGGTCTACGGCGTCAACCACGACAAGCTGACGAAGGATCACAAGATCATCTCGAATGCCTCCTGCACCACCAATTGCCTGGCGCCGGTGGCGCAGGTGCTCAACAACGCCGTGGGGATCGACAAGGGCTTCATGACCACGATCCATTCCTATACCGGCGACCAGCCGACGCTCGACACCATGCACAAGGACCTCTATCGCGCCCGCGCCGCAGCGCTGAACATGATCCCGACCTCGACCGGAGCCGCCAAGGCCGTCGGCCTGGTGCTGCCGGAACTCTCCGGCAAGCTCGATGGCGTCGCCATCCGCGTACCGACGCCGAATGTCTCGGTGGTGGATTTCAAATTCGTGGCGAGCAAGGCAACGAGCAAGGACGAAATTAACGAGGCGATCAAGCGTGCATCGGAGCAGCAGCTCAAGGGCATCCTCACCTATACCAATGAGCCCAATGTCTCGTCGGACTTCAACCACGATCCGCATTCCTCGATCTTCCACATGGACCAGACCAAGGTGATGGACGGCAATTTCGTGCGGGTGATGTCCTGGTACGACAACGAGTGGGGCTTCTCCAACCGCATGGCCGACACCTCCGTGGCGATGGGGAAGCTGCTCTAATTCATCGGCCTCGTCCTTCGAGACGCCGCGCTCCGCGCGGCTCGAAGGATGAGGCCCATTGAGAAGCTGATGGCCAATTTCCGCACACTCGATGACGCCGACGTGCGCGACAAACGCGTGCTGCTGCGGCTCGACCTCAACGTTCCGACCGAAAACGGTGAGGTCACCGATACGACACGGCTGGAGCGCGTCGTGCCAACCATCCGCGAGATCGCGGACAAGGGTGGCAAAGTCATTCTGCTTTCGCATTTCGGCCGGCCGAAAGGGCGCGACACCAAGAACTCGCTTAAGCCGGTCGCTGCGAAGCTCTCAGAAGTGCTTGGCCGTCCTGTCGGCTTTGTCGATGATTGCGTCGGCGAGCGCGCCGATGCGGCGGTCAAAGCGATGACGCCGGGCGAGGTCGTGTGCTTGGAGAACACACGCTTTCATCCCGAGGAAGAGAAAAACGATCCCGCTTTCGTTGCGCAGATCGCCCAGCTCGGCGACATCTATGTCAACGACGCCTTCTCCGCCGCGCACCGAGCGCATGCCTCGACCGAAGGGCTGGCGCACAAACTGCCCGCCTTTGCCGGCCGGGCCATGCAGGCCGAACTGGAGGCGCTGTCGAATGCGCTGGAGCAGCCGCAGCGTCCCGTGACCGCGATCGTCGGCGGCGCGAAAATTTCCACCAAGCTCGATCTGCTTGGCAACCTCCTCAAAAAGGTGGACATGCTGATCATTGGCGGCGCCATGGCGAATACTTTTTTGCTCGCACAAGGGCGCGGCGTTGGAAAATCGCTGGTTGAGCGGGATCTGGTCCCAACCGCGCAAGAAATCCTCGCCAAGGCCAAAGCGGACAATCGTGAAATCCTGCTTCCGGTGGACGCGGTGGTGGCCCGCAAGTTCGAAGCGCATGCGCCCTCGCGTGTGGTTGACGTGGCCGGGGTCGCGGACGATGAGATGATCCTGGACATCGGTCCCCGCAGCATCGAGCAGGTAGCTTCCGTGCTGGCGCGCAGCAGTACGCTGGTCTGGAACGGGCCCTTCGGTGCTTTCGAAATGGAGCCCTTCGATACGGGGACGGTGGAGGCGGCGGAAGCCGCGGCCGAATTGACGCAGGCTGGAAAGCTCGTTTCGGTTGCGGGCGGCGGAGATACCGTGGCCGCACTCAATACCGCCGGCGCGGCGGACCGCTTTACCTATGTCTCCACGGCGGGTGGGGCCTTCCTGGAATGGATGGAAGGCAAACCCTTGCCGGGGGTGGAGGCATTGAGGGTAAAATGACGCCAAGGTTCCTGTCATGCCGAGGATCGCGGTCGCCGTGCGCCCGGATGACAAATAGTCAGATGAGGAAAATCCGATGAATCTCGCCGAATTGAACAAAATCGCCCAGGCCATGGTCGCTCCCGGCAAGGGGATCCTCGCCGCTGACGAGTTCCTCGGGCACGATCAAGAAGCGCTTCGACGCCATCGGCGTGGAATCCACCGAGGATAATCGGCGCGACTACCGCGAGCTGATGTTCCGGTCGAAAGACGCAATGTCGAAATACATATCCGGCGTCATCCTCTATGACGAAACCATCCGGCAAAAAGCAAAGGACGGCACGCCGCTGGTCAAGGTCATCGAGCAAGCCGGATCGATCCCCGGCATCAAGGTCGACAAGGGCACCAAGCCGCAACCCTATCTGCCCAGGCGAGGTGGTTACCGAAGGACTGGACGGGCTCGGCGAGCGGCTCGCGGAATATCGCAAGCTCGGCGCCCGCTTCGCCAAGTGGCGCGCCGTCTACGACATCGGCCAGGGCATTCCGAGCTATGCCAATATCCGCGCCAACGGTCATGCGCTCGCGCGCTATGCCGCGCTCTGCCAGCAGGAAGACATCGTGCCGATCGTCGAGCCGGAAGTGTTGATGGACGGCGGGCACGACATCGACACCTGCTACATGGTGACGGAGTTCGTGCTGAAAGAAACGTTTCAGGAGCTCTACTATCAGAAGGTTCCGCTCGAAGGCATGGTGCTGAAGCCGAATATGGTGGTGCCGGGTAAGAAGAGCGGCAAGCAAAGCTCGGTGCAGGAAGTTGCGGAGAAAACCGTGAAGCTCCTGAAGGCCTGCGTGCCGAGCGCCGTGCCGGGCATCGCCTTCCTGTCAGGTGGCCAGTCGGACGAGGAAGCCACCGCGCATCTGGATGCCATGAACAAGATCGGCAACCTGCCCTGGAAACTGACCTTCTCCTATGGCCGCGCGCTGCAGCATGCGGTGCAGCAGACGTGGAAAGGCAAAGCTGAGAACGTCGCCGCCGCGCAGCGCGCCTTCGCGCATCGCGCCGAAATGAACGGCCTCGCCGCGCTCGGCAAATGGCAGAAGGATCTGGAGAAGAAGGCGGCCTGATCAACTCTCCGGCCCGAGCATAATGGGCTGATCGACGCTGAATATTCTCCGCTCGTTGCAGCGCAAGCGGCAATCCAGTTCTGTTGTTGAACCCTGGGTCCCGCTTTCGCGGGAACGAGCGGGGATTTATCCGATCAGACCCGAGCTTAGCTGTTTCGCCTGCGCGGCGCGCTCTGCGTCGATCATGAAGTCGCGCGTGATCGGGACCGCGTCGCGCGTCTTCGCCAGCAGGAGCTGGAACACCATGTGCGATCCGTGCAGAAATTCCAGCTCCACGGCGGAGAGATACCATTCCCACATCCGGCAGAAGCGCTCGTCATAGATGCGCTTGGCCGCCTCGCGGTTGGCGGCGAAGCGTTTTCGCCAGTGCTGGCAGGTGTAGTAATAGTGCAGCCGCAGGATTTCATTGTCGGCCACCCATAATCCATTGCGCTCGGTGGCGGCGAAGACTTCCGACAGCGACGGCACGTAAGCTCCCGGGAAAATATATTTGCGGATGAACGGCCCGGTCGTACCCGGCACCGACATGCGTCCGATGCAATGGATGAAGGCGTAACCGTCATCCTTCAGCAGGTCGCGCACTGTCCAGAAATACTCGTCGAGATGGCCGATGCCGACATGCTCCATCATCCCGACCGAGACCACGCGGTCGAACTTTCCATCCAGCTTGCGGTAGTCGAGTTCGCGGAACTCCACCCGGTCGGCGACGCCCGCCTCCTGCGCGCGCTCGCGCGACACCTTCAGCTGCTCGGGCGAGACGTTGATCGCGGTGACATGCGCGCCGGTCTCACGCGCAAGATGGATGGCGAAACCGCCCCAGCCCGATCCGATCTCCGCGACCGTCATGCCCGGTTTCAGTTGCAGCTTGGTGGTGGCGTGAATGAGCTTGTTGTGCTGCGCCTGTTCCAGCGTCTCATGCTCGGGATCGCGGAAATAGGCGCAGGAATATTGCATGTCCTTGTCGAGGAAGAGCCGGTAGAGCTCGCTCGATATGTCGTAATGATGCCGCGCATGCTTGGCCGCTTCCCCGATTGGATTGGCCTGGTGCCAGCGTCGCAGCGCGCGCCAGACCTTTCGCATCACCTTCTGCGAGCCATAGCTGTAGAGCGCGGAGCGATTGACCGAGAACAGCATCAGGAAATCATGGACGCCGCTGCCCTCCTCGAAGGTGAGCTTGCCGTCCATATAGGCTTCGGCCGCGTAAAGCTCCGGATTGACGAAGAGCTTCTTCTCCAACGCGCGATCGTGCAGGCGCGCGGTGACGGTAGGTCCCGGCTGCCGCCCGCCGAACACATGCAATTGCCCGTCGGCGTCGTAAAAGCGCAGGCTTCCCTTCTTGATGAACTTTGTCAGCAGATTGGAAAGCAAGCGCATTAAAATTTCCTCGCTAGGGGGCTGATGTCGCAACAGGCAATTTCAGCCGTTGCCCCTTGATAGTCAAACCTCGGAGAACCCGCCTGAAGGAACGTAATTGCGTAGCATTGAGTTACCGCGCATGAGCCGAAAGCACGAGCAAGACCTCGACGAGCATCTGGAACGTCTTGAGGGCAGACTGCCGGGATGGGCCGCTAAATTCGTCAGTTGGCTTCGCCGGCCCAATTCGCGGTGGCTCCGCCTTCCACTCGGAATTTTTCTGATTATCGCTGGAATTGTCGGCTTCCTGCCGATACTGGGGTTCTGGATGATACCACTCGGTTTCATCGTGATCGCAAAAGATTTGCCGCCTCTGCAGCCGGCGCTGGTGCGCGTCCTGGATTGGGCCGAGCGCAAATGGCAGGCCAAATAGACCAGCTGAACCACGGCGAGCCCAGTCAAACTACCGCCGGATTGCGCTATCATAGGGGCACCATGTCGTCGAAAGCTCAAACGGAAAGTGAGCGCCCGGCCCCGCGCCTTTATCTGGTGACGCCGCGGGTCAAGGACGCGGCGGCCTTCGCGCGCGCACTCGAGCCCGCGCTGGCTGCGGCGGATATTGCTGCGGTGCTGCTACGGCTCGAGCCGGACGGCGAAGCTGAGCTGGTCGGCCGTATCAAGCTGCTGGCGCCACTTGCCCAGCGCGCGGGCGCAGCGCTTGTGCTGGACGGCAACGTGGATCTCGTGGGACGCTCAGGCGCCGACGGCGCGCATCTGACCGGGATCCATGCATTGGAAGGCGCGATTGAGCGGCTGAAGCCCGATCGTATCGCCGGCGCTGGCGGCATGGTCACGCGCCATGACGCCATGCTCGCCGCGGAAGCAGACGCCGATTACGTCCTGTTCGGAGAGCCGGATCTCAACGGTGAGCGTCCCAGCCTGAGCGCCATCGAAAACCGCGTATCCTGGTGGGCGGAAGTTTTCCAGCCGCCCTGCGTTGCCTATGCGACAAGCCTTGAGGACGTTGCCGCACTGGCCGCGGCCGGTGCCGACTTTGTGGCGCTGGCGGATTTTATCTGGAACGACCCGCGCGGTCCTGCCGCTGCTGTGAGCGATGCAGCGCAGCGGCTGCAGCAAAAGGAAGCCGCGAAATGAGCGCGCGCGTATTTGCCGTGCTGTGCACTGCGATGCTTGCCATGCCCGCGCAGGCGCAGACCAAGCCGCCTGCCAAGTCCGCGCCGAAAAGCAAGGCAGCGCCAGCGCCGAGCCTGCCACCGGAGGGCGACGTCGCCTATGGCGCCTATCAGCGGGGGAATTATCTCACCGCGTTGGTCGAAGCGACCAAGCGGATGGAGGAAAAGAACGATCCGAAAGCAATGGCGTTGCTGGCAGAGCTCTATGCCAACGGCCTCGGCGTTTCGATGAACGACGCCAAGGCTGCCGAATTGTATCAGCGCGCCGCCGACCGCGGCGATCGCGAAGCAATGTTCCAGCTGGGACTCATGCGCTACAGCGGGCGCGGCGGCAAACGCGATACGGCCGAGGCGGCCAAGCTTTTCGCCGCGGCGGCCAAGCTCGGCTCTCCACCGGCAGCCTATAATCTTGCGTTGCTTTATCTCGAAGGCCAGGTATTCCCGCAGGATTTCGCGCGCGCCGCCGAGCTGTTCCGCGCGGCCGCCGGCGCCGGCAGTCCGGAAGCGCAATACGCCTTAGCGACGCTCTACAAGGAAGGGCGCGGCGTAGAAAAAGATCCGCGGGAATCCGCGCGCTGGCTTGCCGCCGCGACTACCGGCGGTCATCGCGACGCCGAGGTCGAATATGCCATCGCATTGTTCAACGGCAACGGTGTGGCCAAGGATGAAGCGAAAGCAGCGGCGATCTTCTTAAAATCGGCGCGGCAGGGAAACCCGATTGCGCAGAATCGGTTGGCGCATATCCTGTTCCGCGGGCGCGGTCTGCCAACCGATCCGGTGCAAGCGGCGCGATGGCACCTCATCGCCAAGGCGGGCGGCAATGGCGATGTCATACTCGACAATCTGGTCGCTCAATTGACGCCGGAGGATCGTGCCGCCGCGGAGAAGGCCGCCAAGCCCTGGTTTGAGTATCTCGCCGCGCGATCCAACTAGCCGTTCTCCGCAGAGAGAGGGTGGCTTCCGAGCCTCGGGGCGTGTAAGCAACGGCTACCTTCCTTCCCAAAACGACAACTCAACAAAATCATGCTGCATTCCGCCCTGCTCAATGTCATGGTCAAAGCTGCACGGCTCGCGGGCCGCGGGCTGAAGCGCGACTTCGGCGAGGTGGAGCATCTGCAGGTCTCGCTCAAGGGGCCGGCCAATTTCGTCACCGCCGCCGACCGCAAGGCGGAAGAAATTCTGCGCGAGGAGCTGGCCAAAGCGAGGCCAGGCTACGGCTTTGTCGGCGAGGAAACCGGCCGACATGAGGGCAGTGACGCGACGCATCTCTGGATCGTCGATCCGCTCGACGGCACCACGAATTTTCTGCACGGTATTCCGCAATTCGCCATCTCGGTGGCGTTGGAGCGCGAGGGGGCCATTGTCGCGGGACTGATCTACAATCCGGCGACAGACGAAATGTTCTTGGGCGAGCGCGGTAAGGGCGCCTTTCTCAACGACAAACGCCTGCGCGTCGCCGGACGGCGACGTCTCGCCGACAGCGTGATCTCCTGCGGCTTACCTCATCTCGGGCGCGGCGATCTGGAATTGAACCGCCGCGAAATGGCCGCGGTGCAAGAAAAGGTGGCTGGATTGCGCCGCTTCGGCTCGGCCGCGCTCGATTTGGCATTCATCGCCGCGGGGCGGTTCGACGGCTACTGGGAGCGCGGTTTATCGCCCTGGGATATGGCGGCCGGCATCCTGCTGGTACGGGAGGCGGGCGGCTATGTCACCGACCTGCAGGGCAAGGACGCCATGCTGACGACCGGAGATATCATCGCTGGCAATGAGATAATCCACCGCGATTTGCTGGGTGCCCTGCGCGCCGTGGGTCACGCCGGGATTAATTCTGCCACGATTTGACGGTTTCTAGCCAGGATTGCGGCAAGGCTGTTATTTTCTTTCGGTGTGCCTGTGCCATAGTGGGGTCGACCTCCAGCGTTGAATTGACAAGCATGGCTCAAGACGTCGATCTACTGAAGCTTTCATCACCGCGCATCTTTCTTGTGCGGATATTCGTGTTCTTGATTCTCTGTGCACTGATAGTGGTCGTGCTGCACAAGCCGATCTGGGTCGCCTTTCTCGCCAATCCGGGACTTAACGCGGTCATCATCGGTGTTTTGCTGGTCGGCATCCTGCTCGCCTTCCGCCAGGTAATCCGGCTCTATCCCGAAGTCGCCTGGGTCAACAGCTTCCGTATCGCCGACCCCGGCCTGGCAGTGGACCGGCCGCCGGTGCTGCTCGCGCCGATGGCGGCCATCCTGGGGGACCGGGTCGGACGCATGGCGATGTCGGCGCAATTGATGCGCGGCATTCTGGACTTCGATCGCGACCCGCCTTGATGAAGCGCGCGACATCTCGCGCTACATGACGGGTCTGCTGGTGTTCCTCGGGCTGCTCGGCACCTTTTGGGGCTTGATCGAAACCGTCGGTTCCGTGGGCCGGGTGATTCAAGGTCTCAGCATCGGCGGCGACGCAGGCGCCATGCTCGACGCCTTGAAGGAAGGTCTCGCCGCTCCCTTGAGCGGCATGGGCATCTCCTTCTCGTCCTCGCTGTTCGGCCTCGCGGGCTCGCTCGTGCTCGGCTTCCTGGACCTGCAATCGAGCCAGGCGCAAAACCGCTTTTACATCGACTTGGAAGATTGGCTCTCGACCACCGTGCACGACCTTTCGACCGAGCCTGGCACACCAGTCGGCGGCGAGGTGCGCGGCGCGATCGAAAAGCTGCGCGATGCCGTCGCAGATGCCGGATCGGGCAAGGCCGCAACCGCGGCCATGGCCAATCTTGCCGAAGCGATTCAAGGCCTCGTGCATCACATGCGCACCGAGCAGCAGATGATCCGCGACTGGGTGGAGTTGCAGGCGGAACAACACCGCGACATCCGCCGGCTGCTGGAAATGCTGGTGCGCGAGAACGTGCGCAAGTAGGACGTCATGGCACTGGCTCGCAGATCGCGCGGCAACTCCGGCATGAATTACTGGCCGGGCTTCGTCGATGCGCTGTCGACGTTGATCTTGAGCGTGATCTTCCTGCTTTCGGTATTTGTCGTCGTTCAGTTTTTCCTGGCGCAGGAAGTCAGCGGCAAGGACACCGCTTTGCAACGGCTGAACGCACAGATCGCCCAGCTCTCCAATCTGCTGTCGCTGGAGAAGGCCGGCGCGATCGATCTTGAGCAACAGATCGCGCAGTTGCACGCTGGCCTTGCCAGCGCGGAAAGCGAGCGCGACCGCCTGAAAGGAATAGCCGACGCTGCGAGCGGCACCGCCTCGGCGCAGGGTCAAGTTAAGCAGCTGAGCAGCGAACTCGACACGCAAAAATCGCTGTCTGCCCGAGCGCTGGCACAGGTCGAGGCGCTCAATCAGCAGATCGCGGCATTGCGTCGCCAGCTCAGCGCGCTGGAAGCAGCGCTCGACGTCTCCGACCAGCGCGAGAAAGAATCCCAGACGCGGCTGGCGGAGCTCGGGCAGCGGCTCAATGTCGCGCTCGCCCAGCGGGTGCAGGAACTTTCACGATACCGGTCGGATTTCTTTGGCCGACTCCGCCAGATCCTGGGTAACCGGCAGGATGTGCGCATTGTCGGCGACCGCTTCGTCTTCCAGTCGGAAGTATTTTTCGACGCCAGCCAGGCTGCGCTGAAGCCGGAAGGCATGTCCGAGCTCGATACCGTCGCGAACGCGTTGCTCGACTTGGAAAAGCAGATCCCCTCCGACATCGCCTGGGTGATGCGCGTGGATGGCCATACCGACGTGCGGCCGATCTTCACCGCGCAATTCCGTTCCAATTGGGAGCTTTCCGCGGCGCGCGCGATTTCGGTCGTGCAGTACCTGATCAGCAGGGGGGTCTCGCCGCAGCGTCTGGTGGCCGCCGGCTTCGGCGAATTTCAGCCGCTCGATACAGCGCCGACGGAGGCCGCCTTCGGCCGCAACCGACGCATCGAACTGAAGCTGACGGAGCGGTGAACCAGGAGGCCCCGAGGCTTCGGCCCTATACCGCGGCCGACGAAGAAGCGGCAATCGCGCTCTGGCTTCGCAGCTGGCAGCAAGCCTATCCGGACATCGACTTTGCGGCGCGACTTAATTGGTGGCGCGAGCGCTGGCGCAACGAACTGGTGACGCAGACGCGGATCGTCGTCGCCGAAAAGGCCGGCGCGATGACTGGCTTCGTCACGGTCGATCCGAAAACCTTTTATCTCGACCAGATCGTGGTGGCGCCGGAAGCCTGGGGCTCCGGCACTGCGGAAGCTCTGCTCGTCGAAGCGCGGCGGCTGTCGCCCCGTGGGCTCGATCTGCAGGTCAATCAGGACAATGCCCGCGCCATCCGCTTCTACCAGAAGCATGGTTTCACAATCACCGGCGAGGATAAGAATTCTTCCGGGCGGCTGACCTACTGGATGAAATGGCGACCGTGATCCTCTCCCCTCCCCGCATATGATTTCGGGGTTGCCCATCCGACTGGGCAGAAGAGGTGAAGAGGTCACACACCCTCGAACTGCAATTTCGCAAGTCGTGCATAAAGCCCGTCCTGCGCCACCAGGCTTTCATGCGTGCCCTGCTCTACAAGATTGCCCTGCTCCATCACCAGAATGCGGTCGCAGGTCAGCACGGTCGCCAGCCGATGCGCGATCACCAGCGTGGTGCGATGCTGCATCAGACGTTCCAGCGCGGTTCGCACCAGGGTCTCGCTTTCGGCATCGAGTGACGAAGTGGCTTCGTCGAGCAGCAGGAGCGGCGCATCGCGCAAAATGGCGCGCGCAATGGCGATGCGCTGGCGCTGACCGCCTGACAGCATGATGCCGCGCTCGCCCACCGGCGTGTCGTATTTTTGCGGCATGCGCTGGATAAATTCCGCCGCCAGCGCGAGGTCCGCCGCCCGCTCCACGTCCTGATCGCTGGCATCCGGCCGGCCGAAGCGGATGTTCTCACGCGCCGTGGCGGCGAAGATCACGGAATCCTGCGGCACCAACGCGATGCGCTGGCGCAGTTCCATCGGATCGGCATCGGCTAACGGCACGCCATCGAAGCTCACCACGCCGGACAAAGGATCGTAGAACCGCAGCAGCAAATGAAAGATCGTGCTCTTGCCGGCGCCGGAGGGGCCGACGATGGCGACCTTCTCCCCCGGCCGCACCCGAAAGCTGACGCCGCTAAGCACCGGAGCGTCCTGTCGGGTCGGATAATGGAAGTTCACCTGATCGAAGGCGACCTCCCCGCGCGCGGGCACGGGGAGCGCGACGGCATTTGCTGGGCGTTGAATCGTCGGCTGGATGGCAAGGATCTCAAAGAGACGCTCGGCTGCGCCGGCCGCCTGGGTGATCTCGCCCCAGACTTGTGAGAGCTCACCGAGCGCGCTCGCCGCCAGCACGGCATAAAGCAGGAATTGACCGAGGCGACCTGCCGTGATGGCGCCGCTCAACACGTCTTGCGCGCCGACCCACAGCACGACCACCACGCTGCCGAACACCATAAAAATCGCAAAGGCGGTGAGCACCGCGCGGGAGCGGGTGGATTCCACCGCCGCGGTATAGGCCCGCTCCACCACCGCGCCGAAACGCGCATGCGCCAGACGCTCGTTGGTGAAGGCCTGCAACACGCGCACCGCACCGATCAATTCAGTGGCATAGCCGGAAGCATCGGCCAGCGTGTCCTGCGCGAGGCGTGAGCGGCGGCGTACCGCCCGACCGAAAGCAACGATCGGCAGCACGATCACCGGAATGGCGGCGAGCACAAAGGTCGACAATCGGGGACTGGTCACCACCATCATCACGGCGGCGCCGACGAACAGCACGAGATTGCGGAGCACGATCGATACCGAAGCGCCGACCGCGGACTTGATCTGCGTGGTGTCAGCGGTGAGCCGCGAGACTATCTCGCCGGTTTTCGCCTGATCGAAAAAGTCGGGCGACAGGCGGGTGAGATGGGCGAACACGTTCTGACGCAGGTCGGCAACAATGCGCTCGCCGAGCGTCGTCACGAGATAAAAGCGCGTGGCGCTGGCAGCTGCCAACACAGCCACCACCAAGAGCATCACGAGAAAATAATTGTCGATGAGCGAGGTATTGGCGGCGGAAAAGCCGACATCAATCATCCGCCGTACCGCCAGCGGTACCGCCAGCGTGGCCAGAGCGGCGACGATCAGCGCCGCGAGCGCCGCCAACGCCCTCCCGCGATAACGGGCGACATAAGGCAGGAGCGAGGCCAGGGGCCGGAGCCGACGGGCGGGGCGGTCGTGCCTTTCTTCAGCCCCGGCGGTACTCATCGCGTCCTTAAACCTTTCGTTCCGCCGCTGGACGGCCGGCGGGACAATGCCCCGCCCAGACCGGGCTTGGCAATCGAGCCCATTCGGCTTGTTTCAAGGCCAAAGCTGGGTTATAGAGCCGGCAATTCCAGCGAACCACGACGGCAAAAACAGCGCGATTTCAAGGACGCGCGGGAGCAAAGCTATGAAGGCCGATACGCATCCGAACTATCACACCATCAAGGTCGTCATGACTGATGGAACCGAATTCACCACCCGCACCACCTGGGGCAAGGCGGGTGATGTCATGAATCTCGACATCGATCCGAAATCGCACCCGGCCTGGACAGGCGGCAGCCAGCAGTTGGTCGACCGCGGCGGGCGTCTCTCACGCTTTCAGAAGAAGTTCGCCGGGATCGGTCTCAAGAAGTAAACGCGCCGCCCGGAATGCAAAAACCCCGCTTTGGCGGGGTTTTTCTTTCGCTGCTCGGGGAGAGGAAGAAAGACAGGCGCAACGACAGACTTACACAGGATCCTGTTCGAAGGCTGCCTTCAGCAGACCGATCTGGCGCTCCACCGGATTGTTACCCACCGGGGTCTCGGGCGCAGGAGCGGCATGAATCGTGGCGTCGAGGCGGCGCACCTTGACTTCCAGCTGGCTCGATCGCTCGATCAGCTCCTGCAGCGTGACCGGCAACAGCTTCACGGCCTGATCGTCGCTGGCGCGCACCGAGGACAGCTTCACCTTGGCTTTTTCCTTGCTGGCCTGGGCGAGCGACATCTCGCCTTCCTTTACTGCGCGGTGCAGCAAGAGCCAGGAGGCGAGTTGCATCAGCCGCGTGGTCAGCCGCATGCTTTCGGTCGCATAAGCCAGTGCCGCGCCACGCTCCAATTTCTTCGATTCAACACGGCCCGGACCGTCCAGATAGCTGGCGGTTTCCTCTACCAAGGCCATGCCGTCGCGAAACAGCGCGGCAAACACCTCTGAATTGGCCAGTCGCTCCCCAAAAGAAACCGGCCCCGCTTCATTGGCGGACTTGTCAAACATTTTAAGCCTCACCCGTACGCCCTGGGGAGGCAGCATGGCCCGGGCGAGGCGTAGGAGTCCAGAACCCAGCCGCTTAAAGATGACGACATAGTTGCCGGATGAGCGGCACAGTCGCCGAGTGGCCCGAAATGGGACAAAGCAAAAAAAGGAGCCGCCGTTGCCGGCGGCTCGAAGGTGATAACAGGGAGGCGTCAAACAGAGTGGACAGGAGCCACTCAATGTCCAAAATTTGGACCATTCCAGTAATGGGCCAGAAAGCTTAACGACACCTTAAGGATTTCGGCCCGATTGCACGTTTTTGGGTTGCGCTACTTTTTGAAAAACTGCGCCGCCACGTCGCGGGAAGCTTTTTTGCTGGAAGCCACCGCCTCCAGCCGTGCGATCTCCTCGCGCAGAAGCGCGATGCGGTCATTCAATTCGCCGAGCGAGAGCAATGCCAGGTCTTGCCCGATCTCGTGGACGATCTTTTTTTTCGGCCGGTCTTCGTCGTCGATTGCTGGCATCGGCGCCTCCAGGTGCCGGTAATTTAGCGGCGAGCCCGGCGGTTGTCACATGCGGTGCGGGACGAACAATCGGCAAACTCGGTACGGGTTTCGTGCAAAAGCGGTCAAGCTTGCGCAGATTGCGCAGGCCTATCGACGGTTTTGCGCGCCAATTCTAACTTGCCGCCCTGATCTTTTCGAAAACCGGTTCCCACTATCTAGGATCATGCGCTAAAGAAGCCGCATGAATCCGTTCCCCCCTCACATGACCGCCATAGCCATTCGCGCCCCGGGCGGTCCGGAAGCCCTGGTTCCGGAGGAACGTCCGGTACCGCAGCCCGGGCCGGGCGAGATTTTGGTGAAAGTCGCCGCAGCGGGCGTGAACCGTCCCGACGTGATGCAGCGACAGGGACTTTATCCACCGCCAAAGGGCGCGCCCGATATTCCCGGACTCGAAATCGCCGGCGAGGTGATCGCGCTGGGCGATAACGTCACGCGCTGGAAGCAAGGCGACAAGGTCATGGCCCTGGTCATCGGCGGCGGTTATGCGGAATTTTGCCTAGCGCACGAAGGCCATGCGCTTCCAGTGCCGCAGAAATTTTCGATGGCGGAAGCCGCCGCCGTTCCGGAGACCTTCTTCACCGTCTGGCATAACGTGTTCGAGCGCGGTGCGCTGAAAAGCGGCGAGACGTTGCTGGTGCACGGCGGCACCTCGGGGATCGGCACCACCGCAATCCAACTCGCAAAGGCTTTTGGCGCTAACGTCATCACGACGGCCGGTTCGCCGGACAAATGCGAGGCCGCTCGCAAGCTCGGTGCCGATGTCGCGATCAATTACAAAACCGAAGATTTTGTCGCCATGACCAAGACCGCGACCGCCGGCAAAGGCGCCGACGTTATCCTTGACATGATCGGCGGGGACTATATCGAGCGCAATTACGAAGCCGCCGCGGTCGAAGGGCGCATTGTGCAGATCGCCTTCCAGGGATCGCCCAAAGCCACCGTTGATTTCCGCCGGATCATGCTCAAGCGCCTGCATCACACCGGCTCGACGCTGCGCTCGCGCTCGGTTGAAGACAAGAATGCGATCGCTGCGGCCGTCGAAGCCAGGGTGCTGCCGCTGCTCACCGCAGGACAGGTGAAGCCGGTGATGGACAGCACCTTCGCGCTGCGTCAGGCGCCGGCCGCCCATGCCCGCATGGAATCCAGCTTGCATATCGGCAAGATTGTCCTAACGATTTGATTATTCGTATGATTCTAGGCCTGCTAAAAGGCCTTGGCGGTCCGCGTCAACCATAACGCGCATGCATGAGCGAGAGCCGCGAAATCGGCGTAAAGTCAGCTAGGTTGTGCCGGCTGGCCCGGCCCCCGATCCTGGGGGCAGATGGCAGACGAGAACAACCGGTCTGCCGAAGGGGAGATCCAGATTGCGTTTCCTTCGCGCCGCTCAACCAGTGGCGATCATTGCCTTACTGATCGGCGCCACCGCCGCGCAAGCGGTGGACGCGGTGAATGTGCGTCCCGACGCCGCCGCGATCGATCTCACTGCCGTGGTGGAACGTCACAAGACCGAAGTCGACCGCATCCAGGTGGCCGCGGCGCCCGGCCCCGACGGCATCGTGCGCCGCATTCAGGTGCCGGCGCGCGAAGGCAATACCAACTGGGCGGTTTTCGCGCTGGCGAATTCCAGTGATGAACAGATGGACCGCCTGATTGTCGTGCCGCATTACCGGATGGTGGGCTCTGGCCTGCTCTGGCCCGATCTTGGGCTCTCGCGCGTGGTCTATATTCTCTCCAGCGGCGAGCCGCCTGAGCGGCAGGACAGCGCCACCGCCGACATCTTCCGCATTACGCTCGATCCAGGCGCGGTGCTCACCTTCGTCGCGGAACTGCGCACCGACAAGCTGCCGCAGATCTATCTGTGGCAACCCGATGCCTACAAGGACAAGGTCAACAGCCTCACGCTCTACCACGGCATCGTCATCGGCATTGCCGGCTTGCTCGCGCTGTTTCTGACCATCCTATTCGTGGTGAAAGGCAGCGTGATGTTCCCGGCCGCCGCGGCGCTGAGCTGGGCGGTGCTCGTCTATATCGGCATCGATTTCGGCTTCTGGGGCAAAGTGTTCGATCTCTCCGCAGCGAGCGAGCGCATCTGGCGCGCTTCCGGCGAGGCGATCCTTGCGGCGACGCTGCTGGTCTTCATGTTTGCCTATCTCAATCTCAATCGCTGGCATGTGCGTTATGTGCACATCACTGCCGGTTGGCTGATCTTTCTCACCGCGCTGGTCGGACTGGCGCTGGTCGACCCCGCCGTAGCTTCCGGGATCGCGCGCATTTCCCTGGCGCTGATCGCCGCGCTCGGGTTCGGGCTGGTGATCTACCTCTCGACCCACGGCTTCGACCGCGCGGTGCTGCTGATCCCGACGTGGTTCCTATTCCTGGTCTGGGTTTTCGCCGCGGCGCTGACCGTGACCGGCAGCATGACAAATGACATCGTGGGACCGGCGCTGCTCGGCGGCCTGGTGCTGATCGTGATGCTGATCGGCTTCACCGTGATGCAGCACGCGTTCTCGGGCGGCATTGGCCACGGCATCGTTTCCGATGTGGAACGCCGGGCGCTGGCGCTCACCGGCGCGGGCGACATGATCTGGGATTGGGACGTCGCCTCCGACAAGGTCTATACCAGCCCGGAAACCGAGCAATTGTTGGGTCTCAAACGTGGAACACTGGAAGGTTCGGCAGCAGGCTGGCTGGACGTGCTGCATCCGCTCGACCGCGACCGGTTTCGCGCTTCGCTCGATAGCGTGCTGGAGCAGCGGCGCGGTCGGCTGACGCAGGAATTCCGTCTGCGTACGCCGGACGGCCGCTATCTTTGGTTCGTGCTCAAAGCGCGCCCGGTGGTCGGTTCGGACGGCGAAGTGGTACGGCTGGTCGGCACCTTGAGCGACGTGACCGAATCCAAGACCGCGGAAGAGCGGCTCCTGCACGACGCCGTGCATGACAATCTCACCGGACTGCCCAACCGCGAGCTGTTCATCGACCGATTAGACGCGGCGCTCGGATTCGCGCGAGCTGACACCTCGATTCGTCCCTCGGTTCTGGTTCTCGACCTCGACCGCTTCAAGCAGGTGAACGATTCCGTCGGTATCGCCGTCGGTGATTCCATTCTGCTCACGCTGGCACGCCGACTGGGCCGGCTGCTGAAGCCGCAGGATACGCTGGCGCGGCTTTCCGGCGACCAGTTTGCGTTAATCCTGTTGTCGGAACACGAACCGGATCGCGTTTCCGCTTTTGCGGAAACGCTGCGCCGCGCCTTGCGCGCGCCGATCACCTTCAATGACCGCGAGATTTTCCTCACTGCCTCGATCGGCATCGCTCTTGCCGACGATGAGGCACATCGCACCGAGGAAGTGCTGAAGGATGCCGAGCTCGCGATGTATCATTCCAAGCGCATCGGCGGCGACCGCATCGAAATCTTCAAGCCAACCATGCGTGCGCGCAAGACCGACCGGCTGACGTTGGAATCCGATCTGCGGCGCGCGCTTGAGCGGGACGAGATAATGCTGCTCTACCAGCCGATCATCCGGCTTGAAGACCGTTCCATCGCCGGCTTCGAGGCGCTGGCGCGCTGGGATCATCCCAAGATGGGTCGCATGTCGCCGGCCGAATTCATCAGCATTGCCGAGGAAATCGGCCTGATCGTCGACCTCGGGCTGTTCGCGCTGGAACGTGCGGCGCGGCAGCTGAGCATTTGGCAGCGCGGGGTGCGTCAGCGCGATCCGGTTTTTGTGAGCGTGAATGTCTCCTCGCGGCAGCTCTTGCGCCACGATCTCATCCAGGACCTACGCACGGTGCTGGGGCGTTCCGGCTTGGCGCGCGGCACGCTTAAGCTGGAGCTCACCGAATCGCTGGTGATGGAAAATCCCGAACATGCCGCGCAAATCCTGACGCGCATCCGCGAGCTCGGCGCGGGTCTTGCGCTCGACGATTTCGGCACCGGGCATTCCTCGCTCGCTTATCTCCAACGTTTTCCCTTCGATACGATCAAGATCGACCAGTCCTTCGTGCGCACCACCGCGCGCGGTACGCGCCCGGTGATCCTGCGTTCGATCATCGCGCTTGCGCACGACCTCGGCATGGAAGTGGTGGCGGAAGGCGCGGAGAGCGATAGCGATGCAGTAGAACTCTACCAGCTCGGCTGCGAATTTGCGCAGGGCTTTGTCTTTGGCGAGCCAATGACGGCGGATCGAGCCACCGAATTACTCACCGCCGATCGGTTGGAAATGGCTCGATAGGTGGTTGTCCCCCGGTGTGCGCTGCGCCCGGGAAACGCTTTCACGCGTGGCCGGCCTCACTCGACAGCATGCCGAGGTCGATGCCGATCTTGCGTAGCGCCTTCTCGTATTTGCGATCGGTATCGTTGCCGAAAATCAACTCGGGATCGGCGGCGCAATGCAGCCAGCCATTCTGTTGGATCTCGTTTTCCAGTTGTCCCGCGCCCCAGCCGGCATAGCCGAGCGCGAGGATGGCACTGGCGGGGCCGTCGCCGCGCGCGATCGCCTTTAAAATATCGAGCGTCCAGGTGAGAAAGACGCCGTCGTCAATCGGCAGCGTCGAATTGTCCATGAAGAAGTCGCTCGAGTGCAGCACAAAGCCGCGCTCGGTTTCCACCGGTCCGCCCTTGAGCACCTTCACCGAACCCGCGCGTGGGGGCAGCTGGATGCGTTCGGCGGGAGGAATGACCTCGAGCTTCACCAGCAGATCGGGAAAATTGATGTTGGCCACTGGGTGATTGACGACAATTCCCATCGCCCCATCAGAAGAATGCGCGCAAACGTAGATTACACTGCGGGCGAATCGCTCGTCATTCATCGCAGGCATCGCGATCAGCATCTGGCCGTCCAGATAGCCGCGCGCTGGATTTTTATCCTGGGGCAGGCGAGGTGGTGGCCGCATGCAAAAAGGCTATCCGATGATACCAGTTTTGTGAACGAATCCGGGCCGATAAAGTTTCACACCAACCAGTTAACCAAGCAATCCCGGCGCAAAGCAGATGTTCGGCCCCCGTTCGCGTTTTGGCCGCCATTAATTTCGGTGTTACCATCCCAAAAGTCATGCCCAACCCTGTTTGTGCGATATCGCCCCGACTTCGCAGCCTCTGCCGGGCGGCGCCTTTGTCACTCGTTCTGTTGCTGGGAGCGGCGGGCGCGAGCCACGCGGACGACGCCTCGCCCTGGGACCCCGACCAGCGCTCCGCCCTGCGGTTGATTGCAGGGTCCACGGGTATCGGCGCGTCCTTGTTACGGGCAGGCATTGCGATGCGCATCGCCCCGGGATGGAAGACCTATTGGCGCTATGCGGGGGATTCCGGCTTGCCGCCCCACTTCGATTTCACCGGTTCTGAAAATGTTAAACGGGTCAACGTGCTCTGGCCGGTGCCCCGCCGTTTTGCCGATGGAGCCGGCGGCAACTCCATTGGTTACGCCGGCGAGGTTGTTTTTCCACTGCAAATCGTGCCGCAGGACGCGCGCCGACCGGTGACGCTGCGGCTGAAGGCCGAATACGGCGTCTGCGAGAAGGTTTGCATCCCGGCGAGCGGCAAGGCGCAATTGCAGCTCAACGGCGGTCCATCGAGTGAAGACACAGCGATCACGGAGGCGGAACGGCGCGTGCCGAAGGCGGCCGCGCTCGGTGACCCAGGGCCGCTTTCGGTCCGGGCCTTGCGTCGCGAAATCATCGCTTCCCGGCAGCGGGTGATCATCGACGTGACTGCCCGTGACGGGGGCGAGGTCGATCTCTTCGCCGAAGGCCCGACACCACAATGGTCCTTGCCGTTGCCCGAGCCAGTGGAAAGTGGACCGGACGGAGCACGGCGCTTCGCCTTTGACGTCGAGGGCGTGCCGCCCGGCGCCAGCATCGCAGGCGCTCAGATCAAGCTCACCCTGGTCGCTGGCAATGATGCCATCGAAGTTACGACCCACCTCGACTAATTTCCGGCGCGCGCTACGATACGTCTGAAGCCACCACCACCCACACAAGAAAGGAATATCATGCCCATCAAGGTCGGCGATCGGCTGCCCAATGCCAAATTCCGCGTCACCACGGCCGAAGGACCAGCGTGGAAAACCACTGACGATATTTTCAAGGGGAAGAAAGTTGCTCTGTTTGCCGTGCCAGGCGCCTTCACCGGGACCTGCCACAAGCAGCACATGCCGACCATCGTGCAGAACGCAGCGGCACTGAAGGCCAAAGGCGTGGACACTATCGCGGTGACCGCAGTGAATGACGCCTCGGTGCTGGACGCCTGGAAAAAGGCCACTAACGCAGAAAACGTGGATTTCCTCGCCGACGGCAATGCAGATTTCGCCAAGGCCATCGATCTGTCTCTGGACCTGACAGGCAACGGCATGGGGGTGCGCTCCCGGCGCTATTCCATGCTGGTGGATGACGGCGTGGTGAAAACGATCAATGTGGAAGAGCCCGGCAAATTCGAAGTTTCCAGCGGCGACGCCCTGGCGGCGCAGATTTGATCGAGCCATTTCGGGCCGCGCAGAAAAGCGCGAGCCCGGAATCCATGAACGCAACTGGATCCATGGATCGCGACGGCAGCAGAGTCTGTCATCATACGGCGCGAGCGCCGATGCGTGGGCAGCTTCCGGAATGACGGCTCAAGGTTTCGCGCCGTCCAATGCCCCTATGGCGCCGGCCCGTATTGCCACAATGGCGTCGCGCGCCAGTTGGTCCGCGCGTTCGTTCATGCTGTGGCCAGCGTGTCCCTTCACCCAGTGCCAATGCACCTGGTGATGCTTCAGCGCTTCGTCGAGCCGTCGCCAGAGATCCATATTCTTGACAGGCTTCTTGTCAGACGTGCGCCAGCCATTCTTTTTCCAGGTTTTGATCCAGGTCATGATGCCGTTACGCAGATACTGGCTGTCGGTATACAGGTCCACGATGCAGGGAAATTTCAGCGCTTCTAGCGCCGAGATCGCGGCCATCAGTTCCATGCGATTGTTGGTGGTGAGTTCCTCGCCGCCCTTCAGCTCCTTTTCGCGATCGCCGAAAGTGAGCACC
Organism: uncultured Alphaproteobacteria bacterium; assembly: GCA_963750965.1. Lineage (GTDB taxonomy): Bacteria > Pseudomonadota > Alphaproteobacteria > Rhizobiales > Xanthobacteraceae > CANKHA01. The sequence continues at coordinate 253,815 of CAVVSK010000014.1, forward strand.
GCGCCCCAGCCGCCAGGCCCCGGATTCCCGGAGCAAGCGCCGTCCGTATAGATGCTGACGCGCTGATTCCCACTTTTCGGGATCATGCGTCGATCCCGTAATCACGCAGGCTTTTCGCCGCCTGGTGGAAGCGGAGTTTGCGGAAGTATTCCTGAGGGTCCTTCGGGCGCAGCAGCGCGCCCGGCGGCACGTCAAGCCAGACCTCCAGCCGCGTCAGCAGAAAACGCAGCGCCGCTCCGCGGCAAAGCACCGGCAAGGCCTCTTTTTCCGCGGAGGAAAGCGCCCGCGTTTTCATGTAGCTCTGCAGCAGGTCACGGCCCTTGGTGACGTTGTAGGAATGGTCGGGCTCAAAGCACCAGGCGTTAAGGCAGACCGCAACGTCATAGGCTAGCGTATCGGTGCAAGCGAAATAAAAATCGATCAATCCTGACAGCTTCTCGCCGAGAAAAAACACGTTGTCGGGAAACAGGTCCGCGTGAATCACCCCTTGTGGCAAGCCGCTTGGCCACGCGCTTTCGAGGAAAGCCAACTCCTTAGTCATGACTGCCTCGAGGCCAGGCTGCACCTCGTCGGCGCGCCGCGCGGTCGTGTCATACAGCGCCCGCCAGCCGCTGACCGACAGGCCGTTGGAGCGCTTAAGCGGAAAATCCGCGCCCGCCAGATGCAGCCGCGCCAGTGCCTCACCGAGCGCGGCGCAGTGACGCGCGCTCGGCCGCCGAATCCACATCCCGTCAAGGAAGGTCACCAGCGCGGCTGGCCGCCCGGCAAGCTGGCCTAGTGTTTCGCTGGCGCGATTCTTCACCGGTTGCGGACAAGTGATCCCGCGACGCGCAAGATGTTCCATCAGGGCAAGGAAGAACGGGACGTCACCGGCGGCAACGCGTCTCTCATAGAGGGTGAGGATGAAATGCCCGGCGGAGGTATGGACGAGAAAATTGGAATTCTCAACGCCCTCGGCAATGCCCTTGTAGGACAACAACTCGCCGAGGTCGTAGCCAGCAAGAAACGAAGCCAACTCTTCCGCCGCAACGTCGGTGTAAACGGCCACGGCGATCTACTCCGCGACCTCGTTCTCGCGCAACGCCCGCGGCAATGGGAAGAAAACGTCCTCCTCCGTCGCCGCCACGGTTTCCACGCTGACGGTGTAGCGCTCTGCGAAAGCGTCGATTACCTCTTCCACTAAGACTTCCGGTGCCGATGCCCCCGCAGTGATCCCGAGCCGCGCGATATTGCCGAACATGTTCCAGTCGATATCGGCGGCACGTTGCAAGAGCACCGTACGCGCGCAGCCGGCGCGTTCTGCGACTTCCTTTAGCCGCATCGAATTGGAAGAATTCGGCGCACCTACGACGATCATGGCGTCGACTTGCGGCGCGACCAGCTTCACAGCCTCCTGGCGATTGGTGGTGGCATAGCAGATGTCCTCCTTGTGCGGACCGACGATTTGCGGAAAGCGGGCTTTCAGCCGCGCGATAATTTCCGCAGTATCGTCAATTGAGAGCGTGGTCTGCGTCACATAGGCAAGCTGCGCCGGATCGCGCGGGGTGAAAACGTCAACGTCGGCAACCGTCTCGATGAGGGTGGCGACGCCCGCGGGAAGCTGCCCCAAGGTGCCGACCACCTCTGGATGCCCGGCATGGCCGATCAGCAAGATCTCACGTCCGCGGCGCCGATGGATTTCCGCCTCGCGATGCACCTTGGTCACGAGCGGACAGGTGGCGTCCAGCGCGAGAGAAGTTCCGGCGTTTGGCTTCCGCCGGCACCGACAGCGGCACGCCATGGGCGGAGAAGATCACCGGGGCGTCGGTGTCCGGGATCTCATCCAGTTCCTCGACGAAGACGGCACCCTTGGCGGCCAGGCCCTCCACCACGTAGCGGTTATGCACAATTTCGTGGCGCACATAGACCGGGGCGCCGTAGAGCGCGAGAGCCCGCTCGACGGAATCGATAGCCCGCACCACCCCGGCGCAGAAGCCGCGCGGGGAGCATAAAAGCACGCGCAGAGGCGGCTTTGGGGCGGTCGAAATTGCGTCGGCTGAGGCCATTTTCACGTTCCAAACAGGTTATGTCTGTCTAGCATATGGCCTTGCCAATGCCATTGCGCGGGCGGGGGTCAGTTGCCTATATTCCGGCCAGTTCCTGTCATCGTTGATGACTTGAGGCTTCGCCCGCAAGGGCGGGCGAAGCACAAAGGAGATTTGCCCGTGACGAATGCACCCCTGATGCCGAAGGCGACCGCCGTATGGCTGGTGGAAAATACCGCCCTGTCCTTCGACCAGATCGCCGATTTCTGCAAATTGCACCCCCTGGAAGTGAAGGCGGTCGCCGATGGCGACGCCGCCCAGGGAATCAAGGGGCTCGACCCGCTCCAAACCGGCCAGCTGACCCGCGAAGAGATCGCCAAGGGCGAGGCCGATCATAATTACCGTCTGCAGCTGCTGAACCCAAAGGTGCGACTGCCCGAAGCCCAGCGCAAGAAGGGCCCGCGCTATACGCCGGTGTCACGCCGACAGGATCGGCCGAATGCCATTCTCTGGCTGGTGCGCAACCATCCCGAGTTGAAGGACGCCGCCATTATGCGGTTGGTCGGCACCACCAAATCCACCATCCAGGCGATCCGCGAACGCACCCACTGGAACGCGCCCAACCTGACCCCGCTCGATCCAGTGACGCTCGGTCTTTGCTCGCAGATCGATCTCGACATGGAGGTGCAGCGCGCTTCCAAGGACAAGCCGGTTGCGGCGGAAACTCAGAGCGCGACCCTTCTGCCGGCGGCGGAAACCACCGCGCGCAAGGAAGCCGAAGCTGCAGAATCCGCCAAGCCGCAGGAGCTCAATGTCGACACCGTGTTCGCCAAGCTCAAGCAGATCGGCGGCAAGGGTGGAGAGGAAAGCGAATAGTCGGGCAACGCTTGGCCCTGGCGAGCGACTTAACGCGTAAGCGTCGCGATCTCCGCCGCACCCTGCGCGCGACGATAGCTGGCGATCGGCGACTCGGTTTTCACCGGGACCGGGGAGGCTGCAACGGCAGCGGTCGCGGTCTTCACTAAATTCGACAGCGAGGCGGCCTTCGCACTTTCCGGGAAGATGGTCGTGTTCAGTAGAGTCCCGGGCACGCCGAGGTGGTCCCGCAATACACCCTTAAACACCGAGCGCAGGTCGGTGGTGGGCCTGAGATCGCTTCCCTCATAAAGCTGACTCGGCGCCAGCCCTGGCCAATCGCCGAAGATCCTGCCGCCGTTCACCGCACCTCCGGCGAGGAGGGTCGCCGTGCCGACGCCGTGATCGGTGCCGTTGCCGCCGTTCATTCGAATGGTGCGGCCAAACTCCGTGGCACATACCATGACCGTGTTCTGCCACGCCGAGCCGACACAGACACGGAAATCCGAAATAGCCGCATCGAGCTCGGCCAACAACCTGGCGTGCTGGCCTTGCGTTCCGCCCTGGTCGATATGCGTATCCCAGCCATCGACGCAAAGCACAGAGATGCGCGGGCCGTCGGCCGCCGCGAGCAGCCGTCCGGCTCCACGAAAACCCTTGCGCAATGCACTGATCTGAGCCTCGTCCTCGTCCAGGCTGTTGGCCATGCGATGAGCCGTCAACCCTCGTTCGAGCATGCGGTACATGTCCAAGTCACGCTCGTGGTAGAGGGTTCGCACGGCGTCGCGGGTCGGATGGGAGACTCGCCAGAACCATGCTGGCGACCATCCTAGAACCGGGGCCGGGCCGCGCAGGATCACTGGGGCTTCACCGATCTGAATGGCGCCTGCGAGTTTGACCGGCGCGCCGGCCGGAAGCGCCGACAACAAACGATTGAGCCAGCCGGTTTGAGCGATGCCAGCCTTTCCCGGCAGACCGGTTTCCAGATTGTCCTGCGCGTCGAAATGCGAACGGTTGCGCAATGGCACGCAGGTCGCGTTGACCACCGCCGCCTGGCCTTTCTTGTAAAGCCCAGCAAAATACTTCAACGCAGGATGCAGGCCAAAAAAGCTATTGAGCCGGATGGTGCTCGCGGCTGGAATGGCAATGCTTCCGCGCATGGAGACGTAGTTGCTGTCTCCGAAAGGCACCACCGTATTGATCCCGTCGAGGCCCCCACGCAGCACGACGATCAACAAGCGCGGACAATCGCCGCCTGCCGCTTGCGCAAAGCGAGGCATATAAGCCCAGGAGAATAGGCCAGCGGTAACGCCGAGCATCGCCCGTCGCGACATCAACAGACGAGATTCCGCGCATCCTTCAGTTGCCGCGCGGACCACATGGGCGTCATTAGGGCCATTGCGATGCTCGTCTGCCACGGCGGTCACCTTCGCTGGAATTCGGGGCTGGCGAATAGGATGGTCAGCGCATCGTTGCTGTTGCCGGCGGCGGCAAGGCGGCTGCGCGTTGCCGCCGACAGGGCCGCGCCGAAGAGGCTGTCCGCCAAGACTGGTATGTTGCGCGTCGAATTCGGGAGGAACGCGTGGCTCACGAATTGGGCAATGTTGAGCCGCACGCGCATGGCGTCGGGGTTGAGCCAAGTAGGCGTTTCATCGGAATAGCCTTCGGGCGAGCGCGATTCCCACTCCATTTGATTGAGTGCCCTGAGCGCTTCGGAGAGTACCCAAGGCTCACTGTTTTTATAGCGCATGCCTAGAGCGCGATATTTCGCGATTGAATATTCGTAAGGCGTGCGCAACTTGGCGAGCGGCATTGACCAGGCCTCAGGCAAATCGAGCAGGGCCAGCGCGACGGCCTTGAGATTGCCCCCGGTCTGCAGAAATTTTTGCTTTAAGGGTGCTATCATCGCGGCCGTCGGCCTATCGGTAATGAAGTGGCGCACCAGCTTGAACGCGATGTGTTCCGCCGTGGCCGGATGCATCGCAAGATCCTCCAGGGCGCTCTCCACCTGTTGCTTGCCCAGCTCGGGATAGGTTTTGCCCATGACCGTAAATGAACCCGGCTCGTGCCAGTCGGGCCGATAAATGAAGCGCCCGCGGTTCTCTGGGGTGCCGCCGTTCCAGCACTCGTCCGATTCCCATCCGCGAACGTAGGACCATCCGGTCAGCATCTTCGCAAACGCCGTGACGTCCGCTTCGCTGTAGCCGCCACCACTGCCGACCGTATGCAGTTCCAAAATTTCGCGCGCGAGATTTTCGTTATAGCCGGCACCCCAGTTTTTTCCGGCCGTGGAATTCGGACCGATTGAACTTTCATTGTCGAGATAAGCGAGCATGGCGGGATGCTCGATCGTGCCGCGCAGCATGTCAGTGAAGCGGCCGAGAACATGGCGGCGGACGACATCGCGTTCCCACTGACCGATCGTGGCGCGGATGGTGTCCGTCTTGTTGACGCTCATGGAGAAATGGTTGGCCCAGAACACCACCAGCCGCTCCACGAAGCCGATCTCAACCGACATCTGCTTGTCAACGCGCGCGTTGATTTCCGCTTGCCGGATTGGCTCGGTCCGGGTGAAATCGAACTGCGACTCAAAGCAGGCGTTTTCATACGTCGGCAGATTGGGATTCGCGATCGCCGCAATGTTCGTCGTCTGCACCTCGGCTTTGAGAGCGGTGCGCGCACCGCCAATGCGCGCGGGACCACCTGGTTTCGCGCCAAGCCCGAATCGATGGAATGCGATCAACGTCGGCGACAACGCCATTTCAGGAAGTTCCCCACCGTTGGTTCTGACCAACGGCGCGGAAAGGTAATCGATAAAAACTTATTAACAGTGGGAGCGATATGCGCAATTTTACCGATATGGATCGCTTAACCAACTTCAGCGCGCAGATCGGGACGCGGTGAGAAAAGTGTGCGAGACAAACCGGGCTGCGCTCACCGCCCCGCCTTGATTTTGGCGAGCGGTTAGAGAAACCCTTTACTTATTTTTGCGAGACTTTGAGGGCCGGAAGGGTCTTTCCTTCCACGCTGTTTGCCATCGAGTCGTGCTATGTCGGTGATTAAGTTTGAACTGCCAACGCAGCCGAAGCCTGAAATATGGCAATGCCGGTGTAGCAAGTGCCGGGACCGGGCCACAGCTCCGGTTAGTCATCGGCAAGTCCCGGGACGCAAATCCGCCAAGCGCAATGTCATATTGCTGAGCCGGTGGCTGCGCACGCCAAAACGGGTTCGGCTCTCGCGACAGAGTGACGACTCCTAACGGGCCCTTGCCAACTTACCGCGGCTTGAAAAGGGCAACAGACAGACTTCTGCGAGGCGAGATGCTTCCCGCGTACGATGCTTCGTCGCGCAATGGGGATTTCTTGGGTATCGCGAAGGAAAGTTACTGTGCCGGCTTCTGCGGCTTAGGCACGAAAGCCGCGAGCGGCCGCTTAATCGCGCCGGAGCAAGTGCGCGTATAGCTCTTGCCTTCGTGCGTCCAGCTTTGCTGGCCGGTGAGGTTGGCACTGCGGCGAACGAATGTGCCGCTGTAGCTCGCCTCGTAAGACGATTTCTCTCCCTTCCAGCCGCCAGTGATCGCAATCTTGTCGCCGTCCACCTTCACCTTGCCGGTTTCCTGGCCGGCGATCTTGGTCCGGATCGGCATATGCACCGGCCGCTCATAGGGGCCTTCGCTGCCGGTGAGCTTGACCGTGATCGCCGCGCGGCTTGGGTCTTGTGCAAAGGGTAACTTTCCACATACCAAGGTCCCGCGGTATTCCGCGTCGCGCACTTGCGCCTGCGCCGGCACAACCAGCATTGCGCCGGCAACCATCGCCAAGCTCATAACCGTCCCACATTTGAACATTATTGCCCTCCCCCGAGACCACGGCGCGTGAATGCGCTCTTGATCAGCTTTGCAATAAAACGCCGGCTCTCTCGGAGAGCCGGCGGCTCGACCGCATAAACACTCGAAACTAAAAACTTACCCAGTGCTAGTGAACACTAGCCCCATTTTGTTGGCGCAGACGCGCGATTTCGTCCTTCAACTGCAACTTGCGACGCTTTAACTCCGCGATCAGCAGACCATCGCTGGATGGATGCATGAGCGCCTCAGAAATCTCGTTCTCCAGCGCCCGGTGGCGCTGTTCCAATTCCACAAGATTCGTTGAAATGGACATAGGGGATATCTCCTGACTGCCCGGACCATCAGATTTTACATCACGTAGGCGCCAGGCCGAAGCCCGATTTTATGGCTGCTGCAACAAATCGCCGTTATCTGACTTCGGGCGCCCTCCGCGTCTTGAAGGCCGCGGCCAAAAAGTCCATAATAATCAGGATTTTGCAGCCGGATGGACAATAATACCGGCCCCTCAATAGGCGACGATGACCGACGAGGAAGAACGCGAGCTCCGCGCCCAATTGGCGCGGCTGCTGCAGGAGCATCGTGACCTCGATGCCGCCATTGCGGCGCTGCAGGATTCGCCCGGAGCGGACATCCTGCAGGTTCAGCGTCTGAAGAAGCGCAAGCTCTATCTGCGTGATCGCATCAACGCCATCGAAGACCAGCTTACGCCCGACATTATCGCGTGAGTGTCTGTCCCGGAAAAGCGGGAACCGGTCTTCCGATCAGGTCATGCGCCGCCTTATAAAGTTTAGCGCACGACCGGACGCAAAACCGGTGTCCACTTTTGCTGGTCCCGCGCTCGTCATTCCGGCTGCACACCCGCGGCCTTGATCACCTCGCCCCAAAGCTTGGCCTCTAACTTGACGAAGACCGCTGCTTGTGCGGGATCGGCCGGCACTGTGGCGAGATGTACGCGCGCGAAATGGGCTTTGACCTCGGGCGATTTCGCGATCTCGTTAATGGCGGCATTGATCTTTTTCACGATGGCGGGAGGCGTCTTTGGTGGTGCCGAGATCGCGTTCCAGGTGCCGGAAACGAAATCCTGCACGCCGGCTTCTTCCATGGTGGGAATGTCCGGCAGTTCGGCGATGCGTTTTTTCGTCGCCACCGCCAGGATGCGCGCCCTCTTGCCCGCGTGCAGTTCGTGGGCGGCCGCAAGCTCCATAAAAATAAAGTCGACCTGGCTGCCGACCAAATCGTTCAGCGCCGGAGCCGTTCCCTTGTAGGGCACATGCGTCATTTTTATTCCGGTCCGGGACTCGAACAGGGCCGTAGTCAGATGCGAGGTGGTGCCGGTTCCCTGTGAGGCATAGTTCAGCTTGCCGGGATTGGCTTTGGCATAAGCAAGGAATTCCTGTGCAGTCTTGGCCGGGAAATCCGGCCGTACCAGCAGGACATTCGCGATCTGCGACATGATCGCCACCGGGATGAGCGCATCGGGGTCGAAATTGAGCTTCTTGTAGAGGAATTTGTTGGTGGTGATCGGCGAGGGTTGCGACGCCAATAGCGTATAGCCGTCTGGCGGCGCGGACGACACCGCCTCAGCGCCGAGATTGCCTGCAACGCCACCGCGATTCTCGACTACTACGGTTTGGCCCCAGAGCTGCCGCAGCTTGTCGGCATAAATCCGGGTGACGGTATCAACGCCGCCCCCTGCCGGAACCGAGACGATGATCTTCACCGGCCTGTCCGGATAATTGGCCGCCGGATCGCCTTGCGCGAACGCCGAAGTGCTGACGCCAAGTGACACGATAAATCCGGCAAAAACCCTGTGCATTCTGTTCTCCTCCCTGGCGCGATTTTTTGATTTCTAACCCGTCGCGGCCCGTCCTGCGCGTTTGCGCGCATACATGGCAAGATCCGAGCGCGAAATGACGTTCGCGACCGTATCGCCGGAGTTAAGCATGGCGACGCCTGCGGAAGCACCGAGTGAAAGCATCGCGTTCCCTTGCATCACCACCATTGCGGCGATAGCCAATTCCAGCTCGCGCGCTTTTGCGGTGGCCTGTGGTTCGCTGATGTTCCACAGCAGAACGGCGAATTCATCTCCACCGAGCCGCGCCACCACATCCGATTCCCGCACCATTTGCCGCAAGATCGTCGACACCTCCTGCAGCGCCCGGTCGCCGGCGGCATGGCCATAGCGGTCATTCACCGGCTTGAAATTATCGAGGTCAAGACAGATCAGGGCCGCCGAGGTGCCATAACGCCGCACATAGGCAAGCGAACGTTGCAGCTCGCGCTCGAGGCCCCGCCGGTTAAGAATCTCGAGCAGGGGGTCAAGGTGAACCTTCGCCTCGAGCTGTGCCACCCTGGCCCGGGCGGCCGCAAGTTCCGCCTGCAGGCGATCGACCTCGGCGGAAAGCCTTACGGCGACCGAACGGGCGCGCTTCTTCGGCGCTGCTCCCATTGCTTGGTCCGGGGCCTGCCGGCAAGCGGCCGCCTCCTCGCTCCAGGGAGCCGCCTCGGCCTCGGACTCGACCAGTCGGATCTTGCTTTTCGCCATTCTCGAAGCTCAGCACGGAATCGCAAGGGCAGGATAACCGAGCCGTTTCGTCTTGCCACTGCAAAGCCGGTACCTATAATCCGCCGCTTCCTTTCGGCGGCGAGCCGGATTCGGGGGGTCAATGGCCGCAAAGCCGGTCGCTATTATCATGGGAAGCCAGTCGGACTGGGAAACCATGAAACATGCGGGCGAGACGCTCGCCACACTGAAGATCGGCTATGAAGCCCTGATCGTGTCCGCTCACCGTACGCCGAACCGGCTGTTTGAGTTCGGCAAATCCGCGCGCAAGAAGGGCTTCAAGGTGGTGATTGCTGGCGCCGGCGGCGCCGCGCATCTGCCGGGGATGACCGCCTCGCTCACGTCGCTGCCCGTGCTCGGGGTGCCGATGAATACTCACGCGTTGGAAGGAAAAGACAGCCTGCTCTCAATCATGCAGATGCCGGCCGGCATTCCCGTCGGCACCCTCGCCATCGGCAAGCCGGGCGCGATCAATTCCGCGCTGTTGGCAGCAGCTATCCTTGCACTGTCCGATGGCGGCGTTGCCAAGCGGCTGGAAGCCTGGCGCGCGAAACAGACCAAAGCGGTAGCCAAGCGGCCCAAGGGTGGCGCGTGAGTGCCTCGCCGGTACTGAAGCCCGGGGCCACAATCGGAATTCTCGGCGGCGGGCAATTGGGGCGTATGCTGGCGTTGGCCGCCGCGCGGCTCGGATTTCGCTGCCATGCCTTTTCGCCCGACGCAGATTCCTGTGCGTTCGATGTCATGCAGCATTCCACCTGCGCGGCCTACGACGACCATGCCGCGCTCGCGCGTTTTGCCGACGCGGTGGATGTCATCACCTATGAATTCGAAAATATCCCGGCGGAAACCGCGGCTTTTCTTGCGGCGCGGCGCCCGGTGATACCGGATCCGACGGTACTGGCGAAGACGCAGGACCGCTTGGTGGAAAAGAACTTTATCCAGGACCTCGACATCGCCACCGCGCCTTTCGTGCCGGTGGAGTCCGCGGCCGACCTGGCCCACGCGGTATCCGCCATCGGCCTGCCAGCCGTGCTGAAAACGCGCCGGCTTGGATATGACGGCAAAGGACAGAAGATAATCGCCGCGAAGGATGAGCCAATCCTCGCCTGGGCCGAGCTGCATAACGTGCCCTGCATCCTGGAAGGCTTCGTTCCCTTCGAGCGGGAGATATCCGTGGTGGCGGCGCGCTCGCGCAACGGCCAGGTGGAATGCTTCGAGGTCGCCGAGAACGAACACCGCGACCACATATTGCAGACGTCACGGGTGCCGGCCCCGATTTCCGCCGATCTTGCGGTCGAGGCGCGGCGCATCACCGAAAAGATCGCTCATGCCTTCGACTATGTCGGCGTGCTGACGGTGGAAATGTTCGTCGTCGGCCAAGGCAGTGGACCGGCGGTGCTGGTCAACGAGATCGCGCCGCGCGTGCATAATTCCGGCCACTGGAGCATCGACGGCTGCTCGGTCTCGCAATTTGAGCAACACATCCGGGCGGTCGCCGGCTGGGATTTGACCAAACCGGTGCGCCGTGGTGCAGCAGAGATGACCAATCTGATCGGAGCGGAAGTGAACGATTACGCACGATGGCTCGGCGAGCCCGGCGTTTCGCTGCATCTTTACGGCAAGACCGAGCCCCGCCCCGGCCGGAAGATGGGCCACGTGACCCGCGTGACGTCCGGCGGAGACAAGGTTTGACCGGCTACATCATTGGCGCGCTGATCTCTTTCCTGATCGGCTGGACCGTGGCGGCCGCTGAGGTGCTTTTTCGCGAAGAGAACCGGCCCAACCCCTTCCGCGGGACCCTGGGCATGTTGTTTCTTTTGGCGCTTTCCACCGCCGGCGCGGCTTTGGGCACCGGCGGCATTCTGTGGATGTTCAGGGCGATCCCCTCAGCCGCCGTCTTCATCGTCATGGGTGGCGCAGGCTGGGGCGGCTTTGCGGCTTCGAATTGGCTGCACGTCAATGCCGCCGGAGCCATCAATCGGCTGCTTGTTGGCTTGGCCGGGCTGCTATTGCTCTACGGATTGGTCTGGAAGTTCCTGCCGCCGGACCCCTAATCTGTAGACTTTAAGGGGCCATTCTGCTAAACGCGCGCCTTCGGCTGCGAGTTGCCCGCCCGTGTTGGACGGTTTCCGCAAGCCACCCAGCTAACCCGATCAAAGAGGATTGACTGCGTGCAGGTTCTCGTTCGCGACAACAACGTCGACCAAGCCCTCAAGGCGCTCAAGAAAAAGATGCAGCGCGAGGGGATTTTCCGCGAGATGAAGCTCCGCGGTCACTACGAAAAGCCCTCAGAAAAGAAAGCGCGGGAACGGGCGGAGGCGATTCGCCGGGCCCGCAAACTCGCGCGCAAGAAGCTGCAGCGCGAAGGCCTGTTGCCGATGAAGCCGCGGGTCGTTCCAGGTGGCCCTGGCGGACCTGGTGGCGCCATGGGCGGACGCGCCGCGCCGCGCCGCGGCTGATTGAATTTTTCGAACGTTTGCGGCGGGTCGAGCTATTCGGCTCGCTTTTTTGCGCCGCTTCGGCGCTCTGGACGAGATCAGCTCTCGCGGTCCAGGATGAACGGCTTCAGCATTTCCGGCAGACCGTGGGCGTCGTGATCGTTATGGCCGGCATTGGGCAGGCGGATGAACCGCTTCGGTCCAGGGATCAGTTTGTAAAGCCGCTCGCCATAAGTGATAGGGATAATGGTGTCGCGTTCCCCATGTACCACCAGCACCGGCACAGTCACTTTAGCGATGCGCTGGTCGGAGCGAAAACTATCTATCAGCAAAAGCCGCACCGGCACGAACCAGTAAATCGAGGCGGCGACGTCGGCGATCGAGCTGTAGGGTGACTCCAGAATGACGCGAGCCACCGGCTTCTCCGCCGCCAGTGCGACCGCCACCCCGGTTCCGAGCAACTCGCCCCAGAGCACGATGCGATCTGCGCTGTAGCGTTTCGCGGCAAAGTCATAGGCCGCCTTGGCATCAAGGATGATCCCATCCTCGCTCGGCTTGCCGTCCGAGCCGCCGTAGCCCCGGTAGTTCAGCGCCACGAGACCGGTGCCGTCGGCGGTAAGCTTCTTGAACCGCTCGGCGCGCAGATCGAGCCCGCCGCCATTGCCCTGGAAATAAATGACCACCGGCATGTTTTCGCGCGGCGGCACATGCCATGCGCTGACGCGCAGGCCGTCGGCGCTTTGCAGCATCACCTCCTCGGCCTGCCCTAGGCCGGCATCGACCGGGTGCAGCCGCCGCTGGTCGGGGAAATATAGAAGCGAACGCTGCGTCAGATAGAGCAGCGCCACCAGCGCCACATAGCCGGCAATACCAAACAGAAGGAGCCATTTCAGGCTGGTCATCGCGGCTTCAATGCAGCGCCCATTGAAGCGGGGCGGGCAAGGGGAACGACGCATAGTCGACATGCAAGACTCTGCGATGCGCGGGCAATTGAGCGCGCTTTGACCTATGAATGGCGAGCAACTTCATCGCCAACACGTCTGCGCTCTGCCCTGTGCCGATAAAAACTTCTGACTGCTCGACAATTTTCTTCACGTCTTGTGCCGGCACGCGGCCAAATCGATGCGATCCGCGCGCGACTTCCAGCGGTCCATTCTCCACGCCGCAATCGTCCAAAAATAAACGCAGCGTCAGCATGTTTTCCAAGACCGCGACCGGCGGCTCGACATGCAGAACGTCATTCTTATTGGTCCACGGCCCATAGCCGTCGATTTCGTGCCGTGCCCTGACGGCGATGGTACGGTCCTGATGCCAGGGAACTCCCCAGTTAGATTCCGGCGTCTTATCGAAGAATAGGATGCGGACAGGCCACACGGACCGGACAACGAGCGAAGCTGCCAGTGTCCCCATAGGGCCGTGTTCGCCAATGACTGCCTGGATATCCCGTGGCAGATCGAAGGATCGAGCGCCCGGGCCGTGCGCCGCAACTGCGTCAAAGTGGGGGCGTAGAGACACTACAGCGGCTTCCGTAAGAACGCGCTTCCTGACGGTGACGCCGTCGTCTTCAAGCTGTCTCATTGTTACATCGATTTGACGATCTGCTCGGCCATCTTCTTGGCGTCGCCAAGCAGCATCATGGTGTTGTCGCGGTAGAACAACGGATTGTCGATCCCGGCATAGCCGGAAGCGAGCGAGCGCTTGACGAACATCACCGTGCCGGCCTTCCACACCTGCAGCACGGGCATTCCGTAAATCGGCGAGGTTTTATCTTCTTCCGCCGCCGGATTGGTCACGTCATTGGCGCCGATGACGAAAGCGACATCAGCTTGGGAGAACTCGGAGTTGATGTCCTCCAGCTCGAACACTTCGTCGTAAGGCACATTGGCTTCCGCCAACAGCACATTCATATGGCCGGGCATGCGGCCCGCCACCGGATGGATGGCGTATTTCACTTCGACGCCTTCCTTCTTCAAATGATCGCCCATCTCGCGCAGCGCATGCTGCGCCTGCGCTACCGCCATGCCGTAGCCCGGCACGATGATCACCTTGGAAGCATTCTTCATAATATAGGCGGCGTCTTCCGCCGAGCCGAGTTTCACCGGCTTCTGCTCCGCCGCCGCACCCGGGCCCGCGGTTTCCCCGCCGAAGCCTCCCAGGATCACCGAGATGAAGGAGCGGTTCATTCCGGTGCACATGATGTAGGAGAGGATCGCGCCGGAGGATCCGACCAACGCGCCGGTGATGATCAGAGCGGAATTGCCCAGCGTGAAGCCGATGCCGGCAGCCGCCCATCCCGAATAGGAATTGAGCATCGAGATCACGACCGGCATGTCGGCGCCGCCAATCGGGATGATCATCAAGACGCCGAGCACGAAGGAAACCAGCGTGATCATCCAGAAGACGAAATGACTCTCGGTCAGCACAAAAATAATGATGAGCAGGACGAGCGCGCCGGCGAGCCCGAGATTGATGATGTGCCGGAACGGCAACATGATGGGAGCGCCGCTCATGCGCCCGTCGAGCTTAAGGAAGGCGATCACCGAACCGGTGAAGGTGATGGCGCCGATGGCGACGCCAAGCGACATCTCCACCAAACTCGCGCCCGGGATACGGCCGGGCAGACCGAGCTCGAACGCCGCCGGGGCATAAAGCGCGCCCGCCGCCACCAGCACCGCGGCCAAGCCCACCAGAGAATGGAAAGCCGCAACCAGCTGCGGCATGGCGGTCATCGGCACTCGGCGCGCGATCACCGCGCCGGCGCCGCCGCCGATGCCCATGCCGAGCAGCACCAGCAGCCAGGCCGCCAAGCTCGACGGCGGTCGCAACGCCAAGGTGGTGGCGATCGCGATGGCCATGCCAACCATGCCGAACATGTTGCCCTGGCGGCTGGTGGCCGGGCTGGACAGTCCTCGCAATGCGAGGATGAACAGCACGCTTGCGACCAGATAAAGCAGCGCGGCGAAATTGGCGGTCATGGCCGGCGCTCCCTTAGGTCTTTTTCTTGTACATGCCGAGCATGCGCTGGGTCACCAGGAAGCCGCCGAAGATGTTCACGGAAGCCAAAATCAGCGCGACGAAACCAAAGGTGCGCGCCCACCAGGTGCCGGAATCGTCGCCCACCAGCATCACGCCCACTGCCAGCAGCGCGCCGACCACAATCACCGAGGAGATCGCATTGGTTACCGACATCAGCGGCGTATGCAGCGCCGGCGTCACGGACCATACGACGTAATAACCGACAAAGACCGCGAGAACGAAAATGGAGAAACGGAAAACGAAGGGATCGACCCCGGAAAAACCATGTGCCGCGGCACTGGCGGCATCGGCGGCGAGCTGGGCATAGGCCTGCGCGGCCTCGGCCGCTTGACGCGCAACCTCGGCGGAGGCTTGGGCGCGTTCAAGGGCTTCTTGTGGCGTTGCCATAGCGACTAATTCCTAGGCTGCGTTTTTCGGCTGAAAATTCGGATGAATGACGGCGTCGTCACGCGTCAGCGCGATGGCTTGGACGATCTCGTCGTCCCATTTCACGGCCAGCGTCTTGCTGGTCTTGTCGATCAGAATCTCGAGCAGGGTATAGAGGTTCTTTGCATAAAGCGCCGAGGCCGAGGCCGCCAGCCGCCCCGCCATATTGAGATGGCCGACAATTTTGACGCCGCCTTCCTGCACGACCTCGCCGGCACGCGCGCCTTCAACATTGCCGCCGCGCTCAATCGCGAGATCGATGATCACCGAGCCGGGCCGCATCGAGGCGACCATTTCCTTGCTGATGAGTTGCGGCGCCGGGCGGCCGGGGATCAGCGCCGTGGTGATGACGATATCCTGCTTCTTGATGTGCTCGGCGACGAGCGCGGCCTGCTTCGCCTGATACTCCTTCGACATTTCCTTGGCATAGCCGCCGGCCGTCTGGGCATTCTTGAATTCCTCGTCCTCGACGGCGAGAAATTTGGCGCCGAGGCTTTCTACTTGCTCTTTGGTGGCGGGACGCACGTCGGTCGCGGTGACCATGGCGCCCAGGCGGCGCGCCGTCGCAATGGCCTGCAGACCCGCGACCCCGACCCCCATGATAAACACCTTGGCCGCCGGCACCGTGCCCGCGGCAGTCATCATCATCGGGAGCGCGCGGCCATATTCCTGGGCGGCATCGATCACCGCGCGATAACCGGCGAGATTGGCCTGACTCGACAGCACGTCCATCGACTGCGCACGGCTGATCCGCGGCAGCAATTCCATTGCAAAAGCCGAGACTCCCGCTTGCGCGAGCTGTTGAATCTCCGCCTCATTGTCATAAGGATCCATGATACCGACAACAATGGCGCCGCGCTTGTATTGCCCAGCCTCTTGCGCGGAAGGACGGCGCACCTTGAGCACCACGTCGGCATCGCTAACGGCTTCAGCAGCGTTCGCATGCACGCTTGCGCCGGCCGCTTCATAGTCAGAATCGAGGATGCCCGATTTGATACCCGCGCCGGCCTCGATAGCAACATCGGCGCCGAGGCCTTTCATCTTCTTGACGGTGTCCGGCGTAGCGGCCACGCGTGGCTCCGGCTCTGCCTCACGCGGTATGGCAATGCGCATTCACTCGCCCCCCAAACGTCCGGACCCGCGTTAGCCGGCACTCAGCGCAAGCGCCACCAACGCCAACACCAGCGCAACATAGCTCGCGGTTCTTGTGTTGCTCATGAAGCCCTGGATCGCGGCAACCGTGGCCACCACGAAGATACCGAAAGCAACCAGCCAATGCCCCGTAACACCGCCGATCGCCAGCCCGATCAGAATACTGGCAACGTGCAAGGTCCCAATGAAAGCCATGTGCACGAAGGCCTCGTAGGTGCCTTCATGCGACGCATAATCATTGCCCGGCGCCGTGGCATATTCCGGCGCAGCATGCTCGGCCATTGTTATCCTCCGTGGAAAAAACTCAGGATTCGTTGGGGGGAGGATTAGCGGAAAGGCATAGCCCGGGCAATGGCGGGCGGGGCCGTCACGGCTCTTCGAGCCCGGCAACAGAAAGCGCCCGCTTCTGCCTGTGGGCGACCTTCGGCACGGAAAACGCTTCTATCGCCTCATTGAACAGGCGGTAGAAATTCAATTCCGCCCGCAGGTGCAAGAACACCGCGCCGAGCCCGATGGCCGCGCGGTCCATGAACACAAACTCCCGCGGCACTGTGACCGGGCCCTGTTCCCGCAACGCCTGATGCACGCGGAATGCCTCCCGGCGGCCGTATTCGGAGGGTTTTACGCCGTCGGCGATGGTACGGGTGCGGTTATCGAGCAGCGGGCCGTATATAAAGCCTGCCCAAATATTAAGCGTTTCAATCAGGCCGCGGGTGAGATTTTTGAAACCCCAGGTCTCATAGGCATTGACCACGAGTTCTTCGTCGCCGCGTTCCAAGCCGCGATAGAGATCCACCACGCCGCCGACAAACGTGGGATGGAAAATACGGATGCAGCCATAGTCGAGCAGATTGATTCCGCCCGGTCGCGCTTGCCCCTTGCCCTGCTTCTCATCGAAGACGGTGTAATTGCCCAGATGCGGATCGCCGTGGATGACGCCGAAGCGGCTGAAGGGATGCCACCAGGCCATAAACATCGCGGTCCCCAACCGGTTGCGCGTGGGCAGATCGTCATCCTTGTGCTCAAGCAGCCGCCGGCCTTGCAGCCAGTCGAGCGTGAGCAGGCGCCGCGTCGATAATTCCGGATGCACCGCGGGCACACGGATATTGTCCTCGCCGGCCAGGATGGCGCCATACAGCGCAACGTGCTTGGCCTCGCGGTGATAGTCGAGCTCCTCGCGCAACCGCGCGCCGATCTCTTGGGCGATCTCGCTGGTGTCGATGGCCGGGTCCACCATGCGACGGCGCAGCGCGAGGAGCCAGCCGAGCTGCTGCAAATCCGCCTCCACCGCCGATTGCATGTCGGGGTATTGTAGCTTGCAGGCCAGTTCCGCCCCGTCGAGCGAACGGGCGCGGTGCACTTGGCCGAGCGAAGCCGCCGCTGCCGGCTCGTGCTCGAAGCTTGAAAATTTTTCTTGCCAATTCACGCCAAGCTCAGCCGTCATGCGCCGCTTGACGAAAGCCCAGCCCATGGGCGGCGCTTCGCTCTGCAGCTTCATCAGCTCGCCGGCATATGCCGGCGGCAGCGCGTCAGGAATGGTGGCGAGCAGCTGCGCCACCTTCATGATCGGCCCTTTCAGCCCGCCAAGCGCGGCTGCCAGATCAAGCGCGTTGCGACTGTGATTTTGGGTGCGGCCGAGCGCACGTGCAGTTGCCACCCGGGCCGCCACGCCGCCGACATTGCTGCCGACTTTGGCGTAGCGCTTGGCGCGGGCTGAGAAGCGGTTGGCTTCGCGATCCTTGCCGCGCGGCGCCATGGCTACTTGCCTCGCCGGTCGATCTCTTCCAGCTCGTCGATCAGTTTCTCGATCACCGACAATCCGCCCTGCCAGAACGTGGGATCACGCGCGTCGAGACCGAAAGGCTTGAGCAGCTCGGTGTAATGTTTGGTTCCGCCGGCGGCGAGCATGGCGAGATAGCGCTCGGCAAAGCCTTCCGAGGCCTGCTGATAGACCGCGTAAAGCGAATTTACCAGGCAATCGCCGAAGGCGTAGGCATAAACATAGAACGGCGAATGGATGAAGTGCGGGATGTAGCTCCAGAACACTTCGTAGCCCGGACGGATATCGATCGCCGGTCCCAGGCTTTCCTTCTGCACTTCAAGCCAGATTTCGCCGAGATGTTCCGCCGTCAGCTCGCCATTCTTGCGCTCAAGATGCACCTGGCGCTCGAAGCTGTAGAATGCGATCTGCCGCACCACCGTATTGATCATGTCCTCGGCCTTGCCGGTAAGCATGGCCTTGCGTTGCTTGTTGTCGGTGGTGGCGGCGAGCAATTTCTGAAAGGTCAGCATTTCGCCGAACACGCTCGCGGTTTCGGCCAGCGTCAGCGGCGTCGGTGCCATCAGTGCGCCGTTCGGCGCGGCGAGAAATTGGTGCACGCCATGACCGAGCTCATGCGCGAGCGTCATCACGTCGCGCGGTTTGCCCTGATAATTCAGCATCACATAGGGATGCGCCGAAGGCACCGTCGGATGCGAAAAGGCGCCGGGCGATTTTCCCGGCCGTACTGGCGCGTCGATCCAGCGCTCGTCGAAGAAACGCTGCGCGATGTCGGCCATCTTCGGCGAGAATGCGTCATAAGCGGTCAGCACGGTGTCGCGTGCCTCGTTCCAGCCGATGGTGCGCATCGGAACAGAGGGCAGCGGTGCATTGCGGTCCCAGTGCGGCAGCTTCTTCTTGCCGAACCAGCGCGCTTTCAGCGCGTAATAACGGTGCGACAGACGCGGATAGGCGCTCCTCACGGCTTGCGTCAGCGCCTCTACAACTTCCGGTTCGACGCGGTTCGACAAATGCCGTGAATCTGCCACATCGGCGAAGCCGCGCCAGCGGTCCGAAATGTCCTTGTCCTTGGCCAGTGCGTTGGTGACCAGCGTGAACAGCCGCACATTGTCTTTGAAGGTCTTCGCCAGCGCCTCGGCCGCGGCCTTACGCTTGGCGCCGGAAGAATCCTGCAACAGGTTGAGCGTGGGCTCGATCGCCAGATTCTTGCCTTGCATCCTGAAGCGCAGGCTCGCGATAGTTTCGTCGAACAGCCGCACCCAGGCCGAATAGCCGGTCATGGATTTTTCGTGGAACAGCTGCTCGATCCGATCCTCTAGCTGGTAGGGCTTTTCCTTGCGGATATCCTCCAGCCACGGCCGGTAATGGCCGAGCGCCGGATGCTGCATCGCTGCTTCCAGCACAGCGTCGTCGATGCGATTAAGCTCGAGCGTGAAAAACAAAAGATGCAGCGATGAGGCGGTGAGACGCTCCTGCACGTCGCCATAGAATTTCGAGCGCACCGGATCGGTGGTGTTGCCCGCGTGAACGAGCCCGG
This sequence comes from uncultured Alphaproteobacteria bacterium, assembly GCA_963750965.1. Taxonomy (GTDB): domain Bacteria; phylum Pseudomonadota; class Alphaproteobacteria; order Rhizobiales; family Xanthobacteraceae; genus CANKHA01. The sequence continues at coordinate 273,473 of CAVVSK010000014.1, forward strand.
CATAGGAGATCAGCCGGCCCATCAATTCGTCGAGCACCTCATAGCGCTGCACGGCGCTCGCCAATGCGCGACCGGCGTCCGGTCCGGCGGCCATCTCCGCCAGCTTGCCTTTGTAGTCCTGTTCGAAAGCTGCGCTGTCCTTCTCAACGCGCAGGAGATCGCGCTTGATCTCGGGTGCGTCGAGGGCCGGATACAGATCGGCCAGGTTCCACTCCGGCAGGGCGCCAAGCGCTTTTGCGCCCGCGCGGTTGGGAACCGGCTTTTTGCGAATTGCTTTCTTCGGAGATGCCATGGTGAGGGACGCCGTGGGTGGTAGGGTGGCAGTCTTGTGAGACGGGTCTTGCGAGACAGGTCTTACTAGATAAGACGCCGCCCCAGTGTGGCAACATCCCCTCCGCCCATTGGCCGCGTTTTCGGCAGATCCCTTCCGGAACCTGCGACCGCGGTGGTCCCTCCGCGGCGCCATCCGGAAGTCTTCATCGGAACATCGCGGGTGCCGGCACCTATCCTCTACCGAGCATCCCAGGAGTGAGGCGAGGGTGTCACCGGTCCATGCCGCCGCCGGACCCTGGCCTTCGATCTGCCCTGCCGATCGCCGGACAGCCACCTGCCAATAACAGTTGCCGGGCGCGTATACGGCGCGATTAAGTCCACCTTAATTTTCCCGGCGGATGGTGCCCCGAATTGATACAGGTTCGGAACGCCGCTATGGCCGAGTGCATCCTCATTGTCGACGATGATCCAGTGCAGCGCCGGCTGGTGGAAGCGATGGCTGTGCGCTTCGGGTATCAGGCACTGACCGCCGAGGGTGGCGACACGGCGCTTGCCCTCCTAGGCGATCCGCAGGTGCGCATCGACTGCGTCATCCTCGACCTCGTCATGCCCGACCTCGACGGGCTCGGTGTGCTGGCGAAGATGCGCGAGCGTGGGCTGCGCGTGCCCGTCATTGTGCAGACGGCCCATGGCGGCATCGACAATGTGGTCTCCGCCATGCGCGCTGGCGCGGCCGACTTCGTCGTCAAGCCCGTGGGTCCGGAGCGCCTGCAGGTTTCGCTGCGCAACGCTCTCGCCCAGAGCGCGCTCGAAGGTGAGCTGCAGCGGATCAAGCATGCGCGCACCGGCACGCTCACCTTCCGTGATCTGGTCAGCCGCAGCCCGCAGATGCAGCTTGTCATGCGCACCGCGGAAAAGGCCGCAACCTCCTCCATCCCGGTGCTGATCGAGGGTGAGTCCGGCGTCGGTAAGGAATTAATCGCACGCGCCATTCATGGCAGCAGCGAGCGCCGCACAAAACCATTCGTCGCCGTCAATTGCGGCGCTATCCCGGAAAATCTGGTTGAATCCATCTTGTTCGGTCATGAGAAGGGTGCCTTCACCGGCGCGACCGAGCGCCACGTCGGAAAATTTGCGGAAGCCGACGGCGGCGTGCTGTTTCTCGACGAGGTCGGCGAATTGCCGCTTGCAGCGCAGGTGAAACTGTTGCGCGCCATTCAAGAGAACGAGATTGAGCCGGTGGGCGGACGCAAGCCTATCAAAGTCGACGTGCGGCTGATCTCCGCAACCAATCGTAACCTGATGGCCGACGTCAAAAGCGGCCGCTTCCGCGAGGATCTGTTCTATCGGCTGCATGTCTTTCCCATTACGGTGCCGCCGCTGCGCGAGCGCACAGAGGACATTGCCGATCTCGTGCGTTATTTCCTGGCGCATTTCTGCGCCGAGGAAGGCAAGCGCATCCAATTCGTCAGCAACGAAGCGCTCGCCCTGCTCAGAAATCATCCTTGGCCGGGCAATGTGCGTCAGCTCGAGAACATGGTGTTCCGCGCCGTGGTGCTGGCGGAAGGCGACACCCTGGGCCCGGACGAATTCCCGCAGATCGCGGCGCAGGCGCTCCGCACGGGCGGCGAACCTGATGCCGATACCGCGCAGGCGCCTTCGATAACGGCCGATATGACTTCCTTCGCTGCGGGCATTCCGGACTGGGCCGCGACCGTCCCGGTTCAAAGCCGCCCGCATGGCATGCTGACGGTTTTCGACGGCGAGGGGCATATCCGCCCGCTCGAAGACCTCGAATCAGAGGTCATCCGCTTCGCGATCAGCCACTACCGCGGCCAAATGTCCGAGGTAGCGCGGCGGTTGCACATCGGACGGTCGACACTCTACCGAAAGCTCGAAAATCTCGGTATCGGCGGTGAAAACCCGGATTCCGACGGGGAAGCCGTGTCCAGCGGGTAACTATCGCGCGAAATCGCGTTCACGAGGCTATTACGCCTCTCGACGTTGTGGCAAACGTGTATCAGTCGCTTTAATTTGACGATGGCCTTGATTTTCTGCCGTCGAAAATGGGGGATCGGGCGTTAGTTCCGAAATAGGGGAAATTTGATGCGGATCGCACGAAACGACCAGGCTCTTGCTGCGGCTCTGGCACTACTGCTGACCACGGCGGGAACCGCGGTAGCCGCTCCAGACAGTTCCGGTACCAGCGTCACCGGAACTGTGGCAGCGGCTCAGCCTTCGGAAGCCGATCTGAATTCCCGCATCCCACTACCCGACCCGCTCGACGTACCGCTTCCCACTGCTAAGGACGTGGCATCGCCCGCGCCTGAAGAGTCTGCGCCCGCATCGGAAACGGTCTCGTCAGTGCCGGAGCCTTCCGTCACCTCCGCGCCGGAATCCACGATCACATCGGCCACGCAACCCGCCGCGACCACCGCACCCGAATCTCCCGAGACGTCCGCTCCGCCGCCTGCCGTCACGTCGGCGCCGCAGCCTGCCACGACCGAAACCGCGACCTCGCCTGAGGTCGAGCCCGTGCTGGATCCGGTCGGCGTCAAGCTCAAAGAAACCATCACCACCAAGCTGTCGCGCTTCGTCGACCGCAAGGACGACCGTGCCGGCGTGGAGTCCTTCTACGCCGCCCGGCAATACGCACCGCTGTGGACCGACCAGGGTGTGCTCAATGCACGCGCCAAGGCGGTGATCGCGTATCTCGCCGGCGTCTCTGCTGAAGGGCTCGAGCCGTCCGATTATCCGACGCCCGCATTCAAGAACGGCGCCGAGCCGCTGGCGCTCGCCGAAGCGGAATTGAAGCTGGTGGATTCCGTGCTCACCTTCGCGCGCCATGCCCAGAATGGCCGCGTGCATTTCTCCCGCGTCGCTGCCGACATTCTTTACAACCTGGTTCCACCCGACCCGGCGCAGGTACTCGCCAACCTGGCGGAGAACAGCGACGTGGCAAAGACGCTCGACAGCTATACGCCGCAGCACGCCGGCTATAAGGCGCTGAAGGCGAAGCTCGCTGAATTGCGTGGCCAGACGGCAGACCCGCAACCCCAGGCGCCGGCTCCGCAGATCGTGCAGATTCCCGAGGGACCGATCCTGCGCTCGGGCGACGACGACGATCGCGTTCCCTTATTGCGCAAGCGGCTCCAGATCGCGGACCAGAGCTCGACCAGATACGACAGGCAGGTCGTGGAAGCGGTGAAGAGCTTCCAGGAAAAAGCCGGGCTCGACGACGATGGCTCGGTTGGACCAGCCACCCTGCGCGCCCTCAACAACGGTGGCGTTGCGAGCAAGCCGCGCGGCCGCAAGGACACCATCGATATTATTCTCGCCAATATGGAGCGCTGGCGCTGGATGCCGCGCGATCTTGGCAAGTCACACGTGGTGCTGAACATTCCGGCCTTCACGCTCAAGGTCATGAACAACGGCAATAAGATCTGGGAGACGCGTGTCGTGGTCGGCAAGCCCGAAACCGCGACACCGATTCTCAGCGAGACGATGAAATTTATCACCGTCAATCCGACCTGGAACGTGCCGCCCTCGATCGTCTATGGCGAATATCTTCCGGTGCTGCAGCAGGATCCCACCGCGATCGCGCGTATGGGTCTCAAGGTGGTACAGAACAATGATGGCACCCTGCACATGTACCAGCCGCCGGGTGACGGCAATGCGCTTGGCCGTATCCGCTTCAACTTCCCGAACAAGTTCCTGGTCTATCAGCACGACACGCCGGACAAGCACCTGTTCGCGAAAGAGACGCGCGCCTTTAGCCACGGCTGCATGCGGGTGCAGGACCCGCTGAAATACGGCGAGGTGCTGCTTTCGATCGCGCGTCCGAAAGACAATTATACCGTCGACAAGCTGCGCAGCATGTATGGCCCGGAGGAACGGGAGATTACCTTCCCGACACCCATCCCGGTGCACGTCACTTATCAGACCGCCTTTGTCGATGAATCCGGAAAGTTGGTCCTGCGCGACGACATCTACGGCCGCGATTCCAGAACGCTGGCGGCGCTCAAGGGCGAGGACCGGCGGATTGCAAGCATGCCGATGGATCGCCGCGCCGAGCAGCAGCCGAGCTATCAGCGTGGGCCCGTGAACTTGCCGTATGGCGTCGTGACCGAAGGCTCCTCACGCTACGCCTCGCGTTACGACGGCGGCGGCGGAGGCTTCTTCGAGTCGCTGTTCGGCGGGCCGCGTTATTACCAGCCGCAGTACCAGCCGCGACCGCCGGCCCAGGTCGAGCGGCGGCGGTACAATACACGCCCGCTTAACTAAGGCGTCGGCCGCGTCCGCGGCCGAGCTACTTTTTGCCACAGTCGCTCTCTAGCGTCCTGTCCAGGCGACGGGGTAGGAGGGGCGCTAAGGGTGCGTTAACCCATCCCGGTAACACTGCGTTAGCCATGTTTCCCGCGGTCCAAACCGCGGGAGATATTTGTTCTTTGTGGCCTTCCAACGCGAGATTGCACGTGCCGGTTTGTATCGCGCGCCGAGTTTTGTCGCTCTTGCTCGCCCCGCGCACCGGATGCCGTCTTGGCCTCGCCGCCGCCGCCCTTATTATCGGATGCCATGGCTTGCAGAACGCGGTCGCCGAAGGCGACACCCGCACGATCTCTCTGCATCACGTCCATACCAAGGAAGACCTCACCATCACCTACAAGCGCAACGGCCGTTACGATGCCGAGGCTCTGAAGAAGATCAACTGGATTTTGCGCGATTGGCGTCGCGACGAAGAGATCGCGACCGATCCGCAGCTACTCGATCTGTTGTGGGAAGTGCACCGCGAAGTGGGCGCCCAGCATCCCATTCACATCATCTGCGGCTACCGCGCGCCGCAAACGAACGCCATGCTGCGCCGGAAGAGCGACGGCGTCGCTCAGTCCAGCCAACATACCCACGGCAAGGCGATGGATTTCTTCATTCCGGGCGTGCCGCTGGAGGAGTTGCGCAAGGTCGGATTGCGACTGCAGCGTGGCGGCATCGGCTTCTATCCGACCTCCGGATCGCCATTTGTGCATCTCGATGTCGGCAGTGTGCGGCACTGGCCGAGCATCAGCCGCGAAGAATTGGTGCGCATCTTCCCCAATGGCCGCACGGTGCATGTGCCCTCCGACGGCCGGCCGCTGCCCGGCTATTCGCTCGCGCTGGCCGACATTGAGCGTCGCGGCAACCAGCCTTCCTCGGTTTCGTTGAACGCAGCGCGCAGCGCCGGCATCCTCACCGCGCAACGAGATACCGGCACGAGCATCAACCCGCTGGCAAGATTTTTTGGCTTCGGCAAGCCTGAGCGTGAGGAGGTCGAAACGACCGCTGCCATTGCACCCACAGCCAAGGCAGCCCCCGCCGCAAAGCCGCAACCACGCAAGGCGGGAGAAGTGCAAGTCGCCGCGGCCTTGCCGCCGAAGACCGCGCCTGCGCAATTCTCCGGGGCCAACGTGCCCTGGCCGAATAAGCCTTCGCCCTTGCCTATGCTGCCTGAGCAGGCGCTGGCTTATGCCCCGGTGCCTGGCCCGGAGCTAAATGCCCGTCCGGCGGCACCGCAGCGCACGGTGGAGAGCCGCCCCTTGCCGGCGCTCACGGCGGCGCCCGCCGCCGTGCCGGCTTTTATCCCGCGGCAAACCTCGATCGTCGTGCGGCAGGCTGACGGCAAGCCGGCGATCGTGCATACGCGGCGCTTGCAGACCGGCGAGCCCTTCGACGATCCCTGGATGCGCGCGGCGATTCTTGCGCCCAATTTGTCGAGTTATCTGACCGTGAGCGGGATGGGCGGCGAGGATTATCGCGGTCTGAGTGTTTTCATGCGCAAGCCCGAGTCCTTGGCGACCATGGCTTTTTCTGCCGACCCGACACCGGGTCTGATAGCGAATCGTTTTAGCGGCCAAGCGGTCGTGTTTATCGCGACCACCACATTCAGCGCACGCACCGCGATGCTTCGGTAGCGGCAGCGGCTTCGACTTAAGCGACCATCCCGAGCGCGAGCATGTAGGTTTCCAGGATTGCTTCCTGTTCCTTGCGTTCGTCGGTATCCTGCTTGCGCAGCCGCACGATCGTGCGCAGCGCCTTGATGTCGAAACCGTGCGCCTTGGCCTCGGCATAGACATCCTTGATGTCGTCGGCGATCGCCTTCTTTTCTTCTTCAAGGCGCTCCACGCGCTCAACCACAGCCTTGAGCTGCTCCTTCGCAAAGCGGGTGGCGGGCTGTTCCTGGGCGGCGGCGGTGGCGGGCATCGACTACTCCTTTGACGCGAGGTGAGCCCCAGCTTTCGGAAGCCGGCGGCTCCGCGTCAAGGCGAGGCCGAAGTATCCACAGGCGGCCGGTGGACAAGTGGACAATTTAGCGGGTTCAGCCTTGCGCGACGGCTTTCGCTCGATCCTGGCTTTAATGCCGGTGAGTCTTCTCAAACGCCGCCTTCTGGTCAGGAGACGCTTCTTTCTGGTATTTCGTGCGCCACTCCTCGTAGGGCATGCCGTAGACGATCTCCCGGCTCTCGTCCTTGCTCATCGGCAGGCTTTTGGCATCGGCTGCTTCCTTCATCCAGTTTGACAGGCAGTTGCGGCAGAAGCCGGCCAAGTTCATCAGATCGATATTCTGCACATCGGTGCGCCCCCGCAGGTGCTCGACCAAGCGCCGATAGACGGCGGCTTCAAGCTCGATCCTGGTCTTGTCGTCCATGGTCGATTCCTTTCAATGCGACAGTGCCGCGGCGATGCAGCCGCGGTATCACAACAATAGTCATCGCCACGTCCTGATTCCAGGGTCGCGTTTTTTGTTGACCCGCCTCTTCGCTGTTGCCAAGAGCGAGCATGGACGGAGCGGCGCGCGCATTTCTGGAACAGCTTTTCCGCACAGCGGTAGCAGCTGCTCATCCCGCTGCCTGTCTACGCGCTTATCTGCCGCCGCCACCAACCGGACGTCTCATCGTGCTGGCGGCAGGCAAGGCAGCAGGCTCAATGACCGCAGTCGCCGAGCAGCACTACCTGCAAAGCGGTTTTCCAAAAGATCGGCTGCTTGGGCTTGCGGTTACGCGCCACGGCTATGCCCAGCCAACGCAGCACATTCCGGTGATTGAAGCCGGCCATCCGGTACCGGACCAAACAGGTATCGATGCCACCGAGCGGACACTGCTGCTGGCGGACCAAGCGGGTATGGACGATCTGTTGTTGGTGTTGCTCTCCGGAGGCGCATCGGCGAACTGGATCGCGCCCGCCCCCGGTCTCGCACTGGCCGACAAGCAGGCGATCACGCGCGCATTGTTGCGCTCCGGCGCCAGCATCGGGGAGGTCAATACCGTGCGCAAGCATCTCTCGCGCATTAAGGGCGGTCGGCTGGCGGCGCGCGGGCAACCGGCACGCATCGTCACCTTGGCGATTTCCGACGTGCCAGGCGACGACCCCGATGTGATCGGCTCAGGTCCGACGGTGCCGGATCCTTCCACGCTGTCCGCCGCGCGCGGTATTGTCGAGCGTTATGGGCTGAAGATGCCCGCGGGCATCACTCTAGCGCTGTCGGATCCAGCCAACGAAACGCCGAAGCCGGAGGATGCAATTTTCCGTGCGACCGAGTTCATCCTTGTCGCCCGCCCCGATGACGCCTTTCGCGCGGCGCGCGAAATAGCGAGGAAGGCGGGTTATGACTGCGTCTTTCTCGGCGATCAGCTTGAAGGCGAAGCTCGGGAGGTGGCGCAGGAGCATGGCAGGATTGCGCGCGAATTAAGTGCGCTGAACCGCCGCGCCGTAATCCTGTCCGGCGGCGAGCTCACCGTGACTGTGCACAAGCAGGGTGGGCGGGGCGGACCCAATCAGGAATATGCCCTGGCGCTTGCTATCGCGCTCGAACGAGCCCGTGGCATTGCCGTCTTGGCTGCTGATACCGACGGAACCGACGGAGGATCCGGCGCGCCGACCGATCCGGCCGGTGCCTTCGCCGATGGCACCACTGCGGCGCGCGCGCGCGCCCTTGGCCTCGATCCGGCCTCGTTTCTGGCCAACAACAATTCCACCGAATTCTTCGCCCCGCTTGGGGATCTTCTGATGTCCGGACCAACCTTCACCAATGTTAATGACTTCCGGGCCATCCTCGTTGACAGTGCGTGAGCCTTCGCGCGAAATCCCGCCTTCCATGGCCAAACCGGGCCGCATCAACGTGGATTTACTTCGATTGTCACCCCTTCGGTGCTTCGTCACACGCGCGTTAATTCCTGCCGCTATCGCGTTGATGGGTGTGGTGGCCTTTGCCCAGCCGGCGGCAGCGGACTTTCGTCTGTGCAATAACACCGGCAGCCGCGTCGGCATTGCCATCGGCTACAAGGACAGCGACGGCTGGACCACGGAGGGCTGGTGGAATCTTTCCGCGCGCAGCTGCGAGACCTTGCTACGCGGCACGCTGGTGGCGCGCTTTTACTACATCTATGCGCTCGATTACGAGCGCGGCGGCGAATGGTCGGGGCAGGCCTTCATGTGCACGCGGGATAAGGAGTTCACCATTCGGGGCATCGACGACTGCCTCGCACGAGGGTATGAACGGACCGGATTCTTCGAGGTCGACACCGGCGAGCAGCGTTCCTGGACCGTGCAGCTCACCGAGTCGAACGAGCAGTCGCCCCGCCCGCCGACTTCGGGTTCTTCAATGACGCCGGCCCCGCCCGCGAGCGGCCGGACGGCGCCGGAAAGATAAATCGATGAGACGCCTGCGCCGAACGAAGATCGTAGCGACGCTGGGGCCGGCTTCATCCAACCGCGACACCATCGTCAGCTTGTTCGAAGCCGGCGCCGATGTCTTCCGCATCAACATGAGTCACACCTCGCATGAGCGGATGCGCGAGCTGGTGACGACGATCAGGAGCATCGAAGCCGATCACGAGCGCCCGATCGGCATCCTTGTGGATTTGCAGGGTCCGAAGCTGCGGCTCGGCAAATTTGCTGAAGGATCGGCGATGCTAAGCAAGGGCGAGACGTTCACCTTGGATGCCGACGAATCCGCCGGTGACGCACACCGCGTCCACTTGCCGCACGCGGAAATTTTCGGCGCGGTCGAGCCGGGCCATGCGCTGTTGCTCGACGACGGCAAGGTGCGCCTGCAGGTGCGCGAGGCCACCACCACCAGCATCACCACCAGCGTGGAAGTCGGCGGCAAGCTCTCCGACCGCAAGGGCGTCAGCCTACCCGACGCGACCTTGCCGTTCTCCGCGCTGGCGCCGAAGGACCGTTCCGATCTCGAGGCCGCGCTCGACGCCGGAATCGACTGGCTCGCGCTGTCTTTTATCCAACGGCCCGAGGACATCGCCGAAGCCAAGAAGCTCACGCGCGGGCGCGCCTCCGTAATGGCGAAGATCGAGAAGCCGCAAGCGATGAACCGGCTCGGCGAAATTCTTGAACTCGCGGACGCAGTGATGGTGGCGCGCGGCGATCTTGGCGTCGAGCTGCCGCTGGAAAAGGTGCCCGGGTCGCAGAAGAAGATGACTCGGATGGCGCGACGCGCCGGCAAGCCGGTAGTAGTCGCCACCCAGATGCTGGAGTCGATGATCAACAGCCCGGTGCCGACCCGCGCCGAGGTTTCGGACGTCGCAACCGCGATCTACGAAGGAACCGATGCGGTGATGCTGTCCGCCGAATCCGCGGCCGGCCAATATCCGGTCGAGGCCGTCGCGATGATGAACCGCATCGCCGAGGAAGTCGAAAACGACGAATTCTATCGGTCGATCATCGACGCGCAGCACTTCGCGCCGGAAGCAACCGGCGCCGACGCCATCGCCGATGCCGCGCGGCAGATCGCCGGCACCCTGGAACTCTCCGCGCTGGTGTGTTGGACGGCGTCCGGCGCAACCGGCTTGCGCGTTGCACGCGAGCGCCCGAAGCCGCCGATCGTGGCGATTACGCCCAATATTTCCACCGGCCGGCGGCTATCGCTGGTCTGGGGAGTCCATTGCGTCGTGGCACAGGACGCGCGCGACCAGGACGACATGGTGGGCCGCGCCTGCCGCATTGCGTTTCGGGAAGGTTTTGCCAAATCCGGCCAACGCGTCATCATCGTCGCCGGCGTGCCGCTGGGAACGCCGGGCGCGACCAATATGCTGCGCATTGCCTTCGTCGGCTCCGAGAGCGACACCGAAGTCTAGCGCCTGGGAACGGCGCTTGCCTTGGGCGTCACGTCGGTGAATTCGCCAACTGCTTCAACCACGCGATCGGTCGCCGCGTAATGCGGCATGTGCCCAACCCCGGGCAGCAGCACCAGCCGCGCCCGCGGCAAGGCCGCTGCGAGCGGCCGCGCATGCACAATTGGCGGCACGACGATATCGGCGGTGCCGGCGATGATGATGGTCGGGACAGCGAGGCCGCGATACCGCTCGACCTGGCCGGCGACGAACGCTTTCAATCCGGCGACTTCCCGGGCATTGGAGAGAAATTCGCCTGGCCGGAGGGCCAGCCGCGCGGAAGCGCGGGAGACGTAGTCCGGCGGCGGCTCATTCGGCCAAAAGACGAGCCGCACCGCGTAAGAAGTCAGCAGCAGTCCGGCAGGCAGCGCAAAAAGATGCGCGAAGGCCGGGCCGAGAATCGGGATGGCACCGAGCTGGTAATACCAGGAGGTACCGCCGGCCCAAGGGTAAGCCACCGGCGCCAGCAGGATCAGGCCCGCGAGGTCCTGCGGGAAGTCGAGGGCATAGGCTGCGGCCAGCGTGCCGCCCCAGGAATGCCCCACAAGCACGAAGGAGGTGACACCCAGCCGCTGCAGGGCCTCGCGCAGCAGCGCCGCCTGACCGCTCGGCGAGGCCGCGTCCGCGCCGCTGCCAGGCGTGCTCCAGCCATGGCCCGGCCGGTCGATCAGCAGCACGCGGTGGGTCCGCCCGAGTCGCTCGCCCAAGGCATTCTCCTGGTCCCGCAGATTGGCCCCCGCCCCATGGACGAGGACGATCGCCGGATGGTCCGCCGCGCCCCCTGGTGGACCCCTCTCCACCACATGCAGGTTGCCGCCGGTCACGGGAATGAAGCGCCCGGAAGCCGGATTGGCCCGTTCGATGACGCTGGTACCGATGGTCGAGGCCGCGGCGGAGAGACCCAGGAATGTGGCCACCAGGGCCGCGGAAAGGACTATGCGGCGTTGGGAAATCGGGCGGCCTCGCCACATTGACAGTTCGTCTCCGCGCTTTCACAACGGCGCCCAGAAGCGCAAAAGCCACAGCAATTCAGGAGAATGCCATGACCATCAGGCCGTTACATGACAATGTCGTGGTTGAACCCACCGTCTCGAAAAAGGCGGTGACCAAAGGCGGGATCCTTCTTCCCGACACCGCGCAGGAAAAGCCGCTGGAAGGCAAGGTTGTCGCCGTAGGCTCCGGCCATCGCGGCAGAAACGGCAAACTGGTGGAGCTCTCCGTCAAGGCCGGCGACCGGGTGGTCTATGCCAAGTGGTCGGGCTCCGAGGTTAAAGTCGCGCAGAAGGACTACATCATCCTGAAGGAGAGCGACATTCTGGGCGTGGTGGAAGGCGACGGCAAAGTTTCAGTGCGTGCCAAGAACGAGGCCGCGGGAACGACGGCTGCGTCGTCCGCACATGACCACGACCATGTGCACGATAGCGGCTGTTGCGACGACTGATCGTAATGCCGTGCTGGCTTTTGCGAGGGCGGGACTAAATATCCCGCCCCTCGACTTTCTCGGAGAGCGTCTTTACCAGATCGGGCACCCGCTTCATGTGCGGATCGAGCTCCAGCGCGCGGCGATAGACTTCCAGCGCGCGGCGATCGTCGCCGAATTCCTGCATGATCACGCCCACGCCGAACAGCGCCCCAAAATGGCGCGGCTCGCGCTTCAGCACCTGCGCCAGATCGGCCAGCGCGCGGGTATAATCCTTTTTCATGTAATGGACGGTCGCGCGCTGGTTCCAGCCCTCGACATATTCCGGCTTGAACTCGACGATGCTGTCGAGCAGCTGGACCGCCAGATCCAAATCCTTGCTTTCGATCGCCGATCTCACCCGGCTGATGAGCAGATTGGTCGTGTCGCCGCCGGATCCCAGCCAGACGCCCCAGATGCGGTCGGCAATCGACTTGGCGCTTTCCTCGTCTGGTGCAACTTTGAGCGCGCCGAACAGGAAATCTAAATTTTGCAGGCGGTCATTGCGCAGCGGGCGAGATGAATTGGAGGGTGGCTCCATCCAGCGGTCGGCCTGCGCAAAAGCCGGCACCGGCGCCGACAGCGCTGCCGCGATGGCAGATGCAAGAATGAGGCTCGGGAATCGCGATCGCATGAGGCAAATGTAAAGCTTCGGGGCCCAGGTGAAAAGCCACTCTTACGGTCAAGACGGCGTGAAAAGAGGCTGCGTGGCCTTAAGCGAGCGCGCGGCGCTGGCGGATCATTTCGAGGGCTGGGGGCACCAGGACCGCCAGCAGCGCGATCAGGAGCAAGATCGCCGCAATCGGGCGCGACAGGAAGATCATGCCGCTGCCATGCGAGAGCGTCAGCGATTGGCGCAGGGTGTTTTCGAATAACGGGCCAAGAACCAAGCCCAGAACCACGGGCGCTGCCGGCCAGTCATAGCGCTTCATCAACCAGCCGACCACGCCGAAGCCAAGCATCACCCAGGCGTCTTCGACGTTATTGGCATGGGAGATCACGCCGGTGACGCAGATCGCCAGGATCGGCGGATAAATCCAGCTGTAGCGGATCTGCAGCAGCCGGGCGAACAGGCCGGCAAGCGGCAGGTTCATGATCAGCAGCAGGAAATTGCCGATATACATGCTGGCGATCACCGCCCACACCAGCGCGGAGTTGGTGGTGAACATTTCCGGCCCAGGCCGCAAGCCGAACATGATCAATGCGCCGAGCATGACGGCCGTGGTGCCGGAACCCGGCACACCAAGCGCGAACATCGGCACCATCGCACCGGCGGAAGCGGCATTGTTGGAGGCCTCCGGCCCCGCCACGCCCTCGATGGCGCCACGGCCGAAACGCGATGGATCCTTCGCGATCTTCTTCTCGACGATATAGGAGACGAACGAAGCGATAGTCGCGCCCGCGGCCGGTAAAACGCCAATGATGAATCCGATGCCGGTGCCGCGCAAAATCGCCTTCCAAGCGTGGCCCCATTCTTCGCGGTTAGGCACTACACGGCCGACATTGAGGATCGGATCGGCTTTTGACGTATAGCAACTGGCCAGCACCTCGCCGATGCCGAACAGGGCCACGGTCAGGATGATGAAATCCACGCCGTCCAGCAGCCATGACTGGCCGAAGTAAAAGCGCGGCACCCCGATCTGCGGATCGATGCCGATGGTGCCAAGCAAAAGACCGGCGACGCCGGCAGCGAGGCCTTTCAGCACGGAGCCGCCGACGGCGGCCAGCGCGGTGAGGCCGAGCAGCACCAGCATGCAATATTCCGGCGGGCCGAAGGCGAGCGCGACTTTCGCAAGCGGCGGCGCCAGCAGCATCAGGCCAACGGTGCCGAAGGTGCCGGCAATGAAGGAGCCGATTGCGGCAATGCCGAGCGCCACGCCGCCGCGACCCTGGGTCGCCATCTTGTAGCCGTCGATGCTGGTCATCACCGATGACGACTCGCCCGGCACGTTGATCAGTACCGAGGTGAGCGTACCGCCATATTGCGCGCCGTAGTAAAGCCCGGCGAACATGATGATCGCGCCCGTCGGGCTCGCGCCATAGGTCAAGGGAAGCAAAAGCGCGATCGCGGCGGAAGGCCCGATACCCGGCAGCACGCCGATGATTTGGCCGAGAAGAACTCCGGCAAAACACATCAGCAGATTCATCGGCGTCGCCGCCGTCATAAATCCCTGCATCAAGTCGGCCAGCGGTCCCATGTTCAGAATCCGAGCGGGCCGATGGGCAAGGTGACTTTCAGCCAGGTGCGGAAGATCAGGAACAGAACCGCAGTCGTCGTCACCGACACCAGTAACGACGGAATGATCGAAAGACGCTCAATAAAAACAAACATGAACAGCAGCATCAGAAACATGGCCGGACCGAAGCCCATCGGCTCCAGCCCGGCAATACCGGCGGCGAAGGCGGCAAGCACCAGAAGGGGCTTGCCGATCGGTTCTTCCTTCGTGGGTTCTTTGCCGATGAACAGATTGACCACGACAGCAGCCGTGAGCCCGATCAGCGTGATGCCGTACCACAGCGGCATAAAGCCGGACTGCGGTGCGAACCCCTGCCACAAGGGCATGCGCGCCGCGGTCCAGACCCAAAGCAGGCCGAGAGCCACGAAAAAGGCGGCGAGCACGAGCTCGCCGATTGCAATCCGACCTTGCATTGATGCCGGGCCTTTACTTCTTGCCCAGCAGGTCGCGGTAAAGCTTTTCCTGATCGTCGAGGAACTTCACGAAATTTGCGCCGGCGATGGGCGCTTCGGAGGCCGCGTTGTCTTTCAGATAGGCCTTGAACGCCGGCGCGGCCACGACCTTCTGCATCACGCCTTCCCAATATTTCGCGGCTTCGGCCGGCGCGCCCTTCGGGACGGCGACGCCGCGCCACATCTGGAAGTTCGGCGCGCTGATGCCCTGCTCTTTCATCGTCGGCACGTCGGGCAGCAAATCAAAGCGGTTGTCGCGGAACACGCCGATCGCGCGCACGGCACCGGATTTTAGATGGCCCATAAATTCCAGCGGATTGCCGAGCGAGGCATGAACGTGCCCGCCGAGCAACGCGGTGAGCGCCTCGCCGCCGCTGTTAAAGTTGATCATGTTCAATTCGGTGCCGGTAGACTTTGCCAGGATGGTGACCGCCATCACGTCGGTGGTGCCGCCGGTGGAGAAATTATAGGTCTTCGGCGGCTTGGATTTCGCGTCTTTCACAAAATCCGCGGCCGTCTTCCAAGGCGAGTCACCCTTCACGAAAAACACGAAGTCATCGAGCATGACATTCATGACCGGCTGCACTTCCGTCAGCGTCTTGGCTTCCGGCGTGAGGATCGGCGTGATCTGCGTGGTGCCGTTGACCAGCACGAGGGTGTGCGGATCGGCCTTGCGGCTGGCGCTCATGTAACCGATGCCGACGGCGCCGCCGCCGCCCGGTTTGTTGACCAGCGCGACCGGCACGGGAACGAGTTTGTCATCCGTGATGACCTTGTGAATGACGCGCGCCATGATGTCGGCGCCGCCGCCCACGGCGAACGGAATGACGAACTCAACGTCCTTGGTCGGCTTCCAGTCCTGCGCTGTTGCGAGGCTGCTTTGCGCAGCGAAGGCCAGAGCGGCAGCCGCGTAGACAAAATGACGCCGTAGCATGGTCATATAATCCTCCCCGGGGTGATGTATTTATTTAGTTATTTCACCAACTATGAGGCTGCCCCCAATCGGCGTCAATGGTCCGGAATGCCGCCTTTGGCGTTGAGGCTTTAAGCTCTCGGAGCGGGCAGAATATCGAGCAGATAGGATTCGTTCCCGACATTGGTCACGCGGCCGGCGAGTTTCATGGTCGCGACATCCACCAGGAACAGCATGCTGCTGCCGGGGCCGGTCTTGGCGCCGCCGGTGATAGCGGCATAACGGCCGTCGGGCGTCATCACCACGCCGCGCGGCCGCGAAGGCCCGCCGTCCGGCGTCGGCAATTCGAGGCGGGCAATTTCGGCAGGCTGCATCGCCAGCGCCTTGCCCACATCGACCAGCGAGACCGTGTTGCTGCGGAAGCAGGTGGCGACAACATGCTTGCCATCGTTGGTGAAAGCCACGGCGAAGGGTCGCGTTGCCACCGATGCGTTGTTGGTGCCCACCATGACGCGTGCGCGCTCGGCGTCGGCTCCTCCGGCGGCAGCGCGCGCGATATCGATCAGCGAAATGGTGCGGCCTTCAATCCCGGTCTGCGCGCTTTCGCGGCTGGCGGCGGCGAGCAATTTTCCGTCCGGACTGACGGCAAGCCCGAAAGGCCCGGCCTCAACCGGAATGCGTGCAAGCTCGGCTTCCGGATCGCCAGCAAGCGCACGCGTGAGGTCGATGACGGAAACGTCGTCGGTGCCGCCATTGGCGGTGAAGACGTAGCCGGGACCACTTGCGCAGACGGCGATGCCATTTGGATCGGGGAAATTCCCGTAAGTGGGATGCGGCCCGGGATGCGGGCTCGGAATCGGATCGGCGCCGTTATTCTTCTTCACCGCAAGCGGGATGCGGCGCACGACCTTGCGGCTGGCGGTGTCGATCACTGTGACCTCCGCGCCGCCGTCCTCCCGTTCCGCGGCTTCGGCGGATGTGACGAGCACATATTTATCGTCGGGCGTGATCGCGATGCCGACTGGACCGGCCATGCCGGTCGCGATCAGATCTGCGATCGCCTTGGTGGTGCCGTTGCTGGCCGGATCGAGCGCGGCGACGAGATCGAGCACGGTGATGACGCCAGGATGGCCGTGCTGGAAGGCGGCCGCGGCTGCGGGCGTCGCGCGGCCGGAATGATTGACCACATAGGCATAGCGGCCCGTCTTCGGGACCGCGATGCTGACCGGTTGTCCGCTGGCGGCCGTATCAACGATGCCGTCGCCGTCGGAATCGATGTCAGGCGTCACGCGGACGCGGTTGATGATGGCTTTGGGAGTGCCGTCGTTCTTCGGATCAAGCGCGCGGCGGAGATCGATGACGGAGACGATGTTGTCCCATCGTCCGCTGACCAGGATGTGACAATTTTCCATTGCTCATCCCGGCGCGTGGGCTGCAGCCTTAGCCCTGGCGGGCTTTGAAGCGCTTCTGGGTCTTATTGATAATATAGACGCGGCCCTTGCGGCGGACGAGCCGGTTGTCGCGGTGCCGGGCACGTATTGATTTCAATGAGTTACGGATTTTCATGACAACTGATCCCTGGCCCGGCTCCCGCCCGGCATCTCGTCTCTAAACTGTTGGCGTGGCATCTAAATAAGCGGAGCGCCGCCGGCTGTCAAATGCGCAAGACAGGGCGGAAACCTGCGTCGGAGGTGTTGATCGCGCGAGAGAATGCTGGGCGCGACAGGGATCGAACCTGTGATCCCCCTCTGGCTCAGTAGAAGTCAGAAGGACGATATCCAAAGAAGGCAAAGGGCGAATAGTCGTAACCTGGATACCGGTAGCGACCATAATATTGGGGCCAATAATAACCGGCATAATAGTGGGGATAACCCCCATAGCCCGGGTAATAGAAAGGATATCCATTCCCGTAATATCCATTCCCGTAATACGCGGGATAAGAGGAGGCTGGATCAACGGCGTGAAAAGTGTGGCCCGTCCTCTGGGAGCGGCGCGCTTTGTTATTGACGGTTCGATGGCTGGCGTCGGCCCGATCGCTCCGCGGTTGGTATTGGATCGCGAGGGTCTGCCCATTCACCGCCGCGGCGGCAATTGCTCGATCGATGCCCGCCGCTATGGGAAGGGCGAGCGATATGCCCGGCGAGCAGATCGTGAGCGCGAAAGCCGCGAACATCGTTGAGGCAAGATTGCGCATTGGATCCCTCCGCTAGGCGAGATGGGCGTTCTGCGCCCGACTTTCGCCGTTTCGGCCCCGGATTCCAAGTCTGTTTCTGAAAGAATGGTGGGCGCGACAGGGATCGAACCTGTGACCCCTACCATGTCAA
>CAVVSK010000015.1:0-41987 GCA_963750965.1 uncultured Alphaproteobacteria bacterium
GCTCTGCGCATTTTGCGCAGAGCCTTTTTTCTCGACCGGCGGCGGGATCGGCGCTAGCTTTCGTTTTCAATACAGAAAAACTGCCCTTCAGTGGTCCCGAGGAAGATACGCCCGGCGTGCCAGGCCGGCGTGGCGGTGATGCCGTTATGCGCGGCTTCCGATGGTCCCGGGCCCAGCTTGCCGGCGCGGTTGGCCGCCTGCACTTCCGACGGCGTCACCAGAAGCGACAGCGCCCATTCGATTTTCCGCTCAGTAATGTTGATCTGATAGAGAATGCCGTCCCCGCGCGCCAGCAGCACACGCCGCTCATCCACCTGCACCGGCGAGGACCATTGCTGCAACAATTCCTTGCCGACCTGGATCCTGCCATCGGATCTCTCCGGTCTCCTTGTCAGCCGCGTAAAGCGCTGCCGCATAGGCCGGCGCGAAGATAATCTGATCGCCCATTACCAGCGGCCGGCTGCGCAGATTGCCGAAGGGATTGTCCTTGTCGCGCGGCTCCTGCGCACGCTCGCCCCAAAGAAACTTTCTTCCAGCAAGGTCGTAACGGAACAAAGCGGGCGCGCTGTAATAACTGTCGCGGGTGGCGCCGCCGATCACGCTCTCGCCTGCGAAGACAGGCGCGGCGACGAGGCCGGCGTTACGGCGCGCCGGCCCACCGGACGGCAGATAACTCTTGGCCGCGAGCTGCTCCCATTTCAGCGCACCATCCTCGCACCAGGCACGTGCGATCTCGCCGCTCTCGCCGAACAGGACGGCGAAGCGCCCGTCGGCGCTCACCGCCGGGTTGGCGCGCACAAGAAAGGGCAGGGTTGCCACTTCGGTGATTTTATTCGCGGCGGGATCCGCCATTAGCACGACGCCTTTATGGCTGACTGCAAAGATCCGGGCGTCACTTCCAGCGCCGAGCGCGAAGGGCCGCGCGAATATCGGATGCCAGACACGGCATTCGTGTTTCAATACACCGGTGGCTTTGTTGAGCAGCGCGAGCTGGCCGGCGTCGGTGCCGACCACGATACAATCGCCGTAAATCAGCGCCTCGTTGGCGTCCCCGGCTGAATTAAAAGCCCAGCGGAGCGCACCGCTCTCCGCGTCCAGGCAATAGACACCATCGCCGAGGTCATCCTGGTTCCAGCGCGCGCCGCAGGAGGTGAGATAGATCCGGCCGTCTTCCGCCTCCATGGTATTGCGCCAATGCACGCGCCCTACAAAAGCCCGCCAGCGGATCTTCGGCCGCGTGATCGCGGCGAAATTTTTCACCGGCGCGGCTGGAGGAGGCGCTTTGGGCGGCGCAGCACTCTGCTTGATCGCGGCGATGAGAGCGTCGGTGCCCTGGGCGGAATGATCGATCCACGCGAGCGCATTCAGGAGAGCGCCTCCGGCCGCAAAGGCAGGAGGCTCGCAGGCGCTTTGCAGCAGCGGAACAATACGAAGTTTGCGCCGGGCGGCGGCATGCAGCGCCAGACGAAATTCGGGCTGTACATAGCCCTGCTGCGCGATTGACGCCGGCGAGAGGATCACCACAAGGCTGTCGGCCTCGCCCAGCCGCTGCTCGATTTGCAGGGCGCAGTCCTGACCCGGCAAAATCCCTTCCAGCGCGAAGGCGTCGGGGGGCCGGTCCATCCACGCGGCGAGCCCGCTCTCCCTCAGCGTTGCAAAGACCTTGCGGGCAAAGGCGTGATCTTCCTTTGCGTAGCAAATGAAGACACTGGGTTCGGCGCCGGCCAGCTTAGGCATGCGGCTTTAACGCGGGGGGGAAAGGGGTGTTCCGCCTCGTTTCCTTCATCGTATCCGCTTGGGGCAGCTATCTGACAGCTTCATTTAAAAATTCCGTCTCGAGTTGCTGCAGGGATTCCGGACGACCATGCTTGGCATCGCGGAATGCCGGCCAAAAGCGGAAGACCTTCGCCCGACCGAATGGCCGTATCACGACTGCCAGTGGGTTGTAATTTTTTGCTCCGCCATAGAACCAAAACAGGCACTCCGCGAGGCCCAAAGACCATCGTCGCCGTTCAGACCAGTTGAGTACGACACAACGCGGTCCCAGCTGCGGCAAAATACGTTCTTCGAAGCGCTGTTTCCAATGTGGACTGTTCGAATATACCACGAGGACCCGAAGACCACGCGGTATCCACAGCACAATGACCAGGAAGCGCAACAACAATCCCCAGAAGATGTAGATAACCGCGGCCAGCAAAAGCAAAGGAACAGCGCCAAGGGTTAGAATAATTGCAAACAGAAGGTGGAAGCGGCGAAGGCGGACGCTATTCACGCCTGGCCTCCTAGGCCACACTTTCCCGCCACTTGATGCCGCATCCCATGCTCGGGATCTGCTCGGCCGGACCTTGGCCGGTTTCGGCGATCTGCTTCATCGCCTCGAACAGTTCGCGGCGCGCGCCGGGGACGAGCTCGCGGCGCGAGGCATCGAGCCGCCCGCGATATTGCAGTTCGTCGTTGGCATTGAAGCCGAAGAAATCCGGGGTGCATTGCGCGTCATAGGCGCGCGCCACTTCCTGCGTCGGGTCTTCCACGTAGGGAAAAGAAAAGCCGTTCTGGCGTGCGAATTCCTTCATCGCATCGACGGAATCGCGGGGATCGCCCACGTTGGACATAATGCCAATCACCCCGATGCCGATCGCTTGCAGCGCCTTGGCCTCCTCCACGATGCGGCTGATCACCGCCAGCACATAAGGGCAGGTGTTGCTCAGGAAGACGACCAGTGTGCCGTTCCTGCCGCGCACGTCGGCGAACCGCCAGGTTCTGCCGTCGGTGCCCTTGAGCGCGAATTCCTGCGCTTTCCAGCCGAATTTGCAGATGGTGCTCGTTTCGACCATCGCTGTCGCTCCCTGTATGGTGCGCAAAGGGAACGCCCCCGCGGGGCCGCGGTCAAGAGGTGTCACGGTCTGGGGCAGGAGGCGCAGGCCGGGGTGGTTCTCGCTTGGTCCGAAGGTTGCCGTCCACCGCCTGGCATTGCTAACGTGTCGCGCGTCCACCCCTTTGTCGGCGTCAGGGCCCGTAGCTCAATGGTTAGAGCCGACCGCTCATAACGGTCTGGTTGGAGGTTCGAGTCCTCCCGGGCCCACCACTATCATGTTGCTCTCCTGCATTTACAAAAGGCTTAGGTCCTGATTTCACAACCCTGCTACCCAGGTTTGTAATTAGATGTTCTGTTTCCAGTCTCCGGAAATGCATTTTCCATCGCTTCCATTCCTGATTGCGCCATCCGTAACTGGTCAGCGGCAGCCGTATACCGTTGGACTTCATTCAAACTCTTGTGGCCACTGATCGCTGCGATCACAGACGCCGAACAACCCGCCTCAGCTAAGCGTCGGCAGGTCGCCTTACGCAGTCCATGGGCGGACGTCCCCTTCGGTAGTCCCGCTTCATTGCAAACAGCGCGGAACCAGTTGGTGAACCCCGCAGCGCTGAACGGCGCACCGCACCGTGTCGTGAGGAAGGTTAGGTGCTCACTCGGCGTCGCGTCGAGGACCGCCTGCAGCGACGGATGAACCGGAAGCAGAAGAGCGGTGCCAGTTTTTTGCTGTTTAAGTGAGAGGGTTCCGTTTCGGATATGTTGGCGCCCCATCTTCACGACATCCGACCGCCGCTGGCCAGTATAGAGCAGCAGTGCAAGCGCGAGCCGGGCCCGCGAGCCAACGTCGTGCTTTGCCTCAAATTGCTTGATGTCATCCTCGCTCCAGCTTCGGTATCCGTCGGTTTTAATTTTCACTCGTTTCACACCTACGGCTGGGTTATCAGCCCTCATACCGATCTCTACCGAGAATTGCAGCACCGCGCGAAGGGTGTTTAGAAAATTCCGTGCGGCAGATGGGGTAGTGGATTTCGCTATAACCATGTTTTGGATGTGGCCCTGCTGAAGGAGCGCGACCGGTTTGTCTCCATGCTGGGCACGAAAACGTTCCAGAATGTTTCGCCGAGTACGCTTGGTCTCTGCCGCTCCGGTTTGGAAAGCTTGAGAATTGAAATATGCCACGGTCAACGCTGCGACGGTGCCAGGCTTTGTGCGGCTGGCACCAATTTCTCGGCGCGCTCCGCTCTCGCCGGAAATTGCGGCCTGATAGGTTTCCATGAACTCGGCTGAGCCCGGCAGACCAGGTAGCCGCACATCCTTGCATCCAGGCCGCCGAAAATAGCGGCGAAGCCGCCCGTGCCGGTCGCGGAATGCATTGACGTATTTCAACCTGATCCGAGTCATCCATCCCACTCGTTTTTAGAAAAAACGCCTTCAGGACATCCCGCCTGTTTTTCACCAGCAACGACGATGATCTTGCCGTCTTTCGCGATCTCGACCTGGGCAATCGAAATTCCCGCCGCTTTTGCCGCCCGAACCGCTCGTGTTACATCCCGCTGCTTAAACGCCCATTTCCCGCCTGACATGGTCCTCTGCCCAAATACTTCCCGGTGACTCTAACTTCAATTTAAGCACGCAAAGGCAGCGCCTTGGTACTATGGGGAACGCGGTATCTTTTTCGCTGATTTCCCCATACTTCGTTTCGTCTTTTTTCTGGCATGCCGGGAAAACCATTCCCGAACTTTCGCGTGGGATATCTCACGCCCCAAGATCACACTTGCTATCGCGGCAGTGAGCCCGTGCATCGGCGATCCAAAGCGTTCGCTCATGAACGCTGCAATATCAGTGACCACGGCTCGGTTACTGCTTTCCAGCTCAAGTCCCGCTAGCTCTTCATAGGCTTCTGCTGCTTTAACCAGTCTGGAGGCTAACCTCATGGCCTTTGCACCCGGCAAGTCTGCGCGCAAACGCTCTGCATCGCTTCGAAGTTGGTTGGCTCGCTCTCCGTAAGACGGGAATGATCGAGCTACCTGAGGCAACCGAGGTGCGAGGGATGCGAACCACAACACCTCCTCCATAGCTCGGCGCCGAATGTCGATATCGGCTCTTGGAATAGGAAGGCCGCCAATCTGCGGCGGATGAAGCAATTCCTGTGTCTTCCGATGTGAGATGCGGCGTCGCTTCTGTAGTTCGATCCAGACGAGCTCCATGCGAGGGTCGGTGATGATTGCTTCGACCATCATCGCCTCCTCTCGGCTCCGATCAAGGGCTCGCTCATGGAGTAGCCGTGCGCTGCTCTCAAGTTGTTCCGGAAACCATTCCGGTATCGCCAGAGACGATTTATGCGGGGCTGATTTATCTGCGTCGCCAACCACCATGGCGCCTTTCCGGGCAGTGGCGGGTTATGCCTGCGGTAATTACCTGCCGTGCTTCTTGATATTCTATGGAATATTCTGTCGATCGCCATTTTTTTCCTCCCCGGTCGAGAGATTGAATCAAAGGAGATGCGAAGGACCCGCCAACAGAACTAATTTGGAACATCGAGAATTTTTTATTGCTGAATTTTGCGGGTCAGGGTGCGACCGAAGCAAATAAGCATTCATGCCCCCGATTCCTACAGCGGGTGGGGGGTTACCCCGGGACCCCATTTTTGCTTTCTCCACGCTCCCAAAGAGCTTGCGCCAGCAAGGAACTACCGTTCGACCGCGCACCGGGCTGCGGATTTGGCCACAATGGACCAAGACCAATGTCCGGCAGTCTGGGGACTTAATTGCATGCGCTGGGTTGCGCCACGTGACAAAAACGATGCCACGGCGACGCTCAAAAGCGCCTGTGGGGTGCCGCTGATGAGTTCCGCGCCGACTCCGGGCTCAAGGTCCAGGCGTTCGCCGGCTCCATCCCGGGGATCAACTGAATGGACACCGCCCAACTCAACGGCCTCACCAACTTCATCTGGAACATCGCCGACGATGTCCTGCGTGATGTTTACGTCCGCGGCAAATACCGCGATGTCATCCTGCCCATGACCGTTCTGCGCCGCCTCGATGCGGTGCTCGAACCGACCAAGCAGGCCGTGTTGGAGATGAAGGTCGCCCTCGACAAGGAAGGCGTCACCAACCAGGACGATGCCCTCCGCGCCGCCTCCGGCGAGGCCTTCTACAACACCTCGCCTGTTCCTGCTGCGCGACCTCAAATCGCGCGCCACCCAGCAGAAGCTCAAGGACGACTTCGAAATTTACCTCGACGGCTTCTCGCCCAACGTGCAGGACATCCTGACCAACTTCGAGTTCCGCAACCAGATCCCGCGCCTCTCCAAAGCCGACGCGCTGGGCCAGCTCATCGAGAAGTTCCTCGACAAGGAACAGAACTGATGCAGATCATGCGCAACGCTGCAGGATGTCCAGTCCCTTGCGCGCCGTCGCCCGCGGGATGTTCAGCGCCGGCAGCAGCAACAGGATCGAGCTATCGCGGGAACATAACAGCCCGCGCTCCCGGCTGCGCGTATGCAGCTGCGAGACATATTCCTCGTCCGCAAATTCGAGCGCGATGGCAAGGCCGCGGATGCGGATGGCCGGCACCTGCCTGAAATCCATCCATACCAAGCGCTGGCGAAAATAGTCGCTTATACGCGCGACATGATCGAGCAGGCGCGTGCGGTGCCTGATCATATCGCGCAGGCTGGCCAAGCTCGCTTCGGTGGAAAGGGGATGCCAGCCATAGGTGGAATAAGCATTGCCATCGTCCTCCAACGATTCGCCACCGGCGCGGTGGCGATCATCGCGTGGGCCTGGGGGTATGTACCGGACCCCATTTCGGGCACCGCCTATTGACGCAATTCACGCCCGCAGTCCCCGAAGTCGGCTAGGGCGCGTACTCATAAATCCAGAACGCTCAGACTTGGCGATGTCCGCGCTACCCTCAGAAGCGGAAATCCGGCCTAGCTTTCGGCACGTCCGCTTAGGGGCCAGAAGCGGAAGTTCGGCCGCCGTCATGCTGGACATGGACTCCAGCGTCAGCCCGACTTTCGGCGACCAGGAGAACACGGCCTACAACGGGCACTTCGGCTGCACCTGCTACCATCCGCTGCTTGTGTTCAATCAGTTCGGCGATCTGGAGCGATGCGCCCTTCGATCCGGCAACGTTCATTCAGCCGATGGCTGGCATGATGTTCTGGAACCCGTGGTCGCGCGTTACCGGAACCGCAAGATGCGCCGCTTCTTTCGCGCCGATGCCGCCTTCGCGAACCCTGAGGTCTACGAGTTCCTGGAGACGGAGGGCTACAAACACACAATCCGGCTCCCCGCCAATCAGGTTCTTCAGGAACGCATCGCTCATTTGCTCAAGCGCCCTGTTGGTCGTCCTCCCATCGAAGTCCGGCGGTACTACGCCAACTTCAGCTATCAGGCGCAAAGCTGGAAGACGCCGCGCCGGGTGGTGGCGAAAGTCGAATGGCATCCGGGCCAGCTTTATCCAACGGTTGGATTTATCGTGACCAACCTGTCGCGCCCGGCCGAGCGCGTCGTCGCCTTCTACAACGGGCGCGGCACGGCGGAGCAGTGGATCAAGGAAGGAAAGAACGCTGCGAAGTGGACGCGGCTGTCGTGCTGCTCCTTCGCCGCCAACGCCGTCCGGCTTCAGTTGCATGCGCTGGCCTACAATCTCGCTAACTTCGTGCGGACGCTGGCTCTGCCGGAGGCGGTAAAACAGTGGTCGCTGACCAGCCTGCGGGAAAAACTCGTGAAGATCGGCGCCAAGGTCGTGCGCCATGGCCGCTACGTCATCTTCCAGATGGCCGAGGTCGCGGTGCCGAAGGAATTGTTCCAGGAAATCTTGCGGCTGATCGATGGACTGCGACCAAGGCCAGCCCCAGCGTAGCAACTGGAGGGGCGGATGCGTCATTACGACGGGAGGAGTGTGCCTGGATGCCAGGAAAAATAGCCAGATCGCCGGATCGGACGTCGTTCGGGACGGTCGGAACACCGGAAGCACTGCGCAGCCCGCCTATGGCTTCCCGGGAACCCCGCCTTCTGCTATCGTCCACGTCGTTCCAGAGTTCATCTGGGGAATGTCGGAATAAGTATGCCTCAGACTGGTATTCCGTGTGTGTTGATGCGTGGGGGCACCTCTAAAGGTCCCTACTTTCTTGCTGATCATTTGCCTCTTGACCCGCACCTGCGGGACCGAGTGCTCCTCGCAGTAATGGGATCGCCTGACGCGAGACAGATCAATGGCCTTGGCGGCGCGGACTCTCTGACGAGCAAGGTCGCCATCATCAGCACCTCGTCCCGTCCAGACGTAGACGTCGATTTCCTTTTCGCGCAGGTCAAGATTGATCGCGCGTTTGTCGATACGGCGCCGAATTGCGGGAACATGCTTGCTGGCGTCGGCCCATTTGCCATCGAAGTCGGGCTCATTCCGGCGCAAGATGGGGAGACAGTCGTGCGTGTGTTCAACGTGAACACACGAGCCGTAATCCATGCCACCGTGCCTACACCTGGAGAGCAGGTGGAATACGAGGGGAGCATTGCGATTGATGGTGTCCCCGGGACTGGCGCGCCTATCTCCTTGAATTTTGTTGAGGCGGTTGGTTCCAAGACTGGCAAGCTCCTTCCGACCGGACGGGTGCTCGATAAGGTCGAAGGTGTAGCTGTCTCATGTGTCGATCTTGCAATGCCAATGGTCATTGCGCGTGCCGCAGACTTCGGCAAGACCGGTTTCGAAACGCGGAACGAGCTTGATGCAGATGCCGCTTTGCTCGAGCGCATGGAGCATGTGCGTCGCGTTGCGGGCAACCTAATGGGAATGGGAGACGTCGCCGGAAAAGTTGTCCCGAAGTTTTGCCTTGTAGCGCCGCCCAGGAATGGGGGCACTATAACTTCCCGCTACTTTGTCCCGGATGCCTGCCATTCTGCCCACGCGGTTACGGGAACATTGTGTCTCGCCGCTGCCTGCGGTCTACCTGGCTCCGTCACCGAAGGCGTTGCTGTACTTCCGCCAGGGCCACGTCGGATAATCGTGATCGAACATCCCTCAGGGACGATCGCGGCTGAGTTCGAACTGGCAGGCCCGCATGACAGACCTGTGATCAGGCGCGCAGCGCTCGTACGCACAGCTCGAAAACTAATGGCGGGCGCGGTCTTTGTGCCAGCCTCGGTCTGGGCCGGGCACGGGGCGCTTCAAACGTCCGAAGCGGCCTGAGCACCACTCGTCAAATGTCCGCTTACGTCTGCACATTGGCGGACGACCACGTGGCCATTAGACGATCGTGAAACTTCTGCCCGCAGGGGACAGGTTAAGATCATGGCGCCATACGAGCCCCATGGTTCGGCTAAGAATCGGATTGACGAGCGGCCGACTGACGAGGACTGGGTGGGCTCCCGAGGCATGGCCATTCGGGGCATAGCCGCAATGCCCAGACCGGCCTCGACAAGGCCAAGGGACATCGAAAGATGCTAAACTTCAAAGAACCATTTCGGTCGGAACACCGCCGTGATCCGCAAGAAAATTGCAGCCGCGTTCGGCACTCTGTTTGCCGAAGATTCATCGAGGAGTGTGTGATGATCTCACGTCGAATTTTCTGTTCAGCCCTCGTAGCTGGAGCCGTCTTCGCGCCAAGCCTTGCTGAAGCGCAAAAATATCCTACCCGCTCAATACGTCTCCTGGTCCCCTATGCCGCAGGCGGCGGGACAGATGCTATCGCACGTCTAGTGGCGAACGGTGCAAGCGAAAAAATCGGCCAGATCATTGTTATCGAGAATAACGGAGCCGCTGGCGGGAATGTGGCAACACAGCAGGCCGCCAGCGCCGCTCCGGATGGTTATACCGTATTGATGGCTAACCAAGGTCCCATGGTGGTCAATCCACACATCTTCAAGAACATGAAGGTGGATCCGCTTACCGCCTTTGACCCTGTAACTCTGATAGCGGCAGCACCGTTGGTGCTCGTGGTGCCAAACGACTCAAAATTCAAAAGCATCCGCGAACTGATAGACTATGCGCAGAAAAATCCGGGGAAGCTGACCTATGGCTCTGCCGGCAATGGCTCGGCCAGTCACCTCGCAACCGTCCTTCTAGGCCACATCGCCAAGGTTGACATGTTGCATGTCCCATACCGTGGTGCAGGTCCGGCCCTAAACGATCTGCTGGGCGGGCGCACAGACTTCATGATTACGACACTGCCATCAGTCATTGGCCTCATAGACGGCTCTCAAATGCGCCCGCTTGCGGTAACCACGAAGGCGCGAACGAAGAAGTTCCCTGACGTGCCTTCGATATCTGAGAGCGGCTGGGACGCCTACGAAGCAACAGCATGGTACGGATTTGTTGTGCCGAAAGGCACACCGAAGGAAATCAACGCAAAGCTGCGGGACGCGACTATTGAGACGATCACGAAGGGCATCGTGCGCGAACGTCTTGAGGGTGAAGGAGCGGAGCCAATAGGAAACACGCCCGAAGAGTTCGCCGCCATGATGAAGGCCGAATCGGCTCGATGGGCAGATGTGGTGAAGCAGGCCGCGATCAAAGTGGAGTAATCCGGCTAAGACGGTTTTGGTGAAGGTCACTGCTTGGTGCCTGCGGGGTCATGGGGCGCGAGCGTCGGCGCCCGCCGCAGATCAAGGAGCGAACCACCCAGAGACCCAATCTAGGGGCACAAACATGCAAGTTACGGGCATGCTTTATGGCGGCCAGATGCTGCAGTTCGTTGGCTTCCCGACCGCCGAAGTGCTGGGGCCGGATGCGAGCGAGGAGGAGATCAAGGCGCTCATCGACCGCCACGGCTCGGTGTTCGTCAAACCGGTGTTCAAGGGAGGCGTCGGCAAGAAGGGCAAGGCGGGACTGTTGAGCCGGGTGAAGGACCTGAAGACCGCGCTCAAGGAGAAGGAGCGGCTTTACTTCGTCGAGCATCACCACGGTAATCAGTTCGCCAAAGCGAATGGCGTCACCTTCGAGGGCGCGGTGCCGGCCGAGCACGAGGTCTATTTCTCGCTGACCGACTCGACGCACTTCCGGGCACCCACCATGACGCTGACCCATCACGGCGGCATGGACATCGAAGAGGTCGAAAAGTCACAAGTGGCCCAGGTTCCGTTCGATCCGCTGACTGGCTTCAAGGCATTCGTCGTGGCCAATGCGCTCTCCAACCTAAAGGCGCCAAAGGAAATTATCTCTCCGTTGGTGCAGCATCTCCCGAAGCTCTGGGAGCTGTTCCACGACTACGGAATGACCACGCTCGAGCTGAACCCGATCCGCATGCGCCCGGACCGCGCGGGCAGGCTCACTCCGGTCGCCTGCGACTTCAAGTGCGGCTTCGATCGCGACGATCCCCGCTGGCAGCGGCTCCGGCTGCCACAGCATCTGTTCGCTGCCGACTATTCCGACTTCGAGCAGGAGATCAATCAGCTCCGTACCTACCAGGGCCAGAGCGACGTTTATGTCATCAACGCCGAGGGGACCATCCTTGCTCCCACCTTCGGTGGCGGCGCCAACTCGTTGGTGACCGAGCTGCTCGGCGACAACGCCATCATCTCGTCCGACTTCGGCGGCAATCCGCCCTACGCGAAGATGAAGGCGGTTGCCGAGATCTGCTTCAAGCACTGGCTGAAGCAGACGAACGTGCTGTTCGTCATCGGCGGCAAGTCCAACAACACCGACATCTTCGAGACATTCCGCGCCATGGCCGACGCGCTGCGAGAGCACTTCAGCCGAAATGGCCCGACGCCGCTCTTCGTTGTTATCGGCCGCGGCGGTCCCAATCTCGTGCGCGGCATGGGCATCATGCGTGACACCATGGAGGCGCTCGGCCTACCGTACCGCATCTTCGGCTTCGATTCAGACATGAGCGAAGTGATTAACTACGCACGTGCCGTCGACACCTGGATGAAAGCGGGCGGGCGCGCGGAGATCTCCAAGCGGCTCAGGGTTGCCGAGCCGACCAAGGCGGTGGCGGCGTAACGGTGGTGGACGGCATCGCGCTTCGTGCGCTCGCAACGGTTTCGGTTCTCAGGAGCCCATCATGCAAAAGCAGGGCGTCGGCGGCTTCAAGTACTTCGTCGGCATCAACTCACTCGCACAGATTGCGACCCGCCAGGACCGGGTGTGCGTGCTCAACATCCTTGGTGGCGAGTCGAGCAGCGTTACGCCAGTCGGACATAGCTACTCCGGCGGCAATGTCGTGTTCGGCACTTCGCCCGGCCGGCGCGGGCAGGTCATGCACACGGCAAAGGGAGATATCCCCGTCTACAACAGCGTGCTCGAAGGTCTCGAGGCCGGCCACCAGTTCAACTGTGGCGTCATTTACCTTCCGCCGGCAGCGGCACGCGACGGAGTGGCCGAGCTGATCCGGGTAAACCAGAAGCTTGAGAAGATCTTCATCATCACCGAGAAGATGTCAGTGCACGACGCGCGCGAGATCCGGGCAATGGGCCAGACGAACGGCATCGAAATCTTTGGCGGAAACAGTCTTGGCGTGGCAGACTCCTGGAACGAAGTACGCATCGGTGGGGCCCTCGGCGGCGACAATCCGGGCGAGGCGCTTAAGAAGGGATCGATCGCGATCCTGTCAAACTCCGGCAATTTCACCACCACCATGGCCACCTATCTTCGCATGGCCGGCTGGGGCACCACGACGCTGATCTCGAGCGGCAAGGATGTCTACATCCACTATGCCGCGCCCGAGTTCGCTTTCGCACTCGCCAATGACGCACGCAGCAAGGCGGCGGTGCTCTACGCGGAGCCGGGCGGCTACTATGAGCTCGACGCCGAGTTTACGAAGCCAATCGTGGCCTGCGTGGTCGGACGATGGAAGAACAAGTTGACGCGCGCCGTCGGCCATGCCGGCGCGATGTCGGGCGGCGACGACGACGCCGCGGCCAAGGAGCGATGGTTCATGGAAATGTTCGGCGTCGACGGCATTTTCACGCCGGAGAAGCCGGCCTTCTCGGCGAAAGGGGCTCTCGTCACCAACATCGCTCATGTCCCGGCGGCGCTGACCGCGGTGATGCGGGAGAACGCCACCCGGCCGGATTTTGCCCCAGAGGGGAACCTCGCGCTCAAGCCATGGTTCGTCTCGAATCAGGGGATCAAGCTGCCGAAGGAGCTGGATCTCCCCAGCGTTGAGGCGATGCCTCCATACAATGCGCAGGTCGCGGCGCTGAACAAGTTGATCGGCGCCGTCGTCCCGCGGCAGACCATGAAGGATTGCTCGGGTGCTTCGGTCATGGACGACAAGACGCAGGTGACGAGCGTCCACGGCATCTCGGTCCTCGATCTTGCGCGCGAGCCGCTCGAGGCGAACTTCGCACTCCCGCTGGTGCACGAGATCGCCGATGCCAACGATCGCGCGTTGCTCGATGTCGCGGTCGCGGCCGAGGTCAATCTGGTGGGCGATCCGGTGCTCGTCGCCGCGAACGCGGCGCGCGAGGCGGGCAATGCTCCGAACAGCATCATGGCTGCGGCGGCGAGCATCATCGGACCCAAAAGGGTCGAGCGTGCGCTGGCCTGCACCGACGCGCTAATCGATCTCTTCGCTCATAGCGGGCTTACCGATGCGCGCGATGAGAACTTTGATCTTCGGAAGGTTCAGATCAGCGCGCAAACCCAGACCTTGTTCCTGGCGACCGAAGCGGATCAGGACGTCCGGCCCGCACTCATGATCAAGGCGGTGCGCGCGCGAGGCGCCAAGTCTTTGTTCTTGAAGCTCCTGGAGAGCTTTGGCGCTCCGGTGCACCGGGATGCCGTGCTTGCGGCGCTCGCTACGACCATCGCGTGGGGCCCGTTGATGCGCAAGCGCATCTCACGGCTCACCGCCCGCACCCTGCCCTGGTATCTGCGTCTCTACGGCGTGATGATCGGGGCCTCAATTCCGGCCGCACAGCATCAGCGTGGCTCGCTCTGCGGCATCCCCCGCGACGAGAGGTTTGAGACGTGGACCATGGCGGATCTCGCTTTCTTGGCGATGACCGGCAAGAAGCCTACCGAGGCCGAGGCGCGGCCGTTGCAAGTCCTCATCGGCCTATTGATCTCGAACGGGCCGGGCTCGATTTCGGCTCAGGGCGCTAAGGGTGCGGTCGCCGCGGATGGCCCGCAGACACCGGGACGCGTGCAGCTCAACAAGGCTATGGTCGGGTTCCTGACCCATACGGGCTACAGCCATGGCGGCAACGGCTTCGAAGGCATGGCTTTCCTGCTCGAACAATTCAAGGACAAGAACCTAAAGGATCCGACCGATCCGAAGCACGGCCTCGACCTCGAAACGATGGCGACCGATTTTGCGATGGCGTACGCGCGAGACAAGACAGAAGGAAAGGAGCTCGGCACTGGCGGCCCTACCGCGTTGCCTGGCGTGCATCACCCCGTCTTCAAAGGCAACCCAGTCAATTACGACCCGCGCGAGCAGTTCATCACCAAGGTCATGCAAGAACGCGGCGAGTACAACATCTTCCACGACTATTATCGGCATCTGGTCCAGGCGCTCTACCGTGTTGGCGCCTCTCCCTATGTTTTCTGCATCAATATCGATGCTGTGATCGCCGCACTGTTGCTGGCTCTGCTGTGGAAGGATTTCAAGAGCGGTGCGCTCAGTGAGCGCGATCTTGAGACGGCGGCATTCACGGTGTTCCTGTATGGCCGGATGATCGGTTGTGCCGCTGAGATCGACGACCACCTCAACCGCGGCCGCAATATGGACACCCGAACACCCGCCTCCGAGTGTCGGTTTGTGGCGTAGCGGCCGCTGCTCGCGCGCGCCAACGAGGTGATCGAACACAAGTAGTTCGCCGCATGTCCGGTTAGGGTCATGAGCGGAAAGTCTTTGGTGAGCGAATTCAGTCCGGTATTCTTCCGAGGACGGACATTTCGATGACAGTTCGCTAAGTCGGCTCCGGGGTATAAGCGGACGGTCAGCCGCCCGATGACCGGTCATCGCGGGGGATCGGAGCCTTCGGCGATAACAGATTTTAGCCGAGGGGCGAAGATCGGACCCAGGAGCACAACCACCGTTAGCAGCCACAACACGATGCTGGTGGGACTCTGAACAAGTATCGCCGGATCTCCCGAGGAGAGTGTCAGCGCCCGCCTAAAATTGTCCTCCAGAAGTCGGGCGAGCACGAATGCCGACAGAACGGGGATGATCGGTACACCAACTTTCCGGAGAACGTAGGCGATCACCCCGAATGCCGTGGTGATCAGCAGTTCGAAAGCAGAATTGGAAACAGCGTAAACGCCGGCGAAAGAGAGGCCAAGGACTCCGGGATAGAGAATCCAGGCGGGCACCAGCAGCAGGCGAGCGAACAATCCAACGAGTGGCAGGTTGAGCACGAGCAACATGATGTTGCCGACATACATGGAGGCGATCAGACCCCATGCCACTTCCGGCCGCTGCGTGAACAGGAGCGGGCCCGGCGTGATCGAATACATCATGAAGGCCCCGAGCATGATCGCTGTGGTGCCGGAGCCCGGAATACCCAGTGCCAGCATCGGTACCATCGATCCAGTCTGGGCGGCATTGTCCGCCGTTTCGGGGGCTGCCAGGCCGCGCATGTCGCCCTTGCCGAAGGTTCCCCGGTCCGATACCCGCTTTTCCGCGATATAGGCCACGGTCGACGCCACCGCGGCGCCTGTACCCGGCAGGATGCCAAAGAAGAACCCGATCGCGGTCGAGCGTAGCATCGCGGGAATGCAGAATACGATTTCCTTGATCGTGAGGCGCGCACCTTTGGTGTATCGCGCTACCGCTCCTACCGTCAGCCCTTCCACAAGGATCAGAATTTCGCTCACCGCGAACAGTCCCATGGTCAAGCTCGTGAAATCGATACCGCCGACGAGTTCGATGGAGTTGAATGTAAAGCGCTCGACGCCTGAGCCTCCATCTATCCCGACCATGGCGAACAGCAGTCCCAATGCCACCGCCGCCAACGTTTTGGCTGGGGAATTTTCGCCGATCATTGTGAGAAGCGCAAAAGCAAGGACCATCAGCGCCACGTAGTCGGCTGGCCCAAACGACAGGGCCAAGCGAGCCAGCGGCACGGCCAGGAACGTCATCAGGATGACGGCGGAGGTTCCGCCGACGAAACTGCCGATGCCGCTGATCGCAAGAGCCGCCGATCCGCGACCGGCGCGTGCCAGCGGATAGCCGTCAAGCGTCGTCATCACGAGCCCCGGATCGCCCGGAATGTTAAGCAAGATCGAGGCGATGCGGCCGCCGTATCCGCTACCGTAATAGATGCCTGCGAGCAGAATAAGCGCCGTCTCCGGCGGAAGTTTGAGCGCAAAGCACAGCGGAAGCAGGAGAGCGACGGCGTTGAGCGGGCCAATTCCCGGCAGCGCGCCGATAGCCGTTCCCAGTGCAACGCCCGAAAAGGCTACCAAGAGATTGAGAGGGGTGAGCGCGACCTCGAAGCCGGACAGCAACAGTGACAGAGCTTCCATCGTTAGATCCCCAACGGCCCGCGCGGCAGCGGCAGATCAAGCAGCATGTCGAGCATCACGAAGAAAAAGACAGCGGTGACCGAGGCCGATATGGCAGCCGGCAGGGCGCGCGCCCTGAATGCCAGCGCGCTCACAAAACACAGAAGCGCTGTGGCTGTTATGAAGCCCAGCGGAACGAGAAGAAACGGGTAGATTATCGCCGCGGCAAGGATTGCGATGACGCGCCGCCAATCGCCGAACTCGAGCGTGATCTGACCGGGTCGCACGCAAATCGCAATCCCCGAAAGTCCGAGAGTGGTGGCGACGATCATCGGAAAAACGCGCGGCCCGACGGGGTCGGCGGCAAAGGGAACGGCAAGCGTATAGGCATGCCCGAGGGCCGCCGCGGCGATGAGAATGAATATTCCGCCGACTATCCGGTCGATCATAGCAGCACCTTCGTGATTTCCTGGTCTGGCGTTTGCATCGGCGGGTCTCCCGCCGATGCCGCCCATCAGTTCTGCGATGGTGGGTTATTTTGCGATCAGCCCGAACTCGGTCACGAGGTTGCGGAAAGTACTCGTGCTCTTCTTGGCGAACGCATCGAATTCCGCACCGACGAGATTGAACTCGAACAATCCCCGCTCATCGCGCAGCTTGGTCCATTCGGGGTTGGCCTGGAGCTTGCTCAGGGCGCCTGCCCAGTAGGCATAGGCCTCGTCAGACGACTTGGGTGGCATGTAGAAACCGCGCACGATCGGCCATTGCACGTCGTAGCCTTGTTCCTTCGCCGTGGGTACATCTGCGAACGGAGCAGGCAGGCGCTTTTCCGATAAGACCGCGAGCAGCCGGATCTCGCCAGCCTCAAGTTGGCCTCGCACCTCGGAGGCGTCTCCCGGGAACAGCTCGATATGCCCACCGAGCAGGGCCGCCAATGCCTCGCCGCCACCTTCATAGGACAGGAAGCGCATTTTTCTGGGGTCGATGCCTGCGGCTTTCAACATGAGGCCGGACTTCATCCAGTCCTGGCTGCCGAGCGTGCCGCCCGCGCCAACGGGAACGGACGAGACGTCCTTCTTCATAGCTTCCACAACATCATTAAGCGTCTTGAAGCGGCTGTCCTTGCGGACCGCTAGAACGCCATAGTCTGCGCCCACCGCGCCGAGCCAGCGAACGTCATTTTCGGTGAAGCGGCCGAACTTGCCTTGGGCGAGGTTGACCCAGGACCCGGTAGACACCGCGACAATTACGTTGTTGTCCGAAGAGCGCTGCGCCTGGATGAGGTTGTAGGCCACCGCGCCTATGCCACCCGGTACATTGGTGGTGCGGATCGTCGGTCCGACAATTTTCAGTTCATTCAGAGCCCGTCCGATTAGACGGCACGTTAGGTCGAAACCGCCGCCGGGCGCCGCTGGCGCAACGCATTCGGGACTTTGTGGCGCAAAGCCTTGCGCTTGCGCGACTCCGGGCAAAAGCAGTGCGCCACACACAGCCAGGAGTCCTAGCTTTCCGAGATCCTCGTAACGCCTCATGACGTCCTCCCAATTCTTATTTATGTGACAAACTATCAATATATGGGAGGAATGTAGGCGATATCTTCGGCGGCTGGCTAATGTCGCAAACGGACCTGGCTGCGGGCAATGTCGCCGCCTGGCGTCCGCTTCGGGTCAAAAGGCGAAATTCCGGGCTGACCAGCGCACGTCTGCTTTAGCCCCAAAAGCGGACATCCCTCTTTTATGAGTACACGCCCTAGTCTCCCTCGATCAGAAAGCGAGCGAATCTATTCGGACGCCGGATGTCCCGAACTTTCCATTGTTCGGCAAGAGAGCATATGCCTTACCTTGCACTAGATCGCTTCGGTTCCATATCCGCGATGACGCGCTGAACGTAGCTCGTCCCGATGCCAAGAGTACGGGCGATCTTTCCGATGCCAATGCCCTTCTTCCGCAGACTTAGCACGGACGCCAATCTCTTTGGATCGTCGTTTCGGCGGCGACCGAGAATTTTGCCTTGGGCTTTGGCGCGGGCAAGACCTGAACGCACGCGCTCCCGGATAATCGCACGTTCAAATTCAGCGAACACCCCCATCATTTGAAACAGCGCTTTGCCTGCCGGTGTGCTGGTGTCGAGTCCTTGCTGGTGCAAATACAGGTCCACCCCCTTGGCGTGAAGCTCGGCAAGGAAAGAGAGCAAGTCTTGCAAGGAGCGGCCGAGCCGGTCCACTGACCACGCAAGCACGATGTCCACCTCTCGGCGAGCCACAGCTTGCAGGACCTTATCAAGGCCCGGGCGTTGCTCTCGCCCTTTGGCACCACTGATGTTTTTGTCGCTGAACTCCGTGACGATCTGCCAGCCGTGCCGCTCGGCAACGGTCCGCAATTCACGCAGTTGGTTTTCCACGGTCTGAGCCCCGGTGCTGACTCTAACGTAGATCGCCGCGCGTCGGATTTTGGATTTCATGGCGGTCCCCTCCAATGGATCGGAGCATTATATGGGAACGTTACATACCAAAAACCAAAAACAAGTATATCCGGTACGACCTAATCAACGATTGTCGCCCCCTGAAGTGAAAGGGCTTTTTAGGAGCCTTAAAAAGGAGTTTTCGGTACGGCCCCCCGAAGCTAGGGCTGTACTCATAAATCCAGAACGCTCACAGACCTGGCGGTGTCCGCGCTACCCTCAGAAGCGGACATCCGGGCTACCTTTCGGCACGTCTGCTTAGGGCCAATAGCGGAAGTCCGTCACCCGCCATGTGATCCAAAACCCGTGTTGGAAGTGGAAAGCTCAGACCGTACGTCCCGTGGGACTTTGCCGGTCCAGCGCTTGAATGCGTGGGTGAATGCGCTGACCTCCCGATAGCCGCTCATCCACGCGATTTGGGAAATCGACAAGGACGCGTCGGCGAGATAGCGCCGAGCGAGATGCGATCTCGTGCTTTCCAGCACTTCTGAAAACGTCACGCCTTCCGCCGACAGCCGTCGCGCGAAGGTACGTTGGCCTACGCCGAGCCGGCGTGCAATCTCGCCAGCCTGCGACCTCCCGTGCGGCAGTAGCGTCACAATGGCATTCTCGACGGCTGACCGGAAAGACCCGAGGTTCGCCGACTGGCGCGACAAGGCCTCTTCACAATATTTGACCAGGAGCCTGTTGAGATAAGGGTCTGGATTGATGACTGGCAAGAGCCGGATCGTAAGATCATCGACCGATGCGTTAAATTCAATGTTGCGGCCGAAGAATTCAAGAACGTCAGGACTTACCGTATTGCATGGATGAGTAAATCTTGTTCGCGTGGGCTTTACGTGCTGGCCCGTGAGGTGTCGGCACATGCGGACTAAGATGGCCGCAATAAACTCCATCTGATGCCGATCCAGATGCCGGCCGATGCCGACATAGCGGAAGACCATTCTGACCCCATCGTCGTCGTTCAAATATTTCAAGGAAACG
This sequence comes from uncultured Alphaproteobacteria bacterium, assembly GCA_963750965.1. Classification (GTDB taxonomy): domain Bacteria; phylum Pseudomonadota; class Alphaproteobacteria; order Rhizobiales; family Xanthobacteraceae; genus CANKHA01. The sequence goes on from CAVVSK010000015.1 coordinate 19,661, forward strand.
CCTTCATTGACGATCGATGCGTATCGCGCCGCTTGCTGCAGGGCCTGACTCAGCGTTTCGGACGACGCCGCGACGTAGTAGAGCAATCCGAGCTCTCGAAGGTCGGCTAACTGTGCGATGTGGAATCCAAGAAAATCGTCCTGTAGGGCGCTGGCGGCCAGATTAACAAAGCGGATTTGATCCCGGACGTTGAGGCGCACGCTCGGATCATCAATTTGCTGTTGGGCGATACCCGCCTTTTCTAAGAGTGCGCCGACGTCAAGGCTCGCCGCTTTTGCCTGCGCGCACGCAAGCCTCGTGAGCGTCCCGACGGCGCTCGGAAGGGCGCTGAAACGCTTTATTTCCACATCGTACGCAGCGCCTACCATCTTCTCACCGTGCCTCTGGCCGTCAGAGTCTCCCCCACGTCTGAAATAGCACCATTCTTTTGTGGTCAAGCTACGGCGCTAAGGCCGCGAGGGCACGCAGTGTTTGTGGAGTTTGGGCGGCCGATGGCACCTGAGACGAATTCTGAGCCCGGTCACCAAATCTTCATTGAGACGGCTTGCCAAATCACCAAACCGCTCGGAAGGGCGCAATGAACGATCGCGCCTAATGTCGGGTATGGGTCAAAAGGCGAAATTCCTAGCTGACCAGCGCACGTCTGCTTTAGCCCCAAAAGCGCGAGGCGTACGCGCAGTTTCTGGATGATCTCAAGGAAGGAAAGCTTGCGCCCCCTTCGCCACGCCCAGCGATCCTATGAGCGATCATCAAAACGCAATCCGATAAGCGCGACCTAGGCCGCCAACTGACGCGGCCCAGTGCAGCCTTCGCCTTCGGTCGCTGAAGCAGGAGCGGCACCCGCATTCCGAAGAAGATTTGGCCGTGCGGATAATACATGCCGCTGAGCTTCGCGGCGGTGCGCCAAGGCTCGTCGAGCTTGTCCAACTCCAGGTTGATAATCGTGTCGGCGAGGATCAGCGTTGCCGACGCTTTGTGAAAGAACACGAACTCCTTGAAGATGCCGCCGTGAACAAGCGTCTGCTCTAGCTCAGCGCACCACTCCTCGGGCGGGGCAGCTTCGAGGTCTCGGTCGAAATGAACATCGATATGACGGGCGCGAGCGCGTTACCGAACACCCGGCGATGCCCATGCAACCGCGTCCGCGTATGCCCTCTGCCACAGTTGAGCTCCCGCCTGAATTGAGGGGAGGCCGCGCGTATCAAAGCTGCGTTCGCTAATGTGAGCCTCCAAAGATCACCAGTTCCCTAACTCGCTCTCGCCGAGTGGCATCATCGCAGGAACTCTTCCTCTTTCGAGCACTTACCAAGGGGTGGCGCTTCTTCCTCTGAAGGTAAACCATCATGACCAAGAAATTTGTTGCGAAAAATCTTGAAGGTGGTCCCGGCGCAAGCCATGAGAACCATAAACAACCGAAAAAATCTAAACCGCATGGTGAATTGAATTCGCCTCACGCGAAGCAGGGCAATACTAAACGGACTGCGCAAGGAAAAAGCGGAAAGGGGCCAGCACCATGGCGGTAACTTCTCGCGGCAGGGATTAATCCCCGTGAACTAAAAACATTGGAAAGAACGACTCTGGGAGCAGTTGGCTCGCAAACCAGCCGCTGTAGGTCCACTGTGATCTGCTAACGCGTCAGGAGGGGGGTAGGAACGGGTGCCGTCATACACCTATGCAACACCCTGTCGTGGTCGGCGCTGAACTTCAGCCGGCGAAACGGCCGGGTAGCTACGGGCCACGAAATCAAGGGAGAGCTGCGCGGCTTCGAACTAATGCGTGCCACTGGGATTGGCAGGCGTCATTTCAGCCAAATGACAAGCGGGACCGACGTCCGGTCGGGGCAACTCATGATGCCGGTGTAGTTGTCTGACAGCTTGCCGTTGTAGGTGCACTCCACTCCACCAACCAGCAGCGTCGCCTTCATGCGGGATGAACCGGACAGCTTAATCCGCATTTCTCCCGTCTTCTGCTCCGGGCCGTCCTGGGTGCACACGCCGACGTGCTTCATTGTCACCGGGCCCGAGTATTCCTTGGTTTGGCTAGAAGCTTTTCCTGTGACGTTGCCAGTCAGCTCCCATTCGCCCAGCACGCCGGCGTAGCCCAATACCTGAAGCGACTGGGCGCTAGCTGGGGTCGCGAGAGCACCCAGCACAATCAGCAGAATGAGTGCTCTCACGGCGTGCTCCCGTCCTCAGCGCTGCTTCAGCAGCACCCGAGCGTCGGCTACTTCGGTGCGGGTCTTGTCCGCCTTGCTAGCGATCGTGATGACCTTCTTGGAGTATTCCCGGGCCTTCGCCTTGTCGCCGACCTTTTCGGCGGCCTGCGCTGCGCCGACGTAGGCGCCCAGCCGGTTCGGCTCCTTCTTCAGCGTCGCCTCGAAGGCGGCGAGCGCTTCCTTCGGCATTCCGCGCTCGAGCAGCATGACGCCGTAGAGTTCGCGCGCCGGCTTGGGCACCCCCGGCGTCACCGGATGCTTCTCGGTCTTGTCCTCGGCATCAGCCGCGACGCTCATCGCCTTGAGCGCGTCGTCATACTTGCCTTCGGCATGGAGCACCCAGGCGCTCGCCACTTGCGACTGGATGTCGACCTGCTCGGACCAATAGGCGTCCTTGGCCTCGCGCAACTTGTCGCGCAGCTCACCGAGCTTGGCGATGTCCGCCTTGGCGGCGGCCGCATCGCCGGAGCGGGCCGCTCCGAGCGCACGCGCGAAGTGCGTGATAGCCTGCACATGACCGAGGGGGCTGGGCCGCACCTCCAGATCCGCCGCGGCCTTCCAGTCGCCGCGCTCCACTGCGTAGCGCGCCGGCGAGATCGCCAGTGCATACGGCCCGACCAAAAACGTCTCGGTGAAGCCGGTGACCGTCCTCATGTCGTCGAGCACTGCCTTGGCGTTTTGGTCCTGCCCAAGTTGCAGATAGGCATAGACCTGGTAATCCATGGCATGCAGCTGGTCGTGGAAATCCGAGGCTTGCTTTGCCACCCGCGCTGCTTCGGCGTTCGACGAGATCGATTCTTTCCAATGGCCGACACGGGTGAAGATGTGCGACGGCATATGCTGCGCATGCGCGGCGCCGGGAGCGATCTTGGCATACAGCCTAGCTGCGTTGAGGCCTTTTTCGGCGATCGGCGGGTAGTCGTAGAGATGAATGAGATAATGCACCACCCCCGGATGCTGCGGCTGGCGTTTGGCGATTGGATCCAAAATGGCTGCGCCCTTGAGCTGATTGGCGTAGGTCTTATCGGCCGGCAAGGCTGACGTATTGAGCGCCAACGCATAGTGGATCTGCGCCTCGTCGTCCTTCGGATACTTCTTCGCCAACCCTTCCATCGCCTGGGCATACGCCTCGATGCGCGGCCGGTGGCCGACCTTGTCATGGTCGGCGTACATGACGGCGAGCGCGTCGATGTAGTCGCGCTCACGCTCCGTCTTGGCGGCGACGCTCTTGCCCTTGTCAATCGCGGCGGAGCCTTCCGAGAATTTTTCGCGGGCGCCGGGACGTGGGGATTCCAGAGCAGGCTAAGTGCAATGCCCCAATAGGCAATGCTGCAATCGGGATCGGATTTCAAAACATCCTCGAACGCCTGTTGCGATGCGCGGTACCAGAACGAGTGCTGGTACAACATGGCGCGGTCGAACTTTTTTTGCGCTTCGGGTGTGCACGATGTTTCGAAATGCACCTTGCCAAGCTTCTTGTCGCCTTGCCCAAGTGCCGGTTGCGCAAGCAACGCGACAGTCACCGCCGTAACAGCAATCACCAATGGTGTTTTGATCATAGTTGCCTCGCGCTATATAGGAATGTGACGCCTTATCGGATAGCACCGCCCTATCCTCGGCCTATCCCCAAAAAATGTCGAGCCCACACCAGACAGCTAGACGCCGATGTCTTGTCCCTGACAGGCGGCCACAATGCTGGCTGTTCGTGGGTGACGCGGACGACGTCATCCTTTGCCATGCGCCCGCCCGGGTCGAGGTCGAAAACCAGCATATCGGCATGCTCGATGGCGTCGACCGTGGCGGTCCAGGCATGCAGCTCCACCGCGCCGATCGACACGAGGCCAAGCAAGCCTTCCACCTCATCTAACCAAAGCCCTTCGCCGCCTTCGCGCTTGGCGATTCTGAACTGGTGCACGCTGTGCAGCGAGCGGCGCAGGCTATGCCGGCAGGACGACCACCTTCGTCTTGATCGGCGTTCGTGAATAGAGGTCGATCATGTCCTGACTGAGGAGGCCGGTACAGCCGCTCGTCACGCCGGTCCCGATCGACTCAGCGTCGCTGGTGGCGTAGATTGTGTAGAGCGTGTAGACGCCGTTCTGATAGAGATAGAGCGTGCGGGCGCCGAGCGGATTGTCTAGGCCTCCCGGCATGCCGCCGGCATATTTGCGTGCCTCGGGCTGGCGCAGGATCATCTCCTTGGGCGGCGTCCAGATGGCCCATTCGGCCTTGCGCCCGACATAAGCGTCACCGCTCCACAAGAACCCCTCGCGCCCGACATTGGCACCATAGCGGGTGGCGTTTCCGTCGTCTTCGATACGGTAAACATAGTAATTGCTAGGATCGACGATAATCGTACCCGGCGCTTCCTTGGTGTCGTAGCGCACTATTCGGCGATAATATTTAGGATCCACCTTGCTGACATCGACCGCCGGGATCGGGAATTTCTCTTGGGGTACCGGCCCATAGATCTTCGCTGCCTCGGCGAGGCTGATACCGTCGGACGTCGCGCAACCGGCTAGCCCTAACGCTCCGAGACCGACGGCAGAGCTGAACAGAAACGACCGGCGGCTGAGAAGTCTCGGCCGAGGCTTAAGCCGGGCTACCTCTTGTGTCTCGCCGGCATCGGCAATCCCACCGTCCATCATGGTGATTTGAAAGTTTCCCATGTCTCGTTGCCGTCTAGGGAATACACCGATACATCCGCTGAACGTCTTGCTGAGCTGAGATTGGTCTCACACGGCTCAAAAAGAGTTTAGTAGCGAGGATAGCTTTCTTGGATCCTAAGTTACTCGCGAGCTCTTGTGCTCGTGGGCGCCAACCTTCCCGTAGCTGCCGAAGGTGGTAGTCAAGGATTCGTGGCCAAGATTTTGAGCCCAAGCCTGCATTTCAGCCCATGTTGTGCAGACCTCCCGTCCTAAGGCGACCAAAGTCGTGCGGAAGCTGTGAGGGTTTGGAGCTGGCAACCCGGCACTTTCGAAAGCATCGCGGAAGATCCTTCGGATAGGACCTGTGCTACTCCACGGCTGGCGAGTTAGCCCGGAACCTTCAAATTTGCCGTTGGAGCTGATGGACAACGCTGAATTAAGCGCATGCCGTCGCGCCAAAGCGATGGACCCACACATTTCATAATGTGTTATTCTGCCTTGCCTTCCAAGCCCCAGAAACGTGCGATTTCGCTTGCCGCACAAACCTTCACATCGACAACAAAGTCGCCCGGCCGCCCGCACGCAGTAGCTCCGCCATGCGGATGGGAAATGCGTGTCCGAGACCTTTGACCACCACGCTCTCGACCTTTGGCGTCCCGCTCGCATCAGCGTAGATCTCACGTAAGAGCGTCCCATTTGGCGGCAGACTCTGTAACGCAATTCCAGTGAGCCCGTGGGCAGCTGTCCATTGCTCAATGAGTTCAATCCGGTTGCGCGATACAACACGCTCGTCGGCGTCACCATGCCAGATTGAGACGGGCGGATAGCGCGTCGGGCTCCCCGATGTTCCGGCCAATGCCTGGCGCCACTCCTCCGGCTTCCGATCAACGCCAGGGTTCATGCAGTCGAGAGCACGAATGACTGTATCGGCACACCCGTAGGGCACGCCGGCAACGATTGCTCCGCCAGCAAAGCGCTCCGGATAGGCTGCAAGCATCGCTGCTGTCATGGCGCCACCAGCGGAAAGGCCGGCGATGTAGACGCGCGCGGGGTCTACTGGATATCTCGCGATCATGGCGGCGATCATTTGGGCGATCGAGAGCGCCTCTCCGCGGTCGCGAGCGGCGTCGTCAGGCTGGAACCAGTTGAAGCAGGCATTTTGGTTATTCGCACCAAGCAAGCCCACCAACGGTGCCACCCAAGCGACATCGTACCAAAAGGGATTGAGTCCCTTTTGCTCGGGAAGGACCAGTACGGCCTTGGTACTTTCAGCAAGATCGAGCCAACCGGCATCGCGCGCAAAGGTCGCTGCCCTTTGCTTGCAGCCATGCAGCACAACGACCAATGGGGCCGGCGTTTTCAAGCCAGCAGGTACGTAACTGAACATGCGCAGGTTGCCAGGGTTTGAGCCGAATCCGGTCTCTTCGCGTGGGTCCGCCACCCCCGCGCTCGGCAATGCAAAGATAGAATACGCAAGCGCGGCTGCGAGATACCAGCGGCAGTGCATTGCCCGCCTCCTCTGTCGATGAAAACTCTTCAGCCTCAGCCTGACTTGATCAACTCAGCACTCCGGCGATGAACGTCGTGAGCGTAAAAATCAGCATCACCTTCTGAACCGCAACCTCCGCGCTACCACCTTCCGCGAGAACTCGTGATGCAGCCGCTGAGCTTAACAGCACCAGAACCACACCAGTCGGCGCGTCGATGCCTGTGGCAAGCGGCGGGATCGACGTCGCCCACGCGGCGCTGCGGCTCCAACCCCTATGCAATGATTTCGACAGTTTATCTGTCTTTGGATTAGTTCAGCCCCTGGAATAGCGCATAGATGAAGCAGGCTACGTAGCCAACACGACTATCGCGCAGAGAAAAAGAGTGAGATCTTGGGAACGTGCCTCGGTCATGCGGCTCAAATAACCAAGCAGCCGATGCAAGCAAGCCGCGAGCCATGCGCGGCGGGGCTACCGGCTATATCGCAAATGCATCAGGCGGGTTTGTCCTTCGGTTGCGTTGCGCGCCGTCTCGCAGCTTGATCGGATAGGCCAAGGCGCGATTCCAGCCGGTAGGCTTGGCGGTTTTTCTAGCCATCACTTTTCCGGCTTCACTGAACCGGCGGCGAGCAGCTTTTCCCAGTTCGCTTTGAACGCCGCCCCTGCCGCAGCGAGATCATCGGCAAGACCCTGGACCACTACGCCTTCCGGTAATGGGCCACGCAAATTGATGCCATATATGCTCCAAAACCAACGCGGGCCTTGCGGCGTGCCATCGGCATAGGTGCGGCCAACGTCGCGACCATTAAAATCGGAATACGAAATCGTCTTTCGGGCTGCCGAGATCTGTCGGGCGGAGCGTGTATTTATCGGGCATTACAAACTCATCAGGTCTCGCGCTCTGCTTTGTCGCTCGCTTCTGCGAGGCCCGACCATCCCGCTGCGATTTCAGCCTTGTGTGCATCCCCATTGCTTGCACCAGCGGGCCACGTCCCACGGGTCATCAATGTGGACAACAAGCGGCTTATTCAAGTCGGTCTCGCGTGCCATGGCGACCCTCCGCCGTATCTTCGCGCTCAATCAGCGGAGTGATGACGGCCATGTCCCATCGGCCTTTGGGGTCAGTAGAGCTAGAATGCGGCCGAACCTGATAACCTTTTTCGGCGGCGCTCTCGATCGCACTGTGCACGATGGCGTGGAATCGTTGCCGACATTCCTCGGTGTCATTGGGAGCCCGTATCTCGAACGCATTGTTGCCGATGCGTTCCACTCGATGAAAATCGGACCCCTTCATCAATTGATCGATCGTCACGCGGCCCCTCATGCTCTGACAATCACACGCCGCCCTTACGCTGCCTCCGCTTCCTGATTGACGACCGCTTCAGCCAGTTGTGTTAGAGTCTTATCGGTCTTTTCTTCCTCAATGAGCGTTGCCTGAAGAAGCTTTGCTGCTTGCGAGAGCCCGAGCTCCTCGGCCCAAGTACGCAAGGTGCCATACCGAGAGATTTCGTAGTGCTCCACGGCCTGCGCTCCTGAAAGCAGGCCGGCGTCCAGCGCAGGAGAACCCCTGTATTCTTTCATAATCTCCTTGCCTTCTTCAATAAGGCCAAGGATGGCCGGACAGTTCTTCCCCTGTGGCTTTTCGTCGATCATTCCGAAGACCTGTTCCAGCCGGTCAATTTGTCCTTCGGTCTCGCCGGCATGCTTCTCGAACGCGGCCTTCAAGTCTGCATTCTGAGCCGCCTTAGCCATTTTCGGCAAAGCGGTGAGGATTTTCTTCTCCGCAAAGTAGATATCTTTGAGGGTGTCGTGAAATAACTCGTCCAGCATTTTCGGTTTTTTTGCCATGGCACGCTCCGGTTGTTATATGGCACTCAACCTCACGCCCTCTGTTCGGTTCCCAACAACGCAACCCCGTGCCCTCCCTCGGCGTTATCTCTCCGGTTCGTGAGTGGAGTAACGCGTATGAAGGATAGCGTCGTTGCCATTGCGGAGGCCCTGCGCCTCGCACGGCTGGAGCTGGAGTGCTATCGGGACCCGAATTGCCGCGCTTCAGCACAGTGGACCATTAAGCGCTTGGACAGGTTACTCAATGACCCTTCGGTGACCGCCGCAATGGCGGTACTCCTGCCCGATATGGAAAGCCCGCCACTTATCCCGAAGGACGATCTGGCTCGCGCGCATTGAGTCGAGCCTTCCGACTGGGGCTAACCGGCTCTTTTGCCGAGCTGAGGATTGGCTGCGCTTCTGCGGGCAGCGCGGCGCGGTAGGACCAGCCGACTTTCGCCCGGACCAAGGTTTACTTTGCGCCCGAAGCTTCCGAGAAACGGCGAATGTGGCGAGCATTTCGTAAGCTGATGCGAAGATCGAAAAGCTTCGTCGCACGCGGGTGGGCAGATACTTCGGCCCTGATTAGGCCGGAGCTCTCGCCTTTTGCGCCGAAACAAGGTCCGCTGCTTCAGGGCCTGGTGATAAGCATAATTTCAGCAGCCCATCCTCCGTTAGGTCCGGCCGCATCCGCCCGCGCCTGCATCCATTTAGACGAATCCGAAATCGGGTCAGCTGCCGTCATCCGCTCCGCCAGTGTTTGTACTTCAGCGTCGGTTTCCTTCGATACTCCAGTCTTGTTGACGCGGGCGTAAAGCGCGAGGTCACGGTAGGCCTGGACTGTGTCCATTAGCGCGAACCTCTCGGCAAGATTGTCTGCCGCACGCGCCTTAACTTCATATTCGAACGCCCTTCGCAGGTAAAAATTTTGAGAATCTGACACGCAGAAGGCTCCATGTTTGCTTGGTTGGTAAGCTACGCCCATTCGCGGCCTTCGATCTGTTCGCAAGTCGACTTACCTGCAAACGTTTGCGTGACGGGCAAAGTGAGTAAACGGTGCAACGCGCGCATTATGCGCTTAGTGAACGTTGCATATTTCAGAAACTATCTCGCCGGGTCACGTCAGCGGTGGAACGGTTACCAGCTCTGCAGGTTGTGAAGGTACAAAACTTATCTGTAAGGGAGATATCTATGCGGATTGCAGCCGTTGCGGTGGCGCTCGCCATCGCCTCTACGCCGTCGTTTGCTCAGGATCGCACCCCTGCTGTCAGTACCCCCAACACGACGAATCCAGCCGCGCCCGTCGAGGGAGCGAACAGTTTTACCGAGGGACAAGCCAAGTCTCGCATCGAGTCCAATGGGTTCACGAACGTGTCAGGTCTCACCAAAGACGATAAGGGCCTTTGGCGTGGCAAGGCGAGCAAAGGCGGAAAGCAAGTGGACGTCACACTTGATTTCCAAGGAAACGTTGTCAGCAAATAATCAATGTTCAACTCTGAGCGGAGGACCCGGTGGCAGAAACAATAACGAGGCTATACGATAACTACAGTGATGCGGCGAACGCGGTTCGCGAACTGGAGCGCGCAGGCGTTCCTCATGGCGACATTAGCATCGTGGCAAGTAACGCGGATAACCGTTACAGCAAGCAAGGCGATCGCATTGTCGATCGCGACATGGATGGGCGTGATGATCGTGCAGAGGGCGCGGCCACTGGAGCGGGCGTGGGTGCTGCAATCGGCGGGATTGCAGGTGCCCTGGCCGGGTTAGGATTGCTCGCCATTCCTGGCGTGGGTCCCGTGGTGGCCGCAGGGTGGCTTGTTTCCACTGTTGCCGGGGCTGCGGCCGGGGGAGCCACAGGCGGCGTCATCGGCGCTCTCACGCAGGCCGGTGTGTCAGAGGAGGATGCGCACGTTTACGCCGAGGGTGTTCGACGTGGAGGGACTTTGGTAACAGCGCGCGTGAACGATTCCCAACGCCAAAGCCTTCAGGCCGTGTTGGATCGGTCAGCTGTTAACATTGCCACTCGCCGCGCGACCTATCAGAAAGCCGGATGGACGTCGTTTGATGAGAACGCTCCGGTCTATACCGCGGACCAAGTCAAACGAGAACGCGAAATGTACCGACGCTAAAAACCTGACAAGTAGAGAAGGCCGCCTGAGGGCGGCCTTCTCTCATTTTTTGGTCGACAAGCGGCGGTGTTATCGAGCCTGTAATCGACTTGTTCGCCTATAACGCGCAGGTAACCACCTGCAATGTTTGTCGAGGTCGCCCGATTGATAAGCAACGCTTCGCGTCTACACTTTGCACAAAGACGTATGCAACGCTGCCAGCTTACTTAGAAGCCGGTTTTCGTCTTTGCGAAGAACCTTTTCGCCGTCTTGCTTGGTTGCGCGTCCGCTCCTGACCCTTTTCAGTGGCCTTGGATAACATCAGCCAGCCAATGCCGGCGGCAATTATCAGGTAAGGAAGCGGGTGTTTACTAATTTGCTGAGTTATGGAGTGGCCCGAGGTAGAGCCTTCGACGTTGTTAAAGCCGAGGACCTGGTCGAGCATCTGTCCTGGGGAAATCTGGCTCTGCAGCTCATCCATTAGTCCTGTAAGGCGCCTGCGGGATCGATCCGCCTTTCGTTCCGGTGCTTGGGAAGTATCAGTCATGAAGTACCTACCTCAGATTTTACGACAGCTACCTGTAGAAACCAATTTGCGGCGACCATCTCGCTTACTGTGGTAACCGGAATCCTTTACGAGGGTTCCCCAGGCGCAGGATTGAGTTCATGGATTGGGAATCGCATGAAGAGAAGACGCGCGGCAAATCGGACTCTGGAAGCAGCTGAAACGGTTTATCGCGCAAGTTAGGGGGCCGTGGGAAAAGGGTAACCTCACCTGCCGCAAGCGGCTGCGGCAAGCATTGCTGCACTGGGCCTACGATAATCGAAAGATTTGAGGGAACCCGCTCTCCACTAGCGTAGATCCACGTCTGCTACCTTGTCCCTGTAGTCCTCCTTTGGATCGATCCCAAGCAAGAGCTTCACACCAGCAATGAAGCTTGAGGCGTCGCCCCAGATCTCAGCGCGCTCAGGATCAAGACGCAGAAGAGCAAGTTTTGGATCGTCTTTTCCGCCCTCGAACCACGCGGCGATGTAACGGTTCCACAATCGATCGATCACGGCACGGTCGTTGTCGATGCTGACTCGGCCATGGATGGTGGCGAACAGGTCATGGCCCTTGGATGCGAAGGTGGCAATCGCACGGGCGTCGTTTGGCAGCCGCTGCACGATCGCGTTGTCCTTTGCGGTAAAAAACCAAATCGGACCGCGGTCATCATGCTCCAGCTGAGCTGTCATAGGCCGCGCATGCCCGTCCTCAACACCATCGAGCCCCAACATCAGAGTCATATCGGACTTGAGGGCTTTCCAAAACTTTTGTTCAAGCTCCTGAGGCGTCGGCACGGGTTCCTCCTAATCGACAGCTGTGTCATGTTCCAATTATCAGCCCTGCGGGGAGTTCCATCCATTTATGAAGGGCCATCGTTTAAAAGAGAGCTTGTTCCTTGTGGCTCCCGCGCCCATGGCGCAACGTCAGTTCCGCATGATTTTGATAGAGAGCAGGGCTATTGGTGGGGCAGGAATAACCGGCGGGTTAAGTCTTTATGCGCAGGCAATTCTCATCGCAGTTATGCTCGCGTTCGCAACATCCTCTGCGGAGGCGCGGAAGAAAAAGCACCGTCTCCACGCTCATCACGTAACAATTTATTCGACGCTGGTTGGGCCCTCTGCCCTCGCAATGCAAAATCGCGAAGCGCTCAGAAAATACCAGCAACGACGAGGCGCTACTGGTTACGAGAGCGCAGCCGATCTAGTCCCCGCGGATAGGTTAATCGGGTTATCCCCGCTGACGCGTCAACCTTCGCCTGAGCGGCCGCTTTACCGCGGTCAGCCTTGGCAAAGAAAAATAGGGGCCGTGTTTCCACGGCCCCTCGAGTTGGGTTGAAATGAAATGAAGCCGAACTTTCGCAGGCTCTAAAGTCATCAATTTTGTTAGAGGTTTGAGAGCACCCGCTTCCATTCATGCTCCGTTCGAGTTCGGCGGATCGGGAGGCTATTTGAGCGTGAATGGCGGTAGCCGCAAAAACTCTATTCGTTCAGCCAGCCCGCATTCTTTGCAACGATAAGTGTGAGTATCCCTGTCGCTACATACAGTGTGAGGCTCGACGGTTTGGAGAACCATTTTTGTTCGGCACTGGGAACATTGCGGTGCCATAGCATCCCTGGGGAAGGAAACTACTTCGCTTGCTCGCGGCACTTCACGCCTCTCTGAATCTGCTCAGGGTGCCGCTAGACTATTCGACACGTATCTCAATTCTCGGAATAAATTAATTCCAACTTTAATTGCGGCCACCGGGGCAAGAAAAAAGCCCCGGCTGGGACCGAGGCTTTTCGTCAGGCACGAGGGGTTAGAGGGGGGCTCAAAACCGCCTGACGCCTCTGTAGTATGCGGCACCTTGGGAATAGCCGTGATAAAAAGCGCGTGAGCGTGGCGACCCTTTCATTCACTAAGGGCGCTTCCAGGCGCCACTGAGGGGCTAGACGAAGCGCACGCCTATCCACTTCGGCTTGCGCCACACAACGCGGCATTTGCGGTTTAGGTATTCTGGCAGAATGACGAGGTCAAACTCGTCCACCGTAACGCGGGCGCTGTCGATCTCTAGGCAAGCCCCTTTGTCTGACAGGTTGCGAATAAGACAATCCATACCCGGGAGCCGTTTGGCATTTATCCTCCCGCCCTTATAGGTGCGATGTCGTGGGTCTGATCTGTGCTCCGCCATTAGGCTGCCGGGATGTACCAATTACCTCCCGAAAAATTCAGAACGAGCTAAATAGTTCATTCAAAAAAATAAGGTCTAGAGGAACCACCGGCGCGGCTTTCCGCGTCTTCGTCAAGGGCGCACCGGAGGTGCTGCTGGCGAAGTGCCGCTTCCTTTGGCAGAATGGCAAAGCCGTCCCGCTCACTGAAGAAGGACGTGCCAACCTTCTGCAACGCAACGAAGGGCTTGCCAGGCAGGCGTTGCGTACGCTCGCCATTGCCACGCGTACTATGCCCGCCAAGTCGCTCGGCGTGGACCCGCAGGCAGCCGCTAAGGGCAATGTCGAGATCAACCTGCCCGAGAGCGTCGAAGACGACCTCTTGCTGCTCGGCTTGGTCGGCATGATCGACCCGCCGCGCACCGAAGCAAGGGACGCCGTTATTAAGGCCAAACGGGCCCACATCCGTAGCGTGATGATCACCGGCGATCATCCTGCGACCGCCGAAGCGATTGCCCGCGAACTGACGATTTTCGAGCCGGGGGCGCGTCTGGTAACCGGATCCGAGCTGCGCGCGATGGCCGAAGGCGAACTCGACCAAATCGTCGAACAGGTCCGCGTTTTCGCCAGGGTCGATCCCGAGCATAAGCTTCAGATCGTCGGTGCGCTCCAGCGCAAGGGCCACATCGTCGCCATGACTGGTGACGGCATTAACGATGCCCCAGCTCTCAAGACCGCCAATATCGGCGTCGCGATGGGCATCACCGGCACCGACGTATCGAAAGAAGCGGCCGACATGGTGCTGACCGATGACAATTTCGCCAGCATTGTGAAGGCGATCGAGGAAGGACGCGGCATCTTCGACAATATCCGCAAGTATCTGCTCTACCTGCTGTCGTCGAATGCTGGCGAACTGCTCACCATGTTTGCGGGCGTGATGCTGGCAGGATTACTCGGGCTGACTTCAGTAGAGGCCGGGCTGTTTTTGCCGTTGCTTGCCGCCCAGTTGCTCTGGATCAACCTTGTCACCGACGGCCCACCCGCGCTCGCGCTCGGCATCGACCCGCGAGACCCTGATGTCATGGAGCGTGAACCCCGTGCGCGCGGTGTCGGCATCCTGACCGCCGAAGACTGGTGGCGGCTCGCAGCGATCGGCACGGTCATGATGACCGGTACGCTCGCTGTGCTTGACGCGTACTATCCAGGCGGGCTGTTTACGCTGTTCGCTACCGGCACCGCACCGAACGCTGCCGACGAGACATACGCGCGCAGCATGGCATTCACGACCTGATGATGTTCCAACTCTTCAACGTGTACAATTGCCGATCGAGCTGGCGAAGCGCCTTCAACGGGTTCTTCGACAATAAATGGCTGCTGGCGGCGGTTGCCCTCTCGCTGTTCACGCACGCGCTCGTGATCTATGTGCCATTCCTTCAGGTCGCGTTTCACACCGTGGCGCTCTCAGGAACAGACTGGCTCGTCGCTACTGGCGTTGCCTCCGTTCTGCTCATCGGCATGGAGCTTTTCAAGCTGGCGCTGCGGGCTAAGCGCCGGCCAGCAGCTGGTGGAATGACCGACGTGGCGTCCGCGGAAGTAGTTCGCCGCTGATCCACGGCGCGACTACGCACTGATGGTCGCGGACAAAGTCGGTTCGCGCGCCCTTCTGGTGCGCCCGCGGGCGTATGCGAAGAGCGCGCAGCCGCAATGCCCGACGCCGATGGCCAGGCACAGACCGTGCTTGGCAATGTGCGACTGCTCCAGCGCCGCTTCGATGACGCGCTGAACATCGCGCGAGAAGCGCTGACAATCCGCCCCCAGCGCCGCGCGCGCCAACCATGTCTTTAACTTCGGGGCTTTGGCCCGGCGAATTCAATCGCTGTCCGAAACTCAGGCCATACGGTACCCGCCGCTCTGTAGTCAGAACTCGACCATTGCCTGATTGTCGTGCCGCTTTTTGCGCAGAGTTGACAAGAAGTGGAGGACAGCATGAGCAACAGTCTGTACGAACGTCTCGGCGGCGCCCTCGCCTTGGCTTGCTGGCAGCCAGCCCGAGCGATGCAAGCTGCACGATCGCTTGGGGTCGGCGGGCGATTATACGAGCGGTTAAGGGCCGCTTGGGAGGTGTCCTTAGTTTGCTCCTGGCGACCGCATCTCGAAATTCATAAACAACGTCTTTTTGAGCTGGTCGACGGAAAATGGCTTCGGTAGAAAGGCCGCTCGCTGCACGAATAACGCCCTCATTCCGTCTGTTATGCCTCGGCCAGTTGTGTAGAGAACTTTCAAATCCGGTCGCGCCTCTACTACGCGTTGCGCCAGTGTCAGACCGCCGTGAATGTCGCCATGCAACGTGATGTCTACGAACAGGAGATCAACTTTAGCGCCCCCCTCCAATAGGGCTATCGCCTCCTCGGCGGTGCTGGCGGAGAGCGTATGATGCCCCTCGTCCGCCAGAAAGGACTCGACAAACACACGCACTTGCTCATCGTCTTCAACAACCAAGATAGATGCCACGGCAAACCCCCACGGAACGTTCAATAGCTAGAACACGCCAGAGAAATGGTCAGTTCCTTAGCGCGTTGCCGGTACTGGACAGTGGTATCGCAATGCCCGCCCACGAGATTGCGCCAGTCGCGCCGTTCTCTGTCTCTCTCTCCGACGCGTGTCATCGATATTTGACCAGGAACGTTTCGGTGAGGCCGCATTTGCGGCAATCGAAGATGCGACGATCAATTCCCGGCCCTTCCGGCTCGATGCCTGTCAGCGTCATCCGCGCCTGGCACTGAGGGCAAAGACGCTTCTCCGTGGACATGGGTTGCGGAACAGAACGTTGATGAAGTTCAGGCATATCGCTCTCCCCTTTTGGGCAGGCGGTAGCGCGGATCGTGTCTCTCAGTCACCGGGGCTTGGCCCAGGGGCCGCAGCCAGTAATGACTCACAATGGGCTGACCCGCCGCAGAAGTCGAATTAACTCGCGGACACAAACTAAAAACACTCGAAAAACTGAATTAGGACAGTGGCAATGGACTTAAGGACACTCCGCGCTGATCGATTAAAGCCGCGAATGTCCAACATAGGAATCTAATCTAGCTCGTGTCTTTCATAGCTGCACCTGGAGTCTCGAATGTCACCCAAAAGAAACGCGTCGCGCTTCGTCGACTGTCAACCCGCCACTCAGTGTTTTCGAACCCAGTCTCCGTTTCGTCGCTCCGCAAAACGGGAATTTCCTAATTATTGCGTAGAGACTTTGCGCTGAATTTGGGAGTGTCGGTTCGATAATGTAACTTGCAGAGACAAATCGGGCAGCAAGAACCCCGCCATTTGCGGGCATAACTGCAGGTCATCGGACCGCTGTTACGAGAGACTACACTGGCTGGCTGGCGACGCAGTGGTGTACGCATCCTGCTCTGCCCGTTTTCCCTGCAAACAGGGAATTTAACAGGGAAATTTTCCAAAATCCTGTGTTTTGCCACACCAGAGACTGCAAGTAGTGGCGATAACACGGCGCTTTGGATGCCAATTCCCTACTCACTAAAACAGGGAAATAATTCGGGCAAGCAGGGAATTCTGGCGGAGTAGCAGGGAATTTTACGTCCAATACTGGTATTGCCGTCGCTGGGTCCTCGTCTGAGGCACCGCGTGCGAGAACAACGGTGCGTGTCCGCTGGCGCAGATCCGCTGGACATCCGCGCGCGGAAGGAACGACCTGAATGCGCAGCCAAATACATAGACCGCACAGAGGACGAGCATAGAATATGTGCGGCTAACACGCGAAGGCGTTGGGCCTCTGGACACCGGGACCGTGGTTTGCGTCTGAAAGCATGACGGCATAAATCGCCAGCGCGCCGGAGATGCCGCGACCATGAGCCGCGCGCATTTGTTTGATGGCTATCACGATGTTCACACCAACGTTCCTCCGTCACGCGCGCATCAAAGATGCAGTACACCAATTCTTGCGGCATGGGCGACAGCATCGGTGCGGCTCACGGCGTCAAGCTTCTCCAGCAGCGATGCGACGTGATACTTCGCCGTATGCGCCGAAATACCGAGGCGGCGGGCAATCAACTTGTTTGATGCGCCTTCCGCCAGCAGCGCGAGCACTTCCAGTTCGCGGGCGGTGAGCGCCGTGACAGCGTCCGGCTCAGGCGCTACTTTCGCTTCGGAAACCACAAGCGCGTCGGCTTCTTCGTGCTTGCCGACAAGTTCGAGCCCGTCGATATTGGCCAAAACGGACGCGATCCGATCCGCGAGTGCAGGATCGGCCACGTCGATGGCCAGTCGCAACCGGTGTCGCGTGCGCGCTTCGCTCAAGCCGTCGGCCTCTCTCCGACTCTGATTTCTGTCTGATGCGACTGGCCGCCTCGGCGCAACTCGATCTGCAGCGATTTTCCGACGCTGTCGGGACCCAGTGATTTGAGCAACCCTTGCAGCCTGCTGATGGGCTTACCGCCCCAGCTCACCAGAACATCACCCTGATGAATATGGGCCGCCGCTCCGGGACCTCCAGGGTCTACGCTCATCACCATGACGCCTGAACCGCCGCCCTCGATCGTCACCGTCTGCAGGCCGAGGCCCAGATAGCCGCGCGGTATGCGCCCGTGCGTCTCAAGCCTCGCCGCTATCCGGCTGATCGTCGCCGAGGGTATGACCAATATGCGTCGGCGTGGCCCGAACACGGCCATGCCGAAAGCCTGGCCGGCGGCGTTGACGATCAGACCACCCTCGGCAGTGCGCCGCAGGGCGATATCGAGTTCGACGCGCGCGTCTATTTCGCCGCCACGCAACGACTGCCAGGCCCCGCGGCTGACGGAAACCACGCCGAGAGCTGCGGTCGGTGCACCGTCCTCCGCGCCGACGGCGAGAACGAGAGACCCGGCCGAAGGGATAGTCGCGGCCAGCGCGACGGGTTGCAGGTCAGCGTGCTCGACCTTGAGCAAGGCAATCGCGGTGCTCGGATCACGCCCGACGATGCGGGCGGCCTTGCTCTCGCCGCCGGGCAGCGTCACGCGAACTTCGCCCTCCTCCGCGACTCCCTCGTCCGACGTGACGACAAGTCCGCCGCTCCAGGCGAAGCCTGAGGCGTGCATGCGATGGGAAAGGACTGAAACGAGGCTCGGCGACAAACCTGCAACCACGCGTTCCAGCGCGGAAGAAACGTCTTGAACTTGTGTGCTCATGGAACCTCCGGATGCATACCGATAGATGTGCCGAGAGGAACGGTTCGTCCACTAGCCACATGGGCAGGTTGTGCCAGCGACAAAGTCGCGTGCGGCGCCCGCGTCGCCAACTCTGCCGATCGCTGACGCTTTGCGAAGCGCCCACGAACGACGAACCGAGGGGCATTGCAATTGCAACCGGCGGCGCCACATGACTGGCGAGGAAAGCAATATGCCGGAGGAAACTTATGGCCATCCAATTCAATCATACTATCTTGTCCGCGCGCGACAGCCAGGCATCCGCGAAGTTTCTTGCCGAGATGCTCGGGCTGCCGGCGCCGGTTCACTGGGGGCCTTTCGAAGTCGTCGCGACCGCGAACGGCGCCAACCTCGATTACATGGATACTGAGGAAGTCACCCCGCAGCACTACGCCTTCCTGGTCAGTGACGCAGAGTTCGATGAGATCTTCGGCCGCATCCGCGAGCGCAAGCTCCCCTACTGGGCTGATCCCGGCCAAACGAAGAAGGGCGAGATCAACCACCACGACAGCGGGCGCGGCGTCTACTTCGAAGAGATCAACGGCCACTTGCTAGAGGTGATCACGCGGCCCTACGGTAGCGGCGGGTGGAATCCTTGAACTCGTCATTGCGTCGCAGCACGATGGTTCCAAGTACGCCACAATAGCCGGGCGTCCTTTGGCCCAAAGGCGCCAAACGGATGACCGAACGTCATCTTTGCTTCCGACTGCGAACCTTATTTCCTTTCCGGACATAGCGTCGTTCCACGATCCCATCCGGCCGCACGATTAAAAGTTCGGGTCCGCTGGCTACGTCAACGTGCGTCGGCCACGGTCGGCAAGCACCCGGCGATGCTTCGAGCTATCTAGGCGTCACCGGAGCCGTAAGGTCACGGACGAAGTCGCCTCGCGATCTGGGTACATCAGGTGGGTACACGGCTTTTTTGCCGAACCGTAAAATGCTCAGAAACCCTTTGAAATCAGAGGGGAATGGCTGGCGACGCAGTGCTGTACGCACCTTGCTCTACCCGTTTTCCCTGCAAACAGGGAATATTACAGGGAATTTGCGCAAATCCGGGGATTGCCACTCCAGAGACTGCAAATAGTGGCCGCAACAGGGCGGTTTGTATGCAAATTCCCTGCTCAACGAAACAGCGAATTAACCTGACCGAACAAGGAATTTTGGGCTCGGATCAGTGAATTCTCACGCGAACTGCGATGGGCGCTGACATTCGCTCGCCCTGGCGGCCCGGAGGGTTTGGCTGCTCACGACGCCAGCGGCAACTCGCTAGGCGCTCGCCCGGTTCAGAAATTTATAACGAATTTTTGCTTTGCTTTCGAGCAGACTATTTCCCGTCGGATCGGCTGGGATATTTCATGGGCAGGAAAACACGTCCTGGCGACACTGTTCTCATTGAGCCCCGAGTCGCGCCCGTCATGGATGACCGAGTCGCGCCCGTCATCGATAACCGCAGAGTAAGTGGCGGTGGTCGCGGTGATCGCCAAATCGCATCTCGTTTAAGAACGCTGAAGGGTGCGCAAATCGTTTGGCCCACGGCTGCCCCCGTTAAGTGCGTCGTTCGCAATCTTTCGCAAACCGGAGCTTCCCTGGAGGTTCACGGCCCAGTCCCCGGCGCCTTTGAACTTGTGTTCGATGGCGATCAGTCACGCCGGCTATGCCACGTAGTTTGGCGAGGCGAGACCCGGATCGGCGTGAAGTTTCAATCGTCAAAACCTTTCGCTGATTAGCCGCGCCCCCGGTCATAGGGCGCGGAGGCGCGGGGTCGAAAAGCGTATCCCGGCGGCCACGGCTTCTTGCGCAGTCGGGACCGCCTTTTTCACATCCATCCTTCCAATTGCAGCGCGCGACAAAGCTGATCGGTTGCGTGTTCCAAATCGCGCCTTTTTCCGGTGCGCTGCGCCTTCAGCAACAGCTCGGCGGTATGCAGCCAGACATCCTTGCCCTGCCGGTGCGGTGGCAGCCGCTCGGTCATCAAGCGCGCCGCTTGAGCCATCGTGCTGATGACATCGCCGTCGCGCAACTTGATTGGATGGGCCAAGGCGCGATTCCAGTCGGTAGGATTGGTCATTTTTCTAGCCATCACTTTTCGGGCTTCACTGAACCGGCGCCTAACAGCTTTGCCCAATTCTCTTTAAACGCCGCCCCTGCCGCAGCGAGGTCATCGGCAAGACCCTGCACCTCTACGCCTGGCGGCAGCGGCCCGCGCAGGTTTATGCCATATATGCTCCAATACCGGCTTGAGCCCGCAAACGAACGCCGATAGCCGTCCTCGCCGATGCCGTCGAACACGATGTCGAACCTGCCCGGCAGGACGCGCGCAAAGTCTCCGCGTTGGTAGTCGATCGGCGTAGCGCCGAGATCACGAGCCCGGTATGTTCTCCCACACCGTGCCCCAGACCTCGAGCTCGGCCATTTTGCCGAGCGTAAGCAGCGCCTGACTGACAGTACCGGCTTCCTGCACGAGCACGCGCTGCCTTCGCTGCAACCCGGCCACACGATGCAGGAGTTGGTATGCGGTCATCCAACTCAAAATCAGCGTGGCCGCCTGCGCCGCGTCGAATGCCCGGCGATCCCATTCACGGCGGTTCACGCCCCTTATCCGAGCAGAGCGCTTCTGTGCGTATTTTGACTCAGGTCAAATCGGGCCTCGTCGTAATTGTGTAACTTTTGAGATCAGCTTGGGAGGATCCGATGAAAGCCCGCGAAGTTATGAACGCTGACGTGATCGCCGTAGGGCCTGATCCATCCGTTCTCGACGCCGCTCGTTTGATGGTTGAGATGAACGTGAGTGGCGTTTTGGTGATGGATGGCGGAACTCTCGTCGGGGTGATTACGGAAGGTGATCTCCTGCGCCGCAATGAACTAGGAACAACAAAACGGCGGTCGCGATGGGCGGAACTGTTAGTCGGATCGGGTGCTCTAGCCGAAGATTACGTCAAGGCAGCCGGCCGTAAGGTGCACGAGGTCATGACACCGAAGGTGCTGACAGTGGCGGAGGGCACCGAACTCGACGCCGTCGTTCAGATCATGGAGAGTAATCAGATAAAGCGAGTTCCGGTGACTGTGGGAAAAGCCGTTATCGGCATGATTACGCGCAGGGACCTTGTGCGAGCCTTTATCAGTGCCGCGACAAAAACTGCAACTCCGCTGGATGACGATGGCATTTGGCAACGCGTCTTTGATGAATTAAAAACGGAGCGATGGGCCCCCGGCGGTATTGACATATCAGTAAAAGGCGGCGTCGTGACATTGAAAGGCGCCGTTCTCGACGAGCGTCAGATATCCGCCCTCACGGTGATGGCAGAGAATATCCCGGGCGTAACCCGTGTGGAAAATGAGGTGATCTGGATCGAACACGAACTTGAGCTGGATTAAACGCGAAACTTGATCTTGCGCCCGATTCGGACGAAGCGCCCAGTGAGCCATGTGAGTTTCGGTTGTTTCTGATTGGCTTGTCGCAAAGAATAGGGTTGACGACGTTGTGAACTGCGTCCGCCCGCTAAGCTAGCTGAGGTGTCAAACCGAATGAGCTATATCGATGAGAGACCGCCTTCGCGTATCTTAACTGCAACTGTGTGCTTGGGGATTGCTGGCACACTTTTCTTCGCAGCCTCTGCGCAGGTGCTCTCACAGTCCCAACAAGGCGCCGCTTTGGTACAGGAGCTTTGCGCAATGTGTCATGCTGTCGGCCCGAGCGGCAATAGCCCTCATCCGGCCGCGCCACCGTTCCGCCGGTTGGGAAACAGCCACGATCTCGACAAATTACGAGAAACGTTGGAACGCGGCACCATTCTCCCAGGCCACCCAGACATGCCGATTTTTAAATTGGACAGGGGCACGGCGAGAGAGGTCATCAATTATATTCGTTCCATTCAGGACTGATTATCCCTGATAAGGCAAGAGGATCGGACAAGGCCAAATCAAGCACACGGCCGGTAGCTAATGAGCGCTCGATGGTTTTGCTTGGCAACTCTCACCCAGGCTCACTGCCAATACACGCTTACTCCTGCGCCAGTTCCCCTCCGCTGATTTACTTCAGGCTATCTGGGGACTACACCGCCCGTTTCCATCATCTTCGCCATAACCTGCTTGTGCAGCCAGATATTCATCTCCGCCGACCCGTCGAGGGCATAGCCCAGTTCCTTTGCAAGCTGCTTTC
>CAVVSK010000016.1:0-396615 GCA_963750965.1 uncultured Alphaproteobacteria bacterium
GAGTCCCTTTTTTCCAAACGCCAAAATGGCGAGCATGACGCTTAGCCCCAATAATGTAGATCAGAAATCGCTATTCGACCAGAACACGAATCAGTGCATTTACCCAAAACGACCTGCTGGCCAGGCCTCTGGCGGACACACTCTAATGCAAGCCTGCGGGCGATCGAAGATGCCAGATCGAGCTTTGAGCAGTTCAGCTTTAGGCGTGGCGTACCGTTGCGCACGGGCCCAGGACGTCTCGCGATTGTCTCGGTAAAAGCCGCCGGCATCAGCCTGGATTGAGCCGGTTATAGGTTTGGCCGGGAAAGATAGCGGCGCGCGATAAGTTGATCAGCAAGCTCGGCTGCTGCCGCAGCTCTTAGGCCGACCTCGCATCCACGCCTTTTTCGGTGCAGTGACCCGCCGCGCGAGGAGCGCTCACATGCCGCCCTTGCCGCCACCGCCGCCGGTGCCGCCGCCTGTACCGCCGCCGGTGCCGCCACCGCCGCCGCCGCCCGTACCTCCGCCTGTACCGCTGCCTTGCTTGGCGCGAGCTTTGCCGCCAGCTTTGCCTTCGCCGGTACCCCCGCCCATACCCCGACCGCCGCCTGTGTCGCGATAATCGCCGATTACGAGGCCGCCTCCGCCGACGAAGCCGCCGCTCGGCGTGACGATGATATATTGACCATCCTCGTCACCTGTGCTGCCACCCTGGCCGCGACCCCCACCGGAACCGCCACCGTACCGCCGCCTGTACCGCTGCCTTGTTTAGCGCGAGCTTTGCCGCCACCTGTGCCTCCGCCGGTACCCGCGCCCATACCGCGACCGCGACTAGTGCCACGATCCTCCTCGACTACGACGCCGCCTCCGCCGAAGAAGCCGCCGCTCGGCGCGACGATGATATATTGACCGCCCCCGCCAACTGTGCCGCCACTCATGCCGCGACCCCCACCGGAGCCGCCGCCTTGGCCGCCACCGCCGCCGGTACCGCCACCGCCACCGCCACCAGTGCCGCGACCACCACCACTGCCGCGGCCATCGCCGCCACTGATGCCCACGCCTCCGGGGACTACGACGATGCCCGGCCAAGGCGCACCACTCCATTGGACGAACATGACCGGATCGGCGGCGATCCGTAGTCCGTTGGCTGGAACGGCAGCATCACCAGGACGTCCGCCAAACGTCGTTGCGCCGGTTACCAGTGCAGTAAACAAGGCAAGTCTCTTGACGATGCTACTCATCTGCCTTCCTCCGGATCATTCGTAATCTCGCCGACACACGCTCAGACACCACGTTCGCCGAGCTCCGCACTTTGCGAACAAACTCATCGTCATTCTCGAACTCTCGGCTGCCAGAACCACATTGTTTCCGAATGCCACAGACCGGAAATCAGCAGAATGCCGCGTGGGCCCGGCGTCGCCTCGATTTCGAACGGGAAGCGTTCAGTTGTGGATACCCCTGTTAGGTCCGTGAAGTCGCACTCGGTCTGCACCATTGCCCTAAAACCATTTCGGGCGAACTCGGCATGCTTGAGCGTTGGCTTGTCGCTCTCCATACGGCAGTTGATTTTGGTATATTTGAACTGGACCTTGCGAAGTTCGTTTAACGCATCGACCTTGCTCATGAGGCCGCGCCTGCCCAGACGGACATTTGCGTCGAAAATGCTGGAATCATGTAGGCCAGTGTTCAGCTCGTCGAAGAAACGGTTGGCAACCATCGCCGCCGTGACTCCCGAAGCCTCCGAAATGGCGGCCGGGTCGATGCCACGCGAGTGCGCGGCAAGGTCGATGCCCGCGCCGGCGGGGGCTACCGTTTCTTTTGGCCAATTAGCAGCAGCTAACACGCCAATGACGAGGAGGACGGTCGCGGCCGCACCAATGAGGAGATTTCGGACCGATCGTCTCCAGATCGTGGGACGGTCATCCTCCGACGGTAGCCGGAGTGACTTAGCCGCCGCGGCATCACCGGGCAGGAGACCAACCCTCGACAGGCTCCGGAAAATCCCTTTCCGGTCGTCGACCAGACATGCATGACTTGTGTCAAAAGGCGGCGGCAATTCCGCGGGGTTAACATCGGCAGTCCGAACCTGGATCAACTTACCTGCTACGCGCGCACGTTCGGCTTCTGAAACCACGTATGCCGAGCGGATGGAATCCGGCGTCCAAATGACGATCGCCGCTTTGCAGTCCTTCAGCTCTTGAATGATGCGCTCGCGGAAAAATTCTCCGGCGATCAACTCGGTATCCCACCAGACGTCAAGGCCCTTTGCCTCGAGTTCATTGGCAAGATCGCGCGTCAGCGAGACGTGAGATTTCGAGTAGCTAATGAAAACGTCGGCCATTGTGGCCACCATGCTTCCCAATTAGGGAAGCGTCCAGGATCGCACTGCAAAAAGATCAAAATAGAATAATACCGTCTGATGTTAGGGGCTATGAAATGGATCACTGCAAAAAAAGATCAAAATAGAAATAATGCCATGATAGGTAGAGTATATGAAATGGATGATGCGCTCAACTCGAGCGACGCCGACTGATCCTTGTCATGCGCCAGCCATCGGTGCACTGGGCCGGCACTGGTATCCCGAAACCTCTCGCAATTGCGTAGGGCTTCCCGGAAAACTGCGGGCAGGGGTGTACAGGAAATCAAAGGAACAAACGGCAATTACGAATGCACCGAGTGCACGATGCCTGGGCGGACGCGGCGGCCGTTGGTGATGATCCTGTCGCCGATGCGCGCCCCGATCAGATCGGGCTCTCCGTCATGGTTAGAACACTGCGAATTGCGTGTGCATCCAATCGTAATTGCGGGATCGTCCGAGCGATATTGCGCCTTCCTCCTCCCATAGATCGAACCATCTTTCATATTCCGGATGGGCAAAGGCAGCCTTGTCCTTCCCCCACCTGAGCTGGTTACGATCAGGATCAAAATCGAACGCAATACCCCAGGAATGCATCGACCAGGCGCTGCCCCCGCGCATGAGGCGCACGTTCAAGCATCCGCCGAACAAGTCGAGTCCAAGCGCGCGTATCTTATCAATCCCGTAGTGATCGAGGGCGCGGGTCAAAACCCGCAAAGCCGCATCATGGATTTTTTCGTGGCATACCGTGGAGCGACACACGGTGCTTGTTTGCCACGCAAGTCGCATTGGATAGGGAAAGATAAGCTTGGTTTGATTCTCACCCTTTTCACCGAAGAATCTTTCAACATCACTCTGCCCGGGCCAACAGGTGGACTTCGGCGGAGCTTTGACCAGGGGCGGCTTTTTCTCCTCCTGGTCTCGCCATGCCTCGGCCGTCCTATCTCCGCGTTTGCGTGCCTCATAGACACTCAAGGCGTATTCAGTCTGCGGTCCATGGATGCCGTCTATTTCGCCCACGTCGATGCCGTCAAGTTGGCAAAGCGCTTGTTTACCGGCAACTAGAAGACGCGCCTTCGTCCAATTTCGTACGTCTGTTATCTGCTGAGTTACCAGAAAGGCACGAATGGCGTTGCGCGTTTTCGGTCCAAGGAATCCATCTATCTCATCGCCATAGAATGGTAGCTTCGCCAAACGAGATTGCAATTCCTTCACATCGAGCTGCAGTTGGCCTGCATCTGCAGCCTGGGCAGTGGGAGTCTGCGAAGCCAGAGCACTGGCCACCGATGGATCTAATAACATCAAACTCCGCAGAATTGGCATGGCGCCAACCTGCTTGCTACGGAAATTCGCATCAAAGATGTTGTCGCGAACAAACTTTCCTCTATCGTAGTGGGTGCAACCGGACCAGAGATAAGGCGTGTTGATATTGTGTTCGGTACGGGAGCGAAATCCATTGTATTTTTCAAGCTCATAAGCAAGGCGCTCGCATGTCCAGTCTGTTACCTGGTCGAGCTTGTCATAATGCAGAGCGTCCGCTGCGCTCTCGTACCACTGGAACGGAGGATTACCATTTATTGGACGACCGCTCGGTTCGTTCGCGGTGCGAGCCGACAAGGCGTCGCCGTTATGCAAGTGTGTCTTGAAATTGCCGCCGGATTCCATTTGGTGGATAATTCCGACAACAAACCATGGAACGCCGACGAGGGTTTCAACAATCCGGTACTCGCTTTTGTTGTTTACAATCGCACGCGCCGCCTGATTAGCTTTCTCCGCCCACTCGCTGCGGATCGTCATAGTTTCCCAAAGACGAGTGTAGCCATTCTGTAATTGCGCAAATTGGGGGACCATGGGTCATTTCTCCATCCTGCGCCACAGTGGCCGTTCAAAGTCACCTGCGCCGGCAAGAGCATCCAGTCGCTGCTGGAAAGCTGCATTGGACAAAGAACGCATGCTATGCTCGTGGTGCTTTCGTTAGCACTACCCCATTGCGCTGATACGCGCGTTGTTACGAGCGGTTAGGAACGGGGACTTCCTTAGTTTTGGCTGCATTCTCCTGGTCTGAGGCCCATTTCGCGTGCTCTTGCGATACGAGTGACTCTATTCTTTCAGCCAGCACAGAATGGGCCTCGCTTTCGTTCTTATATGGACCAGCTTTTCCGAGGTACAGAAACTTCTCATGCTTTAACGTTTCGCAAGTTGAGCGATATGAGATCCAGTTCGCGTGATACTGGTTCAGCTGCTGGAGCCCTTCTGTGAGTGCTATGACAACGCCGAGCGCGCCCATCACCCATGTCGGTACCGGCAATCCTGCCAGGAGGGGGATCACGGCAGCGGCTGCGATCACGACTACCTTCAGCAGCTTGAACGTGCGTTGATTCGAATTGCTGCGCTTGTCATACCATTCGATCTGGTCATCAAGCCGCAGCATCGTGGGATCATCGGTCATCCGGGACCTTCCAAGCGCCGAAACTTTCATTCATGAGATGCCCTTTCAGCTCTGACCGGGATAGCATTACCGTGTGGGTTTCACCCGCCGAACTTTGCGCGGCTGTCGTATCCTAACGATTTCCTGAGTCGTGAACCCGCTCTCCAAAGCGCGCTAAATTCCTGATCCCGTTTGGACGATAGGGTTTCATTGCCTGATCGCAACGGGAAGCAACAAGTCGCCAATTAGTGGGCCACCCGTGTCGATCCTTTTCGTCACGAGATGGATCCTTCCAATTGGCTTTCCTCGGACGAAGTTTTACCGCAGGATTGGGTGGGATCAAAATCAAAGTACGCGGAATAGACCCCATCCGGGTGCAGAATATGCGCGCTGGCTGGCCGCCAGCGCGTCACCCCAGCTGCCGTCGACAGCCTCGAAACCTCGGTCTCTCGGGCCGCTTTAGCAAAGCCATCGGCGCAGTCAGCGCGGCGGTGGGAGTGGGCAGCGTCGCGAGAGAGCCTTAGGCTGACGGTGGACCCCTGCGGCTGCGGAGCCCGAAGCAGCGCAACGGAATGACGTTGTAACCGGTTACTGCGCTATGCGGTGCATGTGAAGCTTTTGATGATAAGCGAGAGACAGCGCTTAACCGCAAACTAACGCGCCCGCCATTTTTCTTCTGGCAAGCCTGTAGGCGTGCCGCGCTAGCGTTGCCGCGGTGAGAGGGCAGCTGCAATCATTGTGATAAGATGCGCCTTTTATCGACCGCCTAAGGCTCTGGATTCATTATCGGCACTCCGGTCCTTGGCTAGGTTGCACCATTAAGACGTCTGGATATGATATTTATTGAAAGGACAAAACGTCATGAGGGGCGCAAGGAAACGTAAGGTCTCCCGCAGTTCAACCAGTCGGGCACGCCGCACTCCCAAACGCAGCAGTTCCAAACGCGCCGCATCTTCGCGCAGCCGCAGCGCGGCCACGCCAAAGCTCGCACCTCCATCTACGCTGCAGATGCGAAAGCTCGGCATTGAAAAAGCTGCGAGGCCGCTCGAGCTAAAGTCGGCAAACACAGTCATCTATGTCCACGGAATAGGCAATAAACCGCCGCCGGCGGTGCTCAAGTGCCAATGGGACAAAGCCTTGTTCGGGACCGATCTGGGCGACCGCAGCCGAATGACCTATTGGGTCAATCGCGAATTGTATCCGACGCCACTCGATGAAACCTGCTTCTCGGGTGATCAAACCCGAATTGACGATGACGAGATGTCGACGCGCGCGGTATTGGCGCTGTCAACTGCGCGCCCGGAGGACAGGCAACATCCTGTCGAGCGGGAAATCAAGGCTCTGACTGACGATCCGGTTCGACAGGCATGGCTGGAGAAGATCGCGACCAAACTTATTGCTGGCACTGCGGTGTCGAATGCGGAAGTTCGTACCAAATCAGTCCACGCGAAGTTGCTGCCCCTGCCGGAGCCGTTCCGCCGCCTCATCAGTCAATCACTCACCCGCGCCTTCCTGCGAGATGTCAATGACTTCCTGTTCGATGCGAAGCGCCGCGACGCCATGGAGCAGTCGCTGCTCGACAGGCTGGCCGCCGGCGGGGGCCCATTCATCGTTATCGCCCACAGTCAAGGATCAATGATCGCTTATGACGTGCTGCGCCGGCTCGATCCCAGACAGATCCGCGTTCCACTCTTCATTACCATCGGCTCACCGCTCGGCCTGCAGGAGGTCCAGGACGCGCTACGACAATGGACCGGCGGGACGCTACCGTTTCCGCCATGCGTGGACCGCTGGCTCAATGTCGCGGACCGGCTCGATCCCGTCGCCTTCGATAGCGACATTTCCAATGACTTTGAGGGTGCGATCGAGAACGTTTCGGGCATCGGGTTGAACAAGGACAGCCCGCGACATCCGCATTCGGCAACCGGCTATCTGCGCGTCAAGGACGTGCTCCAGGCGGTTCGCAAGTTGGTCGGATCGACGTTTGAGCAGGAGATTGGGTCGTTCACAATCGCCAAGGATCTGGTCGGCGATCTCGAGAACGCTCATCGCGGTGATCGCCATCCGACACTCATCCAATTGGCGAGGGAGGGCCAAGGAAACCCGGCTAATCCGGTGCAACTCCGGGTTACGGCGGAAGCCGTGAAGACAAAAGTGAACAGCATCATCAAGGCTACAGGAGACGATCCAACGGATGCCGAGATCGACGATCTCCGGCATTTCGTCGCCGCAAAGCTCACCCGACTGGAGGTTGAAACACTCGGATCGTTCTTCGAGGACCTCAAGATCGTCGGCATCTGGCGCAACGCCCGGAAACACGCGCTGATAAGCGCATCTACGCACACCATCCAAGCGCGCCCGGCCAATCTCGGCTATGGCGCCGACGGTAAAGGTGTGTGTTGGGCCGTACTCGACACAGGGATCAGAGGCGATCATCCGCATTTCCAGAAGCACGGCAACGTTGTCGCGCAATGGGACTGTACGCACCGCGGCGCTCCACGGCAGTTGGAGCGGGGCTCGAAAGAATTCAACCAACTTGATGGTGACGGCCATGGTACGCACGTGGCCGGAATTATCGCCGGCGAGGGCATCGTCAATGACGTGACTTTCGCCGGAATGGCGCCACGCGCTTCACTTTACGGTTTCAAGGTGCTCAACGATGAGGGCCAAGGTGAGGACGCCTGGATCATTAAGGCGCTCGACACCGTGGCCGGCCTCAACGAACAGGCCGGCTCGCTGGTGGTGCACGGCGTCAACTTGAGTCTTGGCGGTGGCTTCGATCCGAGCGTGTTCGGTTGCGGTCATACGCCTTTGTGCCAGGAACTGCGGCGCCTATGGCGTCAAGGCGTCGTGGTCGTGCTTGCGGCAGGCAACGAGGGCTATGCGGTTCTGAAGTCCGAGGCGGGCGATATACAGAGCAATATGGATCTGTCGATTGGCGATCCTGCCAATCTTGACGAAGCGATTGCCGTGGGCTCGGTGCACAAATCCAATCCGCACACCTATGGCATCTCGTATTTTTCGTCCCGGGGACCCACCGCCGATGGACGCAAAAAGCCCGACGTTGTCGCGCCCGGCGAGAAAATCGTCTCAGCCCGTCATGACTGGAAGGGAAAGAAAACACCCACAGTCGATGATCTTTATGTCGAGATGAGCGGAACCAGCATGGCGGCGCCGCATGTCGCAGGACTGCTCGCGGCGTTTCTGTCGCTGCGGCGTGAGTTTGTCGGCTATCCGGACCGGATAAAATCGCTGCTGCTCAATGGCTGCGTCGACCTCGCGCGCGATCCGTATATGCAAGGGGCGGGATTGCCCAACCTGATCAAAATGCTGGCGCTGAACTAGAGCCAAAAGCAGATCCGAGAGGGCGGGCTTTCGTCGGACTGGGACGCACAACTGAATAAAGGGGGTCAAACGACATAGCAGCGGCCAAGCGGAAGTGCACCTCAGCGCGCTTGCAACGCCCGCGGCAGCCGCGCCATGTCGTCGATCTCCTCCATCCCCAGCACGATGCCGATCACCTCGTCCTGCTGGCTCGGTTGCATCGTGAATCGCGTGAGTTTGCGGAATTTTTCCACGATTTCCTCCGGCCCGGCGAAGGATTGCTCGCTGCCGCGGGGCGCCTCTCGGGTCTCCTCTTCGCGGGATCCGTCTGTAAAGTGGACTTCAACGCGCACCTTGTGCCGGAATTTTGAGCCAAGCGCCGTGATCGCCGGGTCGTGCACGACTTCGACCTTTCGCGAGAGCGCGATGCGGGCCTCATCGTGCACGGCCTCGGGCTTGAACTCGTCGACGAATACGTCGCCACAAAGGAGCAGGGTGGCAACGCAGAAGGGCAGGTTGAGCTGGGCGGAGGTCAAACCCTCGGGACGGTAAGCCCAGCCGACATGATCGACTGTCACTTGCGAGCCGTGAATCACGATCTTGCTGAGCTCGTCCAAGGTGAAGGGCCGGCGCGCCTGGATCGTGCGGATGGCATCGAGACTGGTGTGGTTGCTGCCGACGCAGGAATAGAATTTCAGCGCGATCCGCATCGTCTCGAAGCGCTCGCCGAGACCGGCGCTCAGTTCCGCCATGTCGAAACGGTCAGTGGAACGCGAGAAGGTGGTGCAGAAGCCGCCATAGGGCGCCTCGAACACGTCGATGATGCCGGTAAATCCCTTCTCCGCGAGCAGCGCACCGTAGAGCCCGCTCTGCGAGGAACGGCCGGCATGCATGCGCTTCACCATCGAGCCGAACTGAGCCGCCATGAGACCTGCTGCCTGCGTTCCCGCAATGCCGAGGGCGTGAACCGTGCGCTCCGGATCGAGCTTCAGCCCGCGCGCGGCACCAGCCGCAGCCGAGAACACGCCAAGGGTGGCGCCGGAATGCCATCCCTGGCCGATATGCTCCTGTCCCATGCAGATACCGACTCGCGGTCCGATCTCGTAGCCCGCGACAGCGGCGGCAAGAAATTCACGCCCGGAAAGCTGCGCATGATTCTCCGCCACCGCGATCAGTGCCGGAAGCGTCACCGCGCCGACATGCAGCACGCCGTGGCGGTGCACGTCATCGAGTTCGAAACCCTGCACGGCGGTTCCATTCACCAAGGCGGCGTGCGGCGATGACAGCCGTGCCTTACTACCCCACACCGAGGTGGTTCGGGTCTGATCGACTTCTGACAGCATTCCCAGAAGGATTTCGCACCAGGGTGTATGCGCGCCATAGATGGCGCAGCCGAGCGAATCAAGAATGAGCAGCTTTATCCGCTCGCGGACTTCCACCGGGACGGCATCGTAGGTGAGACCGGAGACGAATTCGGCGATCCGACGCGTGTGGACGTTATCGACTTTGGCGTGGTCGCTCATCTTGTCTCCTGCGGATTATCGCTAAGCACGGGCCGGCTTAGATGGCTTGAACCGGGTTGTCTAGAGTGACAATCTGCTCGAGGAGATCATCAAAATGTATTTGTCGCCAAGCCCTTCGGAAATGGCCGCCATGTTGCTGCGTGCGATCGCTGCCGCGGTTGATACCGCTCCTGGCACCCCCGGCGCAGGCCGCAGCCCGGGGCGGGTGGCGCAATGACCGACCGACGCACGTTCCGCCGGATGGTTGAGGCCCCGGAAATTCTGGTCCTGCCGGGCGTGTTCAACGGCTTCAGCGTGCGGCTCGTCGAGAGCGCTGGTTACAAGGCGGCGGCAATCAGCGGCGCCGGCCTGTCGGAGAACCTGCTCGGCTGGGCGGATCGCGGCATCCTGACTTTCGACGAAAATCTTCGTGCCTGCAGTGCGCTCGTCGAATGCTCGGGCATCCCATTGCTTGCCGATGCAGACACAGGTTATGGCAACGCGCTCAACGTCCATTTCGTGACTCGCGCTTTCGAAAAGGCGGGGCTTGCAGCGATCTCGATCGAGGATCAGGTCTGGCCGAAGCGCTGCGGTCACCTGGAAGGCAAGCGCGTCATTCCGGCGCGGGAGATGGTGGAAAAGGTGAAGTCCGCCGTGGATGCAAGGCGGGATCCCGATTTCTTGATCCGGGCGCGCACCGATGCGGCCGCGACCGACGGCATTCCCGAGGTCATCGACCGGCTCAATATGTATGCCGAAGCCGGCGCGGATATCGTGTTTGCCGATGCGCTCTTGTCCGTGGAGGACATCCGCACGGTGGCGCAAAATGTCAGCAAGCCGCTTGCCGTGAATATGGGGCTCGGTCTGATGGAACGTGGCACCACTCCGCTCCTGACGCCCAAGCAATTGCAGGCTCTTGGCGCCGCAACCGTGTCCTATGCCCGCATGCTGTCGACGGCGGCCTTGCGCGGCATGATGAACGCGCTCGAGGCTTTCGCCCCTACGATTAATGCCGACCAGCCGACTTTCCGTCCCGACCTTCTGGTATCGTTCAAGGAATTGAACGAACTCATGGGGTCGAAGACACTCGACGCGATCGAGGATAAGTTCATCAGTAAATCATAACCGGCCGGGTGCCGGACGAGAGGGAGGAACGCATGACGATGATATCCCTGACCGCAAGAATCAGAACGGCTCTGACCGGATGCCTACTCGCGGCGCTAGCGACCGCGAGTATTCCGGCACGTGCGGCGGATATCGAGATCATGGCGCCCGCTGCACCGGGCGGCGGCTACGACCGCACCTCGCGTGCCTTCGAGCAGGCGCTGGAAAAGGAGAAGCTCGGGTCCGCGACCGTCATCAATGTCGGCGGCGCCGGCGGGGCGATCGGACTTGCGCAGTTCATCAAAAACCGCACCGGCAGCGACAGCGCAATGATTGTCGGAGGTTTCGGGATGGTCGCCTCGTTCGCCACCAATAAGTCGAAGGTGACCCTCGCCGACGTGACACCTGTGGCCCGGTTGATTAGCGAATATTCGGTGGTGGTCGTGCCGAAAGATTCGCCGGTGAAGTCCTTGGCCGATCTGACCGCCAAGCTGAAGCAGAATCCGGGCGCTGTGTCCTGGGCTGGCGGTTCCGCCGGTGGCACTGACCACATTCTGGCGGGCTCGATCGCGAAGGCAGTGGGAGTCGATCCGAAGCAGGTGAATTATGTCGCCTTCTCCGGCGGCGGCGACGCGCTCGCCGCAATCATCGGCGGGCAGGTCACCGCCGGTCTGGGCGGCTACAGCGAACTCGCGGATCAGATCAAAGCCGGTACCGTCCGTGCGCTGGCGATCTCGGCCGCGGCGCGCGTTCCGGGCGTCGACATCCCCACGCTGAAAGAGCAAGGCGTCGATGCCACCTTGTCAAACTGGCGTGGTATCGCCGCGCCTCCAGGCCTCACGCCCGCGCAGCGGCAGGCCTATCTCGATCTCACCGACAAAGTGGTCAAATCAAATGCGTGGAAGGATCTGTTGAAGACCAACGGCTGGAACGACGAGTATCTCGCCGGCGATGCCTTCAAGAGCTACATCGAGACGGAGACGAAACGCGTAACCGAGATCCTCACCCAACTCGGACTGGTGAAGTGACGAGCACCGGTTAGCGCGATGGATGGGCATCGCTCCGGGACACGATCTGCAAGCGCGCTCCCTGTCGCGCTTGCGGTCATCGGGCTCGGGCTGTTCGTACTGCATCAGGGGTATTCTATAGGCGTCGAGCAATCGGCCTACGCAAGGGTCGGGCCGCAGGTCTTTCCTTACGTCATCGGCGCGGGGTTGATCGCGATTGGGGTTCTTCTCGTGCGCAGCGCCCTGAAGGGCTCCTGGTCCGTCCTATGGGCGGAGCCAAGCGAGACTTATCCCGACCGGCGAGAGTTTTGGCGGCACATGTCCAGTGTTGGACTCGTCGGACTCGGCCTGGTGATCAACGCGGCTTTGATTGCACCACTCGGCTTTGTGATCGCATCCACGCTCATGTTTGCGCTCACGACCCGAGCTTTCGGCAGCCGGCGTCTATTCTTCGACCTCGTTGTCGGGGCGGTGTTCTCCACCGTCATCTTCATCACCTTCACCTACGCGCTCGGCCTGTCTTTGCCGGGGGGAACGCTCTGGGGTGCGCGTTGATGGACGTGATCGGCGGCCTCTTGCATGGTTTTTCGGTTGCGCTCACCCCGATCAATCTGTTGTGGGCGCTGATCGGCGTGACCCTCGGAACGGCGGTCGGCGTGTTGCCCGGGATCGGGCCCGCGCTGACAGTTGCGATGCTGCTGCCGCTGACCGGAAAACTCGATCCTGTCGGCGCCTTCATCATGTTCGGCGGCATCTATTACGGCGCCATGTACGGCAGTTCGACGACTTCGATCCTGCTCAACACGCCGGGTGAGAACTCCTCGGTCGTCACTGCCATCGAGGGAAACCAGATGGCGAAGCGTGGTCGCGGCGCCGCCGCGTTGGCCACCGCCGCCATCGGCTCCTTCGTCGCCGGGACTTTGGCGACATTCTTCCTGGCGCTGTTTGCGCCGACTGTTGTGACCTTTGCGCTCAAGTTCGGCCCTGCCGACTATTTTTCGCTGATGATCCTCGCCTTCACCACGGTGGCCGCGGTGCTGGGCAGCTCGCTGTTGCGCGGGTTCGCGAGCCTGTTCCTGGGACTGACCGTCGGCCTCATCGGCATCGACATGCAGACCGGGCAAGCGCGGCTCGCGCTCGATCTTCCGCAGCTACTCGACGGGATCGAGGTGGTAATCCTCGCCGTCGGCCTTTTTGCCGTCGCTGAAACTCTTTTCGTGGTCTCGCGCAAAAGTCTCCTCGCCGACGAGATCATCCCGATCTCCGGCCGGATCTGGATGACGAAGGAGGAGTGGCGCCGATCGTGGAAGCCGTGGCTGCGCGGTTCTTTCATCGGCTTTCCCTTTGGAGCGTTGCCCGCGGGCGGAGCGGAGATTCCGACTTTCCTGTCCTATTCGCTGGAACGGAAACTCTCGAAGCGTCCGGAGGAGTTCGGACAGGGCGCGATCGAGGGAGTTGCCGGGCCGGAGGCGACCAACAATTCGGCCGTGACGGGTGTCCTCGTGCCGCTGCTGACGCTGGGACTGCCCACTTCGGCGACCGCGGCGATCATGCTGGTCGCATTTCAACAATACGGCTTAAATCCGGGGCCGCTCCTGTTCCAGAACAATCCGAATCTCGTCTGGGGTCTGATCGCCAGCCTCTATATCGGCAATGTCATGCTGCTGGTCTTAAACTTGCCGCTCGCCGGGATCTGGGTGCGGCTATTGGCCATTCCGCGACCCTACCTCTGTGCTGGCATTCTCGTTTTCGCCAGCCTCGGCGTGTATAGCCTGCACGGCTCAGTATTCGATCTCGGCACGCTCTGCGTCTTTGGCCTTCTCGGTTATGTGATGCGTTGCGCCGACATCCCGGTCTCCCCGGCGATCCTTGGCCTGATCCTCGGGCCGTTGGCCGAGCAGCAGTTCCGGCGGGCTCTGGCGATCAGTCAGGGCGACCTGACGGTCTTTCTCACCCGGCCGATCTCGGCGACCATCCTGGCGGTCGCATTCGCGGCTCTTGTTGCGCCGCCGCTTTACGAATTGGTCAAGTCGCGGCGGAGCAAGGCATCGTCTCCCGTGAGACAAAAGGTATAGGTTGGTGCTTGAAACGAAACATCCCGCTGAAGCGGCTGCAGCTCATCCCGCGCGATCGGGCCTTGAGGTCCGCGTCCTTTCGGCAACTGGAGTCTGCGGCTCGGGCTTCAAGGAAAGTTCGATCATGGCCGGCATGGCGCGCCGGCCGCATTTCATCGGCTGCGATGCGGGCTCGACCGATCCGGGACCTGCGCCGCTTGGCTCTGGCACGCCGGCGTTTCCGCGTCGCGCCGTCAAACGCGATCTGCGGCTCATGCTCAAGGCCGCCCGGCAAGGCGGCGTGCCGCTGCTTGTTGGTTCCGCGGGAACCGCCGGCGGTGAGCCGCATTTGGCGCTTGTCCGCGACATCGTGCTTGAAATCGCGCGTGAGGAGGGCCTGCGTTTCCGCCTGGCGCTGATCCATGCCGAACAGGATAAGGCATATCTCAAGGGCCGCCTCAGCCAGGGCCGCATCCGACCCCTCAAGCCCGCGCCGAAATTCGATGAAGGCGTGATCGACAGGGCCGAGCGCATCGTCGGAATGATGGGCGAGGAGCCGTTCCTGCGCGCCCTCGATCAAGGCGCGGACGTGGTGATCGCGGGGCGCGCCAGCGATTGCGCCATCTTCGCGGGGCTTCCGATCCGCATGGGCGTGCCGCCCGGATTGGCTTGGCACGCCGCAAAGCTGCTGGAGTGCGGCAGCGCCATCGCCGTGTCCCGGCCTTCACCGGATTCCATCCTCGTCAGTTTTGGAGAGGGCTATTTCGACGTCGAGGCGCTCGATCGGGAGGTTCGCTGCACGCCACAGAGCGTTGCCGCTCACGCGCTCTACGAGAACGCCGATCCTTTCCGGCTGGTTGAATCGAGCGGCACGCTCGATCTGACGCAGGCAAGCTATGAGGCGCTCGACGAGAGGCGCGTACGCGTGCGCGGCAGCAGGTTCGAGCACGCAGAGACCTACACGGTAAAACTCGAAGGCGCGGAGCGGGTCGGCTACCAGAGCATCGTTATCGGTTCCGTGCGCGATCCCTTCATCATCCGCCAGATCGATAATTGGTCGGAACGCCTGAAGGAAAAGCTCAAGGGCAGGGTGGCCGACGTTTTCGACGCTGATACGGCTGCGAATTACATCTTCAACCTGCGTGTCTACGGCAAGGACGGAACGATGGGGCCGCTCGAACCGGTTCAGACTGTCACAAGCCACGAGCTCTGCCTCGTGCTCGAGGTAACGGCGCCGACGCAAGAGATCGCTACCACGATTGTCTCGATGGCCCGGCATCAGGCGCTGCATCTTCCGATCCCGGAATGGAGCGGACTCATCACCGGCGTCGCCTGCCTCTACAGCCCAGCTTATCTGGAACGCGGCGCGGTCTACCGCTTCTGCGTCAACCACGTGGTTGAACCTGACGATCCTTACGAAATGTTCCCGATCGATATGCTCGACGTGGGGACCTGACATGACGAAGCTTGGTGAACTGGCAAGTCTCATCCGCAGCAAGAACGCGGGACCATTCGAACTGACCTTTGACATCATGTTCGCGAATTTGGAGACCTTCGAGCGCGTGCGGAAAAGCGGTGCTCTGTCTGCCGAGCGGATCGCGGCGATTTATCGCCTTCCCGTCGAGGACGTCCGTTTCTTTGTGGTGCCTCCCGCACTTGCCTTCAAGGCTTCGATTCCCCGGCCAATCTTCCAGGGCGACCTGCTCGACAGCGACAGCCACGGCGGCCAGCAATACGCACCGCTGATGGAGATCGAGATCTCCTGACGGAGAAATGTTACGGAAGGACAACGCGTCTCGTAGCGCGACTGCGAACGTCGGCATGCCCATGCCGATAGCATCGAATCCGGAAGCTCAATCTACGAACCGGGCATCAATTCTCGCACCGGCCACTACCGCTTGACACCGGGTCGGCCCGTCGGCGAACTAGGTGTCAACAGTTGACCGGAGCAGGCCGCTGGTCCGGGAGGATCATGAGGAAGCTCGATATACAAGGCCTCACGATGTCTTTCGGCCCCTTGCGGGCCGTCGACGATGTGTCGCTGCAGGTCGACGAGGGTGAGACGGTGGTGCTGCTCGGGTCGAGCGGCTGCGGAAAGACGACGCTTCTGCGCCTCGTCGCCGGATTTCAGCGCCCCAGCGCGGGCGAGATCCGTGTTAACGGACGCCTTGTCGCTTCCAAGACCGTGATGGTGCCACCCGAACGGCGTTCGCTCTCGATGGTGTTCCAGAGTTACGCCGTCTGGCCGCACAAGACCGTCGCACAAAACCTCGCTTATGGCCTGCGCCTGCGCGGGCTCGATCGGACAACCGTGGCGGAGAAAGTCCGGGATGCCCTCGCTATGGTGCGAATGGAAGACTACGAAGATCGTTATTCCGCCGAACTCTCAGGCGGTCAGCAACAGCGCGTCGCGCTGGCTCGGGCCTTGGTGCTCGAACCCGAAATCCTGCTCTTCGACGAGCCTCTGAGCAACCTCGACGCGTCGCTGCGCGAGCATATGCGCTTCGAGATCAAAGCCCTTCTAAACAAGCTCAAAATTACCAGTATCTACGTCACCCACGACCAGAACGAGGCCATGGTGGTGGGCGACAGGATTGCCGTCATGAGCAACGGGCATATCGAGCAGATCGGTTCGGCGGAAGACGTCTATTACCGATCCGCAACGGATTTCGTCGCTCGCTTCATCGGACTGGCCAATGTTTTCGATGCAAAGGTGATCGGACGAGACGAAGGCGGGCGCATCCGGCTGCAGGCACTCGGACTCGGTGAGGTCGTCGCCGGAAACGGGGCGGGCGGGCTAACGGATGGCTGCCAAGCCCGTCTGTATATCCGACCGGAATCTATTTCGCTTTCAACCGAGAGACGCGCAGGCGCGAACGTCAAAACCGGCCGCGTCCTGCGCCGGAGCTTTCTCGGGCCGCATTTGGATTTTCTGGTCGATATTGACGGGACGAGGCTGCGGGTGATCAGTCCGAGCAAGGACATCGGCGACCGCATGTTGGCGCCTGACGTGCACGTGAGTTTCGAGCCGGCCGATTGCCTCGTGCTCTCGACTTAAAACAACAGGGAGGAAGATTCATGCACAACGGAACCAGGTGGCTGCTGGCAGGCGTCTTCGCCATGCCGTTCGCCTTGATGCAAGTGGCCAAGGCGCAGACGCCTTCCATGGACGAACTTTACCAGGCTGCTAAGGCGGAGGGATCCGTCAATTTCGGGGGCGCTGTGAAGGAGGATGCCGCGCAGGAAATGCTGCAGACCTTCTCGAAGCGTTATCCCGGGATCAAGGTCAGTTATACGCGGCGCTCGACGGAACCGATGGTGCAGCTCATCGAAGCCGACCGCCTCGCCAACAAGGTGAGCTTCGACCTTATCAATCTCACCGAACCCGCCGACATGGTGCGTTACAAGAAGGAAAATTTCATTCAGCCAGTAGTGCTGCCGGACCGCGATATGCTCCTGTCCGGGACATACGACCCGGACAATTATTATTTCGCGCTCGGCATCACGCCGATGTACGGCATCTACAACACGCAAAGCTTGAAAAAGAACGAAGCTCCGACCTCTCTCAAGGCACTGCTGACCGATCCGAAATGGATCGGCAAGGTTGCGATTTCACGACCTTCGCGTGGCGGCACCGGCGCGGCCGCGCTCCTCAACGTGACCGATGCGGTTGGGCGCGACTTCCTCAAAAACGTGAAGGCACGCGATATCCTGCTGACCCGCGGCAATGAGGCTGCGGTGAGCGCGGTCGTTTCCGGAGAGCGGCCCGTGAGCTGGGGTGTCAGCGGCTACCGCGCTTTGGAAGCGAGGGCCAGCGGAACGCCAATCGAGCTGATTTATTGGGATGAGGGCACCGCCATCGCGCAGTTCATGGGCGCGGTACCCGCCAAAGCGCCGCATCCCAACGCAGGAAAGCTCCTGCTGCGCTGGATGATGACAAAAGAAGGCCAGGAACTCTACGTCAAGCTTGCCGACTTTTATTCAGCCCGCAAGGACGTCGAGATCGCTCCGCGTAACGAGCCGCCGCTGTCGAAATTAAAGATCAACTTGTTTGGTGACGATCGCCTGCTCAAGGAAGGTCAGGAGCTGTCGGCAGAATACGACAAAGCGGTCGGCCTGAAATAGCAAGGTCCATTGGAAACTGCGCGGGGCAAGCCGCGCCCCGCTTTACAGCCGACTTAGCAGTTTAGGGTGGGGGCGCCACACGTGGCCGACGCGACTTACGGCGGGATGATGGCCTCCTGGCATAGCCGGGCCGCGGCCCTGATCTCGGATTTGCGCCAGGAATGGCTGCGGACGATCATCATGGTCGCCGCCGTCGCCCTGTTGGCTTGGCTTGTTCTTTATCCCCTCGCGATCCTGTTTAACCTGGGCTTTCGAACACGCGATGGCGTGTTCACGCTCGCGAACTATGCGGCCGTATTCAGCGAGCCAGGTCTTGTCTCGGCCCTCGTCAATTCGCTCGTTATCAGCACTGCGACTACTTTCTTCTCGCTCCTGATCGGGCTGCCGATGGCGTGGGGCATCTCACGCACCACGATGCCGGGAAAGCAATTCATCCGGCTCGCGGTGCTTGTCGCCTTCGTTATGCCGAACTTCATTACGGCGATCGCCTGGATTCTCCTCGCCGGTCCCAATGCTGGCCTGATCAACGTCTTTCTTCGCGATTTCTTTGGAGTGGCCAGGGGCTGGAGCGTGTTTTCGCAAGGCGGACTGATTCTTGTGCTCACTTTCAGCTTCTATCCGCTGGTTTTCTTCGCCACGACCGCGGCGCTCGACAATATGGATCCGTCCTACGAAGAGGCGGCGCAGATGTCCGGAGCGAGTTCCTGGCGCGGCTCGTTCGGCATCTCTCTTCCTCTCGTCCTGCCCGCGATCGTGTCTTCATCCGTATTCGTGTTCCTCGAGGCCATGGGCGCCTTCGGCGCACCCGCGGCGATCGGCAACGCCGCCTATTTCCACACGCTCACGACCAAGATCTATGAGCTGTTCTCCTATCCGCCGCGCTTCGAACTGGCGGCCGCGGCGGCGACGCCGATTATCATCTTCACGGTGTTCGGCCTGATGTTGCAGCGCTACGCGACCGGGAGGCGCCGTTACACGGTGATCTCCGCGAAACCCAAGGTTGCCCGGGCGGTCGAGATCGGGGCGGCACGCTGGCTGCTCTTTATCTTTTCGATGCTGGTAATTGTCGCAAGCGTTGCGCTCCCGCTCCTGGTCCTGATCCGCACCTCGCTTGTGCAGCGCTGGGGGCGGCCGTTGACTTGGGACAATCTGACGCTAAGGAACTACGCCGCAATGCTTGATCCGGCGACAATCTTGCCCGGCGCCGTGTTCAACAGCCTGGTCATCTCGGCCGGAACCGCGAGCATCTGCGTCGTGCTGGCGCTGTTCATTGTCTGGCTGGTAGAGCGAACGGCATTGCCCGGCCGGGCGCTTCTCACCTTCCTCAGCACGGTGACATTCGCCTTTCCCGGCATCGCGCTCGCAGTCGGCTTCGTGCTCGGCTATCGCGATCCTCCGCTGGCGCTCTACGGCACTATTTGGCTGTTCTTCGTGGCCTTCACCGCGCACCGTTTTCCTTTCGCGTTCCAGTTCGTCCGCAACGGAGTCAAACAGCTATCGAGCGAACTGGAGGAGGCGGGCCGGATGTCCGGCGCTTCCTGGACCCGCACGCTGATCGACATTTCGGTGCCGCTCCTGAAGAGCGGCATGCTGGCCGCCTGGATGATGGTATTCGCTGTCACCTTGCGCGAACTCAGCATGGCGGTGCTGCTTAACGTGCGCGGTACCGAGACCCTGCCGATCGCGATCTTCAATTTCGTTGACAACGGTTCCTTCGAATTGGCGGCGGCTGTATCCGTCGTGCTCATCGTCATGAGCATCCTGTCGGTCGCAGCCCTGCGCTGGCTTTCTGGCAAGGCGCAGATGGAGGTCTGAATGCCTGAGCCGGCTGCAAGCTTGAGCCAGCCGTCGATAGTTGACAACCTGGCTCGAAGAGAACCAAATCGTTACTTCATCGCCAGCCCTTGGGAGAGGTAGCGCCATGTTACTGCGTGAGATCGCTGCCGCGGTTCTCGACATCCAGGTCCGGACTCTGCCTGGGCAGGCCGTGCAGACTGCCAAAGAAGGCATTCTTGATACGATCGGCGTAACGCTCGCCGGCGCTCATAGCGAGGATGCAGGGCCGCTCAGCCGAACAATTCTCAACACCGCAGGAGAGGGCCGCTCGCTGATCTTCGGTGATATCCGCCGGACCGACGCCCTCAGCGCCACGCTCATTAACGGCATGGCTGCGCATGTCCTCGATTTCGACGACTGCAGCAACACGATGGGCGGACATCCTTCGGCGCCCGTCGTTCCGGCCATCTGGGCGCTAGCGGAGGAAATCGGCAGCGACGGAGCGGCTTTCGTCACCGCCTATGTGGCCGGTGTGGAATGCGAGTCCAAAATCGGACGGGCGGTGAATTTTCATCATTATGAGAAGGGTTGGCACCCAACAGCGACACTGGGGACTTTCGGGAGCGCGGCGGCGTGTGGTCATCTCCTCGGCCTCGATCCCGAACGCCTCGCGCATGCGCTGGCTATCGCCGCATCGATGGCTTCCGGCTTGAAGGCGAATTTTGGCACAATGACAAAGCCCTTTCATGTCGGACACGCGGCCCGCAACGGATTGCTCGCAGCACTGCTTGCCCGCAACGGCATGAATGCGAACCCTGCGGCGCTCGAAGATTCGCAGGGATTTTTCCTTGTTTATAATGGGGCGGGAACCTTCGCCGCCGAGCGCATATTGCAGGAATGGGGTCAGCCACTCGACCTGATCGAGCCAGGCATCGCCTTCAAGCGACATCCCTGCTGCGGCAGTACCCATTCGGCCGTTGATGCCATGCTCGAATTGCGCAGCCGCTACAATCTCACGCCCGATTCCGTTGCTCTCGTCGAGTCCTGGACCCATCCGCGACGGCTGAAACACACTAATCGTCCGAATCCGCAGAACGGGCTGGACGGCAAATTCAGCGTTCAATACGTCCTTGCACGCGCGCTCGCAGAGGGCATCGTCAGTCTTGATCATTTCTCGGACGACGCCGTCTTCAATCCGTTGATCCGGGAGCTCATGGGCAGGGTAAAGGCGGCCCCGGATCCGCAGGCCACGATGGAGACGACCGACCACTTTTACGCGCGGGTGCGTATCACGTTGCGTTCGGGCGAACAGGTGGAGGCGTTCGTGGATCGGCCGGTCGGCCGCGACCGGGCGCACCCGCTGCCGGCCGGGACCCTCGAAGCAAAATTTCGCGACTGCGCCGGACAGGTTCTCAGTGACGCGGCGACGGCCCATCTGCTTGAACGACTCCTCGCCCTCGACACCGTCGGTCCGATCGCGCTGCTCTCCAACATTATCGCGGAAGGCATGAAGCCTGCCGCCCGCGACGAACGGGCTCCCCGTCGCGCGATCGGTATCTAGCCTCAGCCATTCCCGAAGGAAGAATTTATGGAATCACCGGATTTGACGGATCGCCCGGACGTCCTCGTCGTCGGAGCGGGCAACGCGGCTCTGTGCACAGCGATCTCTGCGCACGAGAATGGGGCCAAGGTCGTGATGCTGGAAGCCGCTCCATTCGAGGAGCGGGGAGGCAACTCACATTATACTGGTGGCGCTTTCCGCTTCGCCTATAGCGGCCCCGAGGATCTGCGTCAGATTTGCGAGATTAGCGACGAGGAGCTCGAGACAGTCGATTTCGGCACCTATACCGAGGACCAGTATTTCGACGACATGTTCGAACTCACCGGCTATCGAACGGATCCGGACCTTTGCGAAATACTGGTGCGATCGAGTTTCGAAACCGCGAAATGGATGGCAGGGCTTGGCGTCAAGCTGCACCCGGGGCTGGGGCGGCAGGCCTACAAGGTCGAAGGCAAGTTCAAATTCTGGGGCGGTCTCGCGCTGCATATCAATGGCGGGGGACCGGAAATGCTCGCGGCGCTCTATCGCAAGGCAGAGCAATGCGGCATCCCGATCCATTACGAAACGCCTGCCGTCGGACTAATCCGCGAACATGGAAGCATCGTCGGCGTCGTCGCCGAGCACCGCGGAGAGCGTATCGAAATACGCGCCGGGGCAGTCGTGCTGGCCTGCGGTGGCTTCGAATCCAATCCGGAGTTACGGGCCCGCTATCTCGGGCCGGGCTGGGACTTGGCGAAGATCCGGGGAACCCGCTTCAATATGGGCGCCGGGCTTACCATGGCCCTCGCGGCCGGCGCGCTGCCCTACGGCAATTGGTCCGGCTGCCATTCCGTGGCCTGGGACATCAACGCTCCTCCTTACGGCGACCTCACGGTCGGCGACCAATTCCAGAAACACAATTATCCGTTCGGTATCGTCGTCAACGCCCGCGGCGAGCGCTATGTCGACGAGGGCGCCAACTTCCATAGCCACACTTATGCGAAATATGGTGGCGAGATCATGCGGCAGCCCGGCATGTTTGCCTGGCAGGTCTTTGATTCCAAGGTGACGCAT
This sequence comes from uncultured Alphaproteobacteria bacterium, assembly GCA_963750965.1. Lineage (GTDB taxonomy): Bacteria > Pseudomonadota > Alphaproteobacteria > Rhizobiales > Xanthobacteraceae > CANKHA01. The sequence goes on from CAVVSK010000016.1 coordinate 22,270, forward strand.
CTCCTGCGCGGCGAGTATCGCATCCGGCGAGTCACAAAAGCAGAGGCGGATACTCTGGAGGAGCTCGCGGAGAAGCTCACCGGCGTTGATCCGCAAGCTTTCCTGCGCACCGTGCGGGAGTTCAATGCCGCCTGCAGCGACGACGTTCCGTTCAATCCCAATATTCTTGACGGCAGGCGGACGAACGGGCTTACCATCGACAAAACGAACTGGGCGAACGCGCTCGATACCCCGCCTTTTCACGCCTATCATGTCACCACCGGCGTCACCTTTACCTTCGGCGGGCTCAAGATCGGCAATGGCGCCGAAGTCATCGATCTCTACGGCAGAAAAATTCCGGGTCTCTTCGCTGCCGGTGAAATGGTCGGCGGGCTCTACTACTTTAATTATGCAAGCGGGACAGGCCTCATGGCGGGCGGCACTTTCGGGCGCATCGCCGGGCGGAACGCGGCAGGCTTCGCAAGCGAGATGGCAAAGGCGAAATGAGCGGATCGCTCATTTCAAACGCCGACGGCGAAGGTCCGACCCAGCGCCTTGCCGCTTTCGCGGCGAACCTTCGGTACGAAGAGCTTCCGCCGGACGTCGTAGGCAAGGCGAAGGCCTGTATCCTCGATGCGGTCGGTTGCTGCCTCGCTGGGATCGGACAGGTTTGGACCCAGGACGTCCTCGCCTTTGTGGAAGAGGAGGGCGGGCGACCGCGCTCCCGCATCATCGGAACATCTGTTCGCGCCGGGGTTGCTCAGGCCGTTCTTGTCGGCTCGACTGCCGGTCACGGTTTCGAAATGGACGACATTCATGTCGTCGCGCATCTGCACGCCGGCTCGCTTGCAGTTCCGGTGGCGCTCGCGATCGCAGATGCCGAGAGCAGCATGCCGGGACGCGATATGATCGCGGCCGTGGTGGCGGGCTATGAGGTCGGGCTGCGGGTGGGGATCGCTGCGACCGGCAAGCTCTTCATGCGAGGCCATCATTTCCAGGGTACCTGTGGCACCTTCGTCGCCGTGGCAACCGCGGCAACCGCGCTGCGGCTGTCGCCGCAGATAGCGCGGCACGCCTTTGGCATCGCGGGTTCTTTCGGCGCCGGACTGATGGCGGCGCAGGAAGGGGCGATGACGAAGAGGCTTCACGCCGGGCATGCCGCGCACATGGCGGTTACCGGCGCCTATCTCGCCCGCCGCGGCTTCACCGGGATCGCCAACATTTTAGAAGCGCCGTACGGCGGCTTCCTCTCTACTTTGAGTGGCGAGCCGGATCTCGACCAACTCACCGCCGGGCTCGGCGAAGTCTGGGTGATCCGCGACGTCGGCTTCAAGCCTTACCCGACCGCCGCCAGCGTACAGTCGGTCCTGTTCGCCATCGACACGTTGATGACTGAGAACGGGCTGACAGCCGCGGACATCTGCTCCGTCCGGATCCACTGCAGCACCATGGCGCATCGCCATTGCGCCTGGTCCTATGTGCCCGCCGGGGTCACGGCGGCGCAGATGAATATGCTGTACACCGCCGCTGTGATGATCCTCGATCGCGCTGTTGGCCCCGATCAGTTCGACGAAGCGCGTCTTGCCGATCCGCGCATCCTGGAAATAATCGGCCTGCTGCAGGTCGAGCCCGACGAAGCCTATGATCGTGGCGGTGACGCGTCGCGCCATTGCGCACGGGTCGAGATTGTCGCGCAGGATGGCCGTGCGTTTCACCGCGAAGTGCTGGACCGCCCGGGCAGCCCGGCTAACCCGATGACCGAAGAGGCACTGCGCAGGAAATTTGCCGCCGCGTCGGCTACGGTCCTGCCGTCCGGGCGCGCGCGCGAGATCGAGCAATTCATCATGACGATTGAAGACCGCGATGTTCGCGATCTGACGACTTTGTTGGTACCGCCGTGGCGGCGCAATTGACGGGTCCCGCGATTGGAGGGCGTCCCGGGCTAAGCCATCATCAGCGGCCGCAGGTCGCGCACCGATGCGGCGCTTTCGAGTGACCTGATCGCTTCGATCAAGCTGACGGCTGCGGCCGGCTCCGAGGATCGGCTCGACCAGGCCGTAGGCCTTGTTCTCGACTTCCTCGCGGGTCATCGGGTTCTCCGGCGTGCCGCGCACAGCCTCGGTGGTGTGCGTCAGCACTTGGCCGGCCGTGGTTGTTATCTCGACGATGGGCTTGCGCCGCGGAATGGCCGTATCGGAGATCAGCTCGATCTTGGCTCGCTGTTCAATGATCGCCGGGTCGCGCATGCGTTCGACATCATGTGCCGAATGGAAGGTCAGATCGCCGTCAAGCAGCAGCGCAGACGTCAGATACTGCAGGCATATATCCGGCATATCGCGGTTGTTGACCGTGTCGGCTTCCAGGTTCGACATGCGGACGCGGATCTTCTTCACGTCGCCAGCCGTGAATCCCTGCTCGCGGGTCAGAGCCTGCACCGAGTCCAGAACCGCCTGGCACGGCGTGCCGGTTGTCCATTTCTTGATGTTGGTATCGAGGATCTCGAAGCGGCTTCCGAGGCCGTCGATCAGAATCTCGGGCTGGGGGTCGCTGCTGAACGCCATGAAGAAATTGCGCGGCCCGGAAAGCACGTCGTCCACCCCGGTGAAGCCGGACTCGACCATGGTTGCTGCGGCAACGCCGTTGCGCGCCTGCATGCCGCCAAAATCGAAAGCCTTCTCGATGTGGTCGCGGTCGCGGCGCCAGCAGGTCAGTCCCGACGCCTGCTGGGCGGCGTAGGACAAGGCCCAGCGGACCTGCGTCTGGTTCAGCCCGCACAATGCGCTGGCTGTAGAGACGGAGCCGAACAGCGAGGCAAAGCTGTGCGTGGCGTGTCCTTTCTCATAAAGCGCCATGGTCACGAGGGCGGGGGTTGAGCGGCAGGCGATGTCGTAACCCAGCACGACCGCCCTGATCAGGGCTGTGCCACCGATGTTGTTCCGTTCTCCCAGCGCCAGCGCCGCCGGCAAGACCCCGCAGCCGGGATGCGAGCGCGACGCCTTGTGGGAATCGTCGGTCTCGTCGGCGTGCGCGGCCATGCCATTGGCGAGCGCCGCGGTCACGACGTTGGTGACCAAATCGCTGCCGAGCACGAGGGCTTCAGGGGCGCCTCCCTGCGTGCGGGCATAGGCGACGGCTTTGATCCCGGGAAGCAGCCGGGAGCCCGAGATGATGGCGGCAATCGTGTCGAGGATGTGGAGCTTTGCTTTTTCGATGACTTCGGGCGGAAGTTCTGTCGTCAACGCCCCCGCGATGTAGGCGCTGAGCTTGTCCATGACCGGACTGATCTCAACAGAATTTTTCTGCATCGATGTTCTCGGATTGCTGGAAAGTTCAGGCGCAGAGGTTGATGAGCTCGCGGACATCGGCGAGGCGGTCGATCTGCCAGACCTTTTCGCAGATGGCGCGCGCACGCTCTTCGCCGACCGTCGGAACCGCGTTGCCGAGGAACTTCGCTTCCATATCCGCGTCCGACATCGGATTGTCGACGGTGCCCGTGGCGTGTTCGATGCGCGCTTCGAAGCTGCGGTCGCGAGCTCCTCACGGTCGCCCAGGCTTGATCCTTGCCGAACGTCTCGTCGGTGCTGACGGATACTTTCTGGCGCAATGCCGCAACGTCCGGGCTCAGGGCGCGCTTGTCGGAATATTGCGTGATGCCGGCGGCGCGATCGATGAAGGCGACGGCGGCAGTGTGGGAAATGCTGAATTTCGATTGCAGCCCGGTCTTGGGGTCGACCAGTCCGGTGATCAGCACGGCGTCGGGGTGCGCCTTGAGCTCGATCGCCTCGACCTGGCTCGGTTCGATGTTGGATTCGCGGCTGACCTTGATGACCGCGTCAATCGCGGGATGCAGAAGAACACCGCAGGCATAAGGCTTGTGGCCGTTGCGGCTGATCTCCCAGCGCGTGCCGATGCCGTCGAGGACCAGACTCCGGCCGCGCGGTGGTCGCTGTAGATGCGGGCGAAGCCTCGCTTACCTTCGATGATCTCTCCGGAACTGTCGAAGCCCCGCTGCGCCAGGAGCGCGGCGAGCAACCCGTTCGAAGCCGCGCGCCCCGCATGGAACGACTTGCAGCTCGTTCCGCGATTCTGCTGCATGCCCGAAGCCTGAGTGCCCGCTATGCCAAGAGCATAGGTCATCTTCTCGGCATCCAGTCCGAGGAGCCGCCCCGTGGCCGCCGCGGCGGCGAACGTGCCCAATGTGCCCGTCAGGTGCCAGCCGCATTTGCGGTGATCGGGCGCGGCTTGGCCGGTGCGCACGCCAGCCTCGAAGGCGAGCGCGTAGGCGGTGAGAAGATCGCGGCCGCTGACGGTCTGACGCTCCGCCAGCGCAAAGATCGCGGGGAGGGTCGGCGAACTGTTGTGCAGCACGACCCCGCCCATATGCGTGTCGTCATAATCCAGGACGTGGCCCATCTGGCCATTGACGAGCGCGGCCTCGATGGTGCCTAGCTTGAGATTGCGGAAGAGCACGGTCGCGTTGCGCGCGCCGCCAAGATCGACAAGCGTGTCGATCAGCTTGCCGAGGGTCGGATGGCTGCTGCCGGCGATGGCGCAGCCGAGCCAATCGAGCACACCACGCTTGCCCGCGTGAACGGCAGTCTCGTCAAGATCGGAAAACTGCGCTTCAGAGAGAAATTTTGCGAGCGAACTGGTGATCCCGAGATGCAGAGTTCGCGGCGCTATACTCGAGCATCTTCCGTTCCCCTCAATAGTTCGGCGCGTGAATGTCGCGCGACCATCGCCATGCGTGGACGACGACATACCTGCAGCCAAATTTTGTGCAGTCGTCCGTAGACCTGTATGCAAAGTTAGCCGGATTGTCGACAGCATCACGGAAGTTGATTTGAGCCATTACACAGCGCGACAATCAGACCGCGACCGCCGCCTTTGAAGCTCTTTACAACACCAGAAAATGCAGCGAAAAGTACTGGTCACCGGGATTACAGAAGCCGCTAAAGGCCTGACAGGGAGGAAAAACCGATGAAGGTATGCGTTGATCACCCGTGTGCTTGGTTCGCTCGCCGCATCCGCGACGCTGGCGACCGCGCTGACGGTGGCCAGTCCCGCCGCTGCGGAGACCGATTTTGCCGGTCAGCGGATCGAGATGATCATTCCGTTCTCCGAAGGTGGCGGCACCGATACCTGGGCGCGGATCATCGCGCCACATCTCGCGAGACATCTGCCAGGCTCGCCCACAATCGTTTTGAGAAACATACCGGGCGGCGGCTCGATCACCGGGTCGAACAGCTTCGAGCAGAGGGCAAAGCCAGACGGCAAGACCATCATGGCGCTCTCCACCTCGCTGTCGCTGAGCTATGTGCTCAATCCCACCGATCCGCGCATCAAGTTCAAGGCCGAGAATTGGGTGCCGGTCCTTTCCTCGCCGGCCGGCAGCATGGTCTATGCCAGCACCGGTGTCGGCATTAAGGATGCCGCCAGCCTAAAGAAGGTGGCTTCCGAGCGGGAAGTGCGCATTGGCGTTTCCAATGCGACGGGCAGCGACATCCGTACACTTCTGTCGCTCGAAATGCTGGGGATCAACATCAAGCCGGTTTTTGGACTTGATGGCGGCAAGGCGCAGCTCGCTTTTGAACGTGGCGAGGTCCATGTCGGTCGCGATACTTCCGGCGGCTATCTACTGATGATGAAACCGCTGGTGGATCAAGGCAAAGCGGCGCCGCTCTTCACCTTCGGCTTCCTCGGCGACAACGGCCAGATCGTTCGCGATCCAACCTTCCCCGACGTGCCGCATTTCCTTGAGCTCTATCGTACCATCCAGGGCAAGGATCCTTCCGGCCCCGAGATGGCCGCATGGAGGAGCTTCTTTCACATCGGCGTCATGAATTCAAAACAGCTCGTGTTGCCGGCTGGAACGACGCCGGACGTGGTGGCGGCTTATGACAAGGCTATCGCGGCGATGGTCGCCGATCCGCAATTTCAAGCCGCAGCGAAGGCCGAGATGGGAGATTATCAGCAGCTCATAGGCGACAAGTCGCGCGAGAGCTTTAAATCGGCGTTGAACATGGCGCCCGAGACGCGCAAATGGATCGCGGACTGGCTGAAGGCGAAGTACAACGCCGATCTGTAGACCTTGAGGTTGCTGGTTCCGCTCCGCGCGCATGTGACGGCGCACTCACCGCCGCTTGAGCATCGCGATGATCGAATGGAAGGATGGCCGGCCTGTCCGGCCATCTCACTTCGCGCCGGACAGCGCGGTCAGGGAAGCGGTCAGGGAAGCTTCTGGGGAGCATGCTTGAACTGATTGCCACGACTCTGAGCGACCTCCTTTTCGGATGGACGCTCTTCTATCTGCTTCTCGGCGTTTTCCTTGGCCTTGTCATCGGCGTCCTGCCGTCACTCGGCACGACCGCCGGCATGGCGCTACTGATTCCCTTCGTCTACGGCATGGAAATGAAGCACGGCATCGCCGTGATGACCGGCCTGCTGGCCGTCGTGCCGACCGGCGACACGGTCATGTCGGTGCTGATCGGAATTCCGGGTGGCGGCTCCTCGCAGGCCACTGTTCTGGACGGCTTCCCCATGGCTAAGAAGGGTGAGGCCGGCCGCGCGCTGAGTGCGGCCTACGCCTCCTCGCTTGTCGGCGGCGTGTTCGGCGCGATCGTGCTGACGGGCGCCATCCTGATCGCGCGGCCGCTGGTGCTGGCTTTCGGTACGGGCGAGCTTCTGCTGCTCACCATCCTCGGCATCACCATGGTCAGCGTGCTTTCCGGCGCAAGCCTGCTGAAGGGGCTGATCGCTTGCGGGATCGGCATGATGCTGGCGTCGATCGGCAGTTCGCCCGCGACCGGCCAGTTCAGGATGATCATCGGCAACTGGTATTATCTTGGCGACGGACTGCCGCTGGCCGCCGTGGCGCTCGCTGTCTTCGCCGTTCCCGAGGTGGTCGACCTGCTGCGGCGCGGACAAGCGATCTCCGACAGGCCGCCAATACGAGGCGGCTGGCTCAGGGGTCTGATCGACACCTGGCAGAACCGTTGGCTGGTATTCCGCTGCTCGATCTTGGGTTGCATCATTGGCGCTCTGCCCATCGGCGGCGCCGACTGGTTTGCCTACGGCCACGCCGTCCAGACCTGCAAGCCGCGCGAAAACTTTGGCAAGGGCGACGTGCGCGGCGTGATCGCGCCGGAAGCCGCCAACAACGCCAACACCGGCGGCGCATTGGTGCCGACGCTGATCTTCGGCATTCCCGGATCGAGTTCGACAGCCGTATTCCTCGGCGGCCTCATTTTGCTCGGCGTCAAACCCGGACCGTCGATGGTCGATACCTATCTCGGCCTGACGTACACCGTCATCTGGTCTCTGGCGCTCGCCAACATCGTTGGAGCGGGGATCTGCTTTATGATCTCCGGCGCCATGGCCAAGGTGACGGCGATCCGCTTCGTCTACATGGCGCCGTTCCTGCTCGCCGTTATCTTCTTCGGCGCGTTCCAGTCGTCGCGCCAGTGGGGCGACCTGGTGACGCTGTTCCTGGTTGGCGTCTTTGCAGTCTACATGAAGCGGTTTGGTTTCCCGCGTCCCGCCTTCGTCATCGGCTTCGTCCTACAGGAGCATATCGAGATCCTGCTTTACCAGGTCGTGCAGATCTACACGTTGGGAGAGCTGGCCGCGCGGCCCCTGATATGGGTGCTGCTGGCGCTCAATGTGCTGTCGCTGGTGTTCGGGCTGCGCAACCGCCCGGTCATCGCGGTGGAAGGAACATCATTGCCGACCTCGCGCCGCCAGGTCGCGCCGCAGGTGATCTTCAACGTTCTGATCATGCTTATGGCGGTCTATTGCATCGTCGACGCTTCGCGTCTGTCGATGCTGAGCAAGGTGTTTCCGATCACCGTCAGTGCCATCTCCTTCATCTGCGTGGCGCTTGGGCTCAACATCCTTTTGCGCAACCCGAGCGGCCATGCCTTCGCCTTCGATTCCGAAATCGGGTGGCGCGAGCGCAACGAAGGATATCAGACCTCGTTGCTCTACTACGTCTATTGGATCGCTGGCCTGATGGTCGGCATCTATCTGGTGGGCTTCGTGCTGGCGCTGGTGCTGTTCTTCGTGGTGTTCCTGCGCACCAAGTCGGACGCCGGCTGGTGGGCGATCGGGTTGATGACCGCCAGCATGCTGGCCGTGTTTTCCGCATTCTCCTATTTCCTGGTGCTCGAATTCCCCTCCGGCCTGCTGCAGGAGATCTTGCCGCTGCCCTGGCCGTTCGAGTGAGGGGGAACGGGATGCGCCGACAGGAGGTACGCGTCGACAGGAACGTTCCGCGCGAACACCAACTGGCCTGGATGATTGCGGAACTGGCGGCGGATTCCGCTCCAGTCAATCAGGACGTTGCCGAGATGGTCGTCAACCGGATCATCGATAACGCCGCCGTGGCGTCCGCGGCCACGGACCGTGCGCCGGTGGTGTCCGCCCGCAGCCAGGCGCTGGCGCATCCACGGCCGGGCGGCGCGCTTGTCCATGGAATGCCCGGCGAGGTACGCGTTCACTGCGAATGGGCGGCCTGGGCCAACGCCGCGGCAGTGCGCGAACTCGACTTTCACGACAGCTTATTCGCCATCGAATCCTGTCATCCAGGCGACAGCATCCCGTCTATCCTAGCCGTTGCCCAGCAATGCGGCCGGTCAGGCGCCGACGTCCTGCGCGGAGTCGCCACCGCCTACGAGGTACAGATCGCTTTGGCCAAGAGCATTCCGCTGCAGCGCTTTAACATCGACCACATAGGGCATCTCGGCCCTGCGGTCGCGGCGGGTGTCGGCGCGTTGCTTCGCCTGCCCGCGGAGACCATCTACCAAGCGGTCCAGTACGCGGCCCATGTCGGCTTTTATCCACGACAGGGCCGCAAAGGCGCGCTTTCGAGTTGGAAAGCGAATGCACCGGGCCATGTCGGCAAGCTCGCCATCGAGGCGACGGATCGCGCGATGCGGGGCGAAAAGAGCCCGACCCCGGCCTATGAGGGCGACCAGGGAATCGTGGCGGCTTTCCTTGGCGGCGAGGGCAGCGCGTACACCGTCGCGCTGCCTCAAGCCAAAGAGCCGAAACGGGCCATACTGGAGACCTACACGAAGCAGCACTCGGCCGGCTATCACGGCCAATCGGCGATCGATCTCGCCTTCAGGCTGCGCCGTGGCATCGACGATCTCGAGGCGATCGAGAGCATCGTCCTCCATGTGACGCGACGCGCTCACAAGGTGATGGGCTCCGGCGCCAACGATCCCGAGAAATGGGATTCCAACGCTTCGCGCGAGACGCTCGATCACAGCCTGCCGTTTGTCTTTGCGGTCGCGCTTCAGGACGGGCAATGGCATCATGAACGTAGTTACGAGCCGGAGCGCGTCCGCCGGCCCGACACGGTGCGGCTATGGCGCAAGGTGGAGACCAGGGAAGACCCGGAGTGGACACGCCGCTACGAGGAGCCGGCGTCGCTTGATAAGGATCATGGTTGCCGCGCCGTCATCCGCTTCCACGACGGTCGTGAGATCGTGGAGGAGATCGCCGTTCCGGACGCCCATCCGCGCGGTGCGGCACCCTTCGGCCGGGCCGACTATGTCGGCAAGTTCCGGCAACTGACGGAAAAGATCCTGCCGGAGGGCGAGGCCGACAGGTTTCTGGCGCTGGCCCACGACCTGCCGCGCCTAGATGCCGCCGGCATAAACCAGCTCGGGATCCGGCTCCGCCCCGAGACGATGGCGGCGATCACACCTCACTCCGAGGGCATTTTTTGAACCGGCAACGACTTTAGCCGCGGGTCGGCTTGATACTAGGAGGCTTACTGAGATGAGCGTGACAGGACATGGAGAACTTTCGGGATGTGCGGCGATTGTCACCGGCGCCTCTCGCAATATCGGTCGCGCGATTGCGGTGGCTCTCGGCAGCGGCGGCGCATCCGTTCTGGTTCATGCTAACGGCGCCCGAGCCGACGCCGAAACCACCGCGGGACTGGTGCGGGAAGCCGGCGGCAAAGCGGCTGTGGCGATCGGAGACCTGACCGATCCAGCCGTGCCAGCCAGGCTGGTCGAGGAGGCGCTCGCCGCCTTCGGAAGGCTCGATTTCGTAATCGCCAACGCTGGTAGCCGGCCGGAAGCGCCGCTTGCCGAGATGACATATGAAGACTGGCGCCATGTCATGGCGCTATCGCTGGATAGCGTCTTTCTGCTGATCAAGGCGGCGATAAAATCTCTGCGCCGCAGCGACCGGGCGGCTATCGTCATGCTCGGAGGCCTGTCGGCGCATTCCGGCGGCAGCCATCGCGCCCACGTCATCACGGCGAAAGCCGGCCTTGTCGGTCTGACCAAGGCGCTTGCCACCGAATTCGGCGAAGAGGGCATCACGGTCAACTGCGTCGCGCCCGGCCTGATCGACACACAGCGCGTTGACGTGGTGCCTCACACCAAGCGCACCAACGCACTTAAAAGGAAGGGCCGGCCGGAGGATATTGCCGCCATGGTGCGACTGCTCTGCGGGCCCGACGGGCGCTACATCACCGGCCAGACCCTGCATGTGAACGGCGGCGCACTGATGGTTTGATCGAGGTGCTGGCGCCAATAGAGTGAGACGCATGATGAACGGTTTGATGATCGCGGGCTAAAATGGACAGACTTGAAATTTTCTCACGCACCCTGGGCCTCCGTCGGGCTCAGGGAGCCGAATTTGGCCAACGTTGGCCGTGCGACGCGCAACAGCCTGCGCATGCAGGCCACTCATGAGGGGCGGAGCTTGATGCAAGACTCAGCGCATACCGCAGGCATGGTGAACAAGGAAGTATCGGCGACGCGCGAACTCGCTGTCTTCGGCCATGGCCTGACGCTCGACGCGATACCGGCGAACGTAATGCAGAAGGCGAAAGAGGCGATCATCGACACCGTGGGTGTCTGCATCTTCGGCGCTGGCCTGCCATGGGGCCGCATGGTCATTGACTATGCGCAGCTCTACGGATCGGGCGGCACCGGAACGATCTTAGGCACCGACATCAAAGTGATTACGCCGTTCGCCGCGCTCGCCAACGGAGTCCTCGGCCATGCGTTTGAATTAGATAACCTGCGCCAGCCGAGCATGGGCGTGCATTACGGTTCAACGCTGGTCCCAGCTTTGTTCGCCGTGGGTGAGGAGGTCCATGCCAGCGGAAATGACATCCTCGCGGCCTTCGTCGCCGGTTCCGAGGTGATGTCGCGCATCGGGCTTGCGTCCGACAACACGGCCGAGAAACTCGGCTTCCACTCACCGGGCGTGACTGGCACCTATGCCTCGACGGTCGCCGCGGGCCGTTTATTCGGCCTGACGGAGGAACAGATGGTGCGCGCCTTCGGCATCGCCGGCTCGCTCTGCAGCGGGCTGCTCGCCTTCAGCAAGGCCGGCAACGGCGGCATGGTGAAACGTCTCCATACGGGCCGCGCTTCCGAGAGCGGTGTGCTGGCGGCGCGCTTGGCCAAGAGCGGATTCACCGGGCCGGACACGATCCTGGAAGGCAAGTTCGGCGTGTTCGAGGCCTTCACCCGCGGCGCGAAGATGGAGCGGCTGCTCGACGGCCTCGGCACGCGCTGGGAGACGCTCCGCATTTGCGTGAAATGTTATGCCGCGCACATTACGGCCCATACACCGGTGCGCCTGCTGGAGGACCTGAAGCGGGAGCACGGCTTCACCGGCGGCGACATCACCGAGATCCGCGCCGCGACCAGCGAGAAGGTTCTGAGTCACCACAACATCACGATGGCGCAGGACGTGGCGACGGCGCAATACAGCCTGCCGTTCTGCCTCGCAATCGCTGCTTATCGCGATCCGCGCCAGCCAAACTCGTTCCTCGATGCGCCGCACGAGGACAAGGCGATCAGGGACCTCGCGACGCGCGTGAAGCTGCGATTGAATCCGAAGAGCGCGGAGCCGGGCAAGGCCTGGGCGACGGAGCTCGACGTTGTGCTGCGCGATGGGCGCACCTTGTCGGCCTCGGGCGACGGCTTCCGCGGCGCGCCCGACACGCCGATGTCGGACGTCGAACTCCACGCCAAGTTCCTGGCACTCTCAGCGGCTATGGGCGAAGACCGGAGCCGGCACCTCCTGGATGGCTTGCAACGGCTTGAGGACTATAAAGATGTCGCGCTGCTCACCGCATCCTGAATCCCGTTTTGCGGAGCAGTGTCTCGGAGACTTAGCTAGAAGACACTGCGTGGCTGGTTGGCGGTGATATTTCGGGCTCAATCCCGGTAATCCCAAGGTTCATCAAGAAAAGCTCAAGCCAAAGAATTTGGGTTAAGCTGGGCTGGCGCGCGGGCGGTTTCCAGTGCCCAATGGCTCAGCGGCGCTACTCATCAATGAGAGCGGCGGCGAGGGCATCTAGTCCTACTGTCGCAGGGATGGGAGGAATCATCATGGATAGGAAATCAGCAAAGTGCGTGAAACTCCTTGGTCTGAGCGTGGGATTGATGACGCTGGCGACCATAAGCTTTATCGACACGGCCGATGCTAGGATCACCAAGATTGTCATAGAAAAGAAAACGCCGGCCTTCGAGGGGGCGACCTTCGGCCCGGTCGGGGCTTACGAGCAACTCGATGGGACCGCCTATGGCGAGATCGATCCTCGTAGTCCCCTCAATGCCATCATCCAGGACCTGGAGTTAGCGCCGCGCAATGCCCGGGGCATGGTCGAATATTCGATGGGCGTTTCCATTCTGAAACCCCTCGACATGAGCAAGGGAAATCGCACCTTGCTCTATGAAACCGTCAATCGCGGGCGCAAAAACCTGCCGAACCTAAATATCGGCGGTGACGGAGCTAAAGCCGGCGATGGATTTCTGCAACGAGAGGGCTACACGCTTGCCTGGAGCGGCTGGCAAGGCGACATCACGACTGGCTTGAAGATTGCGCTGCCGATCGCGGTAAACCCCGACGGCTCGCCGATCACTGGACGCGTTCGCGCCGAATACACCCTCACAGCATCGGGCGCGACGGTCGATGTCACTGCGCGGCCTGCCTATGAGGCCGCGAGCCTCGACAATGCGGGCGCCGTTCTGACGCGGCGCGTGCGCCAGGCCGATGCGCGCGAGACGATCGACAACAGCAAGTGGGCTTTTGCCGACTGCGACAGCATGCCGTTCCCGGGCAAGCCCAATGCGGCCAAGGTCTGCCTGGATGGCGGCTTCGACACCAATCACATCTACGAACTGGTCTACACCGCAAAGAACCCGACAGTGGCGGGCATTGGTTTGGCTGCGACACGGGATTTCGTGGCCTTCCTGCGCGGCGATTCTGCCGCAGCCGACCCTGTGGCGGTCAACCCGATCGCGGACGCCATCGACAATACGTTGATCTTCGGATCGTCCCAGAGCGGGCGATGGATACGCACCTTTATTCATCTTGGATTCAATGAGAGTGAATCCCACAAGAAGGTCTTTGACGGAGCGATCCCGCACAAGGCCTCGAACCGCGGGGCCTTTAACGTCCGTTGGGCACAACCGACCCGCCTGTCAGGTACGCAGCACACGGAAGCCCAGTATCCTGGCCAGGAGTCTCCACAGACATGGGATGTGAGCGTCGACCCGATCGCCGGCGTGACGGGTGGACAATTAGAGCGCTGCCGGAAGTCGCAGACCTGCCCGAAGATCACAGCAACCTTTACCGACTCGGAATACTGGCAGGCAATGATGGCGCTCAACACGACCGATGCCGCGGGCGAAAAGGATGTCACCATCCCGCCGGAAGTCCGGCTCTATTTCCTTGCCGGAACACAGCATAGCGGCGGCGATCAATTACGGCAGCCGCCATCCGTGCAGCCGAAACCACCGCTTGCCTGTCAACTGCCAGCCAACATCAACTCGTTCTTTCCAGCCCAGCGCGCATTGCTGGTTGCGCTCCGTGATTGGGTCGTGAGTGGCAAGGAGCCGCCTGCAAGCGCTTATCCAACGATTGCGCGCAAGTCTCTCGTTTCGCTCGCACACGTCAAATTCCCTTACGTGCCCGCGGCGGAGCGATTCTCCACGAAGGATGTGGCGGCGCAGCGCGTGCATCTCGATCGCGGCTCGGCATTTCGCGAGGCTGATGTCTCCGGCGTGATGGCTGAGCCGCCGCGCGCCGGTGCGACCTATCCGTTGCTGCTTCCGCAGGTCGATGCCGACGGCAATCACATCGATGGACTCCGCAATACGGCGGTGCAGGTCCCGCTCGGCACCTATACGGGATGGAACGTGCGAAAGGCGGGCTTCAGCGAGGGCGACTCGTGCGATTTGCTAGGCTCCTTCATCCCGTTCTTCCGCACCAAGGCCGAGCGTATCGCGGCCGAGGACCCGAGGCTGTCGCTCGAAGAGCGTTATCCCACTCATGATGTCTATATAGAGAAAGTCAGTGCCGCCGCGGCCAGACTGGTGGCCGACCGGTTCCTGCTTCCGCAGGACGCTGACCTTCTTGTCTCTCAAGCGAAGGCCGCAGCGATCCCTTAGATCGACAGCAGTAAAGCAACAGTCACAAGGATTTAAGCGATCCCCTCGATTTCTTCGTGCAAAGTACTTTTGGCGGCAGGCAGGGAAAGATACATCGAGAAAGGCACATGCCCGCGCCTCACGCCGGCCGGGAGAGACCAAAGCACGTCTACACTTGCTTCATTCGGCAGTCCGCCAGCGCATCGAAGTTGGGCGTCAGACCGCAGCCGGGTTGCGATGACACGCGTACGATGTTGTTTTCAGGTTTTGGTGGATCGATGAAGATCCGCTCCCCGACCTCCTGCATACCGAGGTGGAACTCCACGCGCCAGCCGTTCATAAGACCAGCCATCGTGTGGAGATTGTAGAGCGGCCAACCGCCGCCATTCGCTATCTGAATATTGAAGGCCTGCGCCATGTGCGCGACCTTCTGGGTTTCCGTATAGCCGCCGTTGTAGCAGACGTTCGGCTGCAGAATGTCTACCGCCTGATGTTCGATGAGCTCGCGGAAGCGCCAGCGGTGCCCCTCCATCTGCCCCGCCGAGATCGGAATACGCGTATGCCTGCGAAGGTCGGCCATTGCCCGGACATCGTTCGCGTATACGGGCTCCTCGAACCAGGTGAGGTTGCAATCCTCGATCGCCCTGCAGAGCTGCTTTGCGTCGACCGGGGAAAATTTATAGTTGGCATCCAGCATCAGTTCGACGTCGGGTCCGATGGCCTCTCGGACCGCTCGGATTCGCTTCGCATCCTCGGCCCAGCCCTTTTCGTGGACGCCGACCACCATCTTCAAGCGCGTCACGCCCTGTCGGACCTGGATCAGAGCGGCTTCGACCAGTTGCTCGCGATCGTAAACCGGAAAGCCGAATGTCACGTAGGTCGGCGCCCAATCGCGCGCACCGCCCAGAAGCTGCGCCACCGTCCGGCCTGAGGCTTTGCCTTTGATATCCCAGCAGGCGATGTCCAACGCCGACAGCGCGAAGGACACGACGCCCGTGAAGGTGCGCATGTTAAGGGCCCACCATACTTTCTCGTGGATCGCCTCCGTGTCCCGCGGATCCATGCCTTTCACGGTATCGAGGAAGTCGTTTTCGAGCGCCGCCACCACTGACCAGGGCAGGAACTGGCCTCCGGTTATTCCGTAACCGGTGATTTCCTCATCAGTTCTGACCTCGCAGAACACGATCCGCCTGGTCACGACGTTCTTCGTGAAGAGTGGAAGCGGAACTTCGATGTGATGGGCAGTGGCCTTGATGTCGACGATCTTCATGATTCCTCACTCGTGGTCTGAATTCGACGATGCAGTGCTGTACCCGCCGGACCTGACAGCTCGCTTTGCGATCGAGGAGATGCAATCCGGGGGCAAGATGACAGACCTGCCGACATGGCATACAGAGGGATACATTAATGCACGTTTGTACTCAATCCGTTCGCGCATTTGAGGAGCCTGATGGACCTACCCGACGACTACATATCCGAAGGCACAGCGGAGCTCGCAGCCTACATCGCAAATGCGCTCGCTGCCCCAACCCCCGATGATGTGCTCGAGAAGGCGCGCCACCACCTGCTTGATACCATCGCTGCGATGGTCTCCGGATCCCGGCTGAGAGCAGGCCTGCTTGCGACTACCTATGTCCGCTCCATGGCGGGCGCGCCTCTATGCACCGTGGTGGCAGCGGATTTCCTGACGACTCCGGTCGACGCGGCGTTCGCGAACGGCATGATGGCGCATGCGGATGAGACGGACGATTCTCATCTCGGCGGACGCTTCCATCCGGGTTGCGGCATCGTGCCCGCAGCGCTCGCCGCCGCCGAGATCGGCCGTCAGAGCGGCAGAAATCTTCTCAAGGCGGTGGCGCTCGGATACGACATCGGCACGCGCTTTAATCTTTCGCTCGGGCCGCGCAAACTCTACGCCGGGGGACACAGCACGCACAGCGTAGGCCCGCTGTTCGGCGGCGCGGCGGCGGCGGGAGCTCTCATGGGTTTCGCGCCGGAGCAGATCCGACATCAGCTCTCTTACGCGGCCCAACAGGCGTCCGGGATCCAATGCTGGTCCCGCGACGATCAGCATATCGAGAAGGCATTCGACTTCGGCGGCATGACGGCACGTAACGCTCTGACGGCCGCGACGATGGTGGCCGCCGGATTCACCAGTGTTGCGGACTCGTTTGCAGGAGACAACAATTTCTTCACGGCCTTTTCGCAGAATCCCCGGCCGGAAGAACTGTGGAAGGAGCTGGGTACCCGTTTCGAAATCCGGGCCGCGACGATCAAGAAATGGTGCGTCGGCTCTCCGGTCCAAGGTGCGATCGATATCATCACGCTCTTCATGGAGCGCGACGGTCTGACGGCCGATGCGGTTGCAAGTCTTGTCATCGAGCTTCCCGATGACCGGTGCCGCCTGGTCGACAACCGCACGATGCCGAATATCAATGTTCAGCATCTCGTGGCGCTCACGTTGGTCGACGGGGGCATGAGCTTCGCGAGCTCCCATGACCACGACCGGATGATTGATCCCAGAATCCTGGCGCTGCGAAGCAAGATCACGCTTATTCCCAATCCGGAGCTGACGACCGCCTTGCCGCCGCGCCAGGTCATCATCAGCGTCAGGACCACGACGGGGAAGGAGCTTCATCACCGGACCCATGCCGTCAAGGGAACGCCGGACAACCCGATGACGCGCCAAGAGGTAATCGACAAGGCGATCGATCTTGTCGGGCCTGTCCTCGGCTCGGAGCACGGTCGGAAGCTGGTCGACACCATGATCGGCATCGAACATGTTGAAGACCTGATCGCGACATTGCGGCCTCTGCTCAAAGCCGATCGGAAAGCTGCCGGATTGCAGACGGCGATGCCGAGCGCCATGCGGCACTGAACAAGCACTTCAATGCTCGCATCGGCGAGGCGGTCCATAACGGATAACTACAACGGGCGCTGCTGCGACTCTCTCAGTCTCATAGGAAAGATCAGAGTGCTGCCTGCCCCTTTGGGAGCGCGGCAATCGCGGCCGGCATGGCAATTCCGGACGGCTCCGCGACCCGCTTGATGCTGTCATACACCTCGGGCGTCAATGGGATGCCGTTCTCCAGGTGCTTGCGCTGACGCCGTGCCTCAGGCTCTCCCGGATAGAGAACCTCCGTAAAGCCGGCCGCCGGCTTCAAGGCCTTGAGGCGCGCTATCGCCGTTTCCATCCGCTCGTTGAATTCGGGCAGAGGCATGAAGGCCTCGACTTTCATGGCGAGGAAGAAGTGCCCGACGTCTTGAGGTGCATCGAAGTCGCGCGTCATGTCGCGGATCGTTCCCGCAAAGCCGGAACCGGACAGTACTCCCCCCAGAATATCGATCAGCATCGCGAGTGCGGATCCTTTGACCCCTGCAAACGGCAACATGACCCCCGCGAGCGCGGCCTCCGCATCGGTCGTGGGGCGTCCGAGTTCGTCGAGTGCCCACCCTTCGGGGATGGACTTGCCGTGTCGGGCGGCGAGACGGATGTGGCCTCGCGCGGCAACGCTAGACGCCATGTCCATGACCCAGGGAGGATGCGACCCGGCCGGGACCGCGACCGCGATCGGATTGGTGCCAAAGAGCGGTTCGCGGCTGCCGAAAGGCGCAAGCGACTTCGAGGCGGGCGTGAGAGTGATCCCGATGCAGTCATGCGCCACGGCTTGCAAGGCGTAATGGGCCGCTGCGCCGAAATGATTGCTGCGGTGCGCAGTAGCTGCACCGATCCCGAAGCTCTCTGCCCTGTCGATGGCCTCCGACATGGCGCGAGTGGCGACCACGGGGCCCATTCCATTGCCGCCGTCGACGCATGCTGCCCACGGCATTCGCGAGGTCACTACGATCTGAGGCCGCGGTTCGACCAAGCGTTTCGGAAAACGTTCGACGTAAGACGGTATTCTGGCCACTCCGTGCGTATCGATACCCCGCAGATCGGCAGCCACGAGACTTTCGGCCACGATCTTGGCATCAGACGGCGGCAATCCTTCGTGCACAAAGATGGACGTCGCGAGCCGCGTCAGATCACCGGCACGGTATTTCTGCAGGCTATCGCCCATAGGAGACTTTTTCCGACATGACGGCGACTTGCGAGGAGAGGGCGAGCGAGACGGCTCGCCCTCTATCTTCGTCAACGGACGACTTTGATGCCTGCGCCCTTGAGAATCTCGCGTAGCTGATCCTGGTAGGTCACCAGGAATTTCCCGAGCTCCGCGGGACCGAGATACGCGTTCTCGAGCTGCGTCGACTTGAGGTACTCCTGATAGGCGGCGGACGCAGCGGCGCGCTTGAACAGGTCGGCGTAGTAGGCCACTGCCGCCGCCGGCATATCAGGCGGTCCGACAATGCCGCGCGACTGCGGAACGTTGGGGATGGCGAAACCGGACTCCCAAATCGTAGGGACGTCGGGAAAGCCGTCAATCTTCTGGTCTGCGATCTGGGCAATAGCCCGCAGCTTGCCGCTGCGGATCAGCTCGCCCGCTTCGCTCGGCTCAATCATCATCATATCGACATGGCCGCCCAGCACTGCCGCGACTCGCTCGCCACTCGCCGGAAACGAAATAAAGGACCAATCTGCCTTGGTGTGATTCATCAGCACGTGCCGCACCACGGCGTCGCGAGACAGGACCGAGCCGCCCGACTGCTTCAGCTTTCCGGGGTTTGCCTTGGCTGCGTCTATGAAATCCTTCAGCGTTTTGTAGGGCGACTCCGCCCGCACGACCACGAGGCCCGGCTCCAGCACCAAGGCGGAGATGGGAGTAAGCTTGTCGATGGTGACCGGGGCGGCTTCCTGTACGAGCCCGTCTGTGACCCACACGCTCGAATAAACCGCAATGGTGTGGCTGTCGCCGGTCTTATCGCGCAAGTAAGACATGGCGTTAGTGCTGCCGCCCCCGGTTTTGTTGCTGACGTTAAAATTCGCGGAAAGCAGGTTGTCCTTTTTCAAGGCGACCAGAACAGCGCGAATGAATGCATCGGTGCCGCCCCCGGCGCCGGTATGAACGACAATCTCCACGGGTTTAGTCGGCGTAAACTGCTGAGCGGTGGCAGCACTCGTAGCGGCCACAATGCCGAAGAGAGCTCCTAGTAAAGCGCGTTTCATATGCTTCCTCCCTATGGTCGGTGTTGTATGACGTTCTTAGGTGCCCGCTAGCCGGATCTTCTCATGCAGAAACTCCACCGTGCGCGAGCGAGGCCGCAGAAGCGGTGAGATTAAGACCAGACTCGCAAACACGCACCTGCGGCAAATTCGCTGAACCGGCGCCTGACCTTGAGGCTGAGGGGAGCGACGCCGTACTCGACCGGCGCCTGTTTGCAGGACATAACTACAGCATTTCCACTTGGAGGTTGCGACCTGATTGCCTACGTTCGCCGCGTCCGCTTCTGGAAGCTTGAGCGGGGGCAAGCCGCCTCGGTTGCTCTCGGCTATGGATCTGCTCATCTATGATGCACCGTAGCATACTGAGATATTCAGAGTTGGCAATCAGTGGCGGTAAGGCCGGGTCGGCGGAGTTGCCGCTAACCCCTCCACAGCATACACGAAAGAAGTCAGTCGCTCGAAGTTGCTGGCGACAGTCGTATGGAACATAACGGCTAAGTAAGTTGAAGAACTTCGGACAGTATTTTGGCGAAGAAAAATAAAGGGCAGGATTCCTCGATGGTCAGCGTGGATTTTCAAACGAAAAGCAAATTGGCACCTACCGGTCGCCTGCGCGTGGGGATTGCGGTGGGAGATGCAATTTCAGCGGTCTGGACGAAGCGGGACCCGGCGACCGGTCAACCTCGCGGTCCGACTGTCGATTTGGCGCAGATTTTTTCCGAGCGGACGGGTCTGCCGTTGGTTCTCGTCGAGTATGGGAGTTCGGGTGAAATCATCGAAGCGGCGTCGTCTGGGAATTGGGACGTTTCGTTCACACCGGTTGACGAGGAAAGGAAGGTCATCGTCGATTTCGGACCAAACTTCGCGCTCGGCGAAAGCACCTACATGGTGCCAAAGGGTTCTGCGATCTTCAATCTTAGTGACGTGGATCGCCCTGGCGTTCGCGTTTTCGGAGTCGAAAACACTGCGACAATCCGAAGCTCACGTCGGTCGCTCAAAAATACTACGGCCGTTGGTCTCGCTAGTTTAAGCGAAGTGCTGGAGAAATTTCGCGGCGGACAAGCCGACGCAATAGCGCTTGGTAAGGAATCGCTTCTCAGCATCCTGCCCGAATTTCCTGGTGCCAGGATCCTGGATGGAAACTTTCTGGCCTGCGGGAACTGCCGTAGCCGTCCCGCGCGGGAATGCCGTGGCGCTAAAAGTTTTCAGTGAGCTTCTTGAAGAATTGAAGGCGAACGGAACGATCAGAAGAGTTTTCGATAAGCATGGCATGACCAGCTCCACAGTCGCTCCTCCTGATTCAAGATACTAATTGTACCCTCGAGTTCATGCGTGTCGAAAAGGAACGCGTGGGAGCAATTCTCAAGGAGCTTGGGATGTCGGCGCAGTAGTCACGCGGCTAGGGATGGCGCGCAGTAGCTAACCGGGCTGCCGCTCCGTCTGTTTGATAGCATGGCATAAGGAGGGGCGCGCATGAATATCCGCGATCGGATCGGCTTGGATGTCGGACGGCGGTCGAGCATCGAGGATGGGATCAAAGCGGCGATCGAGCACGGCGTTCGCTATCTCGATCTCAAGATTGACGTCCCACCCAACTCCGTTGAGACGCTGACCGATCAACGGGTCGCCGCCATCAGGCAGGCGTGTGACCACAACGGCATCCACATAGGCATCCACACGCTCTCCGCCGTCAATGTGGCCGAGGTCGCGCCGCATGTGCGCGATGGGGTCGACCGCTATCTGTTTGGCCATCTCGAGGCATGCAAACGCCTTGGCGGCGAGTGGATGGTGGTGCATGGCGGCTTTCATTTCACCAGCGATTTCGCGATGCGGCGTGATGCTGCTGTCGAGCGTTTGGCGGGGCTCAGCGAACGCGCGGAGCAACTTGGCATCAATCTTCTCTTTGAGAACATGAACAAAGAGCCGGCCGACGCCGAGGTGCGCTATCTCGGATACAACGTCGAGGAAACGCAGTATTTTCTGGATCGGCTGAAATCGCCACGGCTGCGCTGGGCTTTCACTGTCAACCATGCGCATCTCGTTCCCGAAGGTGTCGAGGGGTTTCTGCAGGCCTTCGATCTTGGACGTTGCGACGAGGTCCGGCTCGCCGATTGCTGGCGCAATGGCAAAGAAATCCACCTCAAGCCGGGGGAGGGCGACCTGGATTTTGCGGACATGTTCCGCCGCCTCGAAGGCGGGGGTTTCAAGGGCCACTACATGACCGCCTTCGGCTCGCTCCAGGACATGATCAAGGGTCGCGAGTATCTCGCGAAACTCGCCGATTATCCGACTCGATGAATTTGCTGTTTTCTGTGAGACAATTCGCTGCTCTCTTTGAAATAATTTCCTGTTCATTGAGCAGGGAATTTGCGTCTAAAGCACCGCTTGGCGGCAGCTGGTGTGCCGCGTCCGATCTAAAGTCCTGTTATCCCATCCCAGATGAGTTTCGCACCAATCAGCACCATTAGGCTGTAGACCATGCGGTTAAACCGTTCGGCCGAAAGGCGGCGGATCAGAACTACGCCCGCCCAGGTCGCGGCGATGGCAAGCGGAAATAATGCGACTGAGGTGAGCAATGTCTCGCGGGTAAACAGGCCGAGCGCGAAGAAAGGGGGCACCTTCACCCAGTTCACGACGGCAAAGAATATCGACATTGTCCCGATGAACACATCACGCGGCAGCCGTTGCGGTGTCACATAAATCTGAAAAGGCGGCGCGCCATTATTGGCAATCATGCTTGTAAAGCCGGCCATCGCGCCCCAGAACAGGCCCGCGTGCGGCGCAGCCCGCTTGGCCTCGGCAGCCTTCGCGAACAGGTATCGCGCGCCGAATGCCAATGAAATAACGCCGAGGGCGAGCTTGAAAGCCGCCTCCGAGACATAGGCGGCGAGGAGATAGCCCAACACGATGCCGACGAATGCACCCGGAAGCAACACCTTCAGGTTGCCCCAGTCCCATTTCCTCCAATACGCCCAAACGCTGACGACGTCCTGCACGATCAGGATCGGCAGCATGATAACCGCGCCCCGTAACGGCGATATCTGCAATGCAAGCAGCGGTAGCGACAACGCGCTGATGCCCGCGAAGCCACCCTTAGAGATGCCAACTAAAATGACGGCCGGAATGGCGACGGCGTAGAACCAGGGATCAGCTATCATTAGAGCAGGCGATCGATTTTAAGACTTCGGGAATGAGCATGATGTTGTCATAAGTTTCTCGCGCCCACTGATCTGCTTTCACCCCGGCCTCAACACGATAATTTCAACCCTTCAGGGACGGCCAAACGCTGAGAGCAGTGTCGCTGAATATCCAGCGGCGATCCTCTTCACTCATGAATGCGAAGGCTTGTTTGCACGCCTCCAGTCTCGATTTCAGGCTGCCGAGCCGCGGATGCGTAGGGTAATTCGAGCTCCACATGATCCGCTTCGCGCCAAACACATTCAGTAGCTTCTGATGGAGCTCCTGGGAGCCGCCGCCGGCTTCCACCGCCGCATCGATATTGTTGACGGCGGTTTCACATAGACATTCAGATTGTCGGCGTAGTCGAACAGCGGCTTTAGGATCGGGTAGGGTGCAAGGCCGATTTCATGGCCCCAGCCATGATCTCACGAACGCCGCCGCCCAAGTCCTCACATGCGGCAGATGATTACAACGTTTTACCAGCTATACAACAACCTTGGGCGAGGCTTCCCCCCGCCCTTTCCAAAGTCATTCCGAACGGAGTCCGGTTTGGATAGGGGCTATCTTTTGTACACGCTGTCGATATAGCCGCTCTTGTCGAGCTCGGTCATGAAGCTTGCGTCGTAGAAGTCTTCCGGCTTGGCCTTTTTTAGCTCGCGATAGGTGTATAGCTCCAGGACCTGCTTGATGCCCGAGACCGACGGATAAGGCTTCATCGGCGTCGCCTCGACGGTCTTGTACATGCTCTCCTGCTGCGCGCGGTCCGTGATACCGTACCACTTCTCGATTGCCATCAGCGTAGCTTCTTTGTTGTTCTTCATGAAGGCATAGGCGTCGATCGATGCCTTCACGAAGCGACGTGCGGTGTCGCGATTGTTCTTCAGCCATTCGCGTTCGGCATTGATGCCGGAGCCTGCGACGGGGATTTTGAGCGGGGTGATGTCCGCGAGATCCTTGAAGCCCTGCTTCTCTGCCATGCCGTAATAGATTTCGCTCCCGATGAAGGCGTCGACTTTGTCTTTCTTTAGCGCTTCATAGGCCATGCCCTCGCTGATCAGCGAGATGTCGTCCTCGGGATTCCAGCCCTTCTGCTTCATTAGCGCCAGCACCATCAGATGGCTGACTGCGCCAAAGCTGGAATAGCCCAGCCGCTTGCCTTTGAGGTCGTCGAGCGTATTGAGCTCCTTCTTCGAGATGATGTGAAACTTCGATGTATCCTCGAAGGTCGCGAGGATTATCCGGCTGACGGCTCGCGCATCGCTGGTCATTCGCACGATCATCGGTGAGCCGCCGCCAATATTGAGCGGTGCTGCATGCTCCTCTTCCTCTGTACCGATGAAATCCGCAGGCACGTTGACGCCGCTGCGTTTGATGCGGCTTGCCGCGTTGGCGGTGACGAACTGCCGTACCTTCAGACCGTTCTTCTCGTATATGCCGTTGTCGGCGGCGACCAGGAAGGCCACCTTGTTCAGTGATACGTCGCCGAGCGACAACTGCACCGGGATCAGGTCCTCTGCCTGCGCCGCGCCGATTGAACCCGCAAGCAACGCGGCTGTGAGAATATGTTTCATGTTGATTTCCAATTCCAGAGAGTTGAGCCTAAGCGTGGACGTTACTTAGGCGGTTCCGCCTTCGCCTGGAGCGCGTCCTTGACAACTGCGATGACTTCCGGCGGCTGATTGAGTGCTTCCTTAACAAGCTTCAGAACGTCGTCGCCGTAGGCCGGGTCAATCGGAAGGTTGAGCTTTTCAGCCTTGGCTTGGAGCTCGGGGTCTTCCATGGCTTTCTTGTAAGCCTCACGCAGCGCCTCCAGGCGGTCCGCAGGAATGCCGGGAGGGCCCGCAGTCAGCCGTGCGATATCCCCCTGGGACTGGATCAGCGCCACAAAGGTTAGGCCCTTGGGATCCTTGATCAGGTCACGCAGTTGCGGGAGATCGGTCTGCTTGCCGCCAATTTGCGCAACAAAACGGCCATAGCCGTTCTTGACGAATTGTTCGAAGGAAGAACGGGAACCCATAGTGCCGGCAGCTTCGCCCCGGCGCATAGCGAGTTGATCCTCATTGCCATTGTAACCGGTCAGAACCTTGACCGGCAGTTTGAGGAGGTTCGTTAGGGAAGAGATTTCGACATAGTTGGCGCTGCCGATGCCTGTCGTTGCAAAGTTCAATGGCACCTTCGAGTCGAGAATATCCTGAAATGTCTTGATCGGTGCCTGCTCGGCGGCAAGGAAAATTCGCGGTTCCGAAGCAGCCTTGCCAACCCAGGACATTTTGGTGAGATCGAACTTTACCCCGTCTGCACTGATCAGCTGGTTATAGATCAGACCAGTGTTGAATGTGCCGATCGTGAGTCCGTCCGGCTTCGATGCATAGATGGTGTTGGCGCCAACGATATGGCCCGCACCGGGGACGTTCTTCACCACGAAGGTCGAACCGGGCAGGTATTTCTGCATATACTCGGTAACGAGCCGACCATAGGTATCGTAGCCGCCACCCGGGGCCGTGGCGACGATGTAGGTGATGGTCTTGCCTTTGTAGAAATCCGCGCCGGTCTGCGCCTGTGCGCCCGTCGCAGCCAAGATTGCCGCCAGCGCACCCGCGCTGATGGAGACACGTTTCATTTTCTTCATTCCTAGCTCCTGTTTGCTGCTGGTCCCACTTGGAAGCGCGCTGCCAGCCAAGTTGTTTATGCCGTTTAAGGCGCGTGCGCCGCCCGATCGGTTTCGGCAATGCCACCTCGGCCCGAAATAGATTTCGCCAGACCAAATCAGGGTCAACACGGGCGTGCGGTCCTATCGGTTTGCCTTCACATTGCGCTGCGCATGCGTTCATTCCTAGCCGGTAAACAGGGAGTTTGCTTTCAAATCCCTGTGCTACCCCCAGATCGCCGCCTAGTGGTATTGTGTTCCTATAAATAGTACCTTATTCTGTCGACATCGTTTTGACGTGAGCGCCGCGATGGAAAACATGCCGATTATCGCCGTCCTTGGCGGAACTGGTGATCTGGGCTCGGGACTGGCCCGCCTGCTCGCCGCCGCTGGATATCCCGTGGTGATCGGCTCGCGCGCCAAGGAAAAAGCAGTCCAGGCCGCCGAAAGTCTGGCATCGCAGCTCGGCACAACAGTGCGCGGCGACGACAATCGCGGCGCGGCGCAATCCTCGGACATCGTGCTGCTCTGCGTGCCTTTCTCCAACCACGACGCGATGCTGGAAGAGATCAAGCCGGTCATGGACGGGAAGATTCTCGTCGATGCCGTAGTTCCGCTCGTACCGCCTAAGGTTTCCGTGGTGCAGCTGCCGCCCGCCGGCTCGCCCGCCGTCGTCGCGCAGCGCTTGCTTGGCCCCAACGTGCGGGTGGCGGCGGCGTTTCACAATGTCGGGGCAAAAAAATTGCATGGCGGTGAAAAAGCCGACTGCGACGTGCTGGTATTTTCCGACGACGCGTCAGCGCGCGAGCAGGTGATATCGCTCGCCAATGTGGTGGCGACGCGCGGCGTTGACGGCGGTGCACTCGCGAATGCCGTCGCCGCCGAAGCGCTTACTTCGGTCTTGATTGCCATCAACCGGCGCTACAAGATTCCGGGCGCTGGAATTCGTATCACGGGTTTGCCGAGGCCCGAACAGCGGTGATCGTCGATGATCGCGAGAAGCCTCACATTGACCGCTCTGGCGGGGTTTCCGTCGGTCAAGCCCGGCGATGATCTTTCGGCACTGCTGGTCGCCGCCTTGCGGCGCATGCAGATCCAGCCGCGGGATAAAGATGTTCTCGTCGTCGCGCAGAAGGTGGTCTCGAAAGCAGAGGGCCGCCTCGTCGATCTGAAAAACGTCACGCCGTCCGCACGCGCGATCGCTCTCGGCGAAGAGGTGAACAAGGACGCGCGCCTCGTCGAGGTCATCCTGTCCGAAACCGATGAAATCATACGAAAGCAGCGCGACGTCCTGATCGTCGCGGACCGGCGCGGATTCATTATGGCGAATGCGGGCGTTGACCAGTCGAATGTCGCCGGGGAAGACAGCGATCAGGTTCTGCTGTTGCCGAGCGATCCGGATGCTTCGGCAGCAGCCTTGAAGACGCAGCTGGATCGCGAGTTTGGTGCAGACATCGGCGTCGTGATCAACGACAGCTTTGGGCGTCCATGGCGTTACGGCGTCGTAGGGGTCGCGCTCGGCGTGGCGGGGCTGCCATCCCTGCGCAGTATGGTGGATATGCCGGACCTCTTCGGACGCAAGATGCGTGTTACCGAAGTTGCGGTGGCCGACGAGATCGCGGCGGCGGCCTCGCTGCTGATGGGGCAGGGCGCGGAGGGCCAGCCGGCCGTGCTGCTGCGCGGGCTCGATTGGGATGTGCCGGCAGCGCCGGCATCAGTATTGCTGCGGCCAAAGCAAACGGATCTGTTCCGATGAACACACCGGCCTTCGGTGCCAAGGTTTTGGCTCTCTGCGGCGGCATCGGCGGCGCGAAGCTCGCACTCGGGCTTTATCGTGTCCTCGATGCGGGCCAGCTGACCGTTGTGGTGAACACGGGCGACGACTTCGAGCATCTGGGACTGAAAATCTCGCCCGATCTCGATACCGTACTTTATACATTGGGGGGCGTGGCCGATCCGGAGCGCGGGTGGGGACGGGCCCAGGAAACATGGCAGTTCATGGAATCGCTCCGCCGCATGGGCGGGGAGACCTGGTTTCAGCTTGGTGACCGTGATCTCGCCCTGCACGTCCTGCGCACGCAATGGCTGAAGACCGGGAAGAGCCTGTCCGCCTTCGCGGCATATCTTGCTCGGCAATTCGCAATTTCGGCGCGCATTCTGCCCATGAGCGATGCGCCGGTTTCCACGATCGTCGAGACCGCGGAAGGCGATCTGCCGTTTCAGCACTATTTCGTGAAGCGGCATTGTGAGCCTGTCGTCCGGGCTATACGGTTCGCCGGAGCGAAAGTGGCCGCACCGGCCGCAGGCGTCCTCGACGCGATAACCGACCGAGCCTTGCGCGCGATCGTGATCTGTCCATCGAATCCCTATCTGAGCGTTGATCCTATTCTGGCCGTTCCAGGCATCGCGCCGGCGCTTTCGACCGGCACCGCGCCTGTAATTGCGGTCTCGCCCATCATCGGCGGTCAGGCCGTGAAGGGGCCGACAGCGAAGATCATGGCCGAACTCGGCATTGCCGTCTCGACGGAAGCCATTGTCGCCCATTACCGCGGCCTGATCGACGGCCTCGTCATTGATGAGGCGGACGCAGCCGACCGCGAGAGCGTCGATCTGCCGGTTCTGGTGACGCGTACGTTGATGCGCGACATCGCGGACCGGGAACAGCTCGCCCGCGACGTCGTCGCCTTCGCTGACAGCCTAAGGCACCGGTCCGCAGACAAGTGCATGGCAGGCCGCCGATGAATGACGGAAACAAAATCTGGTCTGTCATTCCGGTCAAGCGCTTCGCGGATGCGAAGCGCCGGTTGAGCCCCGTGCTCGACGGAGAGGAGCGCGCCGCGCTGGCACGGCTGATGTTCGAAGACGTGCTCGACGTGCTGCTGCAAAGTAAGGCGGTGCTTGGAGGCGTAGCGGTGGTGACGTCGGATAAGAACGCCGCCAGTTTGGCGCGTAGCCGCGGCGCTACGGTCGTGCTCGATCGCGATGACAACGGCATCAATGCCGCGGTCCGCCTGACGATTGGGCAAATTGCCGGCGAAGACGATGGCATCATCGTGGTGCCGTCCGATATCCCGCAGCTAACGCCGCTCGCGATTGCTGCGGCGGTGCAAGCGGTCGCGTTGCCGAGGACGGTGGCAATTGCTGCCGCAGCCGACGACGGGGGAACCAACCTGCTTGGCTGCCGGCCCGCCCGGGCGATCCCTCTGCGCTTTGGCCGGCACAGTTTCGAGCGGCATTGCCGGGCGGCCACGCGGGCCGGCCTCACGGTTCAGGCTCAGGCTCTGCACCTACCGGAGCTCCTGCTCGATATCGACCGTCCCGAGGATCTCCATCGCTTCCTCGCGCTGGAGTCGCGAACGCGCACCCACGAATTCCTGTCCCGGCTAGGCATTCGCCGCCGCCTCGAACGTCGGGAAGACATTCCGCGACCGGCAGTGGACTGCATTGCCGCGGGGGCGTCGTCATGAATGCTGCTCTAGACAAATTCCTTGGCGACTTTCCGGACGAAACCGCGCTTACGGCCCAGGAGGCATATCAGCTCGTCGAGCTGACCGATCTTGCGCCATTGCTGCAGGTGTCGGCGCTGCGGCGTGACCGGGAACACGGTTCGGCGGTCTCCTATTCGCGCAAGGTGTTCATCCCGCTGACCAAGCTTTGCCGCGACGTTTGCCACTACTGCACCTTCGCGCATCCGCCGCGCGCCGATGAGCCGGCCTTCCTCTCGCGCGAAGCGATCCTTGAGATTGCACGCGCCGGTCGCGCGGCAGGCTGCGACGAGGCCCTCTTTACACTCGGCGACAAGCCGGAACTGCGCTATCGCGATGCGCGCGAGGCGCTCGACCGTCTGGGTCACGCCACCACCTTGTCTTACCTCGCCGACGCCGCGCGTCTGGTATTTGAGGAAACCGGCCTATTGCCGCATCTCAATCCGGGCCTGCTGACGGCGGACGATCTGGCGGCGCTGCGCAAGGTATCGGTCTCACAGGGCATGATGCTGGAGAGCGCATCGGTACGGCTCGCGCAGCGGGGAGGGCCGCATTTCGGTTCGCCCGACAAGGACCCAGCCGCGCGGCTTGCCAGCATCCGGATGGCAGGCGAGCAGCGCGTGCCTTTCACCACCGGCATCCTCATTGGGATCGGAGAGACGCGGCGGGAGCGCATCGACGCTCTGCTGGCGTTGCGCGATCTGCACGGGATGCACGGACATATCCAAGAAATCATTATCCAGAACTTCCGCCCGAAGCCCGGCACGCGGATGGCCGACGTTGCCGCGCCGTCGCTCGACGAGCATGTCTGGACGATTGCGATGGCGCGCTTGATTTTCCCGCCGTCGATGAACATCCAGGCGCCGCCCAATCTCAACCCGGGCGCGCTGAACCGGCTGATCGAGGCGGGCATCAATGACTGGGGCGGCGTATCGCCGGTGACCCCGGACCACGTCAATCCGGAAGCGCCGTGGCCACACCTGCGGTTGCTCGAACGCGCGACGCAGGCGGCCGGCAAGCGCCTGGTGAAGCGCCTTGCGATCTATCCGAGCTATGCGCACGCAAGCCACGCCTGGGTTGATCCGGTCCTGCGGACAGCGCTGCTGCACCGTATCGATGCAGACGGCTGGCCGAGGACCGACGATTGGTCTCCCGGCGCCGCGGCGCCGCTTCCTCCCGACGCGCAGCGCATCCCGAGCCCCTACGTTGCAAGCGCCGGCCTCGCCCCCATTCTCGATCGCGCGGCTGCTGGCCGCGCGCTTCGGGAGAGTGATATCGTCCGGTTGTTTCAGGTGCGCGATGACGAGTTCGCCGCGGTCTGCGCCTTCGCCGATGGCTTGCGGCGCGAGGCCAGCGGTGAAGTGATTACCTACGTCGTCACGCGCAATATCAATTACACCAACATCTGCTCATTCAAATGTCAGTTCTGCGCCTTCTCAAAAGGCAAGATGAGCGAGAATCTGCGCGGAAGGCCCTACAACCTGTCGCTCGGGGAAGTCGCCCAGCGTGCGCAGGAAGCATGGGAGCGCGGCGCAACCGAAGTCTGCATGCAGGGCGGTATCCATCCGGACTTCACCGGGCAAACATATCTCGACATTTGTGGCGCCGTTCGCGCCGCCGTTCCAATGATGCATGTCCACGCCTTTTCGCCGTTGGAAGTGCACCAGGGTGCGGCGACGCTTGGTCTGCCGGTTGGGGAATTTCTGGCGCGGCTTAAGGAGGCAGGGCTCGGGACGCTGCCGGGTACGGCAGCGGAGGTGCTCGACGACGAGGTGCGCGCGGTTCTTTGCCCCGACAAGATCAATACGGACCGCTGGCTTGCCGTAATGCGCGAGGCGCACCGCGGGGGTTTCAGGACGACGGCCACGATCATGTACGGGCACGTCGACGGCTATGTTCATTGGGCGCGGCACCTGCTGCGTCTGCGCGCGCTGCAGGCCGAAACCGGCGGATTCACGGAATTCGTGCCGCTGCCTTTCGTGCATATGGAGGCGCCGATTTTCCTGAAGGGACGCTCGCGCCGGGGTCCCACTTTCCGCGAGGCTGTCCTGATGCACGCGGTGTCGCGATTGGCATTGCACCCGCTGATCAGGAACATCCAGACATCCTGGGTGAAGATGGGACCCGAAGGCGTGAAGACCTGCCTGCGGGCGGGCGCGAACGATCTCGGCGGCACGCTGATGGATGAGACCATCACCCGTTCGGCGGGAGCGGTGCACGGACAAGAGATGACCCCTGCGGTCATGGAAAGCATCATCCGCTCGATCGGCAGGATTCCGCGGCAACGCAACACCGTTTATGAGCAAGTATCCCAGGAAAGGTATTCCGCCTCCTTCATGCCCCGCAGTGTTGCGCCCGGCGACGTCCGCGCACGCGCGGCGAGTCAGGGCTGAACTGCAAAATTCCTATTGTTCTAATCATAGGATGAATTATGATCCGCCTGCCTAGCCATGCGACGTCCCGCGCCCGGGGCCGCTGAAACAGGACCCCAGCGATGAGTCTCGTCATTCAGCCGGACATCGTCGATAAATCGCGGCGGCGCGCTGCCATCGAGCGCCTGCGCGACGCCCGGATCAGACTTCCGACCTGGAGCGAGCTGGCCGATCCGACACAGATCAAGGTTCCCGAACTGGAGCAGCTTCCGCGCATCGATCCCGACGCGCCGGATGCCGCGAACCTCTGGCGCGTCCACTGGTTTAACAGCGCCGATCGCAAGTCGCTGGTCGACATTCCTGGGCATATCGTGCTCCCGCCCGAACTGACCGGCGTGAGGTCGCCGATCGTGGTTTTGTTCGGTCGGCGCTTTCCGATGATCGGCGCCCATAAGGTGCTGGCGGCCTATGCCTGCCTCGTGCCGCGCCTGGTGACCGGTCAGTTCGACCCGTCGCACGACCGGGCGGTCTGGCCGTCGACGGGAAACTATTGCCGCGGCGGCGTCGCTATCTCGCACATCCTGGGATGCCGCGGCGTTGCCGTGCTGCCCGCCGGCATGAGCCGTGAGCGTTTCGACTGGCTGCAGCAATGGGTCAGCGATCCGACCGATATCGTCCGTACGCCGGGCACCGAGAGCAACGTCAAGGAGATTTACGACAAGTGCGCGGAGCTTTCGCGCGACAAACAGAACGTCATTCTCAATCAGTTCTCCGAATTCGCCAATTATCTCATCCACTATCACTGCACCGGGCGTGCCTTCGATCGCGTCTTCGGCGCGCTGAAGCAAAAGAACAAAGACTATCGTCTGGCGGCCTTCGTATCGGCGACCGGCTCGGCCGGCACCATCGCAGCGGGTGACCTGCTCAAGAAGCTGCACGGGACGAAAATCGCCGCGGTCGAAGCGATCGAATGCCCGACCATGCTTTGCAACGGCTACGGCGAGCACAACATCCAGGGCATCGGCGACAAGCATATTCCGCTCATCCACAACGTCATGAACACGGACGTCGTAGTCGGGGTCTCGGACGCGACGAGCGACGGGCTGAACCTTCTGTTCCGTAGTAAGGTCGGCCGCGACTACCTGTCCGGCCGCCGCAAGATCGATCCAGCCGTCATCCGGCAATTCGAAGACATCGGAATTTCCGGGCTTGCGAACATCGTCGCCGCCATCAAGCTCGCCAAGCATCTCGACTACGGAACGAACGACGTCCTGATGACGGTCGCAACCGACAGCGCGGCACTTTACGGCAGCGAAGGCGAGGCCTTTGTCAAGCGCCGCCATCCCAACGGATTCGACGAAGTGAACGCCGGGGAGATTTTTGCCCGCCATATGGAAGGTGTCGTGGATGACAATGTGATGGAGCTCCGTCACATAGATCGCAAACGCATCTTCAACCTCGGCTACTACACGTGGGTCGAACAGCAAGGCGTTTCGGTCGAGGATTTCGACCGCCGCAAGAGCCAAGATTTCTGGCGGTCGCTTGTCGCCACCATCCCGGCCTGGGACCGGCTGATCCAGGAGTTCAACGCCGAAGCAGCTGGCAGGAACTCGGCATGAGCCTTGTGCATCCGTATAGCAAGCTGCGGAAAGATCTGACGCAGCGGGACAGGAGCCTGCGCGAGAAGGTTGTTTCGCTCGAAGAGGCCGCATCGTTCGTGCATGACGGGGATTCCGTCGGAATCGGCGGCAGCACCATGTCGCGGACACCCATGGGGCTGATCTGGGCGATCATCCGCGCCAAACGGAAGAAGCTGTCATGCTCCCGCTGCATCATTTCGAGCGACGGCGATCTTCTGTACGGCTCCGGCGTCAGCGACCACATCATCACCAGCTGGTTCAGCCAGGGAATCCTGTGGGGCGTCTCCAAGGTGCTGCGGCATTATGTGGAGTCCGGCAAGGCCCGCTTTGACGAATGGAGCCATCTGGCGATGGGCATGCGCTTTCGCGCCGGAGCCATGGGCGTGCCCTTCCTGCCCATCCGCTCGATGCTGGGTTCCGACGTTCTCAAGCAGCGGCCTGAAGCCAAGGAGATAACCTGTCCGTTTACGGGCGAGAAGCTCCTGCTCGTTCCGGCGCTCAATCCGGACGTGGCGTTGATCCATGTGCAGCGCTGCGATCCTTACGGCAACGCGCAGATGGACGGCCTGCAGTTCATGGACATCGATCTCGCAATGGCGGCCAACAGGGTCATCCTGACGACGGAACGCATCGTATCCAACGACCAGATCCGCCGCTCCCCGGACCAGACGAAGATTCCATTCTTCGCGGTCGACGCCGTGGTCGAGCTTCCGTTCGGCTGCGCGCCGCATGAATGTTACGGCGTCTACGAGCCGATGATGCAGCACATGGAATATTACGTTGAGCTCGTGAACAAGGATCCGGTCAAGGGCATGCAGGAGTACCTCAACCGCTACGTTTACGGGCCGCAATCCTGGAACGACTTCCTCAATCTCATCGGCATTGACGAAATCCTCGCCGCGGCCCGCGCGGGGAAGGCGATATATGATGCTTAAGTCTTCCTACACCGCGGGCGAGCTGCTGACGATTTTGAGCGCACGGCAGCTCAAGGAGGGGCAGGTGGTATTTGCCGGCGTCGGGATTCCGCTGCTGGCTGCGACACTCGCCCAACGCATGCACTGTCCCGGGCTGACCATCCTGTTCGAGGGCGGCGTCATCGGCGCCTTCATAGAACCCGGGAAGTTGCCGCCATCCACCAACGACCAGCGCTGCACCGTGCGCGCCAACATGGTGCTGGGCAGCGCCGAGGTCCTTCTGCTGCTGCAGCGCGGTTACGTCGATGTCGGCTTCATGGGCGGAGCGCAGATCGACCAGTACGGAAATCTCAACAGCTCTTTCATCGGCGACCCGGTGAAGCCGAAGACGCGGCTTCCGGGGACCGGCGGCGGCAATGATATTTCCAGCCTCACCGAGATGATCGTGGCGATGAAGCATGAGAAGCGGCGCTTCGTGGAAAATGTCGATTTCGTCACGAGCCCCGGCTGGCTGAAGGGCCACCAGACGCGCCGAGAGAGCGGACTGGCGGCCGGCGGCATGTTCCGTGTGGTGACCGACCTCGCCGTGTTCGGATTCGACGAAACGACGCGGCGGTTGACGCCGCTGGCGCTCAATCCTGGCGTGACGCGTGAGCAGGTGCAGGAAAACACCGGCTTCAAGCTGGAGTTCAGCCATGACACCGGCACCACAGAGCCGCCGACTGAGAAAGAACTGACGGAACTGCGCGCCCTCGATCCGCAACGGCTGTACATCGGCTGACCGCGCCAAGATTCATCATCGGAGCAACGTACATGACATCCCTCAGCCGCACTTTCGGCATCGCTGCACGGAATTTCACGGCCTATCCGGAAATGCCGGATGTGCAGGCGCTTGTCGAATACGGCGTGAAGATGGAGCAGCTCGGATTCGATTCGCTTTGGGTCTGGGATCACATCCTGCTTGGCGTCGATCCCAACTTCCCGATCATCGAGTCGCTGACGTTGCTGACGGCGATCGCGGCACGCACGAATAAGATCAAGCTCGGTACCGGCATCCTTGTGCTGCCGTTGCGCAATCCGGTCGTGCTGGCCAAGCAGCTTTCGAGCATGGACCTCCTGTCGAACGGCCGCCTGATCATGGGCATGGCTTCCGGCTGGTACAAGCGCGAGTTCGACGCAGTCGGCGTTCCGTTCGAGAAGCGCGGAAAGATCATGGATGAGAACCTCGCGATCATGACCCGGTTCTGGACCGAGGACATGGTCAAGGGCGACTTCATGTATCACAAGATTCCCGCGGGCGTGATGTATCCGAAGCCGGCGCAGAAGCCGCGGCCGCCGATCCTGATCGGCGGATACGTCGATCGCGTGCTCAAGCGCGCGGCCGTCGATGGCGACGGCTGGCTGACATATTTCTACCGGCCGGAAAGCTTTGCTAAGTCATGGGCCAAGATCCGCGATTTCGCGAAGGAAGCCGGCAAGGATCCCGACGCGCTGATCAACGCCGCGCAGCTTCCGATCCGTATCGGGAAGTCGCGGGCCGCAGTCGAGGGCGAGATGATGGAATGGCTCGGCAAGGAATGGGACTACGCCTCCTGGAGCGACTCCACCAAGGACAGCGCGATCCTTGGCACCGTCGACGAATGCGTAGAACAGTTGAAGGCGCATCTCGCGGTGGGCGTGCAGAAGCTCATTTTTGTGCCCTACCGCTACGAAATGGAGCAGATCGAGATCATCGCGCGCGAAATCATCCCGAGGCTGAAGAACAGCTAGCCGAGCTCGGCGAAATCCCCGGGCAGAAGCCGATGATCAGCCTTTTCGAACTTTCGTCGCACACCTACGCGCATGCTTGGGCTAAGTTTGAGCTTGCCTGGGTTTTGCACCATTACTAACATCCTAAAGATAGGAAGGCTTCCTCAGGGGAAGGGCCGTGCTGATGAGCGGGGTAACCCGACCGACTCGTGCAAGCTGCATGGCCGCGCAACCTTCAATGCGCGCCGTATGCGGCTTCCGCTTTCTGGAAGCGCTTTCACCAAAGCAACTGACGCTACGTCCCACTCGCCCCTGCAGGGCCGAGTGGTCTCAACCTTGAGTGCACTACGCCGTCGACCGTGGTCGACACAATCGGAGGATGGGAAATGAGTAAGCTTGTAGGATTGATGGCGACGGCAGCCATTTTGGCTGCAAGCGCCAGCTTGGCGTTCGCCCAGGATACGATCAAGATCGGCGTGACCCAGCCGTTGACCGGTGCGTTTGCCGCGTCGGGTAACTACGTTGCACAAGGCGCGAAAATCGCCGAGGACGAGATCAACGCCGCCGGCGGTGTATTGGGCAAAAAGATCCAGCTGATCACCGAGGACAACAAGTCCAATCCGACGGAAGCGGTGAGCACCGTTGAGAAGCTTATCCAAAGAGATAAGGTGCCCGTCCTCATGGGCGCCTGGAGCTCGACGCTGACGCTCGCCGTGATGCCTAAGCTCGAAGAGTACAAGGTTCCGATGGTCGTGGAGACTTCGTCCTCCGGCAAGATCACGACGTCGGGCAATCCGTATGTCTTTCGCATCAGCCCGACCTCTGCGATGGAAGCCAAGGCGTTCCAGCCGCTGGTGGCGAAGATGGGCATCAAGAAAGCCGATTTCCTCTACACCAATAACGACTTCGGTATTGGCTCGGGCGCCGAATTCTCGAAGATGCTGAAGGAAAACGGCGTCCAGGTCGGTGTCATGGAGACGATGGACCCGAAGGCGAACGACTTCTCTGCCCAGCTTGCGAAGATCCGGGCTTCCGGCGGCGACACTTTGTTCGTGACGACGGCGGTGGAGCAGCTCACGCTGATCCTGAAGCAGGCCAAGGAGCAACAGCTCAAAGTTCGCGTCATCTCCTGCGGCGGTTCGAACTCGCCTGACCAGCTTATCGAGCAGGCGGGTGATGCAGCCAATGGCTCGTTCCACACTGTGTTCTTCACGCCATGGTTCCCGGAGGCGACGAAGAACCCGGACGCTTCCAAGCGCTACATGGACGAGTGGAAGAAGCGCGGTCACCACGTCGGCGGCCTGACCGAAGGCTTCCGCGGCTATGACGGCATCCACGTCGCCGTCGCGGCGATCAAGGCCGCCG
This sequence comes from uncultured Alphaproteobacteria bacterium, assembly GCA_963750965.1. Taxonomy (GTDB): domain Bacteria; phylum Pseudomonadota; class Alphaproteobacteria; order Rhizobiales; family Xanthobacteraceae; genus CANKHA01. The sequence continues at coordinate 59,116 of CAVVSK010000016.1, forward strand.
GCAAGCCGGACCCGGAAGCCATCCGCGCCGCGCTGTGGAACGTCCAGGTGAAGGGGGTGTACGGCGACATCCACTTCATCAAGCAGGGGCCTGCCGGCAAGGAAAGCGCGCAGAACGAGCCCGCCGTCTATCTTGTGACGATCGCCGACGGCAAAGTAGCGAAGACAGCTTTCTAAGCCAAACCCCACAAAGGCACGAGACGCCGGTCTGGCGCTCGTGCCTTTATCTTCCCGAACGGCATGCTTCGGAGTTCGAAGGTTGGACCAGCTTGCCCAACATCTCTTGAACGCGACGATACTCGGCGGCACCTATGCGCTGCTGGGAATCGGGCTAACTCTCATCTTTGGCATCATGCGCGTGGTCAATTTCACGCATGGTGAGCTCTATGCCTTCGGCGCCTATTGCATGTACGCGCTGGTGATGCTGCTGGGCGTCAACTTCTTCCTGGCGCTCGCGATGGCGATAGTGCTTGGAGTGGCGCTCGGCGCCACCATCGAGATGCTGCTGCTCAGCAGACTGCGCGGCGCCGACATCGATACCACGATGCTGGTGATGATCGGCGCCTGGATAGCGATGCAGAATACCGAGCAATGGGTGTGGAGCGGTGTGGCGCATTCGATCAACAACCCGTTTCCCGCCGAGCCGCTGATACTCGGCCCACTGTCCGTGTCCTGGAACCGCGTCTACGTGGTCGTAGTGGCGCTGTTACTGATCGCTGCCACCTACTATCTCGTCAACCGCACGCGGCTTGGCAAGGCAATGCGGGCGACTTTCCAGGACCGGCAGACGGCTGCACTGATGGGTGTCCGGATCGATCGAATCCATACCGCCACATTCGCGCTGGGATCGGGACTTGCGGCCGCCGCCGGCGCGCTGCTCGGTCCTGTATTCTTTGTCGCGCCGACGATGGGCGATCTCGCCGCCGCTAAGGCCTTCGCGATTGTCATTCTCGGCGGTCTTGGCAGCATCACTGGCGCCACGCTGGGCGGCTTTATCCTCGCCTTCGTGGAAGAACTCGGCGCCGGCTACATCTCCTCCGGCTACCGCGACGCCATGGGATTCCTGCTCATCATCCTGATCCTGCTGGCCAAGCCAACCGGTCTTTTCGCGCGTAAGGAGCGGGTCGGGTAAATCGTTATTTGCCCTGGCTTTTCGTCGCGCTGCTGGCGTCAGTCCCGCTTTGGCTGACTGATTTCTATTTCCTGCATATTCTGATTACGACGGGAATCTTCATCATCGCGGCGATGAGCTTGAACCTTTTGCTCGGTTATACTGGCCAGCTCTCGCTCGGGCATGTCGCCTTCTTTGGTATCGGCGCCTATACGAGCGCGCTGGTATCGCTCGGGTTTCAGGTCGAGCTTCTTTCCGGCTTTACCGTCAGTCTGGCGCCGAAACCCGTCTGGTTCGCGATGCTATGCGGCGTCGCCGTAGCCGGCTTTACCGGCTATGCCATCGGCAAGCTGTCGTTTCGGGTACGAGGCGCTTATTTCGTAATCGTGTCGATCAGCTTTGCCGAGGTCGTTCGGCTTGTCGCGGTCAATTGGGTCGAGCTCACGCAAGGCCCGATGGCGCTCAACAACATTCCGGCTCTGACGCTCGGTGCCGGCGCCTTCGAGATATCGTTCCTGCGAAAGCCGGCATTCTTCATTCTCGTTCTTATTGCCGGTGTTGGTTCCTTCATCTTGATTTCGCGGCTGGTCAACTCCCGCGTTGGCCGAGCCATGATTGCGCTTCGCGAGAACGAATCGCTCGCCATGTCGGTCGGTATCGATGTGACGCACTATCTGGTGATAGCCACGATAATATCGGCGGCGATAGCCGGCATGGCGGGCGCGCTCTACACCCATTACATCCGGATCGTCGATCCCGATATCTTCCTGTTCATCTACACCGTGACCATGGTGATCATGGTGGTCACCGGCGGCAAGGGCACGCTGGCGGGTCCGATCGTCGGTGGCATCATCTTCGGCTTCGTGCCGGAATTCCTTCGCGCCATGGCGATTCAGCCTGAGGTGCAATGGATCATCTACGGGGTACTGATGATCTTGGTGGTCTATTTCCTGCCGCAAGGCATCGTGCCCGCAATTGCGCGTTACAGAGCGAGCCGCAAGCAGCTGCCGGACGCGGATGCGTTGCCGGCTACATCGACGCAGGTGCCGCAGAAATGAATGCGCAACCTGAAGCAGTGCTCTCAATCGAGCATGTCACCGTGCATTTCGGTGGACTGGTCGCCGTGGCGGACATAACGTTTTCGGTGCGCGCCGGGGAGATCGTCGGCCTGATCGGGCCGAACGGCGCGGGCAAGACGACGGCCTTCAACGTCATCACAGGATTCCTCAGGCAGACCAGCGGCGACGTACGTTACCGCACGACTTTGTTGAATGGGTTGAAGCCGCATCAGATCGCCAAACTCGGCCTGGCGCGGACCTTCCAACGCACCAGCGTGTTTCAGGAAAGAAGCGTCTTTCAGAACGTGCTCACCGGTTTGCACTGCCGCAGCCGTGCGAGATTGTGGGATACGCTGCTTCAAACAGGTCGCGAGAAGGCCTCCGAGCGCGAACTGGCCAGCGAGGCCAACGACATCTTGCGTTTCGTGGGTCTCGAGCATCGCGCCCAAGAGCCGGCTGGGACATTGCCTTATGGCGAGCAACGTCTCATCGGCGTGGCGCTGGCGCTCGCAGTCAAGCCGTCGATGCTACTGCTGGACGAGCCGGTATCGGGTATGAACCCGTCGGAAACCGCGCGCTTCGTCAAGTTGGTGCGGGAAATCCGGGACACTGGCGTGACAATACTGTTGGTGGAGCATGATATGCCAATGGTGACGCAGGTTTGCGATCGCATCGTCGTGCTTAATTACGGCCGCATCATTGCTGAGGGCACCCCAGCGGAGATCCAGAACGACCCGGAAGTGATCCGCGCCTATCTGGGACAGGGGAAAAAGCGTGCTTGAGCTTCGCGATCTTGTCTGCCGCTACGGCAAGGTGGCGGCGGTGAAGGGCATCTCGCTCACGGTTGGGACTGGCCAACTGGTCGCCCTGATCGGCACCAATGGGGCCGGGAAGACCACGACCCTCAAGGCCATTTCCGGTCTACTGACGCCGGCGGGGGGCACGATCCTGTTCGATGGCAGGGATATCACGCACGCGACGGCGCGACAGATCCTGTCGCTCGGCATTGCCCATTGCCCGGAAGGACGTCACGTCTTTCCCTACATGACAGTGACTGAAAATCTCGAAATGGGCTGCTACCTGCGCAACGACCGCCAGCAGATCGCGGCGGATTTCGCGCGCACCTTCGAACAGTTTCCGCGCCTTGCCGAGCGGCGGCAGCAGCAGGCGGGGACCTTATCCGGCGGCGAGCAGCAGATGCTGGCCATCGCGCGTGCATTGATGTCGCGGCCGAAACTTATCCTGTTCGACGAGCCTTCGCTTGGGCTCGCGCCCAATACTGTGGAGCACACCTTCGACATCATCACCGGCATCCGCAACACCGGCACCACTGTACTCATGGTCGAGCAGAACGCCTTGGCCGCGCTGGAGATGTGCGATCACGCCTATCTGCTGGAATCGGGCTCCATCGCGCTGTCCGGCAGCGGCCAGGAACTGGTCGACAACCCGCATGTCCGCAGCGCCTATCTAGCGGGCTGAGTCATTTCGCGGCTTGTCGCGCGGCCAAGTGACGATCGCTTCCAGCGGCAAGCGCGTGCGGTTCTTGCCGCTATCGCCGGGGCTCCCCACGGTGATTAGCATCTGCGGCTGCCACGCCTCCGGCAAACTCAAGGCTTCGACGACGACGTCCGGACAAAACATTGGCGCGCACATGACGCAGGCGCCAAGTCCCTCCTGAGCGGCGGCCAGCAGCAGGTTTTGCGTGGCCATCGCGGTGCTCTGCACAGCCATCAGATACTCGGCGTTGCGGCGCCGCTCATCCGGATACTGGTCCATGTCCCGCATGTCGACGCAGACCACGATAACAGCGGGCGCTTCCGTGATCCGTGCGTAAGAGCGGGCGACATCGGCCTCAATCGCCTGCGGATTGTCACCATCCGCTGTACGATCCTGGCGCAAGCGACGCCCCATGGCGGCAGCAAGGGCTTCCTTGCCGGAACGCTCGTCCAGCACCGCAAAGCGCCAAGGCTGCCGGTTGTGGGCGGAGGGAGCCCGCGTCGCGGCGAAAAGCATACGATCGATGATCGTCCGGTCGATCGATGCGGGCAGGTAACGGCGAACGGACCGGCGTTGGCCGATCACCGATCCGAGCTTTGCCTCAACCGTCATTGTGTTTAGTCCGCGGCGGCTAAATTTCGCCATGACAGGCGCGCGACTCCTTGATACATGTATCATATTCCTGACCTTGGGAAGGGAGTGCTCAAGCGCTATTGAATACCCCTCGCGGGAGAGATCGGTTCACCGACGCCGAAGGAGCAACCGCCCCGGAAACTCTCAGGCACAAGAACCGCGCGGGTCAGACACTCTGGAGAGAGGCGCACGCGCGCCCGCCGACGGGATAACACTCTCAGGCATCAGGACAGAGGGGGCACCACATTCTCGGCCAGTCGGCCGGATCAGGGTGCCTCGCATGTTCGTTCCATCCAACAGCGCCGGTTGCCGTTTTCGCCAGGTAGCGGGCGTTCGCGGGCTGCCTGTGTCGCCATGACGGTGGGCCAGACGACAGCGCCGCTGAAACGCACGCCGCTGCATCGGCTGCACGTTGAGCTTGGGGCACGCATGGTGCCATTCGCCGGCTATGACATGCCGGTGCAATATTCCAGCGGCATCCTGAAGGAGCATCTGCACGTCCGCGCTGCCGCTGGCCTTTTCGACGTGTCGCACATGGGGCAGTTCGAGGTGCGGCCGCGCGGCGGGGCTATCGAAAATGCGGCAAGCGCACTTGAATCGGTTGCGCCAGTCGATCTGCTCGCCCTCGCCCCCGGCCGGCAGCGCTACGCGCTACTGACCAACGAGCAAGGCGGCGTCCGCGACGATCTGATGATCGCATATCTCGGCGATCGCTTCACGGTCGTCGCGAATGCCGCGTGCAAGGACGCCGACGAAAGGTATCTGCACGCCGCTCTGCAGGATCTGTGCATGGTCGAGCGGCTCGACGATCAGGGCTTGCTCGCTCTGCAGGGGCCGGCGGCCGAAGTGGTTCTCGCTGCGTTTGTTCCCGAAGTATCCGGCATGCGATTCATGGACGTGCGTGCGGTTGAGCTTTTTGGTGCCGACTGTATCGTGTCGCGTTCCGGATACACCGGCGAGGACGGCTTCGAGATCAGCATCCCGGCGGAGCTCGCCGAGACCATCGCGCGCAAGCTCCTGGACAATCCGCAGGTCGCCATGATCGGGCTCGGAGCGCGTGACAGCCTGCGGCTGGAGGCGGGGCTCTGCCTTTACGGTTCCGATCTTGATGTCACCACCACGCCGGTCGAGGCGGCGCTCGAGTGGAGCGTTCAGGCGAGTCGCCGACGCGGCGGCGCCAGGGCCGGCGGGTTCCCCGGTGCCGACATTATTCTCGAACAGCTCGGAAACGGCGCGCCGCGCCGCCGCGTAGGCCTGCGACCGGAAGGGCGAGCGCCGATCCGCCACGGCACACGGCTGTTTTCCGACCTGCAATCAGCCGATCCGGCCGGCACCGTCACCTCGGGTGGGTTCGGTCCGAGCGTCAACGCTCCGGTCGCAATGGGATATGTGAAAGCATCTTCCGCGAAGGCGGCGGCGCCGATCTACGCCGAGTTGCGAGGCGAGCGCGTGCCGGTAAGGCTCGCACCGCTTCCCTTCGTCGATCCGAAATACAAACGCTGATGCACAGGCCGGGAGACCGCACATGTTAAAGTTCACGTCCGATCACGAATGGATATTGGTCGAGAACGATTCCGCCACCATCGGCGTCACGCAATACGCGCAGGAGAAACTGGGCGATCTGGTATTCGTGCAATTGCCGAAGCCCGGCACTGTCTTGCAGGCCGGAGCCGCCGCCGCCGTCGTGGAGTTGGTCAAGGCGGCTTCTGACGTCTACGCACCGATCAACGGAGAGGTCACCGAGATCAATCAGCAGGTCGTGGACGACCCCACCCTGGTCAACGCCGATCCGGCCGGCAAAGGCTGGCTGTTCAAGCTCAGGATTGCTGATCGTTCGCAGCTCGACGGACTGATGGACGAACCGGCCTATCGCGCGCTGATCGCGGACGCCCCGTAACAACGAAGGCTGCCATGAAACCAGACGCACCCCTGCCGTTTTGCCGCCGCCACATTGGCCCGACGCCGGCCGAAGTAGCCGCGATGCTTGAAACGGTCGACGCGAAGAGCCTGGACGAGCTCATCGATCAAACGCTGCCGCAGGACATCCGCCAGTCCGAGCCGCTCGTGCTTGGGCCGGCCTTGTTGGAATCGGAGGCCTTGGAGAAGGCGCGTGAGGTTGCCTTGCGCAACGTGGCGATGACATCGCTCATCGGGCAGGGCTATTACGGCACGATCATGCCGCCCGTGATCCAGCGCAACATCCTGGAAAATCCCGCCTGGTACACCGCCTACACGCCCTATCAGCCCGAGATCAGCCAAGGCCGGCTCGAGGCGCTGCTCAATTTTCAGACATTGGTGGCCGATCTCACGGGACTGGAGATCGCCAATGCGTCGCTGTTGGACGAGGGCACTGCGGCTGCGGAAGCGATGGCCATGGCGCGTCGCATTTCGGAAACGGACCGCACGCTATTCTTCGCCGACCGCGACTGCCATCCGCAGACGCTCGCGCTGTTGTCGGTCCGCGCCGAGGCGCTTGGCTGGCGCCTTGAAATCGGTGATCCGGTACGTGATCTGGATGCTTCGCAGGTATTCGGCGCGATTTTCCAATATCCGGGAACGTTCGGAGACATCCGCGACCTACGCGAGCCAATCGCACGGCTCAAGGCCGGCAATGCGATCGCGGTCGTCGCCGCCGATCCGCTGGCGCTCACCGTCCTGAGGCCGCCGGGCGAGCTCGGAGCCGATATTGCAGTGGGATCGATGCAACGCTTCGGCGTACCGATGGGATACGGGGGCCCGCATGCCGCCTATATCGCCACCAGGGACGCCCACAAGCGGGCGCTCCCCGGCCGTCTTGTCGGCGTTTCGATCGACAGCCGCGGCAACCGCGCCTATCGGCTCACTTTGCAAACGCGCGAGCAGCACATCCGCCGGGAAAAGGCTACGTCTAACATCTGCACGGCGCAGGTGCTGCTGGCGGTCATTGCGTCCATGTATGCCGTTTATCATGGGCCCGATGGTCTTACCGCGATCGCCCGGCGTATCCATAAAACGGCGGTGACATTACGTTCAGGTCTCGCTGTGCTCGGCTGGACGGTGAGCCCATCGTTGTTTTTCGACACCGTCACCGTGGAAGTGGGCGACCGGCGGCAGGAGATCCTGGAGCGGGCGCGCAGCATCGGCATCAACCTTCGGGACATCGCACCCGTCGGCGGCGCGTCGCGTATCGGCATCAGCGTAGATGAGACGACGACTGCGGCAATTGTCGAAAAGGTCTGGTGCGCTTTCGGTGACACCCCGGCCGAAGCGGCGCGCCGCAGCATCGCGCTTGCCGACGCGGCAGCAGTCATTCCCGAGGAACATGCACGTACGGGCGGTTTCCTCCGCCATCCGGTGTTCCACCAGTATCGATCGGAAACCGAGCTGCTGCGCTACATGCGACGCCTTGCGGACCGCGATCTGGCGCTCGACCGCAGCATGATTCCGCTCGGCTCCTGTACAATGAAGTTGAACGCGACAACCGAGATGATGCCGCTGACCTGGCCGGAGTTCGCCGATCTGCATCCGTTTGCGCCGGCGTCGCAGGCGCAGGGCTATGCCGCCGTCATTTCCGAGTTGGGCGACACGTTGCGCGCCATTACGGGTTACGACGCGATCTCGTTCCAGCCGAACTCGGGCGCGCAGGGAGAATATGCCGGCCTGCTGGCCATCCGTGCGTACCATCGCGCGCGCGGGGATGCTCATCGCACGGTCTGTCTCATTCCCGCTTCGGCACATGGAACCAACCCCGCCTCGGCGCATATGGCCGGCATGGCAGTCGAGATCGTGCGTTGCAAGGACAACGGCAACGTCGATGTCGACGACCTTCGCGTTAAGGCAAGTGCCAATGCTGGCCGCCTGGCGGCGATCATGGTCACCTATCCGTCGACTCATGGCGTGTTCGAAGAGGAGATCCGTGCCATCTGCGAGATCGTCCATGCCCATGGCGGGCAGGTTTATCTCGACGGTGCCAACCTGAACGCGCAGGTCGGCCTGGCGCGGCCCGCGGACTACGGAGCCGATGTCGGGCATCTCAACCTGCACAAGACTTTTTGCATTCCACACGGTGGCGGCGGACCGGGAATGGGGCCGATCGGCGTGAAGGCGCATCTGGCGCCGTTTCTGCCGGGCCATCCGGAACTGCCCGACGGGCCGCACGTGGTGGGAGCGGTTTCCGCCGCGCCTTACGGCTCCGCGTCCATTCTGGTGATCCCCTGGCTTTATTGCCTGATGATGGGAAGCGGCGGGCTCACCGACGCGACCAGGATCGCGATCCTCAACGCAAACTATATCGCCAGACGGCTCGATCCGCATTATCCGCTTCTCTATAAGGGGCGGCTCGGTCGGGTGGCGCATGAATGCATTATCGATTTGCGCCCGCTGAAAAATTCGGCGGGGATCACCGTCGACGATGTTGCCAAGCGGCTTATCGACTACGGATTTCACGCGCCAACGATGAGCTTCCCGGTAGCCGGGACGTTGATGATCGAGCCGACCGAATCCGAATCGAAAGCGGAACTCGACCGCTTTTGTGATGCCATGATCTCCATCCGTGCGGAGATCCGGGCAATAGAGCAGGGGCAATCCCCGCGCGAGAGCAATCTGCTCAAAAACGCGCCGCACACCGCCCTCGACCTGGCGGACGACAACTGGCAGCGTCCTTATTCCAGAGCGCAGGCTTGCTTTCCCGATGCGGAATTGCCGGCTCACAAATACTGGCCGCCGGTGAACCGAATCGACAACGTCTATGGCGACCGTAACCTGATGTGTTCGTGCCCGCCGCCCCAAGCCTATCGCACGGCAGCCGAATAACGGCCGGCCGTCACTTCACCCTTCAAATCCCGAGGGATTTGTGCTTGTTTTCAGTCTGATAGAACCAATCTCTGGTTGTGGCAGAATAGGCTGGAGTGGGAAGGAAGTGCGCGGGTGAACGCGATGGGATAGCGGGGGACATACACGCGGAGATTGTGCTTTAATCCTCCGCCGTTATCTCTGCTTCGTGCAGATCGCCGGGGCCCGTCAGTCGCCTGATGACCTGCCGGGCGAAACGCGAATAAACTGACGGTAATTTCTCGGCAAAAAATCGAAGGGGCCATGTCAGACTTATCGAGGGTTTATGACCGCAGCCGCGTGTCTTTGTACATCCAGGTCGCTTCAGTCATGCGGCGGCGGATCGAAACAAAGCAGTGGCTTCCCGGACAAAAAATTTCGACCCTGGTTGAACTGGAGCGGGAATTCGAGGTCGCGCGCGTCACCATTCGGCAAGCCATCGATATCCTGCGTCAGGAAGGGCTCCTCCACTCACAGCAGGGCCGCGGCACGTTCGTGGCCGAGAAGCCTGTTTCCCGCTATTGGTTCAAGCTTGCGACGAGCTGGGACCTGCTGGTTGAATCCATCAAGGATAATGTGCCCAAGCGCATCAAGGTGGACCATCCTCCGCCGCTGCCGGAACTGCGGGAAGGCGAGGGGACGCTTGCTTCCAAATACGTGTTCATGCGCAGCGTACAGTACAAGGAAGGCGAGCCCTACGGCATCGTCACTCTTCACCTCGCCGATGAGATCTATCGGCGCGCGCCGGATGAATTCCGCCAGCATCCGGCATTGTCCGTGCTCGCCGGCCTGAAAGGCGTCGATATCCAGGATGCTCACCAGACCGTCGTGATCGGCAGCGCCGATCCGGTGACGGCCGATCATCTGCGCATCGCCCTCGGAGCTCCTATAGCGGAATGTCGCTGCGTGGTGATCGACGAACGGGGTATCGCGATCTACGTCGCCGACATCATTTACCGCAGCGACGCGATCAAGCTGCATATCGATCTGCTCGCCAGTTCTCGGGGCGCGTCGAAATCAGTTGCCCGCGCGCGGCCTGCGAAAAAATCCGGATCCGCGGCCGCGGCAACCAGCGGCCTTCGCAGTTGCAATTGATGTCGTACTAAGATTAGGATCATAGACCTTGTTATGGGGCGCCTCGCCTGGCGGCGCCTTCTGGTTTCCGGACTGGAGTAGGTCGTGACAGAGCAAGGCGTAGGTGCCCGCCTCCTGCGCAAGGAAGACGACCGCTTGATGCGCGGACGCGGCCAGTTCGTCGCCGACTTGCGCTTTGCAGGCATGCAAGATGTCGCATTCGTCCGCAGCTCGCTCGCCCATGCGCATCTCCGCGACATAACGATTCCCGAGGCGCACAAGGGTGCGGTTTTCAGCGCCGCCGATCTCGCCAACGTGAAGCCGATCCGCGCCGTTTCCGGCCTGCGCGGCTTCAAACCTTCCGATCAGCCGCCGCTGGCGACCGGCAAGGTGCGCTACGTCGGCGAGCTCATCGCTATGTGCCTCGCGCCGACGCGCGCCGAAGCCGAAGACGTTGCCGCCGCCGTTGCCGTGGATCTGGAAGAGCTTCCCGCCGTCTACGACATGCTCGGCGCACGCGAGCCAGGTTCGGCGCAGGTGCACGATCATTGGGGCGACAACGTATTTCTGGAGACTTTCGTCGATGTGAATATCGAAAAGGTCCTGGATGCTCCCATCAAGGTCACGCGCGAAATCCGCACCGCCCGCCAATGCATGGCGCCGATCGAGGGCCGCGGCGTGGTCGCGATCTGGGATAGCCGTCTTGAGCAGTTGACCCTTTATTCGGCCTGCCAGATGCCGCACATCATCCGAACCGGCCTCGCTGGCTGTCTGGGTTTGGACGAGGGGCAGGTTCGCATCGTTGCGCCGGATGTCGGAGGCGGCTTCGGATATAAAGGTATCCTGCTGGCCGAAGAGATCTGTTTGGGATGGCTCGCCATGCGCTGCGGGCACCCGGTGCGTTGGATCGAAGACCGGCGTGAGCATCTGACGGCCGGCGCCAATTGCCGCGAACATCATTACCGGATCACCGGCTATGCGGACCGAGACGGACGCCTCCTCGGCATCGACTGCGAAGCGACCGTCGATTCCGGCGCCTATTCGGCTTACCCGTTCTCAGCCTGCCTGGAGGCAGCGCAGATCGCCAGTATTCTGCCGGGCCCCTACGACTTTCACGCCTACCGGTGCCGCACATATTCCGTCGCCACCAACAAATGCCCGATCTTGCCGTATCGCGGCGTGGCGCGAACCGGGGTCTGCTTCGCGCTCGAAATCATCCTCGACGCCATCGCGCGCGAAGCCGGCATCGAACCGCATCAGGTGCGGGAGAAGATTCTCGCCCGGCCGGAGCAGATGCCCTTCACCAATATCACCAAGAAGACGTTCGACAGCGGCGACTATCCGGAATCGCTGCGCAGGGCGCTCGCCACGATCGACATTCCCGCGGTGCGCGAACGGCAGAAGCGCGGAGAAGCGGACGGGCGCATGATTGGTGTCGGCTTCTCGACCTATTGCGAACAAGCCGCCCATGGCACCTCGGTCTATTACGGCTGGGGCATTCCCATGGTGCCGGGTTTCGAGCAGGCAACGGCGCGGCTGACGCCGGACGGCGGCCTGGAATTGCGCGTCGGCGTGCATTCGCACGGCCAGGGCCTGGAGACCACGCTCGCGCAAGTAGCGAACGAAATCCTCGGTATCGATGTCGCCAAGATCAAGGTTGTGCACGGTGACACCGCCATGACTCCCTATTCGACCGGGACGTGGGGATCGCGCTGCATGGTGATGGCCGGCGGCGCCGTTTCGATGGCGTGCAGGGAGCTCGCGCGAAGGGCATCCAAGATAGGTGCGCAACTGCTGCAGACCGATGTGTCGAATGTGTCGGTGCACGGCGGCCAGGTTGCCAGCCCGCAAGGCGCGATCTCCCTCACCGAGATCGCGCGCACCTGGTATCTACAGCCGCAGAACCTGCCCCGCGACGTCGACATGGGCGGACTGGAAGCGACGATCGGGTATCGGCCCACGCCGGACAGCGGCACGTTCAGCTACGCCACGCATGCCGCCCTGGTCGCCGTCGATCCGGAAATCGGCGCCGTCGAAATTCTCGATTACGTGATCGTTGAGGACGGCGGCAAGCTGGTCAATCCGATGATCGTCGACGGACAGATTCTCGGCGGCTATGCGCAGGGGATCGGAACGGCGCTTTACGAGGAAATGCCGTTCAATTCGGCGGGACAGCCGCTTGCTTCGACATTCGCGGATTATCTGCTGCCGGGGCCGACCGAGGTACCCGCGCCGCGCATCGAGCACATGGAGACGCTCGCGCCGCATACCGAATTCGGCGTCAAAGGGCTCGGCGAGGGCGGGGCTATCGCGCCACCCGCAGCGATCATCAATGCCGTCAACGACGCCTTGCGGCCGTTGCGTGCCGAACTTTTGAATTCGCCGATCACGCCGCGGCAGGTGTTGCACGCGATAGCGCAAGCTGGCCGGAGTCCGACGTGAAGCCGGTTCGTTTCGACTACGTGCGTCCGGCCGATCTTGCCGCCGCTGTGGCGGCCGCAAGCCGCGAAGATGCAGTCGTTAAATTCCTGGCAGGCGGGCAATCGCTCGGACCGATGCTGAATTTGCGCCTGGTGCAGCCTGATCTGCTTGTCGACATCACCGGCATTGTCGAGTTGAAGCGCGTGGACCAGACGCCGGAAGCGATAACGATCGGAAGCTGTATCACGCATGCTGACATCGAGGACGGCCGGGTCCCCGACGTCACCGGTGGTGCGCTGCGTATGGTGGCGGCCGGCATTGCCTATCGCGCGGTGCGCAATCGCGGAACGATTGGCGGCAGCCTCGCCCATGCCGATCCCTCGGCCGACTGGATTTCCGCCCTGGCGGCCTTGGGCGCGGAAGCGATCGTGCAGGGCGTCCGCCAACAGCGGCGCCTGCCGGTCGAAATGCTCATGGCGGGCGTGTTCGAATGCAGTCTGGCGGCCAGCGAACTGCTGAGCGGCATCCGGGTTCCCCGTTTCTCATCCGCCGCGCGGTGGGGCTATTACAAGAGCTGCCGCAAGACTGGCGATTTCGCCCATGCTATCGGTGCCTATCTCCACGATCCCGATCGCTCCGTCTGCCGGGCCGTGATCGGTGCGATCGGCGGCAAGCCGATCGTCTTCACCGATGCGCGCGCTTTGTTCGGCGGCACCGCCGGATCGCAAAAGCCAATCGACCGCAAGCTTGTCGATCAGGCGATGGGCGCGCACGGCCTGACCGATCCGATCGAGCAGCAGATACATTTCGCCTGCCTGCGGCGGGCGATTGACCAGGCAGAGCGGCCATGACAGCAGTTGAATTCACCATCAACGGCCGTGCGGTCACGGCGGAAGTCGAGCCGCGTACCCATCTCGCCGATTTCGTTCGCGAAACGCAGACGCTTACCGGAACGCACCTGGGCTGCGAGCATGGCGTCTGCGGTGCCTGCACGGTGCTGGTTGATGGTGTGCCCGTTCGCTCCTGCATTACCTATGCGGTGGCCTGCAGCGGCTCACGCGTGACCACGATCGAAGGTCTCGACGACGACGAGATCGGGAAGGAATTGCGCGCGGCGTTCACGCGCGAACACGCTTTGCAGTGCGGCTATTGCACCCCGGGCATGCTGATCTCCGGACGCGACCTCGTCCTGAGAGCCCTGGATCCGGACGAGCAGGCCATCCGGCTGGCTATGAACGGAAACCTTTGCCGCTGCACCGGCTACGTGGGTATCGTGCGGGCCATACAGAGCGTCATTGCCGAGCGGCGGGCTCGTGGTATCGCGCCTCTGACAGGCGCGGGGCGCGCCGAACTTGGGCCCGCGGGCTCCGGGCACGGCAAAAGCATCAGCGAAAGCCCTCGCGCATCGGTCGCGGCTATCAAAGCGCGCGTAGACGCTGCCAGGCCCACGCTTGGCGGGCAGCTGATGGACTGGAAGCCGCAGGCGATGTTCGACCAGAACTTTACCGTCAATCATCCTCTGGCCGAGGTTTGGACCTTTTTCTGCAACACCGCCGAGGTTGCAGCCTGTCTTCCTGGCGCTTCTGTGAGTGGGGATACAACCGCGCGGCATGTTGCCGGGAAGATCCGGATCAAGGTTGGCCCCATCGCTGCGGAATTCCATGGCGCCGCCGAAATCGACCGGGATCCAGCCACCCACAGCGGCACGATCCATGGCAGCGGACGCGACTCACGCAGTGACTCGGCCACGCGCGGGATCATCCGGTATCGTCTCGTGCCCGCGTCCGAAAGCGCGACGCAGGTTGATCTGAAGGTCGGCTACCGGCTAACCGGCGCGCTCGCGCAGTTCAGCCGCGCCGACCTTGTGCACGATATCGCCAATCGCCTGATCGCGGCCTTCGCGCAACAGGTCGAGGCGCGATTGAGCGGAGCGGATCACGCTGCTGCACCGGCCGCCGAACTCAATGCCGGAGGCCTGCTCCTCTCCGTATTGAGGGACCGGATCAAGGCACGGCTGAGCCGCCTGTTTGGCCGTGACCGCCCACCGCGATGAGTGCCGGCGAATGAAGCTGAAATGCATTCTTGATTGGAGATGGAAGGATATCTCATGAGCGATTCCCGCAAGAAAATCCTCGATACGATAGATGCCAATCAAGACAAGGCGACCAAATTCCTCCAAGACATGGTAGCGATCCCGAGCGTCACGGGTGACGAGGGAAAGATTCAGGCTTTCCTTGCCGATTACCTGAATAAGGTCGGCCTGGATGTCGATATATGGGAATCCGATTGGGAAGCTCTGAAGAAGCACCCTGGCTATATTCCTGTTGACCGGGGTTATGAGGGCCGGCCCAATATCGTCGCGACGTTGAAGGGAACTGGTGGCGGCCGCTCACTGCTGTTGAACGGCCACACCGACGTGATCCCCGTCGGCAACGGCGAGGGGTGGAGTGACAATCCCTGGTCGGCCAAGATCGAGAACGGCCGCATCTATGGTCGCGGATCCTGTGACATGAAGAGTGGCGTGGCCAGCCACATCCTGGCGGTCGAATTCATCAAGGCCGCCGGTATCAAACTCAAGGGCGACGTCATGATCGATATCGTCATTGACGAGGAGGTCAGCGGGCACGGTACGCTCGATACGGTAATCCGCGGTTATACGGCGGATGCCGGCATTTCCGGCGAGACCAGCGGGCTGGCGGTCCAGCCAGCTTGCATAGGCCGCATCTGGTTTGAGATCGAGATCCAGGGAAAGCCCGCGGGCATCCAGCGGCGCTATCAAGGCGTGAGCGGCATCGAGCTTGGCTACAAGATAACCAAGGCCGTCGAGGCGCTCGAAGCCAAACGCCTCGCCAGCGTGAAGCACCCGCTCTATCCAAAGGCGATCGACGCGCTTCCTTGCATGATCGGCGCATTCCACGCCGGCAGTTTCCCGAGCTCGTTTCCCGCGACATGCCTGTTAAAGGGCAGCATGGCCACGGTTCCGGGTGAAGACCACGAAGGCGTCAAGCGCAGCCTCGTTGAGCATATTGCGAATGCGGCGGCCGAAGACCCCTGGATGAAGGATCACCCGCCGAAGGTACGCTTTGTCGGCTACGACGCGCAGGCCTCCGAAATTCCCAACGATCATCCCATCGTCCAGACCGTGAGCAAGAACTACACGGAAGTGACCGGGCGCCAGCCGGAGATCAGCGGCCGCCAGGGCGCCGCGGATACCCGTTTCCTGAACCTCTACGGCAACACGCCGACCGTGATCTTCGGGCCGGGATCGACGGCCATTATGCATTCCGACGACGAATACGTGTCCGTCGAAGATTACCTGACGGCGATCAAGGTGATGGCGCTGAGCATTTACGACTGGTGCAACAGCGCAAAGGCATAGTCCTCGGTCCCTTCCCGGCGCGCCAAAAGGTGCGCCGGATATTACGGGGAGGGTCAGTTCTTTTTGATGATCACCACCTCCAGATATTCACTGGGGATGACCAACGTGCCGTCCTTCGCGACGTTGAACTTGTCGAGGAGAGCGTAGAGATCGGCCTCAAGCGCCTTGCGGGCTTCTGCATCGATCGTTTCGAATGCTTTTACAACCGGGCCATAGTAAGCACGGAATGTTTCAATCCAGTGTTTGGGGGATTTGTAGCGGAAGACAAAGTTCTTGCTCTCTGCCGCAACAATCGCTTTCGAACCGAACAGCATTTCGAGATGCGCCCGCGTGCCCCACAGCAACGGCGATTTCACGCCGGGGGCCGGGGGAACGAATTTGCCGATGGTCTTGAAAAGCTGACCGATGAAGCTCTCCGGTGTCCAGTTTGCCATTCCGATCTTTCCGCCTTTACGGCAGACGCGCATGAGTTCGCTGGCGGCCAGCTCCTGATTGGGCGTGAACATGACTCCAAAGGTGGAAAGAACAACATCGAAGCTCGCATCCTCAAAGGCAAGGGCCTCCGCGTCGCCCTCCTGAAACGCTATCGGGAGGCGCTCTGCTTTGGCACGCTCGCGGCCGCGCTCAAGCAGCGAAAAGACATAGTCGGTCGATACTACATAGGCAAAGCGCCGCGCCGCTGCGAGCGTTGCATTGCCATTCCCGGCGGCCACGTCGAGGACACGCTGATTACTTCGAAGATCAACGGCCTCGCATAGCGCCTCTCCGACGATCTGCAAGGTAGTACCAATGACAGCATAGTCGCCGGAGCTCCAGGCGATCCGCTGTTTGTTCTTTATCGCGGAAAGATCGACCGCATTAAAGATGGATGTTTGAATGTTCATCACCGAACTCCTGTTTTGACAGGTTAATGTCATTTTGCGGAGGTGCCGGCTGCGCTGCCGGCATCATCCGCGCTTGCGGTAGAAGGTATAGTCGGCGGTGTAAGGCACGCTCAGCAGCGCGCCGGCCTCGTCGCACGCTCCTTCGGCGACGCCGCCCCTCGTATTGATGCGTTGAATCGTCGAGATGTCGCTGAGCTGGCCATTGCCGCGGCGTGCCGACACCTCGAGCTTGAGCAGTGGGATGTCGCTTGCACTGGCGGCGGGCGCACGCTCGGCGACTTTCGCGATCACGGCACTACCGTCGTTCATCTCCCAGTTCGGGCCGGCGTAGTGCCGCCCGACAGACTTTCCAGCAACAAGCAGCGTGGCGATCGGCTCGCGGAACTGCCACCCCAGGCGGCCCGCGGAATCGGACTTGCACTCATAGATCTGGGCGCCGGCCGCGTGGACGATCTCGACCAGGATTTCGCCGCGGACGGCGATCACGTCGGGCACCTCGGCTGCCGCGGCGGGCAGCGGCAGGATCGACAGCGCGAGTATTGTGGTGCGTAACATAGTCTGCATGGCGATGGCTCCGTTCGGCAGAAAGCGATCAGTACTGAGACCGGCATCAGATAACGACGGTTTGTTTCAGCAGTGTTTCGTGAAGACAAAAAAATGGTTTCGCGAAACGACTTTGTGCGAAGCAGGCGCGCGAGCAGCACCGTGCGGGCTAAAGCGAGTTGCCCGGCGGTGTACACTTCGACAAACGATGCGTTTATCAGGACCGTTAGTGGATGAAATAGAATGAGCCGGCGCGCATTCGATTATTGCGCATTACGCTACTCGGCGAAGATCGGCAATCCGTCGCATTTATCGGACCGGGGCGTCTGATTCAAAATCGTCCTGCCATGTTTAAGATAGTGCAGCAAATGTTCACTCAGATCGTTAGCATCGTCGGCCGCTCCATCTATAAAAGCGGACTTGCGGCGTCGGAGAAACTGCAGCCCCATGACATACATGCCGGCCGCTTCGGCCACGCCGCCATCGTGACGTATCTGGCCTTTGCGATCCAGCACCGGGACTTGAAGCCATGAATAATCCGGGCGGTAGCCGGTAGCCCAGACAATTGTTTTTATTTCTCCGCTAGCGAGGTTCAGCTCAAGTTGCGGCGATTCCTCGACGGCAGTCGGAGGCAATCGCATGGGAGGCTCCAATTTGGCTTTCCAGGCCGTGATCACGGGCCCATAGGTCGAAGGTATCCAAAAGCCGGCCCATCTTGAGATCCGCAAGCGCGCATTGGTTACGCAAGGATCCTGAAAATTGAGCTGTGCCGTCCCTAATGCCAGCGAGCCGTCCTACCGAGCTTTATTCCGATGGCGCTGAGCGCGTTCAAATCCAGCGTCAATCGCTCCGGCGTACCGACGAGCTGCATTGAGGGTAATCTGCGTGCTCGGGCAATGTCGTCGACTTGATCGTAACGCTGATCAAACAGGCCAGTAACGTCCATCCACCACTGAATGTCCTTTCCTCGATAAGTACGAGGCGCACGAATATGTTCTCCAATGCAAAGCGTCACCGGACGGCCGGATTGATGCAGTTCAACCGCAAGCTGAATGCCGGTGGCAGACGCTCCAACGACCATTACACCTCCGGGCTCGATTTGTTGTGGGCCGCGATACTGTAAAGGGGTAAGCGTCTGCACCGTCGAAGGCACCGCGTTTGCCCACGATGGAACGGCCGCGATGTTGCATGCGCCGGTCGCAATCACGATCGTTCGGCAACGCCACTCGCCCTGATCAGTTTTCACGACGTAGCCGTCATCAGCACGTGAGACGGCCGTAACGGTTGTACGGATCCGCAATGGTGCTGAGATTACGCTGGCATACCGATCAAGGAAGCCGATGAGTTCCGGCATCGTGCTGTAGCCGTCTGGGTCATCGCCCTCGTAGCGATAGCCGGGCAAACGGCTTTGCCAGTTTGGGGTGAGCAGGCGAAGAGACTCCCAACGTTCTCTCTTCCACGAGTTCGCCACCTCTCCTCGTTCGAAAATGACATGCTCGATTGAGCGCTCGCTGAGACAGCGGCTCATCGCCAAGCCGGCATGGCCGGCACCGACTATGACAGAATCGATGGTACGAACCCGATATTGTCTCATATCGCTGGGAGGTCAGTTTACCTCGACGCTTACGCTTGTCGGGTTCGTGATGATATCGAATACGGCCGAGCGTTTTTGCGATTGGGCGACCAACGCTTTGATCTCGTTGGGAGTAGCGTCCGCATCGATTTGGTATTTTACCTTAATACCGTCAAATCCATTTCGCACGTCTTGGTCGATACCAAGGATGCCTTGCATGTCCATGGAGCCTTCGATCGTTGCCACAACAGAGCGCAATTGAATTCCGCGATTTTGTGCGACAGCCGCAATGCCCGCCGTCAGGCAACTCGTCAGACCGATGAGGACGTACTCGACGGGGGTCGGGCCTTTATCTTCGGAAGCAAAGATCTCAGGATGGTCGGCATCAAAGGAGAACTCCGTTCTATGTTTCTGCTCCCCACCAAGTCCAAAAAAGTTTCGAATGGTCGAGTGACTGTGGGTGCCGTTGATCCACTTGCAGGACGCACGCCATTGGAACTTGGCAGCTTCGGGCGCATCGGAAAGTGCTTTGCGCGCGTCAAGCAGTGCTTGAACGTTCACCCCGTTGTTCACTTGCCTCTCGGTTATCGACATGTTCGTGCTCCCGGTTTAGGTAAGATGATGGTGTCGCCGATGATTGGTAACATGTAGCGGCGACTACGTCATTTGCGAGGCGTTAGCGGACGCAGCCGCCCCGTTCGCAGCGGCGCGCATGTAATGGACCGCAATCTCGTCGGCGACCGCATAAATCAGCGAGACAAGGGCGTAAAGGCCAACCGTGATTTTTGTAGTCATCGAAGCCTCCATCCTGCCTTTGCGGCTAAGTTCTGAAGACCTAGATAATGAGGTTATTTTTCCGAACGTTTTCGTCGCCCAAGATTTTGGTTTCGTCGCTGCCCGGAATTTTTTCGTGGGGATGCCTGCGACGAAACAAAAGTCCCCGTTACCTCCCTAGTACTTACGTCTTATCCTCCAGCGGCGAGAAGACATCCCCGCACCAGGACATATGTGGACCGCGGGGGGGGTCGGCTTGATTTTGCATCGGATTTCATAAGTGGGAGCCAATCGCGCGATCAAATGCCTCTGTTTTGCGGGCAGACCCGAACAGGCTCCCGTATGAGGCAGGACAAGTCGGGGAGCAGACTCCTCCGAAGCTGCTCATACTTTAGTTCGCCTTCTCGAAGATATCGCGCACGCGCTCGACGACGTCCTTGGGCGTTGCCAAGACATGGGCAACGAGTTCGGACACTTGTTTGCCATTGAGCGGATCGATATCGAGTTTGAGCTTTTCAGCCTCCGCAAGGAAATCGGGGTCCTTCATCGTGTCGTTGAACGCCTTGCGCAAGGCCTCGACGCGATCCGCCGGTACGTTTGGTGGCAGGAAGAAAGGCCGGCCGAAGTCGAGGCGGGCGAGCACGAGGAGCAATGCGGCCTTGTCCGCGTCGTTCTTCGCGAGATCGAGAACGCTTGGCACGCCGGGAAGCTCCGGATTAGGACGCAGCGCCCACTGGGCGATGATCTTGACCGTCTTGTCCTTGATCCAGTCGCCCTTGGTCGCCTTGAGCGTTGTCAACGCCGACGCACCGTTGCCCTCGATCTCCCCGCGTTCCATCGCGAGATGAATTTGCGGCGTTCCGCCATAACCTTTGACGATCTTGAACTTTGTTCCGAAGATCGCATTCGCCATCAAGGGAAAGTCATATTGCGTCGTGCCGGCTGCCTGCGCCCCGACCACGGTCTCGTGTTTTTTGATGTCTTCGAGACTGTTGGCGGGTGCGGTGTTCCACAGGTAAGTGACATGCGTCTCGCGGTTTGTGCTGCCCAGCCAATTGAGCTTGTTGGGATCGAACTTCACGCCTTCTGGCGTGAGCAATGGGGCAGTGGGCATGCCCCCGAACGCCGCCCCGATCACCGTGCCGTCGAAAGGACCCGAATTGTATAATTGGTTCGTCATCGTGATGCTGCCGGCGCCGGGCTGGTTCTGCACGATGATCGTGGGATTGCCGGGAATGTGTTTGCCGAGATGGTGGGCGAGTGCGCGAGCATTGATGTCGTAGCCCGATCCAACCGCGACGCCGACGATCAGGCGGATGGTCTTGCCTTGATAGAATTGCGCGCCGTCCTGCGCCGTTGCCGGCGCGGCGACGGCAAGCGTAAACGCCGTCACAGCAAAAAGAGATATCCTCATAGCGTTCCTCCGACGTTTTTGTAGGTTCTGGTTCAGGTGGTTGGCCGTTCCAATTCCGCTGGGTTCAATTTTTCGGCTGCGCCAGGTCGCCCTCGGCCAGATGCATCACGGTCTCCCCGGTGGCGGCAAAAGTGCGCGTAACTTCGCCGCCATCGTAGACAAAGAGCATCACCAGCGGTTCATCGCCGGTATTGTGGAAGCAATGCACGTCGCCCGCTGGAATGTAGGCGACCTCCATCGTGCCAATGGGTCGGCGTTCGCCGCCGTATTCGACATCGGCGCGGCCTGAGAGGATAATGATCTGCTCATCGCAATTGTGATAATGCAGCGCCACGCTGGCGCCAGCCGGCAGGGTGGTGGTGCCTGTCGTCACTTCGGCGCCGCAGCAACTCTCGTTGCAGAACAGGCGCGTCTGAACACCATTGCCGCGATCGAACACCTTAATGTCCGGTTGCCGAAAAACCCGTGCTGCTTTCTGGCTCATCCGGTGTCTCCAATTCTGTCAGGCGATGCGCGCTGCGATCGGGGCGATGCCGAGTTCGCCCGCGACCTTGTCGAGTGCTTTCAGCAGCGGCGCCGGCAACGGAATGCCTTCCGCCGAACGCTTCTTGTGCGCAGCCAGCGCCCGTTCGCCGGGAAGCCGGATTTCGTCAAAGCCGGGACGCAGCGGCGACGATTTCATCTCAGTGCGCACTGCATCGACGCGGTTCTTGAAGAAGGTGACGTCGCAGAACGTCTTCACGTCGAGCGCAACGACGAACTGCCCCGTGTTGGTCACGCTCTTGTCGTCAGCATTGAAGTCGATCACATCGCGGCCGAACGCCGCGGTGTTCAGCGTTCCGGCAAGAAGGCCGAATATGAGCGCGAGGCCGTAGCCTTTGGGTCCGCCGATTGGCAGCAACGAGCCGTGAGCACCCTTGGTGGGATCGGTGATTGGCGCGCCGTTGGCGTCGATCATCCAGCCCTCGGGCATGGTTTCGCCGCGCTGCGCCGCCAGTTTCACCTTGCCATAGGCGACGTTTGTCGTCGCCATGTCGAGCAACACCGGCTGCGTCGCACCAGGAACCGCGACCGCAATCGGATTGGTGCTGAGCAGCAATTCGGTGCCTCCCCATGGCGCCATGTGATTGGCGTTGCCGACGGCGACATAGATACCGATCATGTCCTTCTTGAGCGGCATCATGGCATAAACTCCGGCGACGCCGGCATGATTGCTGTGATGTGCGCCGACCCAGCCGATCCCGTTTTCCGACGCGATCTCCATAGCCAGCGCAGCCGCCCGCTTCATGACGAGATGACCCATGGCGTTGTCGCCATGAAGCAGCGCCGTCGCGCCCTTCTGGCGGTCCACGCGGATTTTGGGATTCACATTAAAGCCGCCGGCTTTCAAACGGTCTAGATAACGCGGCAGCCGGAAGATGCCGTGTCCGTCGCCACCGAGGAGGTCGGCGGCAATCATCAATTCACCGACGTCACGCGCATCGTCGCGCGGCAGGCCGCCTTTGGTCAGCGCGTCCGCGATGAAACCGATAAGTATGTCGTCCGCGACCTTCAGATCGTCTTTTTTCTTCATCGCTGCCATTCCCGGACAAAACAGCCAGACGCAACACTGAGCGCGGTCATGACAACACCGGCTCCGCAAGAACCTCTGACGCGAAACTCGCCTCGAGATGCTTCACACTTACGCCCTTCGTGATGAAGACGATCCGGCTTTGCCGCACGCCCCCCGGCCAGCGGTCAAGCGTCGTCGGGGCGCTTACCAGCCCCGCAACGCCGTGTATGACAACCGGCTTGTCGCTTTCGGCGAGCCAGAACACTCCCTTCATGCGCAGTATGTGCGGCGCGCGCAGCGAATACACCATCGCCAACCAGTCGCGCAGACGCGCCCACGCCAGCGGACGATCGAGCTGCAGCGACCAGCTTTCGATCCCGGAGTGGTGGCGATGCGCCGATGAGTCGTGGATATCCTCCTCGTGGGAATGCCTGCGATGGCCCTGACGCGGCGCGGCCGCGCGCGGCAGCGCATTCAACGTGTCCTCCTCGGCGAATAGGATCGCCGCATCGATGTCCCCATGTGACACGGTGCGGATGTCGAGAGCGGGGTTGATGGAGCGCAGGTCTGCGAGAAGAGTATTGACGGCGTTGCGGCCGGCGATATCGACTTTGGTAATGAGGCAAAGATCCGCCTGCGCGATCTGTGCGCCGATTTCGGGCGTGTCGCGCAGCTGGGCCGGCCCGAGCACGCCGTCGATCGTGACAACGACGCGGCGAAGACTGCAACGTCCGCGCAGGCTCATCGCTTCGGTAAGATCGCGCACGACGGGGCTGGGGTCGGCCAGCCCGGTGGTCTCGATCAAGATGCGGGCGAACGCGGGAATCTCGCCGGCGGCCTGCTTCGCGAACAGGTCGCCGATGGTGTCGACCAGATCGCCGCGGATCGAACAGCACACGCAGCCATTGTCGAGCATCAGGATATTGTCAAACGACGACTCAACCAGCAAATGATCGAGCCCGACTTCGCCGAATTCGTTGATGATCAGCGCGCTGTTTGCCATCCCCGGCTGGTTGATGAGGCTGCGCAGCAGCGTCGTCTTTCCACTCCCGAGAAATCCGGTGATGAGAAAAACAGGAACGCCGGAAGCGTCGTTGTGGCCGTGGAATTGCATCCGCGTCATCTCGCGCCGCCTGCGGCGATCGGGGCATAGCCCGCATCGCGTGCCGCGCTATGTCGCGGCTTCGAACTCTCGACTTGCAGGACGTTCACAAAAATCCCCGGCGGGGTCAAGTTTTGTATATTTTATGCAGTAATTTGACGTTTTTCACAAAGCCTGAGAAAAGCCTCATCGATCGAGCGCGCGCCGGCCCTGACGGATCGAAAGGCGCGAATAACGGAAAAAGGGAGCCGCGCCATGCAAGGTGCCGTCGCGAGCCATATGAAGCTTTTGTCCCACGACACCATGCGCGGTTTTGGCGGCGTCGGCGAGGGCATGAGCCTTCAGATCGCAAAGGACGGGCGCCGGATTCTCTGGATCGCGCATGAATGGGCGCCAAAGAATTTCACCGCCGTCGACGTCAGCGATCCGCGCGCGCCGCGCGTCATCTGCCAGACCGCGCTCCCGCACAACGACATGCGCTCGAATTCGCTGGAGGTTTCGGGCGATATTCTCGCCGTCGCCTATCAGGTGGCCAAACCCGGCGGCAAGCCCGCGGGCGTCGAACTCTTCGACATCAGCAGACCGGAGAGCCCAACATCGATCTCGTTTTTCGATGCCTCTGGTCCGCATTCGCGCGGCATGCATTGCCTGTGGTTCGTCGACGGGGAGTTTATTCATTGCTCTGGTGGTGCGGCGGATTTCGAGCCGACGCATTTTCGGGACGACCAGTTCTACCGCATCATCGACGTCCGCAATCCGTCGCATCCGGTCGAGGTCGGACGCTGGTGGTACCCTGGCACGCGCAAGGGCGACGCGGCGGCCCCACCGAAGCGCGTGCGACCGATGCCGATGGACGACATACGCGGTCCTGATGCCTTCCGGCTCCACAACGCGAACGTTTATCCCGAGCGTCCCGACCGTGCCTATCTCGGCTACATCGATGGCGGCGCCTTTATCATGGACATCTCCGACAA
This sequence comes from uncultured Alphaproteobacteria bacterium, assembly GCA_963750965.1. Taxonomy (GTDB): domain Bacteria; phylum Pseudomonadota; class Alphaproteobacteria; order Rhizobiales; family Xanthobacteraceae; genus CANKHA01. The sequence continues at coordinate 83,913 of CAVVSK010000016.1, forward strand.
ATCGGCACCAAAGGTGGTCGGCACCTGGAATCCGCATCCGCCGTATCCCGGCTTTACGCATACGGTAATGCCGCTGCTCGATCGCGGCCTGCTCGTCGTCACCGACGAATGCGTGCAGGACGACGGCGAAGACTGGCCGAAGCTCACATGGGTGGTGGACGCGCGCAAGGAGGACAATCTCGTCCCCATCAGCACGTTCCCATTGCCGCCGGTAGAAGAATTCGGCCACAAGGGCGGACGCTTCGGATCGCACAATATTCATGAAAATCGCCCCGGCCCTTCGTTCCGCAGCGAGGATTACGTCTTCGGCGTATTTTTTAACGCCGGCGTGCGCGTATTCGACATCAAGAACCCGTACCGACCCGAGGAAGTCGCCTGCTTCATTCCGCCGATGCCGGAAAACTCGCGCGTCACCACGGCGCAGATGAACGAAATTTATGTCGACGAACGCGGCGTCATCTATGCCGGCGATCGCTGGAGCGGCGGCCTTTATGTCTTCGAGGCGAATATCTGATTGTCCGGCATGCGGACGGGCCGCGATGGAATGGCAACGTGACGATCCTTCGCTATCACATCGCCTACGGTATCGTCGAGAATCCAGCCCGCGTGCTGTCGATGCAGCCCGGCGTGTTGCCGCAAGACGGTACGATTCTATCGCCCTCTCTCGCATCCTTCGCATCGAACAGTCCCGCGCTGCGCCTCAACAGCGCCGGCTGGATGAATTTACCGGCGGAGATTATGGCGACGCTCCGCACGCACGCGGCGCTCAAGGACTATTGCCGGAGTCGGATTCAAAAAAAGGCATCGATCTTCGATCGGCCGTTGCAGGATTTTCTCACCGGCTATCTTGATGTCGTGGAGACCGAAGTCAGGGACCATGCCAACGACCTGCCAGGAGGCCCGTCATGGGACGCGGCGCTCTACGACACCGCCGACTGGTTCTTTTCCGCGTTTCTTCCCCTGCCGAATGCGCATCTGAGATTGACCGAGGAGGAGAGGGAGGAGACCGGGGCGGAGCCCATCATCCGTTTCGATGTGTTGTTCTGGACCGGGGCTTCTCTTGTCGCCGTCACGCTGGAGAAGCTGTCCATGCAAACCTCGCGGCAGCGCCACGCGCAGGAGCGCTTCATCGCGATGCGGCCGGACATCACCTTCGTGACCATTCCTAGGAAGAAAAATGGGATGCGGCTGCAATCCTATCTTCCCAGCGTCTGCGAGCAATTCTGGCATGGCCTGCGCTACCCGCTCGGACCATATCGCCCCGAAGCATTCCGCTGGCAGCCCGCTCTTGGTCGGCTTTCGTAGATCTTAGATGTGTGCGGGCCAAATGGATGGGCGACCGCCGGCCGGCTTCGACCAAGATTTACGTCTCCGCCCCGACCCCCCGGGCTTTTTTTGAGCCAGGACAAAGATTGATACTTGTCCATCGAGCCAATGGCTCGCCGCCCTGACACGGGATATGATCGACGGCATCAAGGCCAGAAGCCGGGGGGGGTCATCCTTTGCATGCCATCGGGCTCACCCTGAATCAGGCGAAAAAGCCGATTAACCGATTGCTCGAACCGGTCGACCGAATTTCCGAGGTTTTGTTCGGACTCATTATGGTCCTGACCAGTACCGGCACGCTGAGCGTACTCACCGCCGGTCGCGCCGACGTCAAGACGATGATCATAGGCGCGCTCGGATGCAATCTGGCGTGGGGTATCATCGACGCTGGCATCTATTTGATGGGCACCCTCGACGAGCGGGGACGCAATTTCTTGATGGTTCGCGCGGCGCGGCATGCGGCCGATACCGACTACGCCAGGCGGCTGATCAAACAGAACTTGCCGGAGCCGCTGGCGGCCCTCGTATCGGATACAGAGCTGGAAGCGATGCGACAAAAATTGCGCCAGCTTCCGGACGCTCCGGTGCCGGCCGGGCTGACCAAGAACGATGCGCTGAGCGCCCTGGCCATCTGCCTGTGGGTTTTCCTGTCTACCTTTCCGGTCGTTATACCATTTCTGTTCATCAACGATGTCCACCTCGGCTTGCGTATCTCCAACGCGATCGCCATCGCGATGCTGTTCCTGTGCGGCTATGCGTTCGCAAAGTGCATAGGACGTCGACCATGGACCGGCGGTCTGCTGATGGTAGGCGTCGGCTGCGCACTCGTGGGGATTGCGATAGCACTTGGTGGCTGAGTTCTTTTTATACGAGTGTCTGCAATGAAACTTTTATTGGCAGAGATCCGGCACAACAAGCTGCTTTGGCTGCTCGGCTTAGCTCCTGTCCTCTTCGCCCTGGAGGCGCTTAAACCAAAAAACCATGCGTTTCTTTTTGTCCTTTCTGTTCTGACAATCATCCCACTTGGCGCAACCCGACTAAGAGGACTGACCGTGAACAGCAAAAGGCTTGGTATTATCCCTATAGCGCTTGTTTGGTGCACCAGCTGGATCGCTTCCGCACAGGCCCAGACCCTTCCGCAGCCTCCGCAGGTCGCATCTAACAAAACGATCGACCTCGGCGGCCGGGGGTTAGCCCCTCCCGAGGCGACATCGCAGGAGGCGTCCAAGGACGAAAACGAGGGGCTGAAGTTCAGCGCGAAGGCAGGCGTCGCGTCCGATTATGTATATCGCGGCACGACGCTCTCCGACCACAAACCGGCCTTAGGAGCAGCCATCGAAGCAACATTTGCCCGCTTCTATGCCTGGACAACGGCAGCAACCGTGCGGCTTCCAACTCAGCCGGATGCCGAACTCGCATTTGGCGGCGGCATCCGCCAATCATTTGGAGATTTCGATTTTGATCTTGGTGGCAGTTACTTTGCCTACCCGGGTGGCATGCCCGGCGCGTCCAGCATCGATTATTGGGAGGCCGCCTTTCGCAGCGAGGTAAAGCTTACGGAATCGCTCCGTTGGGCCGGCGGCTTTGCCTATTCGCCGAATGTCTCCAACACCGGTGCTTGGAGCTGGTATGGGGCATCAGGGCTTGGTTACGACCTGCCAGCCCGCTTGCTGCCATCGGATTTCGGGGTGTCGTTCACGGCAGCCGCGGGCTACTCCTGGTTCGGCCACCAGTCCGCCGCACTGGGCGGCTTTCAACTGCCCGCCTACCTGAACTGGCATGCGGGCGTGACCTTCACCTATAAGTCTTTCAACCTCGACCTGCGTTATCACGACACTGACCTGTCGAAGGAAAATTGCTTCGTCTTCACCGGTGATCCCGACGCTGGACGGGGCGGACACCGCGATCCGATCACGAATCCGGGTGGATTGATATCGAATTGGTGCGGCGCCACGGTTGTTGCGAAAGCGTGGGTCGCGCTGAACTAGCTCGCCGGAGTTGATCATCGAAGGCGTTGCCGACCGAGGACATTGCGGCAGCCCGACTCCTAAACCGCTTTGACCTCCTGATCAGTGCGAATGGATCAAATCTAGCGCATCAAACGTACGGTGCAGGCCAACACCGGGCCCGGTGTCGTCACTTGACGTTGCTCTAGGCGCCCGCTCGTTTTCTTTCGAACAGTGACGACATATTGCCCCCAAGGATGAGCCCGCGTTCGGATTCCGGGATCGTCAGCCTGCGTATTTGGTGGACACCATCGTAGTATCCCATGTCGAACGGATAGTCGCTGCCCAGGTAGATCCGCGAGGCACCCACCGATCCAACAAGAAATGCCAGCGTGGCATCCGAGTGCAGGATGGTGTCATAGCAAAGCTTTGCGAGTGAGGCTTGTGGATCGCCCTTCAGACGCACTTTCGGTTCGGGGCGCACGGACCATCCGTGAAGAAATCGACCGGCCTGGTACGGAACAAATCCGCCGCCATGCGCCAGGCAAAATCTGATGCCAGGATGCCGTTCCACGACACCGCCGAAAACGAGCGAGGCGGCCGCGAGCGTGGTTTCCAGCGGGTTGCCGATCAGGTTTGTCAGATAATACGATTTCATGCGTTCGCGCGCGGCGATCTTGTGCGGGTGCACGAGGATGAAGGCTCCGAGCTCGCCGGCCACCTGCCAAACCGGCTCCAGCGCAGGATCGTCGAGATTGCGGCCTTCAACATTCGATCCGACGTGCACGCCGATGAGCCCCAGTTCGCCTATCGCCCGACGAAGCTCCCGAACCGCAAGCTCCGGCGACTGCATGGGGAGCGTTGCCAAGCCGCGGAAGCGTTTCGGATGTTGCGTGACCAAAGCTGAGATGGAATCGTTGAGGATCGCGGAAGTCGCAGCCGCCAGCGAGGCATCCTCTTCATAAAGAAAGGTATGCGGGACATTGCAGATGAGATGCATGTCCACGCCGGCCGCATCCATGTCCGCGAAGCGCTGTTCCAGGTCCCAGGCCTTCCGGGGAAACGGATTTTGGACAATGTCGGCGATCTCCAGCACCGCCGAATCCTGATCGATCGGCTTGAGTTGCAACCGCAGCGACGGGGCCTCCTTTTGTATCGAAGCGATCATTGCTTCGGTGAAGACATGGGTATGAATGTCGATGATTGTCATAGGCGGCAGGCCTTGTCTGGCAGGGGCAAAGGATGGGATGAGGAAACGCGGCTCCGGATGCTCGCCTCAGACCGGGTCGGCGTTGGGCGCGCGACCGAGATGCCGCCGCATCGCGCCGTATGCAGGCAGCGCAAGCGAGACGACAACGAGTATCACAAGCACCGCAGAGAGCGGGCGCTCAACGAAGATCAGCGGACTTCCGAACGATAGCAGCAACGATTGCCGAAGCGACGTTTCGAGCAACGGCGCGAGCACCACTGCAAGCACGAGCGGTGCGCGTGGGAAATCCAGTTTGATCATGAACCAACCGATAATGCCGAAAATCAGGGCGACAATGACGGTGTAGAAGCTGTTCGTGCTTGCATAGGCGCCCACCAGCGAAATCATCAGAATTCCCGGAGCCAGATAGACATAGGGAATGCGCAGGATTGAAGCGAAGGCCGGCGCCAGCGGCAGGTTGATGACGAGCAAAATGACGTTGCCGATAAACATGCTGGCGATCAGCCCCCAGACCAGCGTGGACTGTTGGGTCATCAGATTGGGACCGGGTTGGATTCCCTGCAGGATCAGGGCGGCGAGCAACACCGCCGTGCTTGCTGATCCTGGAATCCCGAGCGAGAGCATCGGCACGAGTGCGCCGTGTGCCGCAGAATTGTTGGCGGATTCAGCGGCGGCCACGGCGTCCAGAGCCCCATGACCGAAGCGCTCAGGCCGGCGGCTGAAGCGTCTCTCGGTCACATAGGCCATCATGGCAGCGATCGTCGGCCCGGCCCCCGGCAGGATTCCGACGAAGAAGCCGACGAGGCCGCCGCGAAGGATTGCCATCCTGCTCTCGGCCCATTCCTCGGAGGTCAACCACATGTCGCGCAATCGCGCCCGGATTGGCTGCATCTCCTGCATTTTTTCAAGCGAAGACAGCACTTCGGCGATTCCGAAAATGCCGATCGCAACCGGCAGGAAGTCGATGCCTTCGACCAGGGCGGGAAAGTCGAATGTCAGCCGCGGGATTCCGACGATGGGATCCACGCCCACCAGCGCCACCATCAGGCCGAGCACGGCAGCCATCAGCGCCTTGATCGCCGAGCCGCTGCCGAGGCTCGCGCTCGCGGTGATGCCGAGCGCCGCAAGTAGAAAGTATTCGGGGGCATTGAACTTGAGCGCGAACTCGCTGAGCGGCGGGGTGATGAAAACCAGCGCAGCCACCGCGCAAATTCCTGCGAGAAAAGAACCGATGGCGGCGATGCTGAGCGCGGCTCCCGCGCGCCCGCGCCGGGCGATCTGATAGCCGTCGACCGCGGTCATGACGCTCGACGATTCGCCGGGCACGTTCACCAGCACGGAGGTCAGCGTGCCGCCGTACATTCCGCCATACATGATACCCGCGAGCATCACGATGGCGGTGACAGGCGTCATCCCGAATGTGAGCGGCAGCAGCAACGCCATGCCGGCGGACGGTCCGATTCCCGGAAGCGCGCCGATAATCTGCCCGACGACGACGCCGATCACGAGAAAAAGGAGATTGCCCGGCTCAAGCGCCGTCGCGAAGCCTTGTGAGAGAAGACCCAGGGAATCCATTGGCCGCCTTCTCTAGCTCGCTAGATGCCGAAATACCCGGTCGGAAGACCGACGTCGAGCCACCGGACAAAAATGAAGTAGATCATGCCCGTCGTCACGCCCGCCGTAATCAGGGAGGGGACAAGCGGCCGTGCCATCAGCCCGTAGAGAAAGAGCACCACGAACAGCGCGACGCCCGGCACCATGCCGACCAGAGGCGAAAGAGCGGAAAAGGCGACCACACCGAAGAATGCCGTCGCCACCCGTTTCAGCCCCGTTGCATCGGGCCAGTCGTAAATGCCTGCCCCGCCGGACCTGACGGATCTCAATTGGAAAATCGCCAGCAGGGCGCCGGCGCCTGCAAGCCAGACCGGAGCAAAGGCCGGCCCGGGCGTGGTGTCTCTCCAGTAGCCGAGATGCCAAGTCCCGAAAACAAGCACGGCCGACAGCGCGAGCATGAGGAGCGGCGGAACGACATCGCTCGTTCTCATCGCTGCCGGCCTTTATTCATGAACTGACACAATTACTTTTTAGCCAGACCGAGGTCAGTCATGATCGCCCTGTAAAGGTCCTGCGTCTTCGTATTGTGCGCCTTGATGCGATCCAGTCCGATGAAATCGGTGCGCTGGAATTTTGCCTCCAGCCCGTCCTTCCAGGTCTTGGTCTCGACGACCTTGCGGAACTTGTCTTCCCACCACTTCGCGATTTCCGGGTCGGTCTTGGGGGGCAGAGCGACGCCCCATTCCTGACCGAACACGACATCGTAGCCCTGCTCCTTGATGGTCGGGATATCCTTGTAGGCGGCCTCGGGCCGGCGCTTCTCTGACAATATGGCCAGCGCTCGCGCCTTCCCGCCCTGGAACACCGGCAGGCCCTCTTCCAACGTGCCGAACGTGCCCTCGACATTGCCGCCGAGGAAGGCGGCAAGCGCGGCAGAGCCGCCATCAAAGGGAACATAGGTGAGCTTCACGCCGCCGGCCTTCTCGATGAGCGCGGTCGCGATGTTATCCGTGCCGCCGGCCTGCGCGCCCGAGATGCGGATGCGACCCGGGGCAGCCTTGGCCGCTTCGATGAACTCCTTCATCGTTTTATAAGGCGCGTTTGGCTGGACCAGGAGGACGAGTTCTGACTGAATGAATGCCGCAATCGGTACGACCTGATCGACCACCGACGGCGTGCCCTGCATGATCGGCGTGGTGAACATCGGCTGATTGATAACGAACAGCAGATTTTCATCGCCGGCCTTGCCGAGAACGTGGTTGTAGGCGACAGCGCCGGAGCCGCCGGGTCGGTTCTGAACGGCCGCCGGAACCGTGATGATCTTCTCGTCATTCATGATCTTGAGGACATTGCGAATGATGACGTCGGGCGATCCGCCTGGGCCTGATCCTACCGTCACTTCGACCGGACCTTTCGGCGCTTTGCCCTGCGCCAGCGATGGATCAGAAGCCAATGCGAGGGCCAGGCACGAGATCGCGGAAATTGTCACAACGGCAAAAAATGAGCGGCGGACAGAACGCGGAAAAATACCTACGGTCATCATTTTCTCCTCCCTTTGCAAATTTTCTTGAGGGTAGAGGCGTGCTGAAGGCAGAGTCAACGTCGAGTTGCACTGCAAGCCCTCAATATTGCGGCCTTGGCCGCGTTTCAATGTCGCGGCGCTTTCTCCTAAGTCAAGAATAACAAGCCGTTGAAACGCATTTTGGATACGTCAGGGGCTCCCCTATCGGCTAAGTTAAGGGACGGTGCCCAACACGTATCGGAAAGCGTTTCAGCCAGGGCCGTCGGTTTCCAGGCACTTGCGGCCGAGTTGAGCGCTGCTCTACTCGCCGAACCAATGGGAGTAGTTACGCCTTTCGAAAGACATCCGCAGCTGTATTGGCGAAGCGACACAGCCGGTCCTTAATTTCCTAACGGAGGCATGTCCCTCAATAGCCGGCCCACACCGGCTCGCGGACCCTGCAGCTTCAGCCGTGCCATCAATTCCCAATACCGAGCGGCGATAGGATGGACCACCGCAATGCCAAGGTCAGCTTCGAGCCGCTCTATCGCATTAGATAATTGCCAATGAGCGCTGCCTTGCAGGCACAGGCCGTCCGCGCCAGGATGACGGCGAACCACGGCAGCGAGCATGTCAAAGACTTCGTCTTCTGTTAAATCGACAGTCGCAGCCCAGACAACCGGCACCTTCTCCACTGCAAGGACATTAAACCCCGCCATCTGAAAGTAGCGTTCTGCCACCGGTCCTGTCGTAGGATCATAGCCGGCATCGACCAGCTTGCTGACCCCAAGAGCACGCAGTGCGTTCACCTGACACATGGCCGAAGTGAAGATCGGCACGCCTGTTCTTTTCTCCCATGCTTCGATTGTGCGCCGTTCCTCATCGTAACCCAAAATGAGAAACGGAGGCGTGCCCTCAGCGTGAATGAGGTCGGCGCCCTCCGCGGCCAGCTCAGCGACCATGCTGGCGTAAGCCGGGATCGCCCCCGCGAATTCTTCCATCGTGCCATTCTGTATCGGCGCGTAACGCACGATCGTTCTGATGTGTTTCGGCAGCATTGACACGAGGGTTGCGTATGATTTCGCCGCACGCGCCGTCGGCTTGGCCATGCCTATAAGCGGTGCAGACCCATTACTCTGTGCGAGAGATTCAGACATAATCGCTTCCTGAAGCTACGCCGTGGATGAAACGAGTTATTCTGTCATTGTTTTCGAGAGGTGGCATCGCGTTGCAAAAATTCAGTTATCGTGCATCTCGACAAGAAAAAATGAAGGACCTAGTCTCACTATCGATTTGCCGCTTACCGCGTGAATGCTGTTTTAAAAATCGTTCACCTGCCACGGATTGAGGGTGTCATGATGTTGATGCTCGCGGCTGACAATACAAGACTTATCGGCCGTTATGGCACGCTTCTTCTCTCCCTGGCCTTCACCTCAGGAGTGGCGCAGTCTCCTGTGTTAGCGCAGTCCATTGAAGAACACTTTCGCGGTAAGGAAATCCGTCTTCTGATTGGATCCAGCGCCGGTGGCGGCTACGATACCTTTGCGCGAACCATCGCAGCACATTGGTCAAAGCACATCCCCGGCAACCCGATCTTCGTTCCGCAGAATCTCCCAGGGCCGATGTCGCTTCCGGTGGCCAATCGTATTTTTTCAAACGCTCCAAAGGACGGCACTACAATAGGTGCGGTCAATCCGCAAATTGCGAGCGACGCCATCTTGCATCCCGATCGGGCACGTTTCGATGCACGCAAATTTGTCTGGATCGGGAGCGCGTTGCGCGAGACGCAACTCATGATAGCCAACGCCGATGCGCCGGTGGTTACCTTTCCCGATGCTTTCTCGAAAGTGTTGATCCTGGGTGGCTCCGGCGGTGCCTCCGATACTTTTCCCACGGCAACGAACGCAATCCTCGGAACCAAGTTCAAGATCGTCTCGGGATATAAGGGTACCCGGGAAGCACATCTTGCGATGCAACGGTCTGAGGTTCAGGGGATCGGCGGCATTACGTGGGCGAGTGTAAAGGCCACAATGGGGAACTCGTTGGCCGCCAAAAGGATCGTTCTTGTGGCTCAGTTCGGGCTCAAAAAACATCCCGATCTGCCAGACGTTCCACAGGTGCTATCTTTTGCAAAAACGGAAGACCAGCGTGCGGCGCTGCTGTTGCCGCTCGCAACACAGGAGTTCGGCAGGCCCTTCATCGCACCTCCAGATCTCCCGCCCACGATTGCGCAGGCGCTACGAACGAGTTTTTGGGAGACCATGCACGATCCCGAATTTCTTGCCGACGCGAAGGGTAGGGGCCTCGATATCGATCCCGCTAGCGGTGAAGAGATCCAAGGCTTGGTCGAGCAGCTCTACGCGACGCCACCCTCTATCGTCGAGCGCCTGCGGGCGATTTTTGCGGAGGCCGGCAAGTAGGCGCATCCAAGTTAAGAACCTGCACAGCGGAATTCGGTGGTAGGGGAGCGGCGCTGTATACTGGGTTGTGAAGGTGTTCGGAGGGAAGTTATATGCGGAACCTGCGAGTTCTTTTATTTTTCGCCGCCGCGGCGTCCTTCATCGCGACGCCTGCCGTCGCACAATCGGTGGCCGACTTTTATAAAGGTAAGCAGCTGATACTGATTGTCGGCGCCAGTACCGGTGGCGGCTATGACGCTCAAGGGCGGTTGCTGGCCCGCCATATCGGCAAGCATATCCCCGGCAATCCCAATGTCATCGTGCAGAACATGCCGGGTGCCGGCAGCCTGCAAGCGACCAATCACCTCTACAATGTTGCGCCGAAGGACGGGACCGTCTTCGGCCTTATTCAACGCGACATGCTGGTCGCGAAGGTGATGAACGCGTCGGGTATCCGCTTCGACATAGAAAAATTCAATTGGATCGGTAACCTTGCCTCTGAGATCGGAATCGTCGTCGCTTGGCACACGTCGCCGATAAAGACGACGGCGGATCTGTTCAAGTCCGAGATGATCGTGGGCGGAACAGGCCCGACGATTGATACCGAAACGGCACCGCGATTGATGAATTCGCTGATCGGCACAAAATTCCGCATCGTTTCCGGTTATCAGGGCACTACCGAAGTGTTGTTGGCGATGGAACGCGGCGAAGTGATGGGCCTTGGGGACTGGTCATTGTCGAACATACGTTCGCGCAATCCGCAGATGCTGCAGGAAGGCAAGATACGTCTGCTCATGCAGACCGCGCTGACAAAGTCGCCCGATCTGCCGGACGTGCCGCTGGCGCTCGACTTCGCCAAGAGTCCGGAGGACCGCCAGGTGATGGAGGCATTCCTTGCGCAAAAATCCGTCGCGAGACCGGTCCTTGCGCCGCCCGGGATTCCAGACGACCGCGTTCAGGCGCTGCGCGCGGCGTTTATGGCGACCGCTGCCGATCCGGAGTTCATCAAGGATGCCGAGAAGTCGCGGCTCGAAGTCAGCCCAACCTCCGGAGCGGAAGTCGAACGGGTGATTGCCGACATCACGCGCGTGCCGCCGAGCCTCGCAGAAAGACTCAAGGCAGCCATTTCCGTGTCCACGCCTTGAAAGCGGCAGTCGCGTCGCCGCCGCTCGTAAAGCCGGGTCCAGCTTGGTTGCGCTTCTTGCGCGCACGCGATCAGCAACAAAACTCCGGAGATCAACATGAAACCGGGCCGCACCGGGCCTTTTGCATACAGCCCAATAGTCGGGCGACCCAAGCTTGAATGGCCGGATGGCAAGCGTCTTGCGTTCTGGGTGATACCGAACATCGAGACCTTCGCACTGGATGAGAAGATGCCGGAAGGGGGTGCGAATATCCCGAACGTATTTTCCTGGGCAAAACGCGAATACGGCAACCGCGTTGGCGTCTTCCGCATCATGAAAGTGTTGGCGAGATACAACATCCGCGCCACCGTGGCGCTTAATAGCGAGGTTTGCGACGCGGCCCCCGCGATCATCGAGGAGGGAATGAAACTCGGCTGGGAATTCATGGGCCACGGCGAGAGCAATACACGCCGTCTGAGCGACACCGCGTCGGTTGACGAGGAGCGGGCGCTCATCGGCCGCACGCTGTCGCGCATCGAAACGGCGACGGGCCTGCGGCCGAGGGGCTGGCTCGGCCCTGGCCTGCAGGAAAGCTGGAACACCCTCGACCTGCTTGCCGAAGCAGGTCTGGAGTACGTTTGCGACTGGACGGTCGACGATCAGCCCTTTGTTCTGGAAACCACCCCGCGCCGGATGGTGTCGGTCCCCTACGGCCACGACATGGGCGATAAGACGGCTGCTCAATTATTCTATCCGCCGGAAGACTTCACCAGGATGATGATGGACACCTTCAACGTGCTGTATCGCGAGAGCGCCGACAGCGGCCGAGTCATGCCGCTGTCACTCCATCCTTACATCACCGGCGTGCCGCACCGTATCGATTCCCTCGATAAGGGACTCGAATACATTTGCCGACACGACGAAGTCTGGTTTGCGACTGGTAGCGAGATCGTAGCCCACTTCCTGAAGTCTCGCGGCTCGTCGCGCCGTCAATAAAGATGGGAGTAGCCGGTGCATAAACCAATCAATCATCCGTCGGTATCTGTCAGCGCGAGCTATAGCGCCGCGGTCGAGGTCGTCGCGCCGACACGATGGCTGTTCATCTCGGGGCAGGTCGGACGCGATGGCAATCGCAATATTCCCGACGGTATCGAGGCGCAGGCCGAAATCGCTTGGCGCAACCTCGTCACCATCCTGACCGAGGGCGGTATGACGCTCGACGACATCGCCGAGACGACGCTCTATCTGGTCAGGCGCGAGGACAATGCCGGATACGACCGCGTGCGAGCTAAATGGATGGGCGACCGGCGTCCGGCGTCGACGAAAATTTACGTCGCCGGGCTCGCTGACCCTCGCATGCTGTGCGAGATACAGGCGGTCGCAGTAAAGTAACAGTAAGCCGTTATGAGCTTAAATAAAGGGGCTCAAGTCCTGAACGCAATGCCGAGCTCATAAAGAGCCTCACGCTTCGGGTGATATAGAAATCTTTCGGCGCCTTGCGCGCGGCAGGATGTTCGACCACACTTGCCGTAAGGTGACGCAGACACAGGTTCGAATACGCAGTCAGGAGAGCACGATGAGCAAGATCAGACACCTCGCGATCAAGACAAAAAGCCCGGAACGTCTTGCCAAATTCTACGAGCAGGTTTTTGACATGAAGGTCATCCTGACCGAAAAAAGCGGGGCCATTTACATGAGCGACGGCTACCTCACTCTGGCCATCTTGCGTAACCGCGGCGACTACACGCCAAGCGGCATCAATCATTTTGGTTTCCAGGTCGACGACATTGAAGAAATCGAGAAAAGGCTGGCGGCTTTCGAGGAACCGCTAACCGAGCGCCCCGCCTCGCGCGCCTACGCCGAATACCGGGCGATGGACCCCGACGGTAACCTGTTCGACGTGTCGGTGCATGGCTACGACACCGCCGAATACGGAGACGAACGCGCCAAAAAGAAAAAGCTGGAAAAGTCGCCGGCATAGGGCGATTTGCGGCAACGAAAGCAGGGGTGGGACGTGTGATCGGGATCGGAAGCGGGCGGCGCCGCCTTCGTGCTGCCGCTGTGGCGCGGATCACATGATCATGTTTTCGGCCACGCGCGGCCGATGCTTGGAGTCAAAACCTAGCGCGCTACCTACTTCGAGGATTCCGGCTTCTTTCCGTCGTCGTCCATGAAGGCGAGATATTCCTGCAGGACGTCGTCCGGCACTGATGACAGCGTCTGCGCAACGAGCGTCTGCAACTCCTCCCCGCTGATGGGTTCTCCCACAGGCAAGCCGCGCTTTTCGGCCTCCTCCACATACTCCTTGTCCTTGACCATCAGCGCGTAGGATTTCCGCAAGATATCCAGCCGCTCGGCCGGTATTCCGGGCGGCGCAAGCAGCGGCAGTCCGATACGGGACGGTGCGCTCAGGAGGCCGAGGAGCGCTTTTTCTTTCGGATTTGTGATCAGGCTGCCGATGGTCGGCACATTTGGAAACTCTTCGAATGTCTGCACGATCGGTATTACTTCGCCACTGGAGATCATCTGCGGACGAACCGAACCCTGGTGACTGTAGAGACCATCGACTTCGCGACGCTCGATCGCAACCAATACCTCGTTGGTGCCCGGATAGCCGTGGACCACCTTGAACGGCCAGCCTTCATACTGCCGAAGCACCTTCGGCACGATGGCGTTTTGCGAACGGGCTGACCACGCCCCGAGGATGATCTCCTTCTTTGCGGCTTTCAGCTGCGCGACATTGGAGATTCCGGAATCTTTGCGGAGCCAAAGGATGCTATTGGTGCTGCCCGCGCCGCCGATATAGGCAAATTTGGCAAGGTCGAAGGCGACATTCTTGTCTTTCACGATGTTGCTCAGCAAAAAGCCGCTGCGTCCGGGCATGGCGAGCGTCAACCCGTCCGGTTCCACGCCCTTGTACATATGGTTTGCGACCACAATGCCGCCGGCACCCGGCATGTTCTTGACCTGGATGGTGGGATTACCGGGAATGAATCGCGAAAGGTGCTTGGCAGCAATGCGCGCCTCGCCATCGACTCCGCCGCCAGGGCTGAAACCGACATAAAGCAGAATGGTTTTTCCGGCGAAAAAATTGCTTTGTGCCGACAGCGGAGTCAGCGCGAAGGAGACGAAGGCCATGAGGGCGGCGAAAAGCGCCAGGCTCTTTTTAGGCAGCGGCATAACTGTCCTCCGACACTAAGTGCTCCCCCCGGTCAACGGATTCCAGGAAGGCGCGTAGGTGCATATCATTGAGATGCCGAAACTACGCGCCACTCAATGGTTTCGCCGCCACGATAAATGAGAGCGCGTTCGTCGGGGCCGTCGACTTTTACCTCATCCGGCGCGGTCCAGGACGAGCGCTCCAGCGTTATCGTCTCTTCATTCGGCGGCAAGCGATAATGCTTCGGCCCGTTAAGTGAGGCAAAGGCCTCAAGCTTGTGCAGCGCCCCCTCCTCATCGAAAATTTTTGCGTATGTCTCGATTGCCACCGGCGAATTGAACAACCCGGGAATGCCATTCACGGCCAGCTTCTTTGCCACCGGATGCGGGGCGGAATCCGTGCCGAGAAAGAAGCAGGCCTCGCCCGATGTCGCTGCCTTGCGCAAGGCTTGCCGGTCTTTCTCCGTTTTGATCACCGGCATGCAATACATGTAAGGCTTCAGGCCGGCGCCGAGCCAATCGGTACGATTGAGCTGCATGTGATAGGGCGTGATCGTGCCTCCGACCTGGGGCGAAGCGCTGCGCACAAATTCGACACCAACCTTCGATGACAGGTGTTCCAGGATGATGCGCAAGCCAGGAAATTCCTTAGTCCATTTCTGCAGCCGCCGTTCGATGAACACCGCCTCTCGGTCGAAAACGTCGATCTCAGGATCCACCTCCTCGCCATGGATCAGAAACGGCATGTCGATTTTTTGCATGCGTTCCAGCACGCGGCAGATCTTGGCAAAATCGGTCACCCCGGCCGCCGAATACGTTGTCGCATGCGCGGGGTAAAGCTTCACGCCAGTGAACACGCCTTGCTTGAAGCCAT
The DNA here is from genome assembly GCA_963750965.1 of uncultured Alphaproteobacteria bacterium. Lineage (GTDB taxonomy): Bacteria > Pseudomonadota > Alphaproteobacteria > Rhizobiales > Xanthobacteraceae > CANKHA01. The sequence goes on from CAVVSK010000016.1 coordinate 99,006, forward strand.
ATTCCACGTCGTCGGGATCGGTATCGTCGGTAAGATAACAAGTCATCAGCGGCTTGAAAGTCGAACCTTGGGGTAGCGCGGCGAAAACGCGCTTGCGGTAGGCGATCGCATCTTGCGTGGTCCGCACGGGCGGAACCAGGTTCGGCATCAGAATGGCGCGGCCGAAGTGCTTTGCGGTATAGGGCAAAACGGCTCTCAGCATGGCTCCGTCGCGCACATGCAGATGCCAGTCGTCCGGCTTGCGGATAGTAACCCTGTTGGTCATCGCGCCGTCCGACCCAGCTCAGCCACCATTCGGCGGCGTAAATCGTTTACCCAATCGGAGCCGCAGCCGAGGCATAGGTCTCCGCCGGCTTTTCATCGATCATGGCGCCGGTGAGGTCGGCGACACGTGCGAAGCCGCGCTTGTTACACCACTCCTCCAGCCCATCAATAATGGCGATCATGCCCGACGGATTACGGAAGGTGAGATAACCGATCATCACCGCGCTGGCTCCGGCCAGCATGTACTCCACCACGTCCTCGACCTTGACGATGCCGCCACAGCCGATGATGGGAATTTTCACCACCTTCGAGCACTGATGAACCATGCGCAGCAGGATCGGCTTGATGCCGGGGCCGGATATTCCACCAAATTTGTTGCCGATCGCGGGCCGGAACGTATCGGTATTGATCTTCAAGCCGAGCAAGGTGTTCGCGACGGTCAACGCGTCGGCGCCGCCCTTTTCTGCAGCCTTTGCGATGGATTCGATGTCGCCGGCATTGGGGGAGAGCTTGGCCCATACCGGTTTGTCGGTTGCACGGCGAACGCGGCTTACGACCGTGTAGGTATGGTCTTCGTGCAGCGCGAAATTGCCGCCGTTCGGATCGCGCGTGGGGCAGGAAATATTCATTTCGATGACGTCAACCTCGGGCAAGTTGACGTCTCGCGCCATCGCCTCGAAGTCCTCTGGCGTCTGCGCGGTGATATTGGCAACGAACGGAGGCGTGAACCGTTTGTAATCAGGAATCTGGTGCTGAAGAAAATATTCGACGCCTTTGCCAGGCAGGCCAATCGAGTTGATCATGCCGCATTCGAGCTCGGCCACGCGTGGCGTCGGATTGCCGATTCGAAATTCACGCGACACAGTCTTGGAAACGAGAGCGCCCAGGCGATTGATGTCCATCACCTGAGCGAGCTCGGTCGAAAACGAGCCGGAAGCCGGCATAATCGGGTTCTTCAGCGTCACGCTGCCGATCTTAACGGACATATCTACCATCCGACCGCCTCCTGTAAGTCGAATACTGGCCCGTCGATGCACACGCGGCGAAGTTCTTTCTTTCCATTGACCTCGAAGGTCTTGACGCAAACGTAGCAAGGGCCAAGCCCGCAGGCCATAATCTGCTCCATCGCGACCTGGCCGGGAATTCCATGTTTCTTGCCCAGTCGCTTCATCAGCTGCACGAGGCGATTGGAACCGCAAGTGAAGAAGGCGTCGGCCTTGCCTTCCGCCACCAGTTGCTCGAGAATTTTTTCTACGTTTTCCACGGCGCTGGTGCCGTCGCTGTCGAGAACTTGAATCGCGCTGCCGACCTTCTCGAACAGCTCTGTCGTCATCACGAATTCAGCGTTGCGCGCGCTCAGGATGGCGGTCACCCCGACAGCTTGCTCGCCGGCGAGCTGGGAAATCGGCGCCAAAGTTGCAAGGCCGACGCCACGGCCAAGAACAACGATGTTCTTCCAGGCGGGATCGAGCGTGAATCCCACCCCCAGGGGGCCGACCATGTTGAGCTCGTCACCTTTTTTCAAGGTCGCGAGGCCGCGCGTTCCTCTCCCGACGCATTTGTACAGGAACTCGACCCGGTCGTTCGCCTGATCGACGCGGTAAACGCTTTGGGGCCTGCGCAGCCACAGGTCGCCGGCGTCCGGCGAGGGGCACAGCAAGTTGAAAAATTGCCCGGCTTTAACCGCCAGCGCTTTGGCGGAAGCTTCAACCACCAAATGCTTGTATTCGGAATTCACCCACTCGTGGGACACCACCGGACAAAGCGCCTCTTCGGCGGGAATATGCCCGTCGGTCGCGGCGGGCTTTGTCTTGCCGACCACAAAGGGGGCGCAGGCAAACGCATCGGTCTGCATTGATGGCCTCTTTCTCTACCGGCCAAGCTAATCGGCATATGTGCCAAAATCAATAATTTTTCCAATTTTTGAACAAGCCCAGAACCCTGGGCCTGCTTTACTGGGCCAGCAGCTGGCGCATGAATTGGACCGCCGCCGGGCCCTTTAAAGCTCGATGCCACAAGTCCTTAGCCATTTTTTCATGCAGCGCGAGCGCTTCCGGGGCCGAGGTGATCATCGCGACCCCGACCCGGATATTGGGCTGTTCGCCCAGCCGGAAGGGGCTCAAGGCCAGGATTCGACGGTCCGGTTGGCGGAATATCTGGAAGCTTGCGTGGGGCAGGGTGTCGGGAACGAGGCCGATCTGCACCCCGATCGGCTCATCGGCCATCAGCGATGTGAAATGTTCAGCCTCGGTCCGCGCCAGCTGCCTCCGCCGCTGCCGTGTTTCGTCGGAAAGATCCAGGCGGCCCACCAAGCCGTTTTTCAGAAAATGACTCATCTCCGAAGCGGATATCAGGTTGACGATTCCGGGTTGACGCTTGCGATAGGCGGCCTTGCGTTGGCGAAGGACGGTCATGACGTCGTCCACCTGTTTAAGCGCCCGTTTGCGGTCCTGCACTTTGTCGGGAATGCTCTCGCGCAGGATTTCCTCAAGTGTTTGGTCGAAGGTGTCGGACGCGAGCAGATAGGAGATCGGGCCCGCCAGCACGATGATGTGTTCCGATGCTTCCTCGATCTGCCGCATCCGCTCGAAATAGCTCACCGCCGATCCGATATATTCGACACCCACTCCGAGGAGCGTTGGAACGGATACATCCAGCAAATCGGCGAGCTTCTCCAAGGTCTCGATTTTCGCCAATTCCCCTTTTTCAAAACGGTAGAGCGCGGTCCGCGAGATTCCCAGGCGGTTCGCAATCTCATCGGCGCTCAGCCTCGAACCGAGGCGAAACGCCTTTAGCCGATTGCCGATGTCATCGAATCGAATGCTCATGGCCCCGCTTCGCCAAAATCTGTGCGACGATTTCCGCCGGCCTGATGGGCGTCTGCGTAATATGGACGCCAAAGCCTGAAAGCGCGTTCTCCACTGCCGAGATGATCGCGGCCGCCATAGGCAAAGTGCCCGCTTCGCCGACACCCTTGATTCCAAGTTCATTCAACGGCGTCGGCGATTCCTGATGCAGAAGGATAACGGGAGCCATCTCCGTGGCGGTGACCAGCAGATAATCTGCAAGCGTCGTGGTCACAGGCTGACCGTCCTCGTTGAATCCCATCCATTCGAATAAAGCGTTTCCGATCCCGTGCGCCACACCGCCAAGGATCTGTCCCTCGACGACCTTGGGATGAATGACTTTTCCGCAGTCATGCGCGAAAACGATATTGCGGATAGATACCGCGCCAGTTTCGATGTCTACCTCGACCTCGGCAACGGCCGTTCCGTTGGCATAAGCCATGTCGTCAATAACGACATGCTCGGTCGCCTCCATCCCCGGCGCGACGCCGCCCGGCAAGTAAAAGCCGGGGCTTCCTGCCGTCGCGCGGGCGATCTCGCCAAAGCTGACCCTCTGTCCGAGCCCACCCTTCCGACACACATATGCGCCTTCGATCTCCAGATCTTCGGCAGAGAGCTGCAACAGGGAGCCTGCTACTTTTAGGGCTTTCTCGCGCACCTTCACCGCCGCGCGATGAGCGGAAGAGCCGGCGAGCACCGCTTGTCGGCTGTTAAATGCTCCAAATCCAAGCGGCGTCGCGGCGCTGTCGCCGGTGGTGATGGTCAGGTTGGCCATGTCGCCACCGAGCTGCTCGGCCACGATCTGCGCCAGCATGGTCTTCGTGCTTTGCCCGAGGGCGACGGCGCCGGAATAGACATGCACCTTGCCGGAAGGCGCGATCCGCACGGTGACCGGCTCGAACGGTCCGCGGCCTGTGCCTTCGACAAAATTGGCCAGACCGATGCCGAGATATTTGCCCTGCGCCCGCGCGGCATTCTGGCGAGCCGCAAAGCCATCCCAGCCGGCGCGCTGCAACGCCATTTGCTGACATGCCGGATAGTCGCCGCTATCGAGAACAACCTGCATGCCGCCGCGGGTTTTAAGCGCCGTTGCATAGGGCATCTTGGCTGCGGGGATCAGATTTCGCCGTCGTACTTCGGCGCGATCAAGGCCGAGTTCACGTGCGACGCGATCCAACAACCGCTCCATGGCAAAGACACCCTGCGGTTGGCCGGCGCCCCGCACCGGTGTGACCGGCACCTTGTTGGTCACGGCGAGCTTCACGTCGAGTCGATAGGCCGGCACCTGGTAGCACAAGGTCATCGCGGCGGCTGAGCCATAAGGAACGTTGACGCCGCGCGCGGTATAGGCGCCGTGATCGTGGATCAGCGAGCCGCGCACGCCGAGGATGCGCGCTTCGGCATCCACCGCGATCTCGACATCCCAGTACTGGTCTCGTTCTTGCGTCGTGGCGACAAAGTGCTCGTATCGGTCCTCGATCCATTTCACGGGACGCTTAAGCAGCATGGCAGCGAGAGCGACGGAGACATCTTCCGGATAAAAGACAAGCTTAGGTCCGAAGCCGCCGCCCACATCCGGGGCGATCACGCGCACCCGGTTTTCGTCGCGACCGAACAGATCGGAGAGAATGCGGGCGGCGGCGAGAGGCGTTTGCGTCGAGCTCCAGACCGTCAGCCGATCCTCGATCGGCTCGTGATAGGCGAGAACACCACGGCATTCGATCGAATGGCTGCCTCCGCGATGTTGCCAAAGGGACTCGCGAAAGACATGCGCGGCGCCGGCGACAGCCGCGTCGACATCGCCGAATCCCATGGTGAACTCGGCCACGACGTTATGCGGCGAATGGTTATGCGCGAGCGGCGCACCGGTAGTGAGCGCTTGCTTGCAATCGACCGCCGCGGGCAACGGTTGGTAATCCACCTCCAGAAGAGCAACCGCATCTTCCGCGAGATATCGGTTGTCGGCGACGACGATGGCCACCGGCTCGCCCACATGCACCACCTCGTCGGCGGCCAACACCGGCCGATCCAGAATTTGCTTGTAGCTGGGTGTCGGCAGTGCAACGGCTAGGCGCTCCGCCGTCAGATAAGGTTTGAGATCGGCCAAGGTAAAAACGGCATGCACGCCCGGCAACGCCAGCGCAGCTGTCTTGTCGATGCCGCGGACCATGGCATGCGCATGCGGGCTGCGAACGAATGCCGCTTCCAACAGGCCCGGCAAGTGAATGTCATCCACGAAGCGAGCCCGTCCCAGCAGCAGGTCGGGATCCTCTAGCCGCGGCACGTTCTGGCCGAAGGTTCCTCCGCTCACGTCGGACGCTCCTTGCGACTGCGTAGCCGGTCAGCGGCGTCCAACGTGGCGGCCACGATTCCCTGATAGCCGGTGCAGCGGCAGAGATTGCCTGAGATCGCGTCTCTCGCTTCTTTTTCGGTCGGTGACGGGTTGTTCTGCAGAAATTCAAGCAGAGTGGTCAAAAAGCCGGGCGTGCAAAAGCCGCATTGCAGGCCGTGATGATCTCGGAAGGCAGCCTGAAGTGGATGCAGGTCCTCGCTGCCCGCCGCGATGCCTTCGATAGTCATCACCTCGTGCTCGTCGGCCTGAACCGCAAACATCAAGCAGGCGCGCGCGGCATGGCCGTCGAACAAAACCGTGCAGGCGCCGCAAACTCCATGCTCACAGCCAACATGCGTGCCGGTCAGGCCGAGCTGATGACGTAGAAAATCGACGAGGGTCACCCGCACCTGAACCGTGGCCTCATGGCGCCGGCCGTTGACGGTGACTACAATGGCGCGGCTCTCGTTCATGCTGTCGCCTTGGCGCGCTGGAGGAACATGCCGGAGCCTTTACATGCCGACGAAAGCATGCATGATTTCAAAAAAAGTAATTGTCCCAAATTTGAGACAGGCTAACGCCGGTCTTTCGCGGGGTCAACGTCAGCGCTGTTAAATGCTTATCGCTTGAGCGCCGTTGTTTTTCTCAGTTCGTGTGAATCGATGAAACCCGCCCCCTTTCGTTATCATGCGCCGCAAACGATCGACGAGGCGGTGGCGATTCTTTCGGAAGTCGCGGCGGATGACGGACGCATTTTGGCCGGTGGTCAAAGCTTAGTTCCAACGATGGCGTTTCGCTTGGCGCGGCCTGCCCACTTGGTGGACATCAACGGCATCAAGGCGCTCGCGGAGCTTACGGCGAACGCCGAAAGCCTATCGATTGGTGCTTGCGTCCGACACGCAGCCTTCCACCGGCCGGTCGTGGACGGTCCGCTTGGAAATCTGCTGTCGGCCGTCGTTCGACATATCGGGCATTATCCCATCCGGACGCGGGGCACGTTCTGCGGCAGCCTTGCGCATGCCGATCCCGCTTCCGAGTGGTGTCTCGTCGCCGCTGCGCTTGGCGGCGAAATTGTCGCAAAAAGTGCGCGAGGCACGCGCAGCATCGCGGCGGAGAACTTCTTCGCGGGAATGATGAGCACTGTCTTGGAAGACGACGAGCTTTTGACCGAAACACGGCTGCCCGCCTTGCCGGCCGATACTCGTTTCGGCTTTTGCGAGTTCAGCCGCCGCGCCGGTGATTTCGCCATCGCCATGACGCTCGTCACCTATCGCTTGCGCGAGGGCCTCATGCGTGAGCCGCGGGTCGGTATCGGCGGTGTTGAGGCAAGGCCCCGCCGCATTACCGACGCCGAGGCCCTCCTTGAAGGAAAGCCACCTGCAGCCGATACCTTCCGCGCCGCCGCCGAAGCCGCGGCGGACGTCGTGGAACCAATTGAAGATCTGATCACGAGCGCGGCTTACCGCCGCGATCTCGTCCGCGCCCTTACGCGCCGCGCGTTAGAGCAAGCGACGGGCTGACTGAGTGATATTCAGGGAGATTTGAAGTGGCAAAACAGGACCTGCGTACGTGGATCGCCGAGGTCGAAGCCGCCGGCCAGCTGCAGAAAATCTCCGGCGCCGAGCGCGAAGAGGAAATCGGCGGCATCGTCGATGTGTATCAGCGCAAGATCGGGAACAAGGCGGTTCTGTTCGACGACATTCCCGGCTATCCGAGCGGCTATCGCGTCCTCGCCAATATTCTCACCTCGGTCCCCAGGATTAATTTGACGCTGGGGCTGCCCGCCGCGGCCAAAGAGATCGACCTGGTCAATTTTTGGCGGCGTTATATGAAGGAAGCCAAATCCGTCCCGCCGATCACCGTTGCCAAGGGCTTGGTGCAGGAGAATGTCAGCGGCAGCAACGAGCTTGATCTCGGAAAAATCCCCGCGCCCAAATGGCACGAGCACGATGGTGGCTATTACATCGGCACCGGCTGCATGGTCATCATGAAAGATCGTAATTCCGGCTGGATCAACTACGGCGCCTATCGCGTGCAAGTGCATGACCGAAACGTGGCGTCCGTGATGTGCTCGAAGGGCAAGCACGGCAATCTCATCATGCGCGGTTATCATGAGCATGGAGAGCCGTGTCCGATCGCGGTAGTGGTGGGGATGCACCCGGCATTGTTCATGGTGGCGGGACTGGAAATTCCCTATGGCAAGAACGAATACGACGCCGCCGGCGGTCTTCTCGGCGAGCCGGTCGAAGTGATCAACGGACCGCGCACCGGCTTGCCCATCCCCGCGAATGCGGAGATTGCTTTCGAAGGCTTCGTCCATCCCAACGACTTGATTGACGAAGGACCGCTCGGCGAGTGGACCGGCTATTACGCGGGCGGGAAGAAGAAAGAGCCAGCAATCCGGGTGGAAACGCTGCTCCATCGCAATGATCCCATTCTGCTCGGCGCTATTCCGGGCATTCCGCCGGACGACAATTCCTTCTATCGCGGCACCTATCGGTCAGGGGCTGTATGGAATCAGCTTGAAGCTGCCGGCGTTCCCGAAGTGAAAGGCGTGTGGGCGCATGCGGCCGGCGGTAGCCGACTTTGGCTTACCGTTTCGATTAAACAGATGTATGGCGGCCACTCCAAACAGGCCGGCCTGATCGCCTCGCAATGCCATGCCGGCGCTTACGCGAACCGTTTTGTCGTCGTCGTGGATGACGACATCGATCCTGCCGATATGGATAAGGTGATCTGGGCAATGTGTACGCGCTGTGATCCGCGCGAAGGCATGGAGGTGCTACGCGGCTGCTGGAGCACGGTGCTCGACCCGATGGTCTACAGCACAGAAGATCCCCGCAACGCCCGTGTCGTGATCGACGCCTGCAAGCCATGGGCAAGGCGCGATACGTTTCCGATCGTCGTGCGCTCGAGCAAGGAAGTTGACGATCGCGTCCACAAGAAATGGAAGCACGTTCTACCGCCCGGGGCCTGATTGCGGCCTTATTCCTTCCATGACGATAGCCACCCGCCGATGAACGAAAAAATCGATATAAAGCTCACCATCAACGGGCATGATTACTCCGTTCGCGTGGAGCCGCGCTGCACTCTGGTCGATGCCATCCGCGACGAATGCGGGCAGACCGGAACGCATATCGGCTGCGAGCACGGCGTTTGTGGCACCTGCACCGTGGTCATTGACGGCGAGGCGGTCCGTTCCTGCCTGATGTTTGCTGTCCAGGCACAGGGCAAACAGATATGCACGGTCGAGGGCCTGGCATCCGGGAACAAGCTGCATCCGCTGCAGCAAGCTTTTATCGATCACCATGGCCTGCAATGCGGATTTTGCACGCCGGGATTTCTGATGCTTGCGTCGAACGCGCTTGAGCGGGAGCCGCATCTTGAAGGCGAGGAATTGCTCGACCTGCTTTCATCCAATTTATGCCGCTGCACGGGGTACCAAAACATCATCAAGGCCGTGCGCGCCGCCGCTACGGAAATGCGTAAGGCAGAGGCGGCGGAATGAGCCAGGACGGCGGCACCAAAGCCTATCCCACGCCGCCGCGCGCGAACGAATGTAGAGTCCTCGGTCATTCGGTCACGCGACTAGAGGATCTGCCGCTGGTCACGGGGCAGGGGCGCTTTGCGGGCGACATCAATTTCTCGCAACAACTGCATATGCGTATCGTCCGTTCGGCCCACGCGCATGCAAAGCTTATTTCGGTCGATACCTCCGCCGCCCGGGCGCTGCCAGGCGTAATCGCAGTTTGGACTTCGGAAGACATCCCTGATTTGCCGCCGATTGACTTTCGCGCGGACCGGGCTTCCGAGATGCTCAAGCCGTACCGTCAGCCTGCGCTGGCCCGCGGCCGGGTCCGTTACATTGGCGATCCGGTTGCGGCGGTCTTTGCCGAGAATGCCTACATCGCCGAGGATGCGGCGGAACTCGTTACGATGGAAGTGGAAGAATTACCGGTTTTGTTGTCGGCGAGCGATCCGCCCGGCGAATTTGAGCCCGGCCGCAGCACCGAGGCTGGAATCTTCCATCACAGCTATGGCGATATCGAAGCCGCCTTCAAGAACGCGCATACCGTCATTGAACTTGATCTTGCGACAGGACGGCATTCCGGCGTCCCGATGGAAACGCGGGGAGCGATCGGCCGCTACGATGCGGCGCGCGACATATTGGAGCTCCATGGTGCCGCGAAAATTCCGCACCGGAACAAGGAAACTTTGTGCCGGATGTTAAAGCGCAGCCCATCGGCGCTGCACGTGCATGAAAGCCATGTCGGTGGAGGTTTCGGCATTCGCGGAGAAATATATCCCGAGGATGTTCTGGTTCTGGTTGCGGCACTGCGGCTCGGCCGCCCGGTGAAATGGATCGAGGACCGGCGTGAGCACCTGATGTGCGCCAATCAAGGACGTCAGCAGCGCCATCTCGCTCGCATCGCGGTCGATTCAGAGGGCCGTATCCTGGGCATCGAGGACAAAATCTTTCATGACCAGGGGGGATATGTCCGCACGCATGGCGCCAACGTCCCCAACCGCACCATGTGTATGCTGACAGGCGCATATCGGGTGCCGGCTTACCGGGCAGTCGCGCATTTTCGTCTCACCAACAAGACTCCCGCGGCGACCTATCGCGCGCCCGGCCGGTTTGAAAGCACTTTCGTGCGCAGCCGCCTGATGGATGCAGTAGCCGACAAACTCGGGCTCGATGCAGTCGAGGTGAGAAAGCGAAATCTCATCACCGCGGCGGAGATGCCCTATACCATCGCCTTCGATGAGCCGCATGTCGAAAATCTGGAGCTGGATTCCGGTGATTTTCCGCGTCTCCTCGACAAGGCGCTGGCCGCCTTTCGCTGGGACGAGCTGCAGCAGGATTTGAAGCGTCGCCGCGCGGCGGGGGAGGCCGTAGGCGCCGGTGTCGCCATTTTCGTCGAGGAGAGCGGCCGCGGACCGTCCGACGGCGCCAAGATCTCTGTCGACACTGCCGGAGCGGTGGAATTGATCACGGGCGGGGCCTCCCTTGGCCAGGGATTCGAGACTGCGATGGCGCAGATTTGCGCCGAAGCGCTTGGCGTCGATTACAAACAGGTGAGGGTGATCCACGGCCACACCGATCTCATCGACCATGGCATCGGCGCTCATGCCACGCGCGCCACCGGCTTGACTGGCGGGGCTGTACACGTCACCGCCCTGATGGTGCGCGCGAAGGCGCTCGAATTCGCTTCCGAGTTGCTGCAGACACCGGCCGCGGAGCTCGACATTATCGCTGGCACCGTCGCGCGGCGTGACGGCAAGGCAGGGCCGTCGATCACCCTCGGAGACATAGCCAAACGTATTGCGCCTGGATCGAAGCTGCTGCGGGGGCGGACGCCCCAATTAGCGGCCCATGGTTGGTTCAATACCAGCCACACGGTCTTTCCCTACGGCGTGCATCTCGCGGTGGTTCGGGTCGATCGCGAGACGGGCCATGTCGCCGTGGAGCGCTTCCTCATTGGGTATGACGTGGGACGCGCGGTCAATCCGATGATGATCGAAGGTCAACTGGTTGGCGGCTGTGTGCAGGGGCTGGGTGGCGCGCTCTACGAGGAATTCGTTTATGACGACAAGGGCGAGCCTCTCTCATCGACCTTGGCCGATTACCTGATGCCCACGGTGCGGGAGACGCCGGATTTCGAAGTGCTGCTTACCGAGGATGCACCATCACCACTGCATCCTTTGGGATTGAAAGGGGCAGGCGAAGGCGGAATCAATGGCGCTGGCGGCGTCATTGCCAGTGCGATCGACGACGCCCTTGAGATGCCGGGCGCGATAACGCAATTGCCCGTGACACCACAGCGATTGCGAAAGCTGTTGCGGGAAAAATCGATGTGAACGGCATCAAAACCGGAATTCTTCGCCTCGCTTGCGTCCCTGGAAGGTACTGAGGAAAAGTTCGTCGAAAGGAATCTTCCGCTCGATCAATCCCTGCTCGTGACAATAGCCGGTGATCGCGTCCATTGTTTTGCGGTTCTGGTCGGTGGCTCCGTATTCCCAGGGATCCTTGCCCAGGATTTGCTCTTGCTCTTCCCAAGCCTCCCGATACCACGCGAGCGGCACCATCCGCGGGTTCTCCATCCGCTTCATGGCGATGGCTTTTGCCTCGTTGAAGGCATGGAAGATGTTGATCGGAACCCAGGGATACTGTTCCACGATCTCCTGCTTGATGCCCATTACATGCATGATCGGAAACATGCCGGTCTTCTTATAGAATGAAATTTCCTCGTCTTTGAAATTGGGGAAGAGCCGCCCGACGCGCGGGTCGCCTTTGACAATCGGCTTGATCAGATCAGGATGAATTACGGCATCCAGGTCACCTGACGCCAGCATGTCTTCCACGGCTTGATGATCGGCCAACCGCGTCAGCTTCAACCCCGATGGCGGCGCGAATTCTACGGTCTCGTCGAGTTCAGAGAACCATTCAATCGATTGGTGGGGAACGCCATATTCGTGCTCAAGGATGCCCCGCATCCAGACGATACCGGTCGCCTGGTACTGTTTGACACCAATTCTGCGACCAATGAGGTCGGTAGGCTTTTTAATTCCCTTTGTTGTGTTGATGAAGATGAAGCCATGGCGGAATCGACGGTGGAGGAACACCGGGAGGGCCGGACCGGGATCGCCTTGAGAACGGGCCGTGAGGTAGGAAGCGCAAGATACTTCTCCGATGTCGAATTCCTGGCCGCGTAAATAACGCCAATGCCGCGTCGTGGAGTCCATGGCCGTCAGCACAGTAAGATCGATTCCATCGGGGCGGACGGTGCCCTCCTTAAGTGCCCGAACGATCTCATAGTCACCGCATGCAAGCGTTAGAGGAATCCTCTTCGACACGTTTGGTCCCTTTGCAAAATAATGAGAGATGATTGAGGTTGATTGCCAGCCGCGCGGGTGAACGCGGCATTCATGGCCGCGTCCACACGCTTCGTGTGACGCTTGAGGTGCAAGCTGGAGGGGCTAATTCGCAGGGGCGATCGCCGCCCGCACCTCGGCGACGATGTCCTTTGGAGTTCGATAGACGTCTGCAACCAGCTTCTCGAGCTCCTCGCCGCTGACCGGACTAACGTCCATCTTCCGCTTTTTTGCTTCGGCGACGAAATCGGGGTCCTGCAACGTATCCTCCATCGCCTTGCGGAGGGCTTGCTTGCGGTCCTCCGGGATGCCCGGCGGACCGGCGAACGGTCGTCCCATCACCTGACGGCTGAGGACAAGCTTCAGAACCTGCCGTTGTTTCTCAGTGGTTGCGAAGTCGATGACAAGCGGCACATCAGGCAGAGCGGGGTTTTTTACCAGGCCGAGTTGGACTGGAAAACGAACCTTCTTTTCTTTGATCCAATCCGGCTTGGTCGAGTTCAGGCTGCTCCACGACCAGCTGGCGCGGCCGTCGACTTCACCTCGCTCCAGGGCAAGCGTCACTTCGGTTGTGCCCGGATAGCCGCTGATCAGTTTCAATTTCAAGCCGAACAGGTTTTTCAGCAAGAGGGCGTAAATATCGGGGTCGGAGCCGGATCCTTCGCCCCCGACCGTGAACTCCTTCGTGAGCATGTCATTCCACGTCTTTACGGGCGACGTATGCCAGATCGCGAACACGTTGTGCTCGCTCGTCGTGCTGATCAGCCACGTGAACTTCGTCGCGTCGAATTGCGTTGCGCTGTTGCCGATCAGCGGCTCCATCGCCATACCGCGTCCAAATGTTCCGATCGTGGTGCCGTCTCTCGGGGCGACATTATAAATGTAGTTGGTGGCCTTCAGGCTTCCCGCGCCATCCATGTTCTGGACGATCACGTTGGGATTTCCGGGAATGTATTTCGTTAGGTAAGGCGCCATTGTTCGGGCATAAATATCGTATCCGCCGCCAGCGCTATAACCGACAATCAGGGTGACGGTTTTGCCTCGATAGAAATCTGCAACAGACTCGGCCTGTGCTCCACTTGCGGGCGGCAAGGCCAGAGTAAGGCTGATTAACGTGGCGGCGGCCCACTGACGCATTGTTTCCCTCCCAATCGTCCCGCCTCTAAGACGTCATCTTCGTCCACGCTGGGCAGGATCCTAATCATCTTCAATCAGAAATTAGCCTCAGACAAGAGGACTTATACCTGCTGACAAGCATGAGAAGCAGGTTCTGCCGACGTAGGCGGACGCGGGTGCCCTGTTTTGTGCTGGCCGTGGCCAAGATGGCCGCATTCAGTTCAGGCCTTTTGGAGCGGGGCCCGGGGGGACGCCTGCTCAATGCCTATGCAACGTAATTGCGAACCTCCGCTGGAACAGACCGACCGGCCGCATGGCGTTCACTGATGAGGTCGCGCAACATCTGGCGCAAGTCTGGATTGGCGCGCTCTGTGATCCCGACGATGCTCTTGATAGAGGTGCCCACGAACACCGCTTTAACGACCATTTGATTCCAGGCCGTTTGATCGAAGTAATCGAACGGATAAGGGTTGTGGCAGGCGGTCGCCTCGAACACCGGCTTTACCGAAGAACGAACGCCCTCCCGCGCGCGGTCGTGCAGGTCTTTCGCCGCCGGGAAAATGGCAAAGGCCTTTAGATAGGCGACCAATTCCGTTACTTCGGCATTGCTACACAGGCGATCCACCCGGCTCGCAAAGGCAGCGTCATCGCCGGTATAGGTTGCGAGCAAGATCGCCGCGCGCGCGGCCTCATCGGTTCCCCACAGCTCAGGTTGCCAGCCCGTACGCAGCGCGCGTGCCTCCAGCCTATCGTGTTCGGTCAAGGGTAGGTCGATGCGCCCGATTTTTCGGCCGGCCATTCCCAGCGCGATGATGAGTTTCCTTTCGTCAACGCCGGCTTGTTGCCGCTCGATCTCCGCGTCGAGCCATGGCAACCCAGTCTGCGTCGCAGCGCGCGCAAGCCACCGCCGTAACAAGGTCATTACTGCGGCTGGATCCGGAGTGCTTGCTGCGCGTGGCGCCCCGAGGTTCATGGTCAGGTGCCGGAAATATATCTTTGCAGGCCCAATGTCGCGAAGAAACCGGCAACCGCGACGAGTGCCGGGCCGACCGCGCCGACGCTTGCGATGAAAGCCGCATCGACCAGGGAAACGGCGGCTATGAGCAGGCCGACGGCACGCGGCACGCCTCCGGGCGGACGCGTGATCAGCAAATAGATAGCCCAGCCAACTGCGCCAAGGAGGCCCAAGTAGACAGCGATGGCAATCCCTCCTTGTTGTACCGTCGAGGCCACCACCAGTAACGGCGCCACCAGGAGCGCAAGCGGCCATAGGTTGCTCGGGCGGTCGAGGCGCTCCTGCCATGCTGCGTAGCTTAGACCGGCCACATAGGCGAGCAGTGCGATCGCCGCGATGATCAACTGTCCGGACAAGGTGCCGACCAGCGACACCGCCGCGATGGCATAAACGAGGGCACGACACACCCCCATCAGCACCGGCGCAAACGGATTTCCCTTGTGATGGCGATCATAGGCAACGATGAATGCAGCGAGCAGCAATCCGACTCCCAATGCCTGAAGGCCGAGGATTGCCAGCAACACGAGCCCGCCCACGATTAAGCCCGAACCGATTGCTGCGACTTTTCCGGGCGAAATCTCAAACGAAGGAATAGGGCGTTCCGGACGCTCCCGCGCGTCGATCTCGCGGTCGAAGTAATCGTTGAGGAACATGCCGCCTTCATAGAAGAGGCTTATCGCCACGACGACGATGGCGATGCGCGGATCCTGCCAGCTTCCGCCGGCGACCAGAGTCCCGGCCAGCGTATTGGTCCAGACGGTGGGCAGGTTCGACACGCGACCGAGCTTCAGCAGGGTCACCCAAGAGGTCGCCGGCCTTGCCAATGACGTCATGCCTGCAATTCCTGCATCACCCACTTCATTTCACGGGCAATCGCATCGGCACGGTTGCCTTGACGAAGCGCGGCGGGCAGCACGTCCCAGGTATAGGTTTCTACTTCCAGATGCGGCGCTACGAAGCCTAGCGACGATGCACGCCAGCGCGCTGCGCAACGTCTGTTGCGTGGACTCCAGAGTTCCCGCCGTCGGCAGAAAAATCGGCACATGGCAATGCACGCGCCATTCACCGCCCGCCTCACCGGCGCGCAGAGCCGCGAAGGCCGGATCAAGATCCAAGTACCGGGTCAAAGTCCCGTTTTGCTCCTGCACCACCTGGTGCAGGTAGACCCCGTCATTGAAAGCGGCGAGATCCGTTTGGGTCGTTTCGCTGACGCGTGAGACGCGCAGGGCGGAGCTCAGCTGCAATTTGGCTACGCGAATGCCCGCCTCGCTTAAGCGGGCGAAGGCGTCGGACGGCTCCTCATATTGCAAGGCCCCGTGACAAACGTCATAACAGACGCCGACGTGCCGACGAAGCGCGGCGGCGGCATCATCGAGACGCTGGCCGGTCAACGCGGCGAGCGCAGCAGCATTTTCCACCGTATGCAGGTAATCGCGAAAGAATACGATGGTCTCGTCGACGACTTCCAGGTAGCAGCACGGTTCGGCTTCGAGCGCGAGCACGATTTCGCGGCCTGTCCGCTGTTCAATCTCGACCAGTTTTGCGACATGCCGAGTGATGTTATCCGCCATCACCCGCGGAACTCCGTTACCGTCGGCGAGCGGCTTAAAGGTGCCGGGCACTGTGGAGATTGAGCCGACGACACCGGCCGGCAACAGCGCGGCCAGTATCTCGGCAACGCGGTTGGAATAGTCTAGCCGTTCCGGCATGCGCCAATCGGGCTGGTAAACGTCTTCCTTCACCGGGCGGCCGTGAAAAGGGCCATATGGAAAGGCGTTGATGGTGAAGACGTATAATCCATTATCCGAGAG
Source organism: uncultured Alphaproteobacteria bacterium (assembly GCA_963750965.1). GTDB lineage: Bacteria > Pseudomonadota > Alphaproteobacteria > Rhizobiales > Xanthobacteraceae > CANKHA01. The sequence continues at coordinate 115,266 of CAVVSK010000016.1, forward strand.
AAAGCGGTGGAGCTCGGCGAGGGCGGCAGGAGCGCCCAACTCCTCGGCGGCGATACCCGACAGGCGCAGCCCAAGTCCCATCCGCTTCTGCGGTGACACTTGCGCTTTGATCTGCGGAACATGAGCGGCGAGGCTCTGTCTAACCTCGTTCCACGTCTCGCCTGCATGGATGTTGGTGCAGTAGGTAAGGTGCACGTCGCCGGGCAGGTGATCGAGATGCATGGCGACTACCTTGCGCGCGCCGGTCGGGCCCGTGTGCGCAACCATTGAATCGACTGCTCAATGAGCGCGTCGTCCATTGTATGGACTTCAATGCCGCGGCCGATGCCGGCGAGCAAGGTTATGGTCAATTCGCCGCCGAGGTGTTCCTGAAAATCCTTTAGACCGGCGAGTACGCGTCGCGTTCCGGTCTCATCGCGCAGGTTGAGCGCGTCGTCCCATAGACGGAAACCCAGGCGTTCCAGCAGCCTGGCGATGCGCAGTTCCTCGCCTTCCGGCAACAGCCGGGCCAGCACCGAATAGCGCGCATCGAGGGCGATACCGATGGCTACGGCCTCACCGTGACGCAAGGCATTGCGGGTCAGCATTTCGAGCTTGTGCGCCGCCCAGTGGCCATAATCCAGGGGCCGCGCCGTACGCGTTTCAAACGGATCACCGCCATGAGCGATCTGGCGTATGTGCAGCATCGCGCAGCGCCGCACCAGCATGTCGAGCGGATTGGGAGCGAAGCACGCCAGCGCCTCGGCCTCAGCCTCCAGCCACGTGAAGAAATCCTCGTCACGGATCAATGCCACTTTGACGGCTTCGGCGATTCCGGCGCGCTTATCTCGCGCTGGCAGCTTGTCGAGAAACGCGGAGTCATTGATCACCGCAAATGGCGGCGCGAAAGTTCCGAGCAGGTTCTTCAGGCCGAAGGCATTGATCGCGTTTTTCACGCTGACACCGGAATCGGCCTGCGCTAGCACCGTGGTCGGACAGCGGATGTGCCGCACGCCCCGATGAAAGATGGCGGCGGCGAATCCGGCCGCATCGAGCATCGCGCCGCCCCCGATGGCGAGCGCGAAAGACTGCCGGTCGATGCGCCGCAGCGCCAGGTCGCGCAGCATGTGCTCCACGCAATCATGCTGGTTCTTTACTGCCTCGCCGCCAGGAACGACCACCACGTCGTCGACGATCTCTAGATGGTCGCTATGCTGCTGCGCGTAACGCGCGATGCGCGGCAACAGATCCGGCATCGCGAAGGTGACTCCGTCGTCGACAAAGACAGCGACGCGTTGGCGTTTATCGGGTTCGATGCGCGCAAGAGCCTGGATCAGACAGCGATTGTCCGGATCGAACACCTCACGCGTGAAATACACCGGATAGTCGTACGAAATGGCAAACGACGGCACATGCGAGTCAGCCGTGCCAGGGTTCTGGTTGAGCTCCAGCATATCTATACGCCTCACGTCACGAAGGGACGATGCGCATCCAGCGTTAGCCGAAATTCTGCTTGATCTTCCGCTTGTGATTATCGCATGTCAATTATGCTCGGCGCACGACGCCAACCGAGCGCCCGGGGCATTGTTGACGGCGGCCGCATGCATCCGACGATTGCCATTCTGGTTGTGGGTTTGAGCCCCCATCATCTCGGCCCCAATACGCCGCATCTTTCTGGACTGGCGCGCGCGGGCGCAGCACGTCCGCTCGCAACGGTGACACCGGCGTTGACGTGCTCGGTGCAGGCAACCTTCATGACCGGCGGGTTGCCCAGGGACCACGGCATTGTCGGCAACGGTTGGTTCTTCCGCGATCTCCTGGAAGTTTGGCTGTGGCGGCAATCGAACCGGCTGGTTGCGGGCGAGAAGATCTGGGAGGCCGGGAAACGGCGCAATCCCGCCTTCACCACCGCAAACCTTTTCTGGTGGTACAACATCGGCGCCAGCCATGACATCGCAGCGACGCCGCGGCCAATCTACAAGGCGGATGGACGCAAGGTACCGGATTGCTACACCAAGCCGCCGGAATTGCGGGAGGAACTCACCCGCGAACTCGGTCCGTTTCCCCTCTTTCAATTCTGGGGGCCGGGAACGTCGATTGCTTCCTCGCGCTGGATCGCAGATGCGACGCTGCGAATTCGACGCAGCCGGTCATCGACGCTAACCCTCGTCTATCTGCCGCATTTGGACTACGACTTGCAGCGCTACGGTCCCGATGACCCGCGCATTGCCGTGAGCCTGCGCGAAATCGACACCGTTGTCGGTGATCTGCTCGCCGACGCCTCGCGCGATGGGGCGCGCGTCATCGTTTTGTCCGAATACGGAATGGCGGCGGTCTCCACGCCGATCCACGTCAATCGGGCGCTACGCGAAGCCGGCTTTCTAGGCATTCGGGTCGAGGAAGGCGGAGAAATTCTCGACGTCGCCCAGTCGCGCGCCTTTGCCGTCGCCGACCATCAGATCGCGCACATCTACGTGGCCGAGCCGGATCTTGTCTCCGAAGCCAAGCGGCTGGTCGCCGCGCTGCCGGGCGTCGAATGCGTGCTTGACCGCAGCGAGCAACATGCCTTTGGCCTCGATCATCCGCGGTCGGGCGAGCTTGTCGCCCTGGCGCAAACGGATGCTTGGTTCACCTATTACTATTGGTTGGACGATGGCCGCGCTCCCGATTTTGCGCGCCTTGTCGAAATCCACCGTAAACCGGGTTACGACCCGGTCGAATTGTTTGTTGATCCCGCCATTCCGATGCCGAAGTTAGCCATCGGCTGGCGGCTGGCCAAACGAGCGTTGGGCTTGCGCACGCTTATGGACGTTGTTCCGCTCGACCCGCATTTGGTCAAGGGTTCGCATGGGCGCATCCTGCACGACGCAAACCGTGGGCCGGTCTTTATCACTAGTGAGCCGCGGCTTTTGCCGGAGGGGCCGGTCGAAGCCACAGCCGTAAAAGACATCATTCTCGCGCATGTGTTTGAATGATGCAGTGCAAATACCTATTGCGCGGCTGGGCCCATCACTTTTCCTTGCATTCCTTGTATAGCCTAGGGTGCCGTCGTAAGCTGTTTTGTCGTCTGTAAAACTCCTCTGGAGCCAAGACGCACCTGTTCCGCTCGCAGAGGAGCACGGACCGGGAGGACGTCATGATAGCAAGGCAAACCCTGCTGCTTGCAGCAGTCGGGGCCGCGTTGGCGGTTGCGCCGGCGTTGGCTCAAACAATTCCGCAGACACCCAGTGAAGTTGCCCGTCCGGGCGGGACCATTCCCGGCATTCAGAAGCTATCATTGGTGAAAGTTGCCGATGGGTTCAATGATCCCGTCGGAGTTTCGGTCGTCGATGACGGATCGGGACGCATCTTTGTGGTCGAGCGCGTCGGCCGAGTCAAAATTGTCGGCAGCGACGGTAAGGTTTTGCCTCAGCCGTTCCTCGATCTGACCAAGACCAATCCGCTCGGCAGCGAAGTTCAAACCGGCTTCGTCGAGCAGGGGCTGTGGTCGATCGCGTTCCACCCGAAGTTCAAGGAAAACGGATACGTGTTCGTGCACTATTCGTCGTTGCCATTTAACGGCGCTTCGATTGTCGCGCGTTACACGGTCGATAAGGCAAGCCCGAACCAGATTTCCACCGAACAGGCAAACAAGTCTGTGAAGGTGATCATGAATATCCCGCAACCATACTACAATCATTACGGCGGTCGGATCGCATTCGGCCCTGACGGCATGCTTTATATCGGCAAAGGCGACGGCGGTTGGGAGGGCGATCCTCTTGATGCGGGGCAACGGATGGATACGCCTCTCGGCAAGATGCTGCGGGTCAATGTCGATACGCCCGACAACGATCGCGTATTCGGTCCCGAACGACAATCCCTTCGCCCGTGCCGACTATCCGCGCATGATGAGCCTGTTCGGCGTCACTGAAGAAGGCTTCTCCAAAATCAAGATTGCGGTGAAGCCGGAAATCTGGGCCTCCGGGCTGCGCAATCCGTACATGTTCCACTTCGATCCGAAGTCGGGTGATCTGTTCATCGCCGATGTCGGGCAGAACCACTGGGAAGAGATCAACTGGCAGCCGCGCTCCTCAAAGGGTGGAGAGAACTATGGCTGGAAGCATAACCAAGCCTCCAAGTGCCACCCGCTGACGGGCGCGAACGATAAATGTCCGATCGTCGGCGTACTGCCGGTCGCCGAATATCCGCACCAGGAGCCTTATCCGGGCGCACCCAAGCTGACGGACGGCTGGGGCTGCTCCGCACAGGGCCTCGGCGTCGCGAACTATGCGCGGGATGGAAAAGACCTACATCGTCGGCGACTGGTGCTCCGGACGCGTGTGGGGTCATCGCCTGGGACAAGGGCGCCAACAAGTGGCAGATGCAGGAACTGATGCAGGCGACCTTTCAGTTCACCGCCGGAACCACCGACGAGAAAGGCTACGTCCTCGCGACGAACTGCTTCTGCTTCTATACCGAGGACAAGGGCCCGATCGCGAACCCGCCGGGCGGCTTGTGGCGCCTCGTGCCAGCCAATGAGGTGACCGCGGGCATGGAAGTCGCACGCGTGAAGACGCCCAACTGAGCAACGCCTGAGATATGGGGCGGCGCCGCCGCCCCATATCTAGTCCCCGCGGCTGGGTTCAAACCGGCGCTCCGCGCAAATTAGAAAGGTTTCGATGGTTGCCTCTTCGATCCGTTTGGCGAAACACGCAGCCGCTGCGGCAAGTATTGCGATCGTGCTCGCCCTCTGGCCGGCATCGGCATTGTCGCAGCAGATCGAGTTCCGTCATGTCTTCGATAATTCTCCGCTCGATGTGGCGCCAAAGCCGAACGAGCAGTTCACTGAGGCGGTGCGCGAATTCCATCGTACCGGCCAGAATCCCTACGCCGGCAAGCCGGAAGCCATCGAAGAGGGCAAGCAGCTCTACGGCCAGTTCTGCCAAGCCTGTCACATGCCGGACGGTTCGGGAGGAATGGGCGCAAGCCTGATCGGCGACAAGCACATCTATCCGAGGATTACCAAGGACACCGGCTGGTTCGAGGTTGTTTTCGGCGGGGCATCGGGCGCCATGCAGCCGTTCGGGCTGCGCATGAGCTCAGGATCAGATCCTTCGAGTCATGGCGTATGTTCGCACGCTGATGAAAAAGTAAATTGCAGGAGGCGGCGATGTCTGACGCAGCGGCAAAAGAAAACGGCGCCGGAAATTCACCTGCAAGCGCCGACCGATCGAGTCTCGCCTGTCCCTGTTGCGGTGCCGCTCTTTCTCTTCAAGGAGAAAATGGCACTTCACGATTGGAAGCCGAGGACCATGAGCGGATGTTACCCGCAGCCGCCGGGACGATGTTCATCGATCCGCACGCGCACATGATCGCCCGCACGACCAACGATTACGAAGCAATGGCCCGTGCCGGCGTCGTCGCCGTGATCGAGCCAGCTTTCTGGCTTGGTCAACCGCGCACCAATCTTGGAAGCTATGTCGATTATCTGTCGACGATTGTCGGTTTCGAGAAATTCCGCGCCGGACAGTTCGGCATCCGTCACTATTGCTGTGTCGGGTTGAACCCAAAGGAGGCCAACAACGAGGCGCTCGCCGAGGCGGTGTTTGACGTGTTGTTTAATTTCGCGGTGAAGGAGAGCGTCGTCGCAATCGGCGAGCTCGGCTATGACGAGCAAACGGAACTTGAGGACAGGTATCTTCGTAAGCAAATCGAGCTGGCTAAGGAGCTCGAACTGCCAATCATGATTCACACGCCTCACCGCGATAAGAAACGCGGCACGCTTCGAACCATGGATGTGCTCAAGGAACACGGTTTCGATCCGCACCGCTGTGTCGTCGACCACAACACCGAAGAGACCGTGCGCGAGGTGCTGGATCGCGGCTATTTCGCGGCTTTCTCGATCTATCCGCAAACCAAAATGGGCAATGAGAGGATGACCGAGATAGTGCGCCAATACGGACCGGACCGCATCATCGTCGATTCCGCCTGCGACTGGGGCGTGTCCGACCCGCTCGCGGTTCCGAAAACCGCGGCGCTCATGGCGGAGCGATCAATCGCGCCTCAAGCTATTCGCAAAGTCACCTATGACAACGCACTGGCGGCGTATGGGCTTTCGGGTGCTATGAAGGAATCCGACTGGCTCCAACCGCCAGCGATCGACCAGCGTTCCTTGTTCGAAGGTAACAGCGTTCTACGGGGTGGGCAGGTGCCCCGGCTAACCGGCCCGCGATCTATCTCTGATGATGTTCGGATTGCGTGAACTCAACCCTCTTCCCCCGGGGCAATGCGCGAACGCCGGGCGGAATCGGGCAACCCCTTTGCAGCGCGGTCGACGCCAGGCGGCCGTGATTTGCCAGGATGTGATGGGGAGACTCGCAAAAACATGACGGGCGAGCTTGCGCCCGCCCGTCACGTTTTCAGCGCTGCTACCAGCAGCCAAAAACCAGGATCAAATCGGTCACAGAACGTAACACCGGTAGCGGTATCCACGCCCCTGGCCAATCTGGTCAAGGTGACCCTCGTGTTCAGCGTGAGCCGTCCGCGAGAGGTCTGTAATCAGAATATCGCGCGTGTGATGGAAGGCAACTGAAATGCTAGCCCGTCGGCGCCTGGGGATAACACTGGGGACGAATTGAGCCGTGTCTTTGCATGAAGCCCAAACAGACGCTTGATCGGCACCGACGCTGATTAGTTGCTGTTTGGACTCTGGCGAGCGCGGTCGAGAATTGCTTCAAAGATGTTCGAATAGTCATCAGTCCAGGGACGGCGCGCCATTTCAGGTTCCACGAGCTTCCAAGCTGGTTGGACCGAGAGCGTGACCAAATGCTCAGCCTTTCGCGTGAGCACCGCCACGATTGAGGGCGATCGCAACTGGCTTCGCTGAATATCAGGGGGAATCCCTGTTTCCTTGTTTAGGTAAGTAACCAGCCCGTGCTCGGCACCGACTCGCGCCAGGACACGACTGAGGTCGAGATGTCGGTTGGAGATGTGGACGACTAAGATCCCTTTGTCGTTCAGCTTTGATAAATACATCGCCAAATGCCTCCTTGGTGAGGAGGTGAATGGGGATCGAGTCCGACGAAAAGGCGTCAATGATGAGGATGGATTTCTTACCTACCTGCTGCGGCAACGTCAGCCTCGCATCGCCCAATACGACCGGCATTTCCGGGCCGCAGTCTCGGAGAAAACGGAAATACCGGCTGTCTTGCGCCAATCGCAACACCTCAGCGTCAATTTCGAAGAACGTCCACGACTCTCCTGGCTTGGAGTGGCACGAGAGACTTCCAGTCCCGAGGCCAATTACTGCAACTGACGAGAGGTGGCCCCCATCCGCTGCCCGCTTTGCTGCGATCACAGACCCAAGCGTTCCTTCAAACGCGTAGTATGTTGTCGGGTCCGGAGGACCGGTCACGGCAGTGCCATCTTCGTTTTGAACGCGCATCGCTCCATGAACGGTGGTTCCATGCCCCAGTATGCGGAACCGGCCGTCGTCGCTTGGGAATACCTTGTGCACTCCAAAGAACGAGCGGAACGTCTGCACGCCCTGCCGCAGTGGACCAAAGAGCAATGTAAGGGCGAGGATGCCGATAGCGCCCAAGGGAAGCGCCCTGCCGACCAGCGTCAGAAGGCGCGCCCCGGAAATCCCGAAATTTCTGTTTTGCCACGCTAGGGCCACGAGCAGGAGCAACGGGTATTCGACAATATCATTGAACATCATGGGTGCGAGCAGCGCGCACGAAATTCCGCCAAGCGCTCCACCTAACGACATGCACAGATAGAAGCTCGTGAGGTAGCTCGCGAGTGGCCGACTTCTATACAGCGCACTGTGAAACACCATCGAATTTACGAAAAAAAGTCCCAGGTGGAGCAGCGTCAACACAATCCAATGACTGTGGAATATGAGACCGAGTAGTGCGAGTGCCGTACCGATAGCCTGCAAGATCCGCAGCAATGCATCGGAGATTATTGGCTCGCGAAAGCTGAGTACGAATGTGAGCAGATAAATTGCGAGTGGAATGATCCACAAGAGCGGAACGGCTGCAACATCGGTCGAAATATGCGCCGTGACGGCGATCAGCAGCCCGGCCGGGACAAAAGCATACCCGACCCACTGGAGGCGGCGGCGCCAAGTCGGCGCATTCTCGAAGTGGGAATCCGCGACCGGGGTGGTCGCCACGCCGTTCGATCTCAGCAACACGCCTGCACAGGCTACGATCGAGGCTGCTATGAACGCGAATCCCCACGTCCAAACGCGACTTTGGTCGCGCAGAGTCAAATGGGGCTCAATCAGGAATGGATAGGCGGCGAGCGCGGCGAATGAGCCGAGGTTGGAAGCAGCATAGAGAAAGTATGGATCCGCTGCCCTGGCGTGTCGCGATCGTGCGAACCAGGCCTGCAGGAGCGGAGCGTTAGCGGAGAGAGCGAAGAACGGCAGGCCAACCGAAACGAGGTACATGCCCAACAGCCAAAAAGCGTGACCGCTAGTCGGTGGGGGGCCCCATCCCGCCGCCACACCGATCGGTAGCGCAGCAAACGCGAGCATCGTAACGGCAATGTGCAACCCACTCGCAATTCTTCTATTTACATGTCGGGTGAGGAGATGAGCGTACAAATATCCGGCAAACAGCAGTGCCTGAAAGAACACCATTGCGACAGACCATACCGCCGGCGTCCCTCCCAGGAACGGCAGCACCATCTTTGTGAACATCGGTTGTACGGCAAAAAGAAGCAGCGCTGAGAGAAACAGCGATACGGCAAATAGCGCCAAGGCTATGGCGTTAGCGCGGGGGTGCCGTACCTCTAACTCAGCCCTCATGATTCAAATGCCATGTCCCGTCGCCCGCCATTGCCTCCGCCGTTAACGCGGGAAATCAAACTGTATCGGCCGTGGCCGGAGGCGGCGTTTTATACCGGTGGTGGCTGAGGGACTAAACCCTCAGGATGCCCGGATCGCAATTCCGCCCCCGAATGATCGGAGGGTAATGAGATGTTCCACGCGTGGACAAGTCGGTCAGTATTGCAGCCGCCTTCCGCCAGCAGCGCCACGGGGACGGCTGCGATAACATCGACGAGATAGTGGCTGCCCTCGATCGGAATTGCCAGCAGCGGCTCTCCGCCCGCCCGGAACTCCATTTGAACCCCACAGGACCAGCGATCGTCCTATTGGCCTATGGCGGGAAACCCTGTCCGGCATTAGCATTCGTGGGTCCTGGACTGGGGTTTGGGGATGCTCAAGGTTGTGCAATGGGTCCTCTTGATGCTGACCATCGGTTCGTTAATTGCGGCGATGTCGATTGCATCGGTGGCGGTTGCGCTGCACCTTGTCTCGAAGACCCCCCGCCAGCGGAACTACTTGGTGGTCGGGTTCCTTGGTTCCGTGCCCATCGATCCAAGCCGAGAGGCAGTGCCATTAGCAACTCCGCCAAGTGACGCGATTGGGGGGTGAATGGTCAATCCATCATGGGTAATCGCTCTACTTGCCCTTGTGTTCGGCACCTTTATTGCCTTCGGCGTCTGAACATTGGTCTCGACTTATACTGGATAAGCTACCGGCGATCGCCGTTCTAGCTGCCCTGGCCCTGGCCCTTGCCTGTAAGATCTGGCTTGCTTGAAGTGGTGGCTCAAGGGAAGATCATGGGCGGCACCTGACCGAATACCGATTCGCCTCGCTCAAGCTCAGGAGCGTGAATGACGACAGCCATCAACTGTTTCGCCTTCGGCTTCGTGTTTGTGTATTTCATCTGAAACGGGTGCGTTAACGCTTCCGTAGAAAGTCGTTGCTCCGGGTTGGAAGTCCCCTGTCCGCGCGCTAGCCTACAGCTTGCAAATGGGGGGTGCCGTTGGTCTGGTCGCTGCAAGTCTTGCGCTTTGTCGCAGCGCTAATGATCGTTTATGTTCACGCTGCACAGATCGCCGCGGTCACCACCGGTTCGCCCGGCACGCTCCCGCAGAGCTTGGCGATCTCAGGCCGCGCCGGCGTCGATATTTTCTTCGTTCTTTCCGGCATCATCATCACGAAAACCGCGCAGGGACTGGCTGCCGAGGAATTCGCCTGGCGGCGGTTTCGCCGCATCATTCCCTTCTATTTCGTCTGCTGCATCCCGGCCCTCGCCATTGCAGCGAAATCCGGATTTGGTTGGCGGGATCTGCTCGCGACGTTTGCGCTGTGGCCGGCAACCGACCAGATGACAGCGCCGCTTGTGCCAGTGGCATGGACGCTCTGCTTCGAGATGCTGTTCTACGCCGCGGCCGCCCTGGTGCTGCTCGACCGACGCTGGCTGTATGCGCTGCTAGCGCTGTATGCCGCGGCGCTGACGCTTCGCTCGACCGGCCCGGCGCTGCAGTTCCTGGGAAATCCAATCATCGCGGAATTTTTGCTCGGTGTCTTGCTGTTCTATGCGCCGCGCTGGCGGCCTGCGATCCTGGGCATCCCGATCGGTGCGGCGATGATCACCATGGCCGGGCCGCTAGGCGTCGCTCCGGACCAGGGAACGCTTGAGGCGCTGGTCGGTGCCGAGGGCTTCCGGCGAGTCTTCGTCTATGGCATCCCCGCGGCGCTGATCGTCTATGGCGCCATGCAGATCGAGGCTAAGCCAAGCGTTTGGACTTACCTCGGCGATGCCTCTTACTCGCTGTATCTCGTCCACATTTTTATGCTGTCCGCGCTTTGGCAGCTATGGGCGGTTTTTCCCATGCCGGCGGATTTCACCATTGCGGTGGGCCTGACGGCTTCGGTGCTGTTCGCCTGGCGCATCCATGAACGGGTTGAGAAGCCCCTTCTCAGGGCTTTTGGGCGGCGGCAGATGCACGCGGTAGCGGCTTAAGCTTCGACTATTCCATCGGCCTGCGCCATCACCGACGCTTTAATTCGTGGTGCAACGGCGTGCGGCTTGCCCTGCTGCCACGACGGCCAGTGCACTTCTGGTGCATGGGAGACGGCACTCGGCTTCGCGACCAAGCTACATCGGCGAAAGGCAGCCGGACATGAAGACCCCGATAAGCCCGCCCGCGATAGAGGGTGCAAAGGCTACTTTGATGCGTCCATGAACGCGCTGTGAATGAACCCACTCAAGTTTGGCAAACAAGGTGTGCACGAGCGCCAAGGCCACCATGATCAGCAGAAAAACCAGCGCGCAATGGGGTCCAGTCCAAAGAAAGGCCACCGTCAGAAGTTTGACGTCGCCGCCGCCCATCCAGTTTTGCGCATAGCACGCCAAGAGCAGCAGGAACATGACCGCGGCAAATCCAGCGTGCCAGTGCAGCACGACCCACCGCCCGGATACGAGCACGTAAAGGCAGAACAGCGCCACGAGCACGAGGATGATATTGTTGGGGATCTTGAACGAACGAAGATCATTGACCGCGACCCAGAATAAAATAGCCGCCGTCGCGACAAGCACGGAATACGATACCGGCTGAGCCGCACCGATCATGCGCGTTTACGCAATGCGCGGATATAAAAAAGATGCGAAGCTGAGAAGGACGCGATCGACGCAACCAGCAGGACAAGAAACAGGTAGAAGTTTCCGCCGGTCGGCACGTGAACGGCGGTCAGAGAAGCGGAAGTTACCTTGCCAGTGGCTGGTCCAGGCGTACCAACTGCCGAGCAGGAAAGCTGCATAGACGAAGACTGAGATTGCTCGCTATCGCCACCAGCAGGTTGCGCCGTAAGATAATGCCCAGGAGCGCCAGCAAACCCCAACGGACCGGCGATCAGAAGCAGCTGGGCGAATGGAAGCTCCCAACATCTGACAGTATCCAGCGGCTGCGCCGAAAAAGGCTGAACACCTCCAGGTTGAGGTACCATAGTAAGGCGGAGGATGGTGACTGACTGAGCGCCCAAGAGGCGCTGTCGGCTGCCGCGACTGCGAGCAAAAGCGACGATGGGGCCAGCAAGCTGCAGGTTAGCAAGTCTTCGCATGTGACCTTGCTACCCGCAAAAATATAAAAATTCGTTAGCGCGAGCACGTTGCGTGCCCAAGCCCTTGATGTTGCAGCTGTATAACAATTCGGCGGACAGAGGTTAGGCCCATGCGGCGCTCTGCCTCGTTGGTGCGGCAATGCACCGACGCTGTCACACCCTCCCACGTTCCTTTGATCCTCACGGGTTGCCGGTGAGGCAGCAAAGCAACGGGGCGCGGCTATCTTAACGTTAAACGGATGAAAAGGGCTCAGCGCATTGACTCATAATTCAGATTAAGAAAAGCTTAACACGGTACGGAAGGTTTAGTTCCGTATTGAATAAAACAGTGAGGGGTTGAGTTATGTCGAAAGTAATGAGTCTCATCGGTCGTTTGCGCCGGGACGAAGACGGTGCCGCGCTCATCGAATATACCGTGCTCCTTGGCATCATGCTGGTCGCCGTGATCGCGACCATCATTCTGGTCGGCACCTGGGTCGGCGGCAAGTGGACAGCTTTGAAAGCGCAGCTCTTCCGTAAGCTCGGCCGCTGTCATCTCTGGCAGCCCCACAGAGGTCGGCCTCGCGTCCTAACCCGAGGCTGACCTACGGGGAGATCGACACGGCCGCCGCGTTCACAAACGCGGCGGTGGCTGCGATGTCCACTCCTGGATGTTGAGAGTTGAGGGGCATGTCCCATGCGACGAACGAACATCATTATTCTCATTGTGGCCTTGGCAATGGGCGGTCTCGCCGCCTTCATGGCCCGGTCCTGGATTCTGGCGCATGCGAACACTGCGCCGGCTGCTCCCATGAGCACGATCGTTGTCGCCAACACGGCTCTCGGGTTCGGAACGGTGCTGTCGGCAGACAATGTGAGCGAGATCCCTTGGGCATCGAGCAAGGTCCCAGAGGGCGCCTTTGCAACGCGAGCCGCACTTTTCAAAGAGGGCCGCCGGGTGGTGCTCACGCCCATGGAGCGCAGCGAGCTCATCCTGAAGCAAAAGATTACCGGTCCCGGTCAGCGGGCCTCTTTGTCGGCATTGCTGGAGGAGGGGAAGCGCGCGGTGACGGTGCGGGTCGATGACGTCCGAGGCGTGGCGGGCTTTGTCCTGCCAGGGGATCGCGTCGATGTCGTTTTGATCCGCACGAAAAGCGAGGCGACCGGCGCCGTCGAAAAATTTTCCGATGTCCTGCTGCAGAATGTGAAGGTGCTGGCCGTGGATCAGCTTGCCAACGAGCGGCAAGAGAAGGCGACGGTCGCCAAGGCGGTGACGCTCGAGGTCGAGACGGATCAGGCACAAAAAATCCTGCTTGCCACCGACATCGGCAAGCTGTCGCTGATCCTGCGGCAAGCCGGGGAAGGGCACGCCTCGCAGACCAGCCGTGTTACTGAGCGCGATCTATTCTTCGAAGCTCCGAAGAAAGTGGAACCGGCGCGTCGTAACAACAGTGGCCACACCATCAGGTCCCATTACTTCAAAGGTAGAAGTTGTGCGTGGCATGAAGATTCAAGAGTACAGCGTTGTACGGGGCAAATAAGATCAAGCTTATGAGACGGCAGGCAGGGGGATCTAGGAATGCGGAAGCAGGGCGGCCAGTTTGGCGGCGCGAAGGTCAATAGGAGTATTCGGCGGGCGATCTTCGTGTGTTCTACGCTTGCGGGCTTCGTTGTCGGGGGCCTTGCATTACTTGGGCTTGCTGTTCCTGCCGACGCGGCCGGCCCGAATGGCGCTCGTACTTCCTCCACTACTTCCTCAACCTTTGTAAGCGACGACGTCCCCGTTACCCGGGTATCCGTCACGGTGAATAAGTCGCGAACCTTTCAGGTTGCGCGTCCGTTTACCCGCGCCATCGTCGGACAGGTCGATCTGGCGGACGTTCTTCCGCTCAGCGACCGTTCGATTTACATCCAGGGCAAAAAGGTCGGCACGACCAACGTGTCCCTGTTGGACGCCGATGCGCGGCTTATCGGTGTGCTCGACCTGGACATTGGGCTCGATACCAATACCCTGGAACAGAAAATACGTTCCAGCACGGGTGGCGCCGGCATTCGGGTCTCGTCCAACCAGGGGCAAGTCGTGCTCAGCGGCCTCGCCACGGATGCGGTCATGGCGGACAAGGCCATGCAGGTTGCCAAAGGCATGGCCGGCGAGGGCAGCTGTGGTGAACGCGATGTCGGTAGCGCCTTCGCAGCAGGTCATGCTCGAGGTCCGTTTCCTCGAAGCTCGCGCGAGGCAGGGCGGGAATTGGGTGTCAAGGTTAGCGAAGAACGTCGGATCAATTCAAGCCGCTACTGGCTTAGGGAGAACTTCAAAATGACACGGGACGATCGTCGGTCATAGACACGCTTGCCACCGGGAGTACTCCTTTCGGCGCGATCCTCGCCAACGTTTTCAAGAGCAATGGCGACTCAATGTGGAGTCCCGTCAGCGCGCTTGAGGAAAAGGGATTGGTCCGCCGGCTCGCCGAGCCTAACCTGATCGCACTTTCCGGCGATACCGCCCGGTTTCATGCCGGCGGGGAGTTTCCGGTACCGGTTGCTGCGACCATCAGGTGCTTTAGGCATTCCGACGGTCACCATCGAATTCAAACCGTTCGGCGTAAGGCTGAACTTCACGCCTACCGTTTTGTCGCGCGGCATCATCCATTTGCGGATCGCACCCGGAAGTCAGCGAGCTCGATTTCACCAATGCGATTCAAGTCACCGGGACACTCATTCCCGCGATTACCAAACGCGATGCCGTCACGACCGTCGAACTGCGTGACGGCCAAAGCTTCGCCATCGCCGGCCTGTTAGCGTCGCAGAATACGGCAACGATATCACAGCTTCCCTGGATCGGCTCTGTGCCGGTTTTGGGCGCGCTGTTCCGCAGCGCCGCCTACCAGCAGAAGGAAACCGATCTCGTCATCATCGTGACGCCACGGCTGATCGGGCCGGCCGTGCCCGGGCAGCAACTGGCCACGCCTTTCGACAAGCGCCTTCCCAGTAACGACGTTGACTTCTTTCTCTATGGCCAGCCTGAGGTGAAGAAGCGTTACCAGGATTACGTCTCCGAGGGTGGCGGGCTGAAGGGCCCTTATGGGCACATGATTCAAGTCGATACCGCCGGGGCTATCCCCGTCACCAAGAAGTAGGGGGCAGCGCTTGAAACTCTATCCTTTTCTTACGCTTGCGGTTTTCGCGCCGGTGCTGGGCGGCTGTTATGGTTTGTACGGCAACGATGAACTGGAGCGTTACGTTCAGCGCAAGGATACCGTCACTCTCGGTGCAGGCGACGCCAAGGAGGTCAATGCCGCGACCCACATGGACCACCCCTGGCCACGCGGCGTGGGCGACCGGCGAATCGTGATGGAAGGCTCGCGCGCAGTGCCGGCAATTGAACGCTACCGCGCGCCGCCGCGGCAACAACAGGGTGCCAGTCCGGCTGCGATAGGCGCTGCCGCCGGAGCCGGAGCAGCAGCGGGTGCAGCGGCTGGTGCGGCACAGGGGACCCAGTGAGCCCACGCCTGCGCGTTGTAAGAGGTGCGTGATGAAAGGACCGATCGCAAGTTTAGCCAAGGCCACGACGATCATTCTGGCAGGACACGGACGGGATAATCCTGCCTTACGTGACCGTGATGCTGGTGGTCATCATCGGCACATCATTGCTGGCGCTCGATGGCGGGCGCTACATGAGCCTGCAATCGCAGCTTCAGAAGGGCGCCGACGCGCTCGCCATTGCCGGCGCCGCCGAGCTCGACCGCATGCCCGACTCCACGGACCGCGCTGTGGACGCGATCAACAATCTGATCACCAACAGTTCAGTGTTTGGCACCGGCGGGGCTGCGAATGTCACCGACTGCGCAGATTCGCTTCATGAGCACGCTTCCTGCCGACAGCGTGCCTAACGTCGACGCCCAGGTGATATGCACGGGGAATGGATGCACCGCCGGAACAGTCCGTAGCGGCGCGTTTTGTCGAGGTTACGGTGACGCCGACGACGATTCCCACCATTCTTCCGGCTTCGTTTGTTGCTGGGCGGACTCAACACAGTGACGGCGGGTGCTCGGGCAACGGCGGGCATGGATCAGGTGGTCTGCGATTTCACGCCCATGTTTATTTGCAACCCTTATTCAACTCCGGGAATGACCTATGATCAGGCAACCGCTGCGCTGCAGGACGCGGTAGCCGACCCGGCCATGCGCCGGCGGCAGATCGAGATGCGCCGTGGCGGCGGGGGTGATGGACAATACAGCCCGGGAAATTACGGCTTTCTGGACAATCCCACGCTCGGCAATGGAGCCAATGCCCTGCGCGACGCGATCGCGATGGAATCGCCCAGCGCTTGCTTCAAACAAAGCGGCGTGGACACAAAGCCCGGCTTTGTCGCGTCGGTGCGGGATGCGGTAAACGTGCGTTTCGATCTTTATGAACACTCGATGAGCAGTGCCAAAAACGATCCAAATATGCGGCCCGCAATGAACGTCCGCAAAGGCTACCTTCAGGCGAGCGGCGCGGCCTGCAGCGCAGCGCCGTGCCACACCAACTCGGTAATCCCGGTCTCGCTCAGGCCATGGGTCTGCCGCGGGATAATTGCTTTTGCCAGCACTTGCCCTTACATGGGCGGCCGTATGGGTGACGGTGACTTGGGATTTCGACAGCTATTGGACAGTGAACCACACCTTGCCCACCGGGGGCGAGCAGCCGACAACCGACGCGTCAATGGGGCGCCGGCAAGCAACACTAATCTGCCGAGCCGGTACGAGGTTTATCTTTACGAAATTGCCCAACGGCGCCGCCGTTCATCAACTAACCCGTCTGGCCAGGCAGCGTCCGTCTCCCCCGGACAAGGCCGGAAAAGGGGGCTCCCATCTGCCAGTCCGACCGCCAGTACCGACCCGGACCGGCGAACATTCTTCGCCGCCATTGTGAATTGCGACGCCAATCTGCCGCCGTAACTTCCGCTTGGCCCCGGCAATCAGAGTGGGGTGCCGGTCGCGGCCTTTGCCAAATTCTTCATCACCCAGCCCGTTGAGGCATCCCAGGACGACATCGTCGCCGAGATCGTTGAACTCGTGGACGCCGGCAGCGCAGGAGGCCACAACTTCGACCAGGTGCAACTGTACCGGTAGCAATCAAAAAGGTGGCTTGGTGCGTATCAAACGGCTCAGCGGCTTTCCCAGGGACCAGGAGGGGTCAGCCTTGGTAGAAGGCGCCGTCCTGGTGCCGGTACTATTCGCGTTGATCTTGGGGGTGCTGGAGTTCTCCTATTATTTTTATCAGCAGCACCTTGTGTCGACCGGCGTGCGTGACGCTGCCCGCTATCTGGCGCGTGTCGAGGATCCAACTGACGCGGCCGCGCAGACGACGCGCAAAACTTGGCGGCCACCGGCTCTCCGGCGGGCGGCAGCGCCCGCCGCACCAAGGGCTTCGATCCTGCCGAGGTTACCGTCAGTTTCAGTTTTGTGGCAAATGCGCCCGTCGATGGGATCCGCCCGTATCGGGGTCCCGACAGCCTTCGGATCGTGAATGTCACCGGCAGCTTCACCTGGGCGCCGCTGGGGATGTGGGGCTTTTTCGGTTTCGGCACGAAGAGCGTGACCGTCACGCATTCCGAGCGCTGGATCGGGCAAAGCTGATGACTATGAGGCTGACGACCATTGTGGGGCGACGAGCGCGGCGGCGTTCTCGTCGAAACCACCGTCATGCTCACGATCCTCTTTATATTTATCCTGGGCTCCATCGATTTCCTGATGGCCATGTACCAGTGGAACGCCGCCAGCAAAGCTGTTCAAGTCGGCGCGCGGATCGCCGCTGTCTCAACACCTGTTGCAAACGGCCTCACCGCCATTACCGGCCTCGAGGGGGGTGCAAAACCCGGTGATTTCCCGCCGCCTGCCTTCACAACGCGTACCTGTACTGGCGCGGGCGGGGGAAGTTGCACCGGCGGCGGTACCTACAACGCAGACGCCATGAACAGGATTGTGTTCGGACGAGTGGGCGCGGCGTCTTGCGTCGGTGCCACTTCTTCTTACGAAATTGGGATGTGCGACGTTTTCTCCCGCGTCACACCTGCCAATGTGGTGGTTTCGTATATATATAGCGGGCTCGGTTTTGCCGGCCGCCCCGGCGGGCCAGTTCCGACCGTGACGGTTTCACTCCAGAACCTCACGTTTCAGTTTTTCTTTCTGGGCGATCTCATGGGTTTTTCCAACATGACGATTCCCCCGCTCACCACCACAATCACCGGCGAGGATCTGTCGTCGAACGCTCCTTCATGAGGAATCAATCTGTCCAGCCTATGCAAATTTACCTGTTTACCGGCGGTGCCCAATCCCAGGAACTCAAGGAATTAAGCGACCGGTTGTCGGAGGCGCTGCCGAATCTCACAATTCTCACTAAGCTGAGCGATGCTCCGGTAAGCGCTGCGCCTGAGTCTAATCCCGCGCAAAACCTGACCTACATCATTGTTCCTTTTCTGAACACGGCTTCTCCTTTGGATCGGGTGATCAGCATCGCTGAACAAGACCATCCGGGGACCTTTTTTATTTTTATCAGCAAGGAGATTTCCGCCAGCGAGTATAAGCGTCTGACCAGAACCGGCGGTGCAGATTGGGTCTCGTTGGACGGTGCGCCGCAAGAGATCCTCGACATTCTCTCACGCCGCAGCTCGCTGCAGACTTCCGCATCTGGTGCGCGTCAAACCAAGCTGGATATTATCGGGTTTGTGCCGAGCAGCGGGGGCGTGGGAAACACAACTCTGGCTTTGGAAACGGCCATTCAGCTGAAGCTCGCCAAACGAACGCGTCACCGGCGCATTTGTTTTCTGGACCTGGATGTGCAAACCAGCCACGTCTGCGATTACCTGGATATCGAACCACGACTTAAGATGGACGAGATCTCCAAGAATCCGGAGAGGCTTGATGACCAGCTCTTCGGATTATTCGTCAGCAGCCACTCCAGCGGCTTGGATGTTTTGGCCGGACCTCGCCAACGCGGCGCGACGATGGATATCAAAATTGCGGCGCTTGATGCGCTTTTTCGCATGATCGCCAAGCGCTACGATCTGCTGGTCATTGATCTGCCGCCGCTTTGGTTTGAATGGACCGCGCAAGTATTGTCGGTTTGCGATTTGGCCATCATTACCGGTTTGAACACCGTGCCCGGCCTGCGCCAGATTTCCGGCACCGCGGAAGCGGTACGAGCCATCGAGAGCCCCCCAAAGCAAGTTATGGTCGCGCTAGGGCGTTGCCAAACCACTTTATTCGGTCGAATTGCCCGCCGGGGTCACGTCAAGCGTGTGCTTGGAGAGGAAAATGTCCTCTACATCCGAGAAGATCCCGCCGCTGCGGCTCAAAGCGTCAACACGGGGATACCGCTCTCGATCGCAGCTCCGTCAAGTCGGGTTAGCAAGGACATCCGGGCCTTGGCGAATTTTGTGTCCGCGACAACGACGACAATGACCCAAGAGCAAAAAACGGGAGTTAACGAAACCCGCCAATCGAGGGCCGACCGTTAACTGATTGGCAACAAAGCTGGATGACGGGCGCGGGGCCAAGCTGTATACTAGTGCAACCGTGGGTGGTGGAGCGTTTTGTAGGAAAGCGTGTGCGAAAATGAGTTTTTTCCAAAAAACCGCCGTGCCTAACGCCAAACAAGAGGCGCTGCGTGTCATTGAGATGGATCGGGCTGCAATCGAAAAGGAGCAGCTTTATCACGAGTTGATAAAACAGCGCCCTGCGTTGCTCGACGAGAAGATTAAGTTACACGCTCAGATCATCGATGAGTTCAACCTCACATCTCTGGAAAAACTTCCACGTCCGGACCTGGTACGCGAAGTCCGGGCTTATCTGGCGGATTACGTCCGCACCGAGCATTTATCTCTGAACCAGAAAGAGGCGCAGACCTTCGCCGAGGAAATCGTCGACGAGATGATTGGGTTCGGACCGATCGAATCCCTTCTGAAAGATCCCACAGTCAGTGACATTCTGATCAACACTCACAAGAAGTGTTTCGTTGAGCGTTTCGGAAAACTGGAGGAGACCTCCGTTCACTTCAAGGATGAGGCGCATTTGATGCGCATCATTCAAAAAATCGTTGCTGGCGTGGGCCGGCGTATTGACGAGTCATCGCCGACAGTGGACGCGCGACTGCCGGACGGATCCCGCGTGAACGTCGCCGTGAAGCCCATCGCGGTAGATGGTGCCCTGGTCTCGATCCGCAAATTCTCCAAGCAGCCTTTTTCGATGGATCGCCTCGTGGAGATCGGCGCCTGCCGGCCGGTGATGGCGGAGATGCTGCGTTTTGCAGTCATGGGCCGGATTTCCATGATTATTTCCGGCGGAACCGGTAGCGGCAAGACGACAATGCTGAATGCTCTCTCCAGTTTTATTCCCCCCGAGGAACGCATCATTACAATCGAGGATGCTGCCGAGCTCCAATTGCAACTCCCCCACGTTTGCAGAATGGAAACCCGCCCGTCGAATGCCGAAGGAAAAGGGGAGATTCGGCAGCGCGAGCTGGTGAAAAACGCTTTGCGCATGCGGCCGGATCGAATCGTTGTCGGAGAGTGTCGCGGAGAGGAGGCGTTCGACATGCTCCAGGCCATGAATACTGGCCATGAAGGTTCGATGACGACGGTCCACGCGAATTCTCCCCGGGATGCAATCAGAAGGCTGGAGCAGATGGTCAGCATGGCCGGCATGGCGATCGCTCCCGCTAAGCGTTCGCAGTCAGATCGCCTCCGCGATCCGGTTGCTGATCCAGCTTCAACGATTGCCTGATGGACGCCGGCGCGTGATCAGCGTCGGCGAGATCACCGGCATGGAGGGCGACGTCGTCCAAATGCAAGAGATTTATCGCTTCCAGAAGGAGCACACGGACGAGAAGGGCAATATTCAAGGGAGCTTTCGAGCGACGGGGATTCGCCCGACTTTTCTGGAGGACCTGAAGCATATGGGCCTGCATTTGTCACCCGGTCACTTTGACCCGAGCAGGCCGCTGTGATGCCCGACTTTGCCAACGAGCTTTGGGTCGTTTATGCGCTCGTTTTCGGTGCCGCACTGCTTGGGATTCAAGGCGCTTACTGGTTCCTTGTTAAAAATCGACGCGAGCAGAAAGCGGTCAACCGGCGAATTGCGCTAAGTGTCCAAAACGTCAAATCCAACAGAAGTGCTGGACGTTCTGCGACGTGAGCGGGGGGCCGATTTCCTTCCGCAGATTTCCTTTTTCAAAAATTTGGAATTGCTGATCATCCAAAGCGGAGTACGATTGAGCGGCCCGAAACTCATAATGATCTTGGCCGTCATCGGTTTAATTTGGTACTTCGTGCTGCAATATGCCACCGGCTTCCGCAGCCTGGCGGTCCCAGCCGCGGTCGTGCTGGCTTTTGCTTCGATTTATCTTTTCTTGAAATTGGCTCGACGCCGCCGTATTGCCGCGTTTGGCGAACAGCTCCCGGACGCTTTGGATGTCATCGTCCGAGGGTTGCGCGCCGGCCATCCGTTCCGGGTCTCCCTGGCATTGGTCGCGCGCGAAATGCCCGATCCGATCGGATCCGAATTCGGAATTGTCGCGGACGAGGTGACATTCGGCCTTGAGCAAACCGCGGCGATCGACAATCTCTGCCGTCGGGTTGGTGAGCCAGACCTGTCTTTCTTTGCAACAGCCGTAACCATTCAACAGCAGAGCGGGGGAAATCTCGCCGAGATCATGACGCGCCTCTCCCGGCTGCTGCGAAGCCGGACAAAGATGCGGCTGAAGATCCGGTCCTTGAGTGCCGAGGGACGGCTATCTGCAATCGCATTGTCCGCCACCCCATTCGCCTTGATTGCCATCATCAGTCTGATCGCGCCGTCGTATTTCGCCGCGATAAGCGACAGCCCGCTTATTATGCCGGCAGTGGTTGTTGGGGTGGTTTTGCTCGTGATCGGTAACTTCATCATGTATCGAATGGTGAACTTCAAGTTTTGAACATGCAGGAACTGTTCTCACCCATCGTCATCATCTCGCTGCTGGCCTTTGCTGCAGTTGCGGCCGCTGTTTTCGTGATCGCACAGGTCGCTGCGACCCAGGTCCGTGTGCAGCAGCGTGTTGGCGCGCCTACGAAGAATAGTGCACCGGTTGCTTTTGGCGGTGGTTTTGACACGCTCATAACGAGCTACTTCGACGAGAAATATTTCGGCCTGGATGGCTCAGCTCAGGCGAAATTGCGAGGCCAACTCATTCGCGCCGGCTACTTCAGGCCAAACGCAATAACTTATTATATCTTTGCCCGCTTTGCCGTTATCGCACTTGCTCCAACCACAGCTTATATCTGCGCAGAAATTTTCTTAGGCGGTTATCACTGGCTTTTCAAATTCGGTTTGGTCGCATTTGTAATGTTTCTGTCTGTTCTCGGACCGGATGCTTATCTGTCGCGACGTGAACGAAAGCTGCAACAACACTACCGCGTCGCCTTTCCTGATATGCTTGATCTTTTGATGGTGTGTGTTGATGCCGGGCTTAGCCTCGAGGCGGCATTGGAACGCATCAGGCGGCGAGATCATGCGACAAAGCCGCGAACTTGGAATGAATTTACATCTGATGGGTGCCGAACGGCGTGCTGGCCGAAGCACCATTGACGCGCTGGACGGCTTTGCAAAACGGATTGGTCTGGACGAAGCGCGCGCATTTGCCGGGCTGCTTCGGCAGTCGATCGAGCTCGGCACCGATGTGGCGGAGGCTTTGCGGGTCTTCAGCGACGAGATGCGCGACCGCCGGATGTTGCGGGCGGAAGAACGGGCCAACCAATTGCCTGTTAAAATGGTCGCGCCGTTGGGTTTATTCATCTTCCCAGTGATCTTGATGGTTGCTATGGTTCCCGTGGCTATCCGCTTGCTATCGGTGATGAAGTAATCCCGCGAGCGGAGGGGGGTGGCCAAGGTGTTGAATCGTCTGCCAATTCTGCTCGTGTGCGGCTGTCTTACCGTCGTTATGGCGGGCTGCGAAACATTCAATGCAGCCGTCCCAACAACGCCGACGGTGCAAGAGCCCGTTGACGTGCAATATTTTCCTTCCGACGAGCCGTTGCGTCTGGGCATGGAGCATTTCGGCCGCGGTCAATATGGACTTGCGCAACGCTATTTTCGTGATGCGGTAGAGAAGGCTCCGAAAGACGCCACCGCCTGGATCGGACTGGCTGCAAGTTATGATCGCGTTCGGCGGTTTGACTTAGCAGATCAAGCCTATGTCCAGGCTGCTCGTTTAGCCGGCGAGACCGTCCAATTACTGAATAATCGGGGCTACTCATACATGCTGCGCGGCGACCTGGTGCGTGCCCGGCAGCAATTCCTCAAGGCCTATGAGCTCGATCCTTCCAATCCAGTGATCTTGAGCAATCTTCAACTTCTCGATGGAAGCAGCCGCTTCATTCAACGGACAGAGCTTTAGCCTGTCATACGGCGACTGCGATATTCCGCAACGATGGCGTCGAAGCTCCGCAACGTCCTCGCGCGGGAGTATGGGGTGCTGCACGCAATGTTAATCGTCTGGCATCTTGCTGCCGTCGCACTGTCGTTCTCGGCGTTAAATTCCGGTGCTTGGGCGCAAGGCGCGCCGGCATGCGATCGGACTCGCTATTCCGGCCATGGGCAGCAGCAGTACCAGCGCCCAGCAATCTCCCCGGCGTTCAGCGCCCCAATCGCCCCGAGACACGCGTTCGCTCTCGCGTCAGACCGTATGATGATCCGCCTTCTGCTCTGGTCTTGCGGGAGAGTCCGGCACTGCCGGCGCATTTGCGGAGGGCGGTCGTTCCTTACTCAACCCACGAGTCTCCCGGGACGTTGATCGTGGACACCCGAAACACCTATTTGTATCTCGTGCTGGGGCAGGGCGAAGCGTTGCGCTACGGGATTGGTGTTGGACGCGACGGCTTCCGATGGGCGGGGCGAGAACGCATTACTCACATGGCTGAATGGCCAGATTGGCGGCGCGCCTGCCGAAATGCTCGAGCGCCAGCCTGATCTACCCAGTTTTGTGCCCGGTGGTTTGAACAATCCATTAGGTGCTCGGGCCCTATACTTAGGTAATACGCTGTATCGCATCCACGGCACCAATGATCCGTCTACGATCGGCAGTTACGAGACTTCGGGCTGCATCCGCCTCCGGAACGAGGACGTCATAGACTTGTACCGTCGTGTGAAGATCGGCGCCGAGGTCGTCGTTTTGGCTGCGAATTATGGCCAGAAGCAAAACGGCGCCGACCGCCTTCGGGCTGGCGGGATGCGCCAACCGGAGCCTTAAGCTTCGGATTTACCGGCGTAATAGAATGCGAATGCGCGTCCTCGCTTATGCAGCATTAATTGTGCCGTTGCTGTCGGCGGCATTTGTCGGTGGCATCGTTTTTGAGCGACATCGGGTGCAATTTCGTTGCTGGAACGGCTGCCGCTTTCCCGATCCGCAGCATCGTTTCAGGGCGCGCCCGCTCCCCAGGCAGGGGAGGTCTCGCGGGAGCAAAAGATTGCCGCAGCTATGCAGGCCGTCGAAACTGCGTGGCGGACGGCGATCGAAAGGGAGGATCTTTTTGCGGTGCGACATAGCGCGGACTGCTATTCCGCACGGTTCCTTCGTCGCGGCGCCAACCTCCGTGCCGATACCAAGAAACCGGCCCGAATGTTGATGTCGGGATCATTCGGATCAGTGGAATGACGGCTACCACTGGAAAATTTGCCTGCTTCAAATCTTTTGCCGAAGCTTTAGCTGCAAACAAATCCGCTGCCGAAGATGTCGAGCGGGTCGAGGCTACATTTTCATACGTAATCAGCGGTGATGAAATGCGCTTGGCACGGGCCAAATCCGATCCCGAATGGTTCGCCAGAGTTCTCAAGTACAACCTGACTGACCACCCCGCCTCATGGAGCGCAGTGGCAGCGCAGCCGATCTAAACGGTTCTCACCGTGCCCAGGCACAAATATGCCACCGTGATTACGCCTCTCGGGAACCCACATGGCGGTTCGTCGTTACTACCCTGTAAACAAACGGAACGATCAACCATGGCCGCTAGTCGGTCCGACACAAATCCCCGCAAACGTAAACGGGACCCGGGCTTAATTCTCGGTGCTTTTGCATCACTTCTGGTGCTCAGTGCTCTGATCCTAATTGTCAATTGGCCCACCAAGACTTCCATTACGGAAACCAATGCTTCGGCCTCTTCCGAGGCTAAGCGGCCAGCTGATACGTTGCCGGCCCCTACGGGCTTAACGCGCTAGTTGTGTCTCCAATTCCCGTCTCGACCCGCGTTCCCGATTTCAGCCGAGAGTCTTTGCGTAATCGCTGGCAATTCTCGCCTTCCAGTCACTGAGGTGAAAAGTCAGCGTTCCTGAGGACACATTTCGAAGGAGTTCAGCTGAGAACGCTCGTCTCGAAGGAGTTCGGCTGAGATCGCTCGTCCAAGCTTCCATCGGGGGGCGCGGCAGTCCCAACGAGCTCGTGAAACGAGACGGTGAACTGCGAAAAAGCCGCCCAGGATCATGGGGGCTTTTTTCGCTTGGGGGTTAGCGTAACGGTCGGTTTTGTGCACTGCAACCAAACACCTTCTGATGCGTTGACGCCATTCATCAGGAGGTCCGGAGTGCTCGATATCACTGCCCTACTGGCAAAAAACGGAGTCCGTCTACCAAATCACATAAGCCAATTATCAGCTCTGGATGAAGTCCAGGATTTTGGCCCAAACCCGGGCAACCTACGGATGCTCCGGTATGTCCCCAAAGAGCTTTCATCCAAACCAGCACTGCTGGTGGTGCTACATGGATGCACGCAGACAGCGGCGGATTATGATCGTGGTGCAGGTTGGTCAACCTTGGCTGACCGTTACGGGTTTGTGTTGCTTTTTCCCGAGCAGCAACGTGCAAACAATCCAAACGGTTGCTTTAACTGGTTTCGACCTTCTGATGTGCGACGCGGTCAAGGCGAAGTTGCATCTATCCGTCAGATGATCGAGCGCTGTGTGCGCGATTACGGCGTGGACTTAAACCGTATTTTTATCACGGGTCTGTCGGCGGGCGGCGCGATGGCTTCTGCGATGCTCGCTTGTTATCCGGAGGTGTTTGCGGGAGGCGCTATCATTGCCGGCCTCCCGTTCGGTGCCGTAACGGATGTACGGCTGGCCTTCGAAGCGATGTCCCAAGGCTCTCCCCGATCGGCGAAGGAATGGGGTGCGCTCGTGCGCCAGGCGTCGCCGCATGCCGGGCCGTGGCCGCGCATTTCTGTCTGGCATGGGGGCGCCGACACCACAGTGGTGCCGGCCAATGCGCGCGAAATCGTCAAGCAGTGGCTGGATGTTCACGGGGTTGCGGACGTCCCAATGCGAGAAGATAGAATCGTCGGCGTCCTTCGACATAGCTGGAAGAATAGTGCGGGCCAAGAAGTAATCGAGTCTTTCACAATCCCGCGCATGACGCATGGAACGCCGTTGGCGGTGGGCAAGGGTGAGGATCAAGGTGGCGTAGCAGGCCCCTTCATGCTGGAAGCTGGAATTTTCTCATCCCATTACATCGCCAAATTCTTCGAACTGACCGACGATGTGACGGTGCGGGCAACCAGTCAGCCGCGAGAGTCGGTGTCATCGATTACACTACTGAATCGCCCGCCGGAAAGTGTGAGCATAGCGGCCTCAAGGAGGCTCGGCATCCAAGCGACAATTGAAAATGCCCTGAAGGCCGCCGGGCTAAGATAAGTCTGGGACCCGCAGCGTCAGACACGGGCCTTATTAAACGTGAGCGTTTTGCCGCGGGCTCCCTCGGCAATGGCGTGAAATTGCCGCTTGGGTGTTTTTCGTCCTTCCCGCCCTGCCGCCATAACCCTTTCTTGCTGGACAACACATGCCTTAATATGCAGGTCGCTGCCCCGCTGTCCCAGTTGGGGGACGATCTCTGTAATGGGTATGCCACATGATCCGCCTGATCACCGCAGCCGTTCTGGCTCTCATTGGCTATTCCGCTTATGCCGCCGAGGCGCCTCCCGGGGCAGCTTCGTGCTCGGGTTGTCATCCCGCAAGCAAGTCGGTTGCAACGCCGGTGCCGCGTCTGAACACCAGCGACGCGGCGCAGATCGTGACCGCGATGCAAGACTTTCGTTCGGGACGACGTCCGGCGACAGTGATGGATCGCATCGCCAAGGGTTTCACAGACGAAGAAATCCAGTGCGATCAGCACTTGGTACGCCGCGCAGAAGGATTGATCGCGATGCAGCGGCAGCAGCCGCCGAGATTTCCTCAAAGCCATGGCCTCGGCAGCGCTGTTCCCGCTGCCTGCTTTCGCCCAGGGCGGCGCCGGCCGTGTTATTGTTGTGGGCGGTGGCTTTGCTGGTGCAACTTGCGCCCGCGCGATCAAAAAATTGGATCGGCGCCTCAGCGTAACCTTGGTGGAAGCGACCCAGACGTTTACGGCTTGTCCGTTCAGCAACAACGTCGTTGCCGGGCTGCGCGACCTTAAGGAGCAGCAGTTTGGGTACGACAAGTTTGCCGCTGACGGCGTGGAACTGGTCTTCACGGTGGCCTCCGGCATCGACCCGCAGGGCCGCTCGGTGACGCTAACGAACGGCGCGCGTATGCCTTATGATCGGCTGGTGCTCGCCCCCGGCGTCGATATGCGCTGGGATGTCCTTCCTGGGTACAATGAGGCCGCCTCCGACCGCATCCCGCATGCCTGGAAGGCCGGCGCGCAGACGCTGCTGCTGCGCCGCCAGCTTGAGGCTATGGACGATGGTGGTTTGGTGGTCATCTCGGCTCCGCCAAATCCGTTCCGCTGCCCGCCCGGCCCCTATGAACGCGCCAGCCTGATCGCACACTACCTCAAGACAAAGAAACCGAAGTCGAAGCTGATCGTCCTGGATGCCAAGGATGCTTTCTCCAAGCAGCGCCTATTTCAGAATGCCTGGAAGGAGCTTTATCCCGACTTGCTGGAGTGGGTCCCGCTTTCCGCTGGCGGCAAGGTCACGGCGGTCGAGCTGGAGTCGAATACGCTCATCACCGACTTCGGCCGCCACAAGGCAGCCGTCGCCAATGTCATCCCGCCGCAAAAAGCTGGCCGCATAGCCGAGCTTGCCGGCGTCACCGATCGCACCGGCTGGTGTCCGGTGGATCCGGTGACTTTCGAATCGAAACAACAGCCGAACATCCATATCATCGGCGACGCCGCCATCATGGGCGGAATGCCGAAATCCGCCTTCTCGGCGAATGCCCAGGCTAAGGTCTGTGCTGCCGCGATCACGGCGATACTGCGCGGGCAGGTGCCGGAAGAGCCAAGGCTGATCAACACCTGTTACAGTCTGGTTGCCCCCGACTACGGTATTTCCATTGCTGGTGTGTATCGCCCTAAGGATGGCCAACTTGTGGACGTGGAAGGTGCAGGCGGAGTGAGTGTTCTCGATGCACCCCGGACGACGCGCGCCCTGGAAGCGGATTTTGCCAATGGCTGGTTCAACACGATTACCGCAGAAGTTTTCGGCTGAAGGCCTGGCTTTTTTCGGCTGCGGGATCGCACTAATGGTTGTGGTGGCTATTCGTCCTGCGACTGCCGAAGGCCTGCGTCCCTATACTGTGGCCGGGGACGCCATTCCTGTCTCGCTCACGGGTGCCAAAGGCGATCCGGCCCGCGGCCGCACGATCGTCGCCAACCGGCAGGTCGGGCTTTGCCTGCTCTGTCATACCGGACCTTTTCCCGAAGAAAAATTCCAAGGCAACCTGGCTCCCGACCTGCAAGGCGCGGGTTCACGCTGGTCAGAAGAGCAATTGCGGCTGCGCATTGTGGATTCCAGTCGCCTCAACCCTGACACCATCATGCCGTCTTATTATCGCGTTGAAGGGCTCGTCCGTGTGGCGCCGGCGTTTGCCGGAAAACCTGTGCTGACGGAGGAGCAGATCGAGGACGTGGTGGCCTACCTGGCCACCCTAAAGAATTAGGATAGCGTCGGTATGGTCGCCGATCACGATGCAAAGAGCGCGACGCGGCGCGGCTTTATATTAGGCGCGGCGCAACTTGCCGGCGGCGTCGGGCTTCTTGCCATTTTTCCGTGCAGCGAAAGCCGGGCATTGCCCGACATGCTGCAGGCCGCGATCAAAAAAGTTGTAGGCGCCGCACCATTGCGAAAGGGCAGGGTGACGCTAGGTCTTCCCTCGATGGTCGAAAACGGCAACGCCGTTTCGGTGGAAGTTTCCGTCGAAAGTCCGATGACGGCCAACGATCATGTTAAGGCCATTCACATCTTCAACGAGAAAAATCCGCAGCCGAATGTGCTTAGTGTGCGGTTGGGACCCCATGCAGGCAAAGCGAGAATTTCCACCCGCATGCGGCTCGCGACCACGCAACAAGTCATCGCCGTCGCGGAGATGAGCGACGGAAGCTTCTGGTCCGATGCCGTCGACACCTTCGTTGCGCTCGCGGCCTGTCAGGAGGACCCGGGATGACGGCACGTGCGTTGATTAACGTTCCCAAAGAGGCCAAGCGCGGCGAGGTTATTGAGATTAAGACGCTGATCTCGCACGAGATGGAAACTGGCTTCCGTTACGACAACAGCGGCAAGCAGGTTCCGCGCGACATTATCAATCTGTTCGTTTGCACCTATAATGGCGTCGAAATCTTCCGCGCCGATTTGCATCCTGCCATTTCCGCCAACCCGTTCATCGCGTTTCATACGGTGGCTGCCGACAGCGGCAAGCTCGAATTCAAATGGTCGGGCGACAACGGGTTCTTGGCGACTGAATCTGTCACCATCAACGTCATATGAGCAAGCTGCTCCGCCTTGCCGCCTTAACGACCGTCCTGTACACCATCCTGCCGGCGTGGGCCGACGATATCCCGCTTGCCGATCGCAAGTCCGGCTATGCGCTTATGGGTCGCGAAATCCAGACAATGCAGGACGATGACACCGCCAATCCCGGAATGCTCTCCGTGTTTGATGGCGAAGCGCTGTGGCACAAAAAGGCAGGGGCCGCGGAAAAGTCCTGCGCCGATTGCCACGGCGACGCGCGCACCAGCATGCGCGGTGTTGCGGCACGCTATCCGGCCTACTATGCCGCACGAGCACGCCCCATTGATCTTGAGCAGCGCATCAACCTATGCCGGGTCGAGCAGCAAAGAGCGACGCCGTTGCAATATGAGAGCAAGGACTTGCTGGCGCTCACTGCCTATGTGGGGCAGCAATCGCGCGGTATGCCGCTCGAACCGACTGACGAGCGGTTGCGGCCCTTCATCGAGGCAGGCCGCGATTTCTTCAATCGGCGGCAAGGCCAGATCAACCTCTCCTGCGCGCAATGCCACGACGAGCGCTGGGGAAAACGTCTGGCCGGGAGCGTGATTCCGCAGGGTCACGCGACTGGCTATCCGCTCTATCGCCTGGAATGGCAGGCACTCGGGTCGCTGCAACGCCGGCTGCGCAACTGCCTGACCGGCATGCGTGCGGCGCTTTATCCGCCCGGGGCCCCGGAATATGTCGATCTTCAGCTTTATCTGATGTGGCGTGCCCGCGGCCTGGCCGTCGAGACGCCGGCCGTGCGCCCCTGAATAGACAAACGCGAGGAAAATCCCCGCGCCTGTCTCAGCTCCGTGCCGCCGGTCTCGCTAGACCATCTTCAGTTTCTTCAGCGGCAGGCTGCGCACCGGCTTGCCGGTTGCGGCATAAATCGCATTGAGCACTGCGGGCGTCACCACCGAGATGGTGGGCTCACCAACGCCGCCCCAGAAGTCATAGGTCGGCACGATTACCGTTTCGACCTTGGGCATTGCGGCCAACTGCAGGATCTCATTGCTGTCGAAGTTGAGGCTGGTCATCCGCCCCTTGTCGACGGTGCACTCGCCATAGAATGCGGCGCTCAAGCCATAGGCAACAGAGCCTTCGACCTGCGCGGCGATCTGCGAGGGATTGACCGCATGGCCACAATTGAGCGCCAGCACCATGCGATGAACCTTGACCTTGCCCTCCGGGCTTACTGAGACCTCGGCGGTGGCCGCGGAATAGGAACCGTAGCCCATGAACTGCGCAATTCCGCGATGGATGCCTGGAGGCAAGGGCTTTCCCCATTCGCCTTTCTCCGCCGCGGCATTGAGCACCGCGAGATGCTTCGGGAATTTGCCCATAAGCGCCCGGCGGAATTCGAGCGAGTCCTTGCCGGCCGCTCGCGCCACCTCTTCTATGAAGCATTCCTGGTAAACGGCGTTTTGGTTGGTATTGACTCCGCGCCACGGGCCAACCGGCACGTGCGAATTCCGCATCGCATAGTCGATCAGCAGGTTCGGCACGCTGTAGCCGAACTGCGCATCGCCGGCATCCTCGTAATAGCCCTGAAGCTGGCGCATGTCCTTGCCTTCCTTAATCGCTGACGGATTGGAGAAGGCGTTAATCGACTGGCCGGACACGCGCATATGCAATCCGACCAAGTTGCCGTCGGCGTCGAGGCCGGCAGAACCCTTGAACATGGAGATCGGCCGAAAGAAATCATGCGCCATGTCTTCTTCCCGGCTCCAAATCAGCTTGACGGGGGTACCGGGGATTTCCTTGGCAATGGCAACGGCTTGATGCACGTAATCCTGTGCACCGCCGCGCCGGCCGAAGCCGCCGCCGAGATCGCTTCGATAGACCTCGCATTTCTCCAAAGGTAACCCCGATGCTTTCGACAGTGCCGCAAGCGAGGCCTCGGCATTTTGCGTCGCTACCCAAACCTCGCCTTTGTCCGCGGTGATCCTGGCGGTGCAGTTCATCGGCTCCATACAGGCATGCGCGAGGAATGGCGTGCTGTAGACCGCTTCCACCTTCTTGGGAGCTTCGGCGATAGCTTTGAGCACGTCACCGTTCTGGCGGCTGCCGTTGGTTTCGGTCGCGGTGAGGCCCTCTTTGAGGCGTGCCGCGATCGTCGCATCTGACTCGTTGGCATTTGGGCCTTCGTCCCAGACAATCGGCAGAGCATCGAGCGCAGTCTTGGCGTGCCACCAGGTATCTGCGACGACGACAACTGCATTGTCATTGTATTTCACGACCTTACGGAAGCCGGGACGGTTGGCGATCGCGGCCTCGTCGTAGCTCTTCACTTTGCCGCCGAAAACCGGACTGTCCTTGATCGCCGCGCACAGCATGCCCGGCAAGTTCACGTCGATCGCAAAGACCTTGCTGCCGTTGAGCTTGGCGGCCGTATCGAGCCGATTGACCGGCTTGCCAGCAATCTTCCATTCCTTCGGATCTCTGAGCTTGATGCTCTTCAGATCCGGCGCCTCAAGCTTGGAGGCGGCCTCGGCCACTTTACCGTAGGTTGTTGAGCGCTTGGATGCGTCATGCGTGATGACGCCCTTGGAAACGGTCAACTCGCTGACGGGGACGTTCCACTCGTTGGCTGCCGCCTGTATCAGCATCATGCGCGCGGCAGCTCCCCCGCGGCGGACATAGTCCTGAGACCCGCGGATGCCGCGGCTGCCGCCTGTGCTCATATCGCCCCAGGGGCGCTTGCGGGCAAGATTCTGACCGGGCGTGATCTGCTCAGTCGTGACCTTTTGCCAATCGCAATCGAGTTCCTCGGCAACGAGCTGAGCGAGGCCGGTCAGCGTGCCTTGTCCCATCTCGGAGCGCGCGATGCGGATCACGCAGGTGTCGTCTGGCTTGATGACAACCCAGGCGGTCACCTCGGGACCAGCACCGGCGGCGCCTTCAGCTTGGGCAACATTCAAGGCCGGCAGGCGAAAACCGAGCGCCAGACCACCTCCCGCCGCTGCGGTACCGACGATAAATTTACGGCGCGAAACTTTCGCGGCATTGCCAATCGTAGTTTTCACGGCGAACCTCCCTGGAGGCTAAGTTCTGGATTTGTTGTTGGCGTCAACGCCGCCGCCGGCGGCCATGTGCACAGCCTGGCGGATACGCTGATAGGTGCCGCATCGGCAGATATTGGTCATCGCATTGTCGATGTCCGCATCGGTCGGCTTCGAATTCTTCGCCAGCAGCGCCGCGGCCGCCATGATCTGCCCGGATTGGCAGTAGCCGCATTGCGGCACGTCGACCGTGGCCCAGGCCTTCTGCACCGGGTGCGAGCTATCGGCGGACAGCCCCTCAATAGTGATGATTTTGTCAGTCGCTTTAACACTTCCCACGGGGATGGAGCAGGAACGCGCCACTTCGCCATTGATGTGGACGGAGCAAGCTCCGCACTGCGCCACGCCGCAACCGTATTTGGTGCCGGTAAGGCCAACCTGTTCACGGATGACCCACAAGAGCGGCGTCTCCGCCTCCACTTGTACGTCACGCACTTGGCCGTTGATGTCGAGCTTTGCCATAGTCTTCCTCTCTCAAGCGGAGCTGAATACCAAACCTTATTGGGCCACCTGACCCGGGCGCAACACGAAATGGCCAGCCTGAGATCACGGACTCGTAATATCGCCAAGGCGTCTTTTCCGGCAAATGCCGCCCGCCCGTCGACAAAGGGAGAATTGGGAAAGGCGATTGCGGTAAGGAGCATGCCGCGCAGCCCCCTTGGCGCCTCTGGCGCGTTAAGTCGAGCTAGCGCCTGGCGGACGCCATGTCACCATGGACTATTCAGCCTTACTCCGGGTGGAGGGTACGATGGACGCAATCACGGCCTTGGTAGCTAGCCGAGAGGGGTCTCTTTCCTCCCTTGCCAGGACAGCTAGCCGCAGGGCAAGGGTTTCACGCGATACGGGACTTTTTATACTTTGCAAATCGCCCCATGCTTTTTCGAACGCCTTATCCAAGATGGCTAAAGTCTCGGGGTCGAACGCAGCATCTTCGAGGAAAGGCGGCGGGTGAACCTCGGGATCAGGACGCCAGCTCCTGCCATGCGTCGCATGTTCGATCCGCCGGGTAAGGCTCACCAGCTTCCACGGCATATGATGCAGGAATTTGCTGTAGGCCGCGCGAAGTTGCCCACCCAGCGCAATCTGTACCTCGCGGGGCAGGCCAACTTTGCCAGGCGGTTTCATCAATGAGCCTCTCTTAAAACGAGAGATTGTGCTGAGCAGGACCATAGTGGCGACGCTCATTCGAGCATCACCCCCCAAAGCTCAGCATTACTCATAGATTCACACGACCACTCTTTGGACGCTGGCTAGGCGGCGCAGCTACTTTCGGGCGCAAACACCGGTGACCGGGCCAGCACACTTAGGACCGTCGCTCGGGCCGCTGGCACAGACCAGGGACACCAAAACCTCATCGTCTCTACAGGTAAGCGTATCGGTTCCACTGACGACGCGTAGAGTCGGTCCCTGAGATGCGGCTCCGGCGGGACCTGCGTCGCCCCTCGGGCCTGCTGGGCCAGGAGGCCCGGGAGGTCCAGCCGAACCGGATTCGCCTTTTTCTCCGGCAGGTCCGCCTGGCCCCACCGGGCCTTGCGGGCCTGCAATGCCTTGCGCCCCCTGCGGGCCAAC
Source organism: uncultured Alphaproteobacteria bacterium (assembly GCA_963750965.1). Classification (GTDB taxonomy): domain Bacteria; phylum Pseudomonadota; class Alphaproteobacteria; order Rhizobiales; family Xanthobacteraceae; genus CANKHA01. The sequence goes on from CAVVSK010000016.1 coordinate 149,508, forward strand.
CGGCCCCTGTGCTCCTTGCGCCCCCTGCGGTCCGGCAGGTCCCTGCGCACCTTCCTTTGGGGCCTCTCCGCACGCCGCCAGCGACAAAGCGGCAACGAAAGTCATAACGCTCCATGTCGTCGAACGCATAGGCATCTCCTAGGGAGACTCACGGTCTCCCTCCAATACAAATAACAATAACAATGCGCAATTTCCGCCTGAATCATTTGCGATCAGACGCTTCGGCGCTTTCCCGTCGGAGCGGGGCCTTTGGCCCTAGCTAATTGCCTTTCCGCGCGCCGACGCGCGCGGTCAGAAGCAGCCAACGCCGTCTCCGCATCCTTGCGGTCGCTCAAGTGTCGGGCAAGTTCGCGATAGAGCGTTGCCTGCCTACGGTAATAGGCTGCACCTGGCATGAAGCTTCTCGCGAGTCGCTGGTTATCGTCAATTACTTAAGAAAGTAAAATCTGAAGCAAGCTGACAGTTCCACCGTAGCATTCAGTTTCCTGTCTTTTTGGCATAGGGGCTGCGGCTCGAGACCCCCCGGAACGCCGGTTGTCAGCCATTTACACTCCTCGGCCCTATCCCGCATTCGGTCGCCGAGGCGACGGCGGCTCGGCCCTGCCCATGACCGTTAAAGGTATTGGAAAAGGTGTTAATCGATACCGACCGGCGGCTCGGGATCTATTGGGCAGCCCTTTACAGGAGCGAGCCCAACGGTCGTGGCGCCGCAAGCCTTGCACTCGAAATGACTCCGGCCCGTGCGCTCGATGCGAACGAGCCACATCGGCACATCGCAGGCCGAACAGCGGGGGTGGCAATCAGGAGGGGTCGCCTTGTCTTGCATAGGAGCGCGGTGTGCCTGCCCGCGGCTGAACCTTACATGAACGAAGGCTGGAAGGCGCTGCTCCGCCTAATCGGATCGCTTGTCAATAAAGACGGACCGCCTCAGCACTCGGTCCGCACGGTGTGAGCGCCCGCATGTGCCTGCCCCAACATGTGATGAGACGAATCCCGGCATAGCCTTGTCCTCACGGAATGGGGTCAAAAACGACTCCGCCGTTGCCGGAGAAGGATCGGTCAATCAGCAACACACGCGCCCAGGTGATCCTGGCGCAAACAGCAGCCCAGCAAAAGGGGTCGGAACAGTCTTCTGCCGCTGCGCCCTACTCGTAGACTTTAATGACCTGCCGCGTCTTCGGCTCTACGATGACCCGCCTATCGTTGACGACGGCGTACCCGTATTGCGGATATTTAGGAACCGGCCGCACCTCGATCGTGGAAGCAAGCGGTTGTCCTTCCACGATCGGATCAGCCACCCGCGCGGACGGAACGCGTTCCTGCATAACGTAAGTTCTCACTTCAGCGGGGGGCTCTGCCGCGGCTCCAATGCTGCCGCCTATAATTCCGCCTACGACGGCCCCAACCGGGCCGCCAACCACAGCGCCGGTTACCGCGCCGCCAATGACTCCGGTTGTCGTCGTGGTGCCGGGAGGTGGAGAAGACTGGGCGAGGGCAGCCGTCGGCACCGAGAATGTCGCGACGACGGCTGAAATTAGCAGGTTTGTGCGCATGTTATCCTCTATCGTTACCTAACCAAACGTGCCGGTAAGGCAGTGGTTCCTTGCGGGATTTTCTGCACGGGCAAAACTTGCTCGATTAGTATCCCTATAGCTTCAGGCCGCTGTCTGGCGGGGAGAAACCGAATGGACCTTCCTGCGTTGGCAAGGGAGCAGGCAGCTATGTTGCATCATCACGCAGTCGCGCCTTCCCGGACTGCAACAGCTGATTAGCGCTCGATTCGGATGGACTAACGGCAGCCAACCCCCGGCTAGGATTCGCATCAGGTTTTATTCGCTTCGAAAGGAAGGCTGATGGCTGACAACACGCAGGAACGGGTGCCGGCAGACCCGGCAGCGGTCAACCTACGCGAGACTTGGGAGGTCACCTATTGGTGCGAGAAGTTCGGGCGGACGCAGCTCGAATTGGAACTGGCCATTAAGGAGACTGGCAGCGTTATCGCTGACGATATTGGAGCCTATTTTGAGACGAGGACTGCTGCCGCCAGCAGGCTTGATAATTCAAAATAGCTTTGGCCAGGAGTGTTTCCTGTTTATCGCGTGACGCTCATCCGCCCTTCAACAAGTTTTCAGCGCTGCCCTCTTGGACTCGTTTAACCCGAGTCCCGGCTTATCCATTTGGGAAGACGTTTACCGAAAAACTCCCCAAGGATTAATGCAACTCAAAGAGGTCACGATAGGCCAAAAAGAACACCCGCGGTTCAAACTCCAATCCTTAATGGTCCAACGACAAGGACCGGCTGGCCTCCTTTTTGCTCTCCGAAGTCCAGCCGCCATACCCAGGCTTTGCAAAATAACGAGCAGTCCCATCTCGGGACAAATGCTCCAATTTGGGCACACCCGCTTGCGGGGAGGAGAGACAAAGATGTTGCGATTAGCCTTCGTCTTGTTGTTTGCCAGCTCAGCAACCGCTCTTGCGGGCACAGCCACTGCGAATTTTCAGGTCGGATTAATCATTACTGAAAAGCACGCTGCATCAAATCTTAACCCAAAGCCCCGGGACAGCCGATTAACTGGCGAGAGAGCGCTACGACCTTCTCGGTCCATAGCGACAAAGCCTATCGCGCAAACCAGATAGGTTTTTCAGGGCTGCCCAGCGAACTCGCTGTGAGCGCACTATCGGTTTTCCAACAAACGTCGCAACCGGCTGGAAGCTTTCTGCGCCGTAAAATCTTAGCGACTTAAAAATTGACCACGATCCAAACAGGTTTTGGTTGGAAGCAGGTCACCAATTTTTCATCATGGCCGAAAACACAAATCATTAATCCTGACATTTAAGCTCACTTTAGATGGCTCGCGATAATTTGATCCCCGCAAACGAGCGATCAGGCTCGTGCTTGGTGCAGGGGGAGTTTCATGTCCGTGTTGTTAGGAAATAAAAATCGGTTGTTGAAGGGCGTCGTGGCAATCGCTTGTCTTTTGCCATTTACCAACGGCGCACTTGCGGCAACCACCGTGTCAAACTTCGCAGTACAAATCGCCATAGCCGCGTCATGTACCATCAACAGCGCCTCGACGCTGAACTTCGGCAGCCAGGGCGTCCTGACTGCAAACGTAGATCAAACGTCAACGCTGCAGGTTCAATGCACCAACACTACGCCGTATAACATCGGCCTCAATGCCGGTACCGGTTCAGGTGCGACAGTGGCTACCCGCAAGATGACCAGTGGTGCGAATACGGTCAATTATTCGCTCTACACCGATGCCGGCCGTTCGACCGTTTGGGGCGATACGGTTGGCACGGACACTGTTACGGGGACTGGCGATGGCGCTTCTCAGAGCTACACCGTCTTCGGGCGCGTGCCGTCCCAGACGACGCCGGCTCCGGGCAGCTACAGCGATACGGTTACGGTGACCGTTACGTATTGATTGCGGTTCGCAGATCGATCCGCGGTCAATCGCTCCTAGGTGAAGTGACGGCCTGTAACCGTCACTTCACCGCCCGGGCTGGGGATGGTCCGGCAATGGACGTGGTTTTTCGGCCTAACTGAACGATTTCGACTTTCGCTAACCGATTGGGTTTACCCATGCTGCGGTTCCGGTTTTTGCCGGGCGCTGGCCGGCTTCAGGCTGTTCTGGCCTTGACGGTAGCCCTTGCTTTGACAGCCGGGCCCGTTGGCGCTGGTGAAGTCGGACAGCAGCTCCACCTCGAAGTGATCGTAAATGGAAGCCCGACCAATCTCATTGGGTCGTTCACCATGCTGGGCGATCGCCGGATTGCGGCACAGCGCGCCGAGCTCAAGGAAATTGGCTTAGAGCCAAGACAATATCGATCCCCGAGCGATTTAATCATATTGGATGATGTGGTTGGCCTCTCGTATGTCTACGACGAGGCAGCGCAGCGCATCTCGATCACGGCGCCTGAAGAATTACGCGCCGTAAAAGATTACGATGCGACGCCGGGGACGCAGCACAAGATCCCTGTGCAAACTGATTACGGGGCAGTGCTTAACTATAATCTATTCGCCGCCTCGGGCCTGCAAACCGAGGGTCAGTACCTGGCCTTCAATGGCGGTTCCACCACGCTCGACGCACGGGCTTTTACTCCCTTCGGTACATTGAGCCAATCAGGCATCGTGCGCACGTCTTCCGACAATCAGGCCGAAGCGCTGCGGCTGAACACGACCTTTGCCTATTCCGATGAGCAGTCGTTAATCACGTATCGAGCCGGCGACGTTATGAGTAGCGGCCTTGCCTGGACCAGACCAATTCGAATGGGAGGCTTTCAAGTTCAACGCAATTTTGGCCTTCGGCCGGACCTCATCACGCTGCCCTTGCCGGCGGCCCTGGGAAGTGCGGCGCTGCCCTCTACAGTTGACGTGTACTTGAACAACATAAAAACTTTTTCGCAGGACGTAGGGGCAGGCCCTTACCGGATAAACAACCTTCCAGTCGTATCCGGCAGCGGAACGGCACGGGTCGTGCTCCGCGACTCCTCCGGTCGCGAAACTGAATCGAGCCTGCCGTTTTATGCATCCCCGAACCTGTTGGCTCCAGGGCTATTCGATTTCTCCGTTGACCTTGGTTTGCCGCGGCTATCTTACGGCACCCCGTCGGACACCTATGTCAACAATCCTGTTGGCTCGGCCAGCGTCCGTGCGGGCATTTTCGATTGGCTAACCGTCGAAGGCCACGGGGAGTTCAGTGGAAATTTGTTAAACGGCGGCGCCGGCGCTTCGATGCGCGCCGGTTCTTTTGGCGTCGCGTCTTTCGCTTTGGCCGCTAGTCACCACCAAGGCCAGACCGGGTTTCAAAGCTACGTGGCCTTTGACACAACTTTCATGGGCATGAGTATTAACGCCAGTTCGCAGCGCACATTTGGTTCTTATAATGACCTGGCTTCGGTAACTGGGCGACTGCCCGCTAAAATCCCAGATGACGCTTTCGGCGGCGGCCCGTTTGACGACGTGACATCGTCGATTAACGCAACGTCGCTATGGACGAGCACGCGGCCGCCCCGGGCGTTCGATCGCATTTCCATCGGCATGCCCCTTTTCGACCGCGCAAGTCTGAGCCTCAGTTATATTCACACCGAGGACTTCAGCCACGTCCAGTCGAATATCCTCGCTGCGTCATGGTCAGGGCAGCTGCCACACAACACGGCGGTGTTTGCGACGGCATTTAAGGATTTCGGTGACAAGAAAAGTTCCGGGGTCCTAGTGGGCCTCTCGATGCCACTCGGAGATTCAATAACAGCGTCAAGCGCAATTTCTAGCGGCAGCGGCGGCACCCAGATCAGTTCTGATGTCGTAAAGCCGCTTGATCCCAAGCCTGGGAGCGTGGGCTGGCGTCTACACGACACCGAGGGCAGTACGTCATACCGCTCCGGGGCGGTTGCCTATCGCTCTTCCTTTGCACGCACGGAGGCCACCGTCGCTCAGGATCGCAATGGTGTGCGCGCTACAGCAGAGGTGGATGGCGCCATAGCCACGATGGGCGGCGGGGTGTTTCTGGCGAACCGCATTGACGACGCTTTCGCTGTGGTCGAGACGGGCGCGCCGGGCGTCGAAGTATTTCACGAAAATCGCTCTGTGGGTGTCACGGATTCCTCCGGACGCGCCCTGGTGCCGGGCTTGCGCTCGTACCAGCACAACAAGATTGCCATCGACACCACAAACCTGCCGGTTGATGCCGATGTAGGGATGACGCAAAGCATTATCGCCCCGGCGGATCGCTCGGGCGTACGAGTCAATTTCGCGGTCCGAACGAATATTCGCCCAGCTATTCTGGTGCTGCGCAAACCGGACGGAACGCCAATCGCTGTCGGCTCTCGCGGGCAGTTGGAGGGTGGTGACAGTTTTGTTGTTGGTTACGACGGGCAAGCTTACGTCAAGGGCCTTGGACCAAACAACACCGTAACGATTACCTTGCCAGAAGGCCAATGTAGCGCCTCGTTTCCATATAATGAGAACGCAAACGAACAGGTGATGATCTCTCCGGTGATTTGCCGCTAACTGCAATCCGCGCTACCCGAAGTGCGCTCGGATCAAGGTTTCACGCGGGCATTCGTCTAGATGCGGCTGCGGTGACTGAACAAAAACAACCGTCAATAAGCTACTGTAGCAACAATGACGTCGCTATAGCTGCCCGGTTGCGGGGTCACCTGCGGAGCGATGCGGCCAAAGACGGTCAGATTCTGCGCTATACCGCTGCCGTTTCCAGAAGCGGTATTTACGCCAGGGGTCGCTCCCCACGGCAAGGTGCGCGCTGAATCCCGATAAAGCCCATAAGTTACCTGCTGCGCGCCGAAGGACATTTTCCGCTGGGTAGCATCCGTAGCTCCGGCATTTCCGCCACTGAGGCTCACGGTATAGGGCAGGGCTGGACTGCACTGAACGGTAAGGGTGCCTGTTGCATCGATAGTACTGGCCAAAACACTGGTAGCTCCGAAATTAACGCTTGTCGCACTGACGTTGCAGTTGCTGATGACGGTTGCCGTCGCTGAGGTCGAGGCTGTTGCGGTGCGGTTGCCTGCAGGGCACTGTGTCTGTGAAAAATTGCCATAACGGATGTGGGGATTGGCGCTAAACGTTGAAGTGTAGGTGCCGGGTGAGGCGGTCTGTTGAGCACCGAAAAACCTGCCATAGACGGTGACAGAGGTGGTGCTGTTTTGGGCGACATCGACCTGCAAGCCGCCGTTATTATAACCGGTGACCCACGATCCCCACAGTTGGGTACGCGCCGCGTTTTCATAAAGATCAAATCGGGTTCTTGCTCCCCCCGGGCCGATCAATTGGCGGCTGGTGCCGTCGCTCGCAGACCCCGCGTCGAGACTGATGCATATTCTCTGTCCATTGTTGCTCCCGCCTGAGCAAACCACAGTGATTGTGGAGGTAATGTCGACGGCGGCCCCGGGGAGGACGTCGACAGTGCCGAACGCAATCGCGGGCATGCTGACTGTGCATGTCTGCGAAAACCCGCTTGTTGGAAAGGCAACCAACAAAAGGAGGGCTCGAATAAAAATGAATGGTTTCAAAGGCAAACCGTGAGACATGCAAGTCCGCTACAGGCGAGCAAAATCATATTAATAAGAGCAGCTCGTTTAATTACCGATTAACTTGAATAGAATTATACCATTTAGCGAAAGGTACTCTGCTCGCTTAGCCGGATGACGCAAACCCGCCCTAGCCTGAAACTCCCCATCGGTCCCGGGCTGCTTCTTCCCATTCGTAGCTGGCACAGCTACGTGCCGGCTCGGGCGGCATGGGCAAGATACCGAACACTACCAGGTCACTGTCTCTCCTTCATCGAAGATTGCCCGAGGAAACAAATGCAATCATGTATCTCAAATGTTCTGCTGATTACCGCGCTGCTACTGGGCGCATCCACATCAGTGCGAGCGGGCTCCCTGCAGGTAGAGCCGGTGCTTGTCGATGTGATATCCCCAGGTGCGGCATCAACCCTAACCTTGCGCAACCAGGGATCGACGTCGCTTGATGCGCAGATCCGGGTCTACCGTTGGTCGCTTGTGAACGGCGAGGAGAAACTCGAACCGACCGATGATGTGGTCGCCAGCCCGCCCGCCGCCTCCTTAGCTCCAAAAGCTGAATACATTACCCGTATTGTGCGTGTGTCTAAGCGTCCTTTACAGGGAGAGGAAAGCTACCGCCTACTGGTCGACCAATTGCCTGACCCGTCGCAACAGAAGAATGGCACGATCAATCTGCTCGTGCGCTACTCCATCCCAGTTTTCTTTGGCGCCGCTAATAAGAAAAGCCCGGCCGTCGCATGGTCTCTCACAAAAAAGGGCGACAAGGTCACTCTGATTGCCCATAACAGTGGCGATCGCCGACTGCGCATCTCCGCACTCAACCTTCGCGATGCGAAGGGGAAGACCATTTCCTTTGGTGCGGGCCTGGCCGGGTACGCGCTCGGTCAATCGGCCAAGCATTGGACAAGCAGCGCTCCTGGCTTTGCAGTCAGTGGGCCGACCACAATCTCTGCCCAAAGCGATGCTGGACCTATTTCAGCTGTTGCTTCGATAGCCGGTCGCTGAACTGCTCGGCGGGGAGGGTCGGGCACTCAGGTCGTGCATTGTTGAATACGTTGCGAAGGCCGAGCCGCGTAGCCGGAATCCAACCCGTCCCGGCTGGTCGGCGGAGGCATTAACGTAAGGTTGCCGAACGGGGCAGCAACGGCAAGCAACTGTGTTTTGTTACCGGCTGCCACCCCCATTTAACTTCAAAAAAACCTTTCAGGGGCTACCTTCCGTTAAGACTGGGGCGCTCCAACGATGTTGAGACCTCTCATTTCAGTGGCGGTCAAGCGTGGCTGGCTGCTCATCCTGTTAACCGGGATAATTTGCCTTGGCGCCAGCCTGGTAACTCTGGGCGCCACAAACGCCAAGTTCTTTTCTTTTCTACCAGCATCGGCGGCCGACAGCGTAATTCTGACGCTGCTCGGGCTGAGCGCTGCCGGCGTGTTTGTGATCCATTGCTTGCGCCAGCAAAATCGGCTGTTGACGGCAGCGGTCGAGAACATGCCGCAAGGCCTGTGCATGCTGGATTCTTCGGGCCGGCTGATGCTGTGCAATAACCGTTATCTCGACATCTACGGTTTGAACGCAAAGCAAATCCTGCCGGGTTCCTCGCTGCGTGACCTGCTCGAGCACTGCCGAGCGGTGGGAACCTTCTCTGGCGATCCCGATCTCTACGCAAAGGAGTGTATGGACCGAATTGCGCAGGGAAAGACGACGAGCACCGCGTTTGAGATGGCAAATGGCCGCATTATTGCCCTCGCGAGCTGTCCGATGCCCGATGGCGGATGGATTGACACGCACGAGGACATAACGGAGCGTCGCCGCGCCGCACTGCAACGTAGCTCGATGCAGGAAAACGAGCAGCGTCGCATCGCCCTGGAAGAGGCGATCGGCGTTTTTAGGCACCGTGCCGAAAATCTTTTGAAATCTACTTCCGAAAGCGCGACGACGATGCGGACAATGGCGAGCGCTCTGGTGGGTGCATCCGGCCAGACAGCACAGCGCGCTGAAAGTGCGGCGAAAAGATCGCATCAAGCGTCGAAAAACGTAGAGTCGGCTGCGGTGGCGGCGGAGGAAATGTCGACAGCGACCGCCGAAATCAGCCAGCGCCTGGGGCACACTGCCGACATAGTGTGTGTTGCAGTGAAGGAAGCGCAGACGACCAATGAACAAGTTGCGGGCTTGGCGCAAGCCGCTCAGAAGATCGACGACGTTGTCCAATTGATCCGCGACATCGCAGGCCGGACCAATTTGCTTGCGCTCAATGCTACAATCGAAGCCGCGCGCGCCGGCGAGGCAGGGAAGGGCTTCGCCGTGGTCGCCTCCGAAGTTAAATTGCTCGCGGTGCAGACCGCGAAGGCCACCGAGGATGTCGCCGGCCAGATCGCCGCCGTACAGAAATCGACAGCCATGGCCGTCGCCGCCATCGGCCGTATTGCAGAACGTATGCGGGAAATCAACGAAGACACCTCGTCGGTCGCAGCATCGGTGCATCAGCAGGATGCCGCAACCGGAGAAATTTCGCACAACGTAAGCAGCGCGGCGGACGGTACCAAGGTGATCGCGTCTGAACTCAACGACGTCGCGGGAGAAGCCAGCGATGCGCGCACGTCGGCGCAGACGCTACTCGAAGCGTGCGAAGGGGTCGCCAGCGTTGCCGCAAGCCTGCGTGGTGAAGTCGAGAGTTTCCTGGGAAAAGTAGCCGTTTGAGCTGGGTGCTGACGGCGCAGCGCGCGGTCATACGCCACTACCATTCAGGCTGGTGATAAACCAGAGTCCCCCGATGCGGACCGTCAGGTCACCTGACGTGAGCCGCGAAGATCGTCCGGATAAATTGTTCTATCCCTCCAGTGAGGTAGCTGGGAACGCACAGCACCGTAGAAAGTGCGCCCACCCCCTGACCGGCGTTGGTTAATAGCAGGTTCTACCAACCGGGGAGATTCAAACCGTCGCATTAATTGGTTTCGCATGCAGATTGCTTAGCGTGCCGAGATAACAGCAGCAACATTGGGTGCCATGTCGCCGCGCATTGACCGATTAGGTTTTCGGTTTCTTATTTTCGTGGCTGTCGGTCTTATCCTTGCGGCAATGCTCGCAATCGCGCTTGCCATTTGGTGGCTGCGCTCCGAGGCAATTCGCGACGCCGCCAGAAATGCTGGCAATCTCGCCTTCGTACTTGCCGAACAGACTAATCGGTCGGTTCAATCAATCGAGCTGGTGCTCAACGATTTACGAGAACGAATAAACGCTTCAAGCACGAGCAGCCCGCAAGATCTACGACAACTACTGCAGGGCGATGATACACATCAGTTGCTGACAGAACGCAGCGCGCGCCTGTCGCATATATCGTTTATTTCTATCGTGGATAAAGAGGGTTGGATCGTTAATTCAACCAATCAATGGCCCGTACGGCCAACCAACGTCGCCGATCGTGCCCACTTCCAGTATGTTAAGAACCATAACGAGTCAGGCATCTACATCAGCGATCCTGTTCACGATCGACTGAAAGGCATACAGACACTCTTATTTATTAAACGCATAAACGATGCGAATAATGAATTTCTTGGCGCCGTCGCGGTCGGCGTCAGGCTAAGTTATTTTCAACACACCTACGAGGCGCTCTCAAAGCTGCACGATCTGTCGTTCTTCCTCTTGCGTGCGGACGGCACAGTCCTGGTACGCTACCCCGACGCAGCAAATCTCATCGGCGAAAAAATCCCGCCGTTTTCTCCATGGTATGGATTGGTCAATGAGGGCGGGGGTTACTACCGGTCGCCGGGCTATTTCGATGGTGTAGCGCGGCAAATCGCTGCCCGGCCGCTGCCAGATTATCCCCTGGTGGTCAACGTTGCTGTATCAGAAAGTGCGGCACTTGCTGCCTGGCGAATCCAGGCCATGAGTATCGGCGGCGGATCGCTCCTCATCATATCCTGCCTGATATTTTTGCTCCAAGCCTTGAACAAACAGTTCAAGCATCTGGCAGTTTCAGAAAGTTCATTGGTTCAAAAGGCTCGCGAGCTCGAGCAGTCGAATGCAAAAGTTGAGGTGGCCCTGAACAACATGTCCCAGGGGCTTGCAATGTTCGATGGCGAGGGCCGACTGGTGGTGTGCAATAAGCGCTATACGGAGGTATACGACCTTTCGGCAGATTTGGCACGGCCTGGCACGCCGCAAGCGGACATTCTGCATAATCGGATTGGGAAGGGAATATATGCGTGCGGCGACCCCGAGCGGTATTTTGAGGAGCGAGTTACGACCGCGCGCGGCGGCAAACGCAAGGATTGCATCCTCGAGCTAAGCAACGGCCGCACTCTGTTTGTCTGTCATCAGCCCACCGACGGCGGCGGCTGGGTTTCTACTCACGAAGACATCACTGAGCGGCAACGCGCTGAGGCAAAAATCAATCATATGGCGCGGCATGATGCGCTGACTGATTTGCCCAACCGCCTATTTTTGCGCGAGCAACTTGAGCAATCGCTTAAGAGGGTTCAGCGCGGAGAACGCGTGGCGGTGTTTTACCTGGACCTAGATCAGTTCAAGGCAATCAACGACACTTTGGGACATTCTGTAGGGGATGTACTGTTACAGGCCGTGGCTGTTCGGCTTCGTGCATGTCTTAGAGATACTGATGTCGTAGGCCGGCTGGGAGGCGACGAGTTTGCCATCATTCAGAACTCTGTAATGGATGAAAAGGACATCACAAATTTAGTCAACCGGGTGTTCGATGCGGTCCGCACCCAGTACGATTTGGATGGCAGGCAGCTTAATATTAACACGAGCATAGGCGTTTCTGTCGCTCCCACCGACGGGTGCGACCCAGAACAGTTGCTGCGCAACGCAGATCTAGCGATGTACAGAGCCAAGGCTGACGGGCGTGGCACTTGTCGGTTCTTCGAGCCAGAGATGGAGCGGCGCGTGAAAGCGCGGCTAAAACTGGAATTTGAATTACGCCAAGCCATTATGGGCGAGGAGTTTGAGCTTTACTATCAGCCGCTCCTCAGTCTTCGGCAGAATCGTATCAGCGGCTGCGAAGCTCTTTTACGCTGGCACCATCCTACGCGCGGCTTGATCTCGCCGGCCGAATTCATTTCCCTAGCCGAGGAGACGGGGCTGATTGCGGTTCTCGGCGAATGGGTTCTGAAAGCGGCTTGCGCTGCGGCGACATCATGGCCTGATGACGTGAAAGTCGCTGTGAACGTTTCACCGATTCAATTCAAAGACAAAAATCTTGTGCAAATGGTCGTCAACGCGCTAAAGGCAACGGGTCTGCCGGGCCGCAAACTGGTACTGGAAATTACCGAAGCAGTCCTGCTGGACGATGATGAGGCAGTGCTCATCGCGTTGCATCAACTCCGGGAGCTGGGAATCCAGATCGCTCTGGACGATTTTGGCACCGGGTATTCTTCGCTGAGTTACCTGCGTCGTTTCCCATTCGATAAAATCAAGATTGACCGCTTCTTCATCAAGGATGTTCTTGACAACGAAAGCTCCCGCTCGATTATAGAAGCGGTAGTCAACATCGCCAATTCGGCCAATATCACTACCGTCGCAGAAGGCGTTGAAACCGAGCAGCAATTAAAAGTGCTTCGGAAACTTGGCTGTACCGAGATCCAAGGTTACCTTTTCAGTACGCCGTTAACTGCGCCCGAGATACTGCCGCTGCTGCAGCGGACGCTTCCTGAGAGGCAAGCAGCGGTGGCGTAGCCGCTGAATACCATTTCTTAACGATATTCACCCCATATTTAGGAACTTTCCCGCGGCCGGAAACCAGCCTCGCATGCCTCGTCTTGTCCGTTTCACGCTTCTGGACCGGATGAAGCTGCGCGCCAAGCTTGCATCGGCTTTTTTGTGTCTTTCGCTTCTGATCGCCATCTGCGGCGCATCTGGCCTCCTCTTTGTTTACCCAATTGGCGCCACCGTCGCGGTCTTCGCTGACGTGACCTCGCCGCTATTGGGCCAGACCGTCTTTCTGGCCGACAACGCGCAGCGCATGCGTGCGGTGTACCTCGACACCGTCAACAAGAGCGCGGGTGCTACCGGGGATACGGGGGAGGACCTTGGCGGCCTCGATCTCGCTGCGGGCTTGGCCATAGAAAAATTTCGACGGCTGCTGACCGAAGCCGAGTTGCCGGTGCGCCTTGGCGAGATCCAACGGCTGCAGCACGAATTCTCCCAAGGTTTGCAAACAATGCTTTCTGCGCACACGCGGCAGCAGATCGCATTGCTCAGTACGCAAGAACGCGTGAGACAGTTCCAGGTAGACCGGCAAGAGTTCGATGCTTTGCTGCGCTCGGTCACTGCCCGCGGCGAAGCGCTCATTTCGCACGCGCGCGACCATGCGGCTGTGCAAGTGTCCGCCGGTACCGCAACGGTCGACCGACTCAACGAAGTGTTTTCAACCACGATGAACGAGAGTTATCCGCTGGTGCAGGGCCTCTATAAGCTGGCCCGGGACGCGGTGACCCTGCAGGAGGCGGCGACATCCTACATCAATATTACTCAACCGGAATCCCTGCCGGGGGTGGAACGCCGGGCAGCGTTGACATTCGACAACGCGAACGAGGTCATTGAGCGTATCGCCGCCCGGCTGCAGACCACGGAAGGACAAGGCTATGTGGCCCGATTCAAGGCAAGCCTGGAGGAACTTCAAAAAAAGCTGATGGGCGAGCAAGGTGTGTTTTCAGCTCATGGCGAGTATCTGAAAGCAAAAAACGACGTAGCCTCAATGCAGAGCGCACTGACCGCTACTGAGGCAAGTTACCTGAGTTCGCTTGAAGAGGTGCGGGCGCTGGTTGAGAAGCACAACGAAGGCGCCAAGGAACGTGCCGCGCAAATGGTTCAGCAGGCGTTGGTCTTTATCGGCGCGGTGGTGATGGCCGGCCTGCTGGTCGGGCTCCTGTTCAGTCTCATTTTTTCCAAGCGCATCGTGGGCCCAATTATTCGGATAACGGCAGCTATGAGCAAGCTTGCCGACGGTGGGCTCGATGTCAGGGTTCCGGCGCAGAGCCGGACGGACGAAATCGGCGACATGGCCTCGGCGCTGCAGGTCTTCAAGGATAATGCCGTCACCGCCCGCAACCTGATCGAGGAACGCGAGCGCGAGCAGGGGGTGAAGGAAGAGCGCACGCAGCGGGTGACCGAGCTTTGCGCGGCGCATGAGCGTTCGATCACCGACCTGCTGCGCGCGCTTAACAGCGCGGCGGCCGATATGCGCTCCACCTCGCAGACCATGCACGCCATCGTGCGGGAAACCGGCGAGCAGGCCGTGGCCGCGGCCGGCGCCTCGCATGAAGCCAATACCAACGTGCAGACCGCGGCGGCGGCGACCGAGGAATTGTCTGCCAGCACGGCGCAGATCAACAACCGGGCGCTGCATTCGGCGCAGATCGCCAACAAGGCCGCCGAGGAAACCGAGCGCGCCGGAACGGTGGTGCAGGAGCTGCATTCCACCGCCTCCGAGATCGGCGAAGTGGTCCGCATGATCGATGAGATCGCCAGCCAGACCAACCTGCTGGCGCTCAACGCCACCATTGAAGCGGCGCGCGCGGGCGAAGCCGGGCGCGGCTTCGGCGTCGTGGCGGGCGAGGTCAAGCATCTGGCCGGCCAGACCGCCAAGGCGACGGCCGACATTGCCGCGCGGGTGGCGGCCATTCAGAGCGCCACCGAGCAGGCGGTGCAGGCGATCCAGGGCGTGCGCGGCACCATCGGCGAGATGCGGGAAATCTCGCACTTCGTCGCCACCACGATGGAAAGCCAGAGCACCGCCACCAGCGAGATCGCGGCCAATACCGGCTTGGTGGCGAGCGCCACCGCGCAGGTGACCGCCAATGCCGAAAGCGTCAGCAGCAGCATGGAATCGACCGGCTCCGCCGCCAATCAGGTGGTGGAAGCGGCGATCGATCTCAATCGCCAGGCCGAGGCGCTGCGCACCGAAATCGGCAGCTTCCTGGAAAATATCCGCGCCGCCTAGCGGACGTGAATGCTGACAAAGATCAAGCCACCACCGTCAATGCAGCCTCAGTCGTTGGAAGCTCCTCCCCGTACGAAGCTGTTGTATTTCCTTGCTTTTGTTTAGGCACGCTTAACCAAGCGTTATCCGCTGTCCGGCATGGTTGTTCCAGGATGGCTCGTCCCGATTGGTACCACGATTATTATTTGCGCTATTCATCCGCAGATGCGGATGAATGTCCAGATCACGAATTGACGGGACTAAGGTAGAGTCGATGTCAATCCGAACCCGATTGTTGCTGGCGTTTGGTGTCGTCCTGGGGTTCTGTGCGATAGTCGCTATGCAGGGTATCAGGGCCGTCTCCAGCGCAGGGGACTTGGTAGTTGCGCTTTATGACGAACCTTTTATGGCCGTTAGCCACGCCAGGTCTGCTGAGGCCAAATTCAATATCGCACGGGCAAAAATGGAACGAGGCATCCTTCTCCAGGACGCCACCGCGGCCAACATGGGTGCCCTACAAAATGCAATGCAGGATATTTTTCGTGACCTAGATATTGTTCAGGAAAGAATGACGACTGCGGAGGTCCGCGCAAAAACGATAGTCGAAGCAAAAAGGCTCCTTCGCAACTTGATTGCTACTGTAGCTTCCATTTTGGATCCGCCGTCGGGGGGCGTAACACAGCTTCCTTTTCCCGACAGCATCTCGCAAAAGGTGGCTGAGGTCAGCTCGGCTCTCGATCAAGTCACTGAGGCGGCCAGCGCGTATGGCTTCGAATTTCGTTCTCAAGCCGAAGCCAAGGTCGCCGAAGCGCGGTCCAACTTGATCGTCTTGGCCGTGATAACCGGACTGGCCGGGCTGCTGCTTTCGATGGCGACAGCGTTTTCTTTCATCCGGCCAATTCGCCAAGCTATGGCCGTATCGGAGAGGATCGCCAACGGAGACCTGTCGAGTGATGTTTCTGACGACCGGCGTGACGAGTTCGGCCGTCTTCTGATGTCGCTAAGGAAAATGCAGGACGCCTTGCGCTCGCAAAGCGCTGACCTTGACCGACGGCAGGGGGAGAAAGAAGGCGCTTTAGCAGCCGAGACCCGTCGTCGAGAGTTACTCGAGCAGGAGGTAGCGAGCTTCCGGGCGGATACCGAAAGCGTACTGGCTCAGGTCAAAGATACGTCTGATCTTTTAAATGCGACCGCCCGCACGCTTTCAGAAATAGCGCTGGAGGCGGATCAGCGAATAAGTGACGCGACAGGTGCGGCAGATGAAACGTCAAACAACGTAGCGACTGTAGCGGGCGCGACGGAGGAGCTTAGTGGATCGTTTGGCGGGATAGTTGACCAGATTATCAAAACCAATTCGGCGATTGCGCGCGCGAGCCACACGGCTGAGGGCGCGGTAGAGGTCATCAACACCCTCTCCATCTCCGCCAAAGAAATAGAAAGTGTGATCGAGCTTATTCAGGAGATCGCTGACCAAACCAATCTTCTTGCGCTCAACGCCACTATCGAGGCCGCGCGAGCTGGTGCAGCCGGCCGCGGATTTTCCGTGGTTGCGTCCGAAGTAAAGACCTTGGCCACGCAAACCGGCAGAGCTACGCACGAAATTAGCGTCAAAATAACGGATGTAAGAAATGCCGTAACGCATTCCGTCGAAGCAATCAGGAGCCTTTCGGACCTCATGTCCGACGTGGGGGCGTTAACATTAGGCATGACGGCCACGATCGACCAGCAAAGCCTCTCGACCTCGGAGATCTCCCAAAGTGTTCAGAGCGCCGCATCTGCTACAGAGCATGTGGCTAAGAACATCCGGCGCACCGCGGCAACGGTAAGTGGTACAAGGCGGTCCGCTTCGGATTTGCTTTCGGAGGCCGGAAGGCTGTCCGAGCAGGCCCAGGTCCTGAGAAGCTCAATCGATCAATTTCTGAAGAATGTAGCCTAAGGCGGCGACCTGGCGCGGTTGGGATTAGCGTTGGATCGGACGCTGTATCGTTCGGGGGCTGACGTGGCGCGCCGACGGTCGAGCTGCGGGCCGCCATCGCCCTGTGGCCAACGAGTGCACTCGCGCCGGGAACGATTATCGGTATCGAACCTGCGGCGTTTGCCTCCGGGTTCGGCAGTGCGTGGCAACAGGACCTAATTGTTATTCGCTACCTGACCGCACGCGATGCTTCGACGGTTTGTTGATGCCATCCATTATTGCTGTGAGATTCGATGCCAAGGCTCTTACGGTGACCGCGAGCCGTGCCGTGTGGCTTTGAGCGTCTGGTCGAGTGAGTGTGAGGGTGTCTGGTCGAGTGAGTGCGAGTGTTGAACCTGTCGAGCCGTAAGAAGAGGCGCAGCTAATACGGAAAATGTAGATCGGCTCGCCACTCTGCTTGAGCGCCACTTCGACTATGCCATGCGCCATAAAGTGTCGAAGCTTCTCGAATGCGGCGAGTTTATCGACAAGGGGGGCAACTCCGTTAGCGTGCGAGCGTAAGGGGCCGACCGCAGTCTTAAGCTGGCGAAGACGTTGGAGCTTTTGACCCAAGAGGTGCGGGACCGGCTTTAGGGTCTTGTATTCGGGCAGAGTGGCGGCGTGAACGAGGACCGCATCAACGGCGTGCTCTACCTGTGCGAAAAGGTCGATTACCTCGGCTCGCAGCATCTGAGCCGCACGTTGCGCTGTATCGTATCCACTTTTCTGTGAAGGCTGCTGCACATTCCCTCCCGAGCGGACTGAGCCGCCTAGCAAGCAACAGCAGCATAGCTTTGGCTGGTGAAGGAATGGTTGTTCGCGTTGATCTGCCAACTGGCCGTCAGTTAAAAATCGGTTGCGGCAGAGGATAAAATTGGCACGGTCTGACCAACGCGGCATTCGAATTAAGAGAAGAGGTCCTCGATTTTTTTCGGCCAACCGGGAATTTTCATGCCCAAGCGCAGGCCCATTTGCGCCAAGACTTCCTTGACGTCATTAAGAGACTTGCGGCCAAAAGTCGGCATGCGCAGCATCTCGGTCTCGGTTTTCTGCGCAAGGTCACCAATATAGATGATGTTCTCGTTCTTCAGACAGTCGGCTGTTCGGACTGAAAGTTCTAATCCGTCAACCTGTTTGAGTAAATTAAACCGGCCTTTTTCGATTGGGCGCGGAGGTATGAACTCATCTAAATCGTCGTTCTCAAACCGATTGAAATCATAATCGATACATCGGTGTGATTGCCAGGCTTCGGGCCGCTGTCTCTCATCAATGCACTCAAAGAGAGCTTCTCGTGCCGTGTCGAAAGAACATTGTCGAAGTTCGCGAGCCTTCTGCGGCCTCCCATCTTTCGTATACATTCTGAGGGTTTGATAACAGTGGAGCTTTCGCAGGACCTTTGCTTCAACCTTACCCCCTTGATCTACCCAAACATAACAAAGCAAGACCAAATCGCTGATCTCCCCGTACTTTGGTGTTCGGAGGTTTCTCTTGTGAGGCACTCCTTTTGTGGTGCCAATCTTCATTAGCCGCTGCGACAAAGAACCGGCAATGTAGACGTAACCAGGGTCGTAATGTCTGTCTCGAAATACGTCTGACAGAGACATTGAGGCAGGCCTTGATTTATCCGCGTTTTACTTTTGGCTCACGCTGAGAACGCCGGGCAACTAAGCCCAAAGAGTCGGCTTTTGCTGGAAATTACCTACGTCGGGGTAGGAGTTTCAGGGATGATTGATACTCCTCGCCATGTACCTGCGCAAGAACCATCGCCACCCGGTGTCTTGATCAAGGATGTGGACGATGGCAGTCCAGCCCGGCCGGCTATTGTTGAAGAAGATGCTGGCGGCGGGCCTCAGCCGGTTCGAACCCGACCCCTGGCGGCACTGGGCAAGCAATAGCGGAGCTATCGGGCAGGGCGCCGCAGCGCAGACTGAACAACGTCTTTGATCACGTAGAACCCGGCGATGAGCATTGTCGATCCCGCGAGCAGGATAAGGACACGCCCGCCATTCTCAAGCCAGTACAGAACGAATGACAGGCCGGCCAGGATGAGCGCTATCGCCACGATCACCGAGATGATTTCCCTAATCATGATCAGCCCCTATGTCCTGACGGTCGTGCGAGTATCAATTATAGCCATACACGATGCTGCCAATGACCGCGATTGGCACCAGGCAGGGTGCGGCATTGTGGCGGTTGAACGCTCATGCCTGGCGGTATTCCGGGCCGCCCCATTGAGGGTACGAGGTCGATGTGACCTTTGGCGGAGGTGGATGTGACCTTTGGCGGAGGGTGACCTTGGCGGCTTAGTGCTATTCTGTTTCAAATACATCGCGGCGTAAGCCCAGAGGATCAGGAAAAGGGGGATGCAATGCCCGTCTCGTTGCCTTATCTCGCTAGCAACAAAAATGTTAGCAACTTGTTTGAAAAAATTTCCTCAGCAAGGATTCCTCCAAAGTTTACTCATGATTTCCTGAGGACAACGATTGGATTAAAAGGCACTAACGACAGGTCATTAATTCCGCTACTCCGAAGTCTCGGCTTTCTTGATCAATCGGGTACGCCGACTGAAAAGTATTCGCTATTAAAATCGAAAGAGAAAAGCAAAGCCGCGATTGCTGCTGGAGTCCGAACCGCTTATGGCCCGCTTTTTAACGCTGACGAATCAGCAAACGAACTGTCTGGCGAAAAGTTAAAAAGTCTCGTCGCTCAAGTGGCTGGTACGGATGACGACATGACCGGCAGAACAGCGAGCACGTTTGCGGCTCTGACTAGACTAGGAGATTTTAAAGCCGACGCCGCTAAACCCAGTGCCGACGACAACCGAAAAGACGAGGATGAGGAACTCCGAGCAGGAAACTGATCGTGACACGAAAAAGATGACAGGACTGCGGACAGAGTTTCACTACAACATCCAGATACATTTGCCATCAAATGGGACAGAAGAAACCTATCTGAACATCTTTAATGCCGTTCGTAAGACCTTCCAATGAAGATTGATACAACTGCCGCTCTTTTTTTGGCGCTGGGGCAAACCGCAGAGAGGACAATTGCGAGGACCGAGAATGTAGTCCCGAGAGAGTCACTTTTACTCTCTGCAACCTACGAATTGGCGCTTCTGGTCCCTGACAAGGTTAAGAGTGCGACGGTCGCATCTGAAGCGTACAAGCTCTTTTTCGTATTCGAGAGCTACTTGCGCGAGTTCATCGTCGAGGTGCTTACCAAAGAGGACGAAACTAGGACGTGGTGGGATTTCGTGCCGACTGACGTAAAAGAGGAAGTTGCAAGACTTGAAGCAACCGAAGAGATGAAGAGCTGGATGTCACTTGGCTCACGGGACAAGTCAGCTCTTATGACACTGCCGCAGCTGTTGAGAGTAATTGACCAGGCCTGGAAGGAAGGCTTCGATGAAACCGTGCGCGATAAGGGACTAATTCAAGAGGCTCGTCTTCTTGTGCATCTACGAAATACCATTTGTCATATGGGCATCATTTCAGAAGAAGAGACGGAACGCATAAAACAGACTATGCGTGATTGGTTTCGCATAGTTGCTCCGTAAGCGAGTTACGTAGGCAAACTACACACAATTCATTGGATGCAGATATCTCAGTGAGTGCGCCACCGCGTTTCGATCCGTTCGAAGCCGCTCAACTTGGGGCCTTATGTGGCTTTTTATTGTCACTCGCTCTCCTAGTGATGGGAGTTCTTCACAACCCTTACGGCTGGAAGCCCATAGCTCTCACCGTGCTTGGATTTTTAGCTGGGTGGGTCATTGGCGCTTTACGCGAGCATGCCTATGCCGCCGAAGTGCGTCGCAGGCGAGAGAAGAAGTAGCTGTAGGCGCACCATTCGCGTTATCCCGCGACAATCGGCGCGGTCTCCCGACCTCTATAGAGGCAACAGTCGCCGGGTCTCGATTTTGTGCTGGATTTTGTAAAGGTCGATTTCTATTTCTTTGAATGCAATCGCAGATTGCTCTATGTCGGTAAACCTCCGTTCCTGATGCCGCTTCTCGTTGTACCGATTTCTGCTTGCCCTAACTTTGATCGTCTGCGCTTCAGTGTCGAACGACCACCACGTACCGTGCGCAAGGAGGTTTCGCTCGTCGCATAAATCGACTGCGTGGGTAAGGAGTTGCACGATCTCCTCACCTTCAGGTATGCCGCCGGGATGTTCGGCAATCAGCTTCTTTGTCTTTTTGGGTCGGTTACGCGCCGTCCACCTATCGCATTCGTCTGACTTTATGTCAGGGTTGATGGCAGCCAAGAGGTCCAGTACTCGCTGCTCGAAACGGGCGTGAGCAAACATCAAGCGCACGAAGGCCTGCGTGAAGGGCTGAAGGGCCGGGTCATCGTAATCCGGAAAGTAATGCATTGTTACAATCGGTCGTCTGGCGTCTGTAATTCAAATATATGTTCGCTGAGAGCGTGGCGCATCAACGCTTCCAGCAAGAACGCCTTAGTTCCAAAGCCCCTCCAGGTGTAAATTAAGGCTGACCTCTGTGCATTGCGGACAGAGGTATGGGCCTTGCGGCTTATTCAACTTGCGCCGTTCTTCCAAAAAATCTTCGAAGGTCCCATGGTCTTTCAATAGAAAGGGGTCGGCGATTGTACGACATTGCTGCAGTTGAATGACGTCGTTGCGTTCCGTCAGCAGGTCCGTCCCGTCTGTGTTGTAGGCCATACTATAGCCAACGGGTGGACCGTCCCCGATCCAAGCGCTGCCAGGGCGAAGACTTCGTTGAAATCCGCAACCGCACTCCGCACGCACCTTATGTCCGGGCATCTTCAATCCTCTGCATATCACCAGCTGGTGCGTCTGGACATTGGGGTGGTTCCTTCTGGTGAGGGGGCCAAGTCGTGTGGCTACTTGGCCCCATTATGGGAGTAGTTCCTCGCAGTGGTCTGGATACTTGGCGAAGATCTCCTCTCGGGACATTGAGGCTAGTTCGGCTTCGGTGTCGGCTCGGAATCGGGCGGTGGCTTCGCGGGCTCGGTCCATGTCGACGCCTTCTCCGATGATGGCGGTGCTCGGGGCAATTCTGCCGTCGGGCAGCCTGTGGATGGGGTGGACAATCCGCAGCCAGACTAGGGTGCGAAGTTGTTTGTCAGTGACGCGATACTGACGAGGCATTATTGCACCTGCGAGTAGGTGGCGTTGGTCAAGCTTGCTGATCCTTCACTTGTGCCCGCGCGGCCAGCGCAGGCACCTAACGCGAGCGCGACCGCCACGGCCAACGGGGCATTGATTTTCATTCCGTCCGTCCTCTCCCTGAACAAGCATACAAACAGGGGTTGAAGCCGACGACCGAGACCGTGTCTTGTTCTTAGATGCCAATCTGTTGCGATCTACGTCGTTTATTGGGTCGCTAGGTGACATCCGTCGTACACGTCGCGCCCATTCGTGCAGTCCTGCGCCAGGGTGCGTTATTTGCGCCGGGGGTGGTTCGGGCAAGGGTGGGGGCCTGTTAGGTACCGGGGGAGATACCTTTGGGCTTAGCCAATCGTTAGCCGGTGGCCCCCGCGAGGCCGCAAAAACCCCATATAAACCCGGAGGTTTTTTGAACTAGGTGGTTAAGAGTTAGTTAATTCTCAGAGAAGCAAGCACCTTAGGCGAATGGCGCTCCCCGACCTTTAACTGGCACGTCGGTTCAGTACCTGCTGATCGTGGTGCTCGGCGTCGCATTGCCCCCAAGGCCGCGCTGCCGAAGCCAGCGGCCTTCCTGGGCAGAATGCACAGCGCAATAGTAGCATCAACTGTGCGACGTTTAAGTTGCCGATCTTCGGGTGGAGATGTCGCTCCCGGACGGTGTTGAAGGACTCGGCCCAAAACCCGCAGCCGCCACAATGGCACTCTATCTGAGTATACCCCTGAGCCTCCAGGGCGGTGATGCTAGGCGATTCGTCGCTCATGCTCAGATCCGATCCAACTGGTTTGAAAAGGGATGGAATGAGACATCCTCCCTTCACCGATAACAGCAGATAGCGAACAATGCGTTAAATCGCCGGAGCGGTCGGACGCGGCCACGGAGGACTCGCAAAAGGGGAGATCATGGCGGGGCGTCGCCGATGCCCCAACCAGTATGGCAGTCTCTTTCCAATCGCTCGGCGGGGAAATTCGCAGCCAGGTCGGGGTCGTGCCCCAGCATCATTCTCTTGCGCGCGTTCGCCCGCACTTATCCTTGGAACCAGCCTTTGGACTGATCCGTTTGCAAAGATCGTCCCATCTTTTTCGCGGCTCGTCCCCGCATCGCGAGCACGATGAAGACTTTGAAGAGAGACTACCGGTGAGCATTGGACTGATTGCACTTCTTGATGACGTTGCAGCGATTGCAAAAGTCGCGGCAGCCTCTCTTGACGATGTGGCTAGCCAAGCCGCTAGGGCCGGGATCAAGGCAGCTGGTGTCGTAATCGACGACGCAGCGGTCACTCCCCGCTATGTGGTGGGTTTTGCCGCTCAACGGGAACTGCCGATCGTGGGTAAGATCGCCGCGGGATCGCTTCGCAACAAGCTCATGATCCTGTTGCCGGCCGCGTTGTTGCTCAGTTATTTTCTTCCTTCGGCAATCACTCCGCTTCTGATGCTAGGCGCAGCCTATCTCTGTTATGAGGGCGTCGAAAAAATCTACCAAGTCATCGTGCCGCACCAAGCGCATTCGCATGAAACGCACTTAGAAGCGTTGGCGTTGAACGCGCGAACGCTCGAGGAGCAGAAAATTGCAAGCGCTATCAAGACTGATTTCATCCTGTCAGCCGAGATCATGGCGATCACCCTGGCGGCCATTCCGGAGAGCGGAATCCTGACCCAGGCGGCGGTGCTGGCAATTGTCGGGATCGGCATCACCGCGGCGGTATATGGCGTGGTGGCTCTCACGGTGAAGGCGGATGATGTCGGGGTGGCGCTTGCGAAAAATGATAACGACTCGGCCATGGGCGGTCTTAGCCGGGGGCTCGGGCGCGCGCTGGTCCGCGGTATGCCAGTCTTTCTGATCTTTCTCAGCGCCGTGGGCACGGCAGCCATGATTTGGGTTGGCGGCGGCATCATTGTGCATGGTTTGGAGGAATATGGCCTTCCGTCAATCGGCCGATTTATTCACGGCGTCGCCGAGACCGCAGCTCACGCGCTGCCACCCCTCGCTGGCGTTGTGAAATGGATCGTCACCGCCGCCGGGTCGGGAATCGTCGGGCTGCTGATTGGCGCCATCCTGATCCCGCTGGTCGGCTCCTTTTTTGCGCCCGCGTGGCGGCTGGTCAAGCGCGTTCTCCGGCGCGCGCAAACCGGATTCAAGAGTTAAATATCCAGGCCGATATTGACTGCAACAAGCATAGATCGCACAGCGGACACGTTACGGGATGTCCGGAGGTCGCGCTCCAGCTAGAGTTATACTCGGATCCAGTTGACGCTCGCCTGTTCTTCCAACGTCTGAATCCGCTCGAACAGCTCGTCTGTTTTCGCCCGCGGGATTTCGCGCATTAGAATCGCGTATTTTTCGTACGTTTCCTCGCGGTTCGCCTGCCGCCATGGAACGCCCGGCTCCGGAAGAGTCAGTTTGAGCACGCCGCCGTTTTTCAAAGTCACAGTCATTTGGCACGTTCTTTTATCGGCGATGTCGCCGACTTCATAACGGACGCGCTGTAGGACGGCACGGATGGCGGGGTCGGTTAGGGCGCTTTCGTCGAACGAGCGTGGATCGCGCACATCCCGGACGCAGGCGAGCGCAACGCAGAACGGAACGCTGTACTGCGCTTGCATCAAATCCGTTGGTGACAAGTTATCGTGGCGCTCGACCGCTTCGCGGGCGGCAGAGATGTGAATGGATTCTATCTCGTCATGAGCGAAGGGGTGGCTCTTGCGGATGTCGAGCAATGTCTGCAGCGGAATCTGTGAGGATCCATGGGTGCCAAAGCGCTTCATCGCGATCTCGCGCATAATAAAGGTCTTGCCATCCAGACCGCGCGTCAGTTCCCCTACGTCGTAGTGATCGCAGAAGACCTTCAGAAACCCGGCCTTGCCCTCCAGAATGTCGTGCGGGCCGTCGAAGCCTTCCGCCGCGAGACCTGCAGCGAGAACGCCGCCCTCTGCCGCGCGGCCGAAGTGCAAGCGCTTCACCATTGACCCGGTGTCGGAGACGGAGAATTGCCGCAGCCCGCACGCGACCGAGCCCGCAATGCCGATGGCATTGAGCAGGCGCACGGTGTCTAGGCCCAAAAGCAATGCGCAGGCAATCGCGGCGCCGAAGGGCCCGGTTGTTCCCGGGGCATGAAATCCGCGGTGCTCGTTCGACCGCCCGGTGGCGCGACCGATCCGCAGCATGACTTCGCTGCCAGCGATGAATGCGGCCACCAACTGTTTGCCGCTCAGGCCTTTGTCCTGCGCGACAGGCAAGGCGGCGGTGAAGACAGTGCCGAACGGATGGGCACCGACGCCCACCCGCGTGCCGGCATCCAGTTCGAAGGAGTGGGCGAGGGCGCCGTTCACAAGCGCCGCAAAAGGCGGCGGAAGCATCGGGGCACCTGGTCCGAGCACGGCGCTCTTGCCGGCACCGGACTGCTGCGCATATCTGATGATCGCTTGGCTCCAGGGGAAGCGATATCCAAAAACGCAAGCTGCGATGCCATCCGCGATCGTGTTCTTAGCCGCATCGACAACGTCAGCCGGAATATCTTCGAAGCGCAAGGCGGCTGCGTATTCTGCCAGCTGGACGGTTTCACGGCTCACGGCTTCAGCCCTCTCGATTTCACGGTTGAATGGATTCGACAAACCATTCAGCCGGCACTTCGTGGCCGAGGCCCCGTTCACGGCAGCCACTGTAGATGAGATGTGCGAGCGCGGTAAATTGCGCCCCCACGCCGGTGCTGTTGAGAAAGAAGGTGCGTTGTTGCGGGGTCTGTCTCCCGTTGATCTTTCCGGCCACAAGCTCGCCAAGATCGGGAAAGTCGTTCCAGTCGAGATCGCGCGGAGGATGATCGCGGATGACGAAGCCGAAGCGCTTCTCCATTGTTGCGAAGTCCGTGGACACGTATTCGTGCTCCTTCATGCGCGTGTGGAAGACCACGATGTCCGCTTCCTTGAAGCAATCGTCCATTGGCTCGTCACGCTGCATGCAGCTGAGGTGCATGCCGGGCTTCAGCCAGGCCGCTGGGAAGAAGGGGGCGCGGCTGTTAGTTGCCGTCACGGCGATATCCGCGCCCTCAACCGCCACCTCGGCGCTGGCTACCGCGGTGATTTCGATCCCGAGAGCGGTTGACATGGGTTCGGCGAATGCTTCGGCCTCGCCCGGAGTCGGGCTGTAAACACGGACCTGTCGGATTGGTCTGACTTCCTTCAGTGCAGCCAATTGCGGCCCCGCCTGTCCTCCCGCACCAATGAGCCCGACAACTGACAACTCAAGACGAGAAAGATACTTCGCGCCAATGGCGTTGATAGCGCCGACGGTGAAGCGTTGCAGCATTCCGTCCTGGATGATGGAAATGAGTTCGCCCGTAGCAGAGCTGAATAGAAAAACGAGTCCCACGTAAGACTTGCCCGTTGCCGCCGGAATCTTGATTCGTCGGCGAAGGCCGTTTACTTCAGGAAATGCCACCACATCCGAGGTAACGCGGATTGACGCCGCATGCAGCCGAGGAACTGCGCCGTCCAAGGTTTTGAACTGATGCGCTGCCGGTACGTCGGCCCCAATTTCCGCTACGGTGGGAGCGAAGAGGTCCGTACGTCCGCGGTAAACGGCGGCTCCAGCGCCCAAGTCCTGATATAATTGCTCCAGCGCCGCGATGGTGTTGGACATCGTCAAAACTTTCGCGGCGTCATCGTTCGACAGCATTAAAGCCATTCTAACTCCTCTAATCGCTCTTTAATAATGGGGAGGCTTTACTGCTCCTCCCGTCGCGCAGTCGCCACTAAATACGTCCTTTATCGTTGCGGCAGGATCAGCCCTTGTTATCGATCGCGATGACGCCGATCCCGTTATCGTTGCGAACGTCGACGCCATAGATCCCTGACAATTCCGCCACGCGGTCAATGACGCGGCTGGCGATGGCGCCGGTCGCGAGCATCGGGCGACCGCGTTGTCCCAGCGATGCACCGAAGCCCTGTTCGATGGGATAGATCCGGATCTCGGCGGCAGCGCCATTTCTGAACTCGCACGTCACTGCGATATTCTCCCAAAAGCCGGCTTGGGCAATATGGCCTTTGCTGCCGCCGCCGGTGCGGGCGTCGAGAAAATCGCTCGGGGTGGCGTCGTGACCAAGCCCGAAGCGCGCGTAGGCTTCCGCCGGAAAGCTGCGCACGCTTTCGTTCTGAAAGATGAAGTTGCCGACTGAGTAAAAGATGGGCTTGCCCTGGTAGATCTCGATGCCGAGCGGGGTATGCGAGCCGTGTCCGACAAATATGTCGGCGCCCGCATCAATACACTGCCGCGCGAAGGCGGGCACAAAATCCGCCGGCTCCTTGAGATCGATCTTGGTGGCAGCGGACACGACGCTTTTGTACGAGAACTGGTGGCTATGGAAGCTGACCAGTACCCAATCGGCTTGCCGCCTTGCTTCCCTGATCCAACGCAGGTTGTCCTCGACGTCGGCAACATCCGCGCTGCTGGTCGCGCCGAATGCGCCGGCCTTAACCACCCGTGTGCCAAACATTTGCAGTTCGCCACTGGCTTCATCAGGCGCCTCCGCATCGGAGTAAAAGTGCGTGCGGTTGCGCTTGCGGGTCTGCTCGAAGCCGAGAGACTCGGATATCCCCTGCAAGGCTCGGAATGCCGCTTCGTCAACAGTATAGGTCGTCTCTGAATTGAGCGGATTGATGCCGGGCCGCCCCCGCATGTCAGGCCGCTGCGGGCTCGCCGCATTCCAGGGGCGGTAGGTTGCTGTCGTCGCGATCAGTGCCACGCGGCCGGCCGGAGTGTCGAGATAGCCTGGCCGCCGCGCTTCTGCCAGGTTCTGCCCGCTGCCGGCGAACATAATGCCCGCCTGTTCCAGATGCCGGACTGTGGCCATCAACCCGCCTTCGCCGTAATCGTAGGCATGATTGTTAGCGGTCGACACCATGTTGACGCCGAGCCAGGACAGATCGGAGAGCAGTTCCGGAGGGGTTGTCATGTAGGTGCCGCGCGTGACGCCCGGCGTGCCTTCGTCCGGCCGCCGCACGACGGACTCCAGGTTGACGAAGCCCGCATCGCATCCCTGGAACAGGTCGCGCAAAGCTAGAAATGCAGGCTCGCCGAAGACCGAGAGCCGCCGCGTCAGCATGCAATCGCCGGCAAGCGCGATGCGAAAATTTCCCTTAGCAGCATCGTAGGTCATCGGCGGCGATTTCCTCAAAAGGCGAAAGTTTTCAGCTTTGCGTGATCGATCTCGGCGCCAAATCCCGGTGCGTCTGTCGGCGTGAGCGTGCCGTCACGGAAGTGGAACTCCCCGGCAAAGGCGTCGTCGGTGAGCTTATCGAAAAAGTGCGTCTCGGCGGGATAGGGCTCCAGCCACGGCAGCGCCGCCCTGAAATGCATACGCGACAGCGATCCGATCCGGCTCTCGGAGTCGGTGCCGATCACCACCGGCAGGCCCGCCGCCTCTGCCAGCGCCGCGATCTTCAGCGATTGCGTGAAGCCGGTGCGGCGAAGCTTGATGCTGATGGCGCCCACCGCACCGAGCCGGATGTGAAGCTGAACGTCCTCGAGTGACTGCAGGCATTGATCGCCGAGCAGCGGGAGCGGCAGGTGTGGCGCGAAAGCGGCTTGCCGAAGCGGATCGGAAAATTTGCAGGGTTCCTCGATAAAGGTGGCGTTGTAGTCAGCGACCCGCGCCAGGATTGTCCGCGCCTCGCCTTCGGTATAGCTGCCGTTGCCATCGACATAGAGGAAGGCGTCATCACCGAGCGCCTTACGCACGTCTTCGACCAGTCGCACGTCCTCCATGCTGCGCTTCCAGGTCTTCAGCTTCATCGAATTGTAGCCGCGCTCGTCGTGATGGCGCTGCGCGTCCGCAACCATCGCCTCGCGCGTCGTCTTGCCGTGGACGAGCCAGGTCAACGGCACCGCCTTTGGCTTGGCGGCGCCGAGCATGCGCCAGACCGGCTGCTTCAGAATCTTGCCCTTGAGGTCCCAGAGCGCGACGTCGATCAGCGACTTGGCCGAGCGGCAGAATTTGATTTGGCCGATGGCGGCGAGTGCTGTGAGATGGGCGAGGGGATCGAGTCCGACCAGCAGCGGCTTGAACAGGGTCTCGATCGTATAGGCGAGTATGGTGGCGTCTTCGCCGCTCTGCTCGGGCCGGCAGACTGCCTCGGCGATACCTTCCTGGCCATTGTCGGCGACGATGCGCAGGATGACGTATTCACCGCAGCTCTCGCTCACCGAGCGGAAATTGACCGTGCCCCCGTAAGGCAGCCGCAATTTGTGGACGATGACTTCCTTGATCTTCAGGTCGCTCGATCCGGTGTCGGGCAGGTCCTGCCGTGCGGGCGATGGCCGGGCCATGGGCGGCATTCCTTTCAGTCTTCTTTCTCGCGCGTGAAACGATCGAGCAACAGCAGTATCATGACAAGAGCGAGCTGAATAAGCGAGGTGGCCGCCAGTGTCCCCATGTCGGCTGTCTCATAATAGTGCAACAGCGTGACGGTCAGCGTCTCGATGTCGTCGCGATAGAGCAGCAGCGGGATGGTGAGGTCGCGCGCCGCAATCGCGAAGACGATCACGAAGGCGGCGAAGGCGCCGCGGCGCAGCAGTGGGGCAAGAATATGCCGGACGGTGCGCAGCCAGGAGCCGCCATGCACGCGGGAGGATTCCTCGAGTTCCGGGCTGATCTGGTGCACCGCCGATTGCATGGTCGCGGCCCCGAGCGGCAGGCCTTTGACGATGAAACCGATGATGATGACCAGCGCGGTGCCGTAGAGGTTGAACGGCTGTGGCGGCAGCGCCCAGGCCCAGAGCAACGCCAGGCCCATCACCACACCGGGCAAGGTCCAGGGCGCCCAGGCCATCAGCTCAAGCACATAACCGAGCCAGTGCCGCGTGCGCACCCGGATATAGCCGACGAGGCCGCCGATCACGACCACGGCGGAGGCGGCGATAGTGGCGTAGATGATGGTGTTCTTCAGGCCGTTCATCGCGCGGCCGTTGTTCAGCACGTTCGTCCAGTTCTTCAGCGTCACATATTGCCAGCCGTACAGACCGAAGATCTCGAAGAAGGAGTTGAACACGATCTGGCCGATCGGGATCACCACCGCCAGCAGGAAATAGACGACGAACAGCGCGAAGATGCTCCAGCGCAGCGGATTGGGAAGCCGAAGCTTGGTCGGCCGGTAGCCTTTGCCGGTCACGACGGTGTAGCGGCGGCCTCCGAGCTTTTGCCACTGCACGACAAGCAGCGCGAAGGTCACCACGATCAGAATGACCGAAAGCGCCGTCGCCGCGCCGTATTCCGGCGGATGGCGGTAGGACAGCATGCGGTAGATTTCGTTGGCGAAGACATAGACGCCGCCGGGATTGCCGAACAGCAGCGGGTTTTCGAACGACTCCAGCCCCTGGATGAAGACCAGGAGCGAAATGCTGAGGATCGCGGGCGCCAGCATGGGGAAGGTGATGGTGGTCATCACCTTGAGCTTGCTCGCGCCGCTCGTGGTCGCGGCCTCCTCGTAGGACGCGTCCATTTGCTTGAAGAATCCGACCAGCATCAGAAACATGAAGGAAATCGTATTCAGCGAAGCATGGAAGATGAGACCGCCCCAGCCGTAGAGGTTGATGATCGGCCCCTGGGCACCGAAAAACTGCTGCGCCAGCTGGTTGATCACGCCGTTCTGCGGGTTGCCCAGCATCAGCCAGCCGAACGCGGTCAGCAGGTCGGGGATGAAGAACGGGATCGGGATCATCCACGCCATCATCCCGGCGTAGGGAACGTTGGTGCGCGCCACCGCCCAGGCGAACAGCAGCGCGAAGAACAGCCCGATGGTCAGCCGCGAGGCGGAATAGACCACGCTGTTGAACAGGATCGGCAGCAGGTCCCAGGAGCCAAGCCAGACCTTGTAATTGGCGAGTGTGAAGCTGCCGAGCCGGCCCGGCTGCCCGGTGAAGAAGCTGGACGTCAGCAATACCGCGAACGGGTAGAGCACGAGCACGGCGAGCAGGAACGCGAGCAGGGCATAGAATACAACCGGCTTGATGCCCAGGCGCGCCACCAACGGTGTCCGGAGCACGCCGACGCCGCCGGTGGCGTGCGCCCGCGATGGCGCTGCGGCCCCGGCGACGCTCATTGCGAGCTCGGGCGGTACAGGACCATATCCTCCGGCGCGATCGACAGCACCACCTCCGCGCCCGCGCCGACCGTCACATCGGTCGAGGATTCGACCTTTAGCGACGTGGCCTCATTGATTGCCACCAGATATTCGGCGCGATTGCCGACATAGGCGCGCCCGAGCACGCGGCCCGGCAATTGCACGGCTTGCGCGGATTTCATGGCGGTTCTGGCGTCGCTTGCGATGGCGATCTTCTCCGGACGCACGAACAGGCTGGCCGCGGGTGCGGCTTTGCCGTTCGTCATCGCCGTCGCCTTGCGCGCGGGCTCCGTCCGGATTGAGCGGGCCGGGAGGTGGATCTCGATCGTGCCGGCGCCGGAGGGCAGAGCAAGCCTTGCGCCGGACACCTGCCAGTCGACGCCGCTTGCGACGTCGATCATGTTGCCCTTGCCGATGAACTGGGCGACGAAACGGGTCGTCGGATGCTCGTAGACTTCGGTCGGCGTGCCGATCTGCTCGATCTCGCCGTGATTCATCACCACCAGATGATCCGACAGCGTGAGCGCTTCCTCCTGATCGTGCGTCACGTAAACCGCAGTGAGCCCGATCCGCTGCTGCATGATCCGCAGCTCGAAGCGCATCTGCTCGCGCAATTTGGCGTCGAGATTGGACAAAGGCTCGTCGAGCAGCAGCAAAGCGGGCTCGAACACCAGCGCCCGCGCCAGCGCGACGCGCTGTTGCTGGCCGCCCGAAAGCTGGGTCGATGGCTTGTCGCCGAGCCCGCCAAGCCCGACGAGATCGAGCACCTTCTCGACCAGCGCTTTTTGCTGCGCGCGGTCCACGTGCCGCATGCGCAGCGGATAGGCGATGTTCTCGGCCACCGTCATGTGCGGCCAGATCGCGTAGGACTGGAACACCATGCCGAGGCCGCGCATCTCGGCCGGCACGTCGATGCCGCGCGCCCGGTCGTAGACCGTGCGATCCCCGATGCGGATGCTGCCGCCGCTCGGCTCCTCGAGCCCGGCGATCATGCGCAACGTCGTGGTTTTGCCGCAACCGGAGGGACCGAGGAGCGTCAACAGCTCGCCGTCGGCCGCCGTGAGCGTCGCGCCGTCGACGGCCACCAGCGGCCCGAAATTCTTGGAGAGGTTGTCGAGCGCGATGTCTGGCACGAACTGTTCCTCGGCGTCAGCGGATGCCGAATACCTTCTCCATCTCCTTGAAGAAGAAGTTCGGCTGGTCGAGTTGCTCGTCGGGGATGCGCGGCATCAGTTGAACCCCGGCGAGGCTCATCTCCGGTATCCGCGCCGTGACGGCGGGGTGAGGTATCGGCCGGCCCTGATCGCTCCACAGCTGCATCTGCTCCACTTCGTAGAGCCAGGTGATGAAGACCTTGGCGGCGTTCGGGTTCGGCGCGCCGTTGATGAGCGCGATCGAGGAGGGGGTCCAAGCCAGCCCCTCCTTCGGAACGACCCAGGCCAGCGGTGCGCCCTTGGGCAAACCGTCGAAGAAGTCGCCGCGGCCGGAGAAGCCGATGGCGAACTGGCCGCGGACCACGGCGTCGCGGACAACGTTGGAGCCGCCCGACAGGATGAACGGTTCGACGGTGGATTTGAACTTCACGATGTAGTCGGCGCCCAGCCCCGGCGTGTTTTGGATGCCGAGCATGTGCCAGGCACCGCCTCCCGACGAACGCGGGTCGCGGATTGCCACCTTGCCTTTGAACTTCGGATTGATGACGTCCCAATAGGAACTGATCTCCTTCGGATCGACAAGGTTGGGGTTGACCACCAGGCCCTGCGCGCTGACATGCGTCGGCCACCAGTAGCCCGCCGGCTCAATGACGAAGGCTTCCCGGCTGATGCGGTCAAGCTCGGGCGCCGGCGGCTTCCATTTGGCGAGGGCGTTGAGCCTATGCAGCTCCAGCATGTACTGGTCGTTGCCCTCGAAGATGTCGATCACCACCCGGCCGACGGAGATCTCGGTGCGGATGCGGTCGACCAGCTTGCGCAGCTCGGACGTCAGTGGCTTGATCTTGATGCCGAACCGCTTCTCGAATTTTTCCTGGCCGCCCTTCTGCAGAAAGTCGCGGGTCGTGGTGCCGGAATAGAGATTGACACTGCCCTCTTTCAGCGCGGCATTGATGACGGCGGGGCCGAGCGCCTTGGCAACGGGGTCATCGGCGAACTCCGCCGGCAGTTGGCCTTGCGCGGTCGCGGGCATGACGAGCCAGCCCGTAAGCAAAACGGCGGCAACAGTCGCAGATGCGGCAGACATGATCCTGAGCATGAGATCCTCCCGCCGTGCTCTTACGGCAACTGGTGAGGATCTTTATTCTTCGGTGCCCTCACTCGCTAAGAATTAAAACAGAAATGAAATGGCGCCGCCAGTCCCCATGTATCTGGACTGGAGTGGTGCAGTTGAAGCAAGATTGACGAAGAGAAGGTGCTGCCAATGCGCGAATGTGACCAAGTTGATTGACAATTTGCGAGCCGCAAATACGCTTTCAATAATGTTGAAAAATGGCTGTGGGCGGCAGAAGCCGTTCCTGTCAGAATGAGGAGGAAAATCGATGTTGAGGAGCATGTTGCGAAAGCTGTCACTCGCGGTAGTTGCCTCCGGCCTGTTGCTATCTCCGAGTTTTGCCCAAGAGGAGTTCTACCGCGGCAAAAGCATAAAGCTTGTGGTCGGCGGGTCTCCAACAGGCGGGTATAATCTGAATGCGCGGACTCTTGCGCGGCATATGCCAAAGCATATCCCCGGAAACCCCAATATTATTGTCGTAAACATGCCCGCGGGTAACGGTATCGCGGCTACAAATCATTTGTACAATATCGCCGAGAAAGACGGAACGGTGTTCGGTTTGTTCAACCGCTATACCGTTCTACTTCCCATACTCGGCAACGAGCAGGCGAGATACAAATCCGAGGAGTTCAATTGGCTCGGCACCACAGCGAGCTATACGGATAACGCTTATCTCTTTGTCGTCCGGGCCAAGCTTCCGCAAACGGATGTCGAGGCGATGCGAAAGGCTAATCCGCCTCTGAACGTGGGAAATATTGGCGCCTCGCCAATCGAGGTTATCAACGAAGCGCTCGGGCTGAATTTGAAGATCATCCATGGCTACACGGGAGATAATCTCGACATCGCGTTCGAAAATGGCGAAGTAGACGGCCACACCATTGGCTATCAGACCTTGCTTGCGCGAAAGGCGTATTGGCTCGAGAAGAACATCGCGCGCCCGATGATTCAGTTCGGGCGCACGGGCAGGCATCCCGCGTTGGCCGACGTGCCAACGGCACGCGAGCTCGCTAAGACCCCAGAACAACTCGCGATGATCGAATTCGTCGAGGCTCCTCTTATGATCGGGTACCCTTTCGCGCTGCCGCCCGGCGTCCCGGCAGATCGCGTTGCGATCATGCAAAAGGCTTTCCAAGACACAATGAACGATCCGGAATTTCAGGCCGAAATGATCAAACAAAAATTGGAGTTCACCCCGAAGGACGGAAAAACCATCGCGGAGTTAGTGGCCCAATTGGCAAAGACCCCAGAACCCGTCATCAAACGCTATAGGGCTCTCGTGGCTGACAGGTCCCCAGGCTGAGGGCTGCGCTACATGGGACGCCGCCGCATCCTGGCGAGGTTATTTAATGCATGACACGCCGACCCAAGTTCATTGGCATGAACCGACAGGAAGCGAGAAGGCTGGTTACGGGAAGTTCAAACGCCAGCCGCTGCCCTATGACCAGTTCATGGACGCCGAAGGCATCCCCGTTTATCGGGGCATCGGCGTCCGTCGGGTTCAGGATCTGCCACTCGCGCCATGGAAGCGGCTGGGAGGGCGGGGCAGTTACATCCAGCTTTACGGCACCGAAGGGCTATGGGGCAGTTACGTTGTGGAGGTGCCGGCGGCAGGCGCACTGAACGTCGAGCGCCATATGTACGAGAAATATGTCCTTGTTATCGAAGGTCGCGGTAGCACGGAGGTTTGGCAGGAAGGGCAAAGCAAGTCGCAAGCCTTCGAATGGCAGCCGTTTTCGATGTTCTCTATTCCGCTGAACGCCTCCCACCGGATCGTGAACGCCACGAATTCGCCAGCGTTGCTGTTGTGCGGCACGACCGCCCCGCCGATGATGAACCTCGTGGACAGTCTGGAATTCGTGTTCAACTGCCCGTTCAATTTCACCAACCGGTATTCCGGCGCCGCCGACTTCTTCAAACCAAAAGATGATCTCGAGCCTGATCCGATTCGGGGACTCGCGATGCGGCGCACCAACTTCATGCCTGATATCCGGCTAGCCGAACTGCCGCTCGACAATAGGCGCTCGCCTGGATACCGGCGCGTCGAGCCGAGTATGGCGGGCAGCCGCTTTTATGTCTGGCTCGCCGAGCATGAAACCGGCCGATATTCGAAGGCGCACAAGCACGCCTCGGCGGCGGTACTGATATGCATCAAGGGTAAAGGCTATACCTATACCTGGCCGGCGCTCCTCGGTCCGACCCCCTGGAAGGATGGCCATGCTGACAAAGTGCTTCGCCAGGATTACGAGCCGGTCGGAATGGTCTCCGCCGCGCCCATGAGCGGCGACTGGTTTCATCAGCACTTCGGGGTCAGTAAGGGCGGATTGCGCCTGATGGCTTGGCACGGCGCGAATAATCAGCGCGCCAACCGCGCTGGCGTCCCCGGCGAGCAACTGATGGATTATGGCGCGATCGATCTGAAGAAGGGTGGCAGCGCGATCCCTTATCATGAAGAGGATCCTTCCATCAGGAAGGGATTTGAAGAGACGCTGACAAAGGAAGGAACGGCTTCGCGCATGGAGCCCGAACTCTACCTTGAGCCGAAAGAATACGCTGCCAGCGAATGAGCGAAGGAACAAAGGATGCATGACACCACCAGCCAAGATCACTGGCATGAGCCGAGCGGCAACCAGAAGGCAGGCCTTGGCACGTTCAAGCGTGTCACCACGCCCTACGACAAATTCATGGAGGAGCAGGAGATACCGATCGTCCGTGCGGTCGGCGTCAGCAGGGTGCAGGATCTTCCACTGAAGCCGTGGAAGCGAATGGGCGGGAAGGGATCATTCATCCAGCTCTGGGGCACCGAGGGCCTGTGGGGCTCTTATGTGGTCGAAGTGCCCGGCGCCGGTGCGCTGAATGTCGAGAAGCATTTGTATGAAGAGCAATATTTGGTGGTCGAAGGGCGGGGCACCACGGAAGTCTGGCAAGAGGATGGAAAGAAGCACGTGTTCGAATGGCAAAAAGGATCGCTCTTTGCAATTCCTTTGAACACCTATCATCGCATCGTGAATGCCTCCTCTTCGCCGGCGCTTCTGCTCGGCGGCACGACCGCGCCGCCGGCGATGAACCTCTACGACAACAACGATTTCGTATTCAACAACAGTTACGTGTTCACGGATCGCTTCGACGGCAGCCAGGATTACTTCAAACCGAAGGATGATCTAGCGCCCGATCCGGTGCGTGGCCTGGCAATGCGCCGCACCAACATCGTTCCGGACATCGTCAAATGCGAGCTGCCGCTCGATAACCGGCGTTCACCGGGATATCGCCGCATCGAACCGCATATGGCGGGCAACCGTTTCTATATGTGGATCGGGCAACACGAGACGGGGCGGTATTCGAAAGCGCACAAGCATGCATCTGCCGCTGTGCTCATTTGCGTCAAGGGGAAGGGATATACCTATACCTGGCCTTCTGAGATTGGGCCGACGCCCTGGCGGGACGGGAAGGCTGACCAAGTTTTTCGGGTCGACTATGAGCCGGTTGGCATGGTCAGTGCCGCCCCTATGAGCGGGGACTGGTTTCACCAGCATTTCGGCACGAGCAAGGAAGCTCTGAGACTGACGGCCTGGTTCGGCGCCAACAACTCACGCTCTCGCAAGCCCGGCCGTCCGGGCGAGAAGCAGAAGGATTTGGGCGCAATCGATATCAGAGACGGTGGCTCCGCCATCCCCTATGACGAAGAGGATCCGTACGTCCGGCAGGAATATGAGGCGACGCTTGCCAAAGAGGGCGCCGCTTCACGGATGGAGGGCTGGCTTTACGAGAAACCGAAGCCAGGAGAGGATCGGCCGATGATGGATTTTGTCGGCCTTTAAGGTAGCAATCGGCTGCGCGGCTGCTGGAAGGTCGACACCTGCGACGGTCTCGGCTAAATCATCATAAACACCCAGCATAGAGAGGAAACGCAATGCCGGACGTTATTGAATCGCTCAATAACCTCGAGACCGTGAAAATTGAACGCGAGGAGGGGGTCACCTTTCTTATCTTGAACCGCCCGGAGCAGCGCAACGCAATGAGTCCGCAGCTGCATCGTGAAATGTATCAGGCGCTCGAAGAGCTTGCAGAGGATGACGAGACAAAGGTGATCGTGATCACCGGGGCCGGCAAAGCATTCTGCGCCGGCCAGGATTTGAAGCTTTATTTCCGGGCGAACGAAGACAATCCCAAGGCGCGCGCCCGCGCGCGGCGCGAGTCTCACGGCTGGCGCTGGGAGAAACTGTCGAAATACCCGAAGCCGACCATCGCGATGGTGAACGGCTTTTGTTTCGGCGGCGCCTTTACCGCCGTCTGCGCCTGCGATTTTGTGATCGCGGCCGACGAGGCGACGTTCGGCCTCTCGGAAGTGAACTGGGGAATCATCCCCGGCGGCGTCGTTGCCTGGAACGTGGTGCGCGTGCTCGGGTATCGCGATGCCATGTGGTACGCAGCCACGGGAGAAACTTTCGACGGCAAAAAAGCCGTCGAAATAAAGTTCGCCAACAAATCAGTGCCGCTGGAAAAATTGCGGCATGAAACGATGGAGCTTGCCCGCTCACTCATGAAGAAGAGCCCGCACGCGCTGCGCTATACCAAGGAAGCGATCCGCGCGGTGCGGGACATGAACGTCGACCAGGCCGCCGATTATCTGGAGGCAAAGAGCGACGCGCTTAAATTCCGTGACCCGGAAAAGGGGCGTGAGAAGGCGATGAAGCAATTCATCGACGAGAAAAGCTTCAAGCCGGGATTCGGCGATTTCGCGCGGCGTTGAGCGGGATGACAGCACGGGCAGGCAGAGCAATGCCGGTGGACCGGACCGCGCAGGTTCGCGCGCTGCTCAATCCGCGCAACATCGTCATCCTCGGAGCAACGGACAAGCTGGGAAACTGGCCGCAGCGGGTGTGGCGCAATCTCAATCGTTATGGGTTCAAGGGACCCGTATTTCCGATGAACCCGAGCCGGGACACGGTTTGGGAGACGCGCTGCTATCGCAGCTTTGACGAACTGCCGGAGCCCCCGGATCACGTCATCATCCTGATCCCCGCGCGCTTCGTTGCGGATGCTGTGCGCGACGCTGCGCGCGCCGGCGCGCGCAGCGCTACTGTTATGACCTCCGGTTTTGGCGAGGTGACGGACGAGGGATCCGCCGAACTCACGGCCCAACTCCAGCGTGCGCTTGACGAAACAGGGCTTGCGATATCGGGGCCTAACTGCCTGGGCAATTTCAACGCGGCGAACAGCATGGTGACCATGCCCGATGATCGGGCGCACCGGCTGGAGCCTGGACCGATGGCGATCGTGGGCCAGTCCGGCGGGTTGTTGATGGCGGTCAAGCGCACGCTCGAGGAACGCGGCTTG
The DNA here is from genome assembly GCA_963750965.1 of uncultured Alphaproteobacteria bacterium. GTDB lineage: Bacteria > Pseudomonadota > Alphaproteobacteria > Rhizobiales > Xanthobacteraceae > CANKHA01. Next base: position 188,306 of record CAVVSK010000016.1, read on the forward strand.
TTCACCGGAGCGCTCGTGACCAGCGGCAACGAAATGAATCTCACCACCGCCGATTATATCCGCTATTTCGCCGAAGATTCCGCGACCAAAGTGATCGTCTCTTATCTCGAAGCGGTACACGATCCAGAAAATTTTCTGTCGGCCTGCCGCGCGGCCAAAAATGCAGGAAAGCCGGTACTGGTCGTCAAGCTGGGTGCCTCCGATGCCGGTCGCGCCGCGGCGATGGCTCATACCGGGGCGCTTGCCGGCTCGATGCAGGCCTTTGATGCGGTGGCGGGCGAAGCCGGGGCGATCCGCTTGCGCAATCTTGATGACGTGGTGGAAGCCGTGGAGTTTTTCGTTCACGCGCGAGCGCCACGCGGTCCGAAGCTGGGCGCCATCACGTTTTCGGGCGGCATGCGCGGCCTGATGCTGGATCTGGCTTCGTCGCATGGACTGGAATTTGCCGAGCTTGGTGCTGACACGCGTGCCAAACTTGCGGACGGACTTGCCGTCGGGACCATTGTTGGCAACCCGCTCGATGCCGGCTTTACCGCGGTGACGGGTGGAGACGCTTATCTGCGTTCGGTCAAGGCGATGCTGGACGACCCGGCGATTGACATCTTGCTCCTGCAGGAAGAGCTCCCGCGCGCGCCGGCATCGAAAATCAAGGACAGCTATCTGCGCGGCGTCAACGCGCTGGCGGCGGCTTCGGACAAGCCGGTCGTCTATGTGACCATGATCAGCCACGGCCTCACCGATTACAGCCGGGAATTGCGAAGCGAACTCGCAAACGTCGCCTTCATGCAGGAAATGGACAAATCGCTCCGGACCCTGCGGGCGATTACGGCCAACCTGACGATCCCGAGAACAGCACCAGCTCCGCGGCGTTCTCCGTCGCCAGCGACGCGTGAACTGCTGGACGAACTGCTCAAACCCGGTGTGGCGCAGACCCTGAACGAGGTCGATTCCAAGCGCCTGCTGGCGGCCTATGGAATAACAAGTGTGCGTGAGCAAATTGCCGCTGACGCGGAGCACGCCGTGCGGATCGCCACGGGTATCGGTTTTCCTGTGGTGGCTAAAGCGGTGAGTGCAGCTTTGCCGCACAAGTCTGATGCCGGTGGCGTTATCTTGGGTTTGAACTCCGCCGATGCGGTGCGAAGCGCGTTTCGGGACATCGAACAGGCAACGGCCCGCCATCCTGCCAAGCCAAAGCTCGATGGCGTGCTGATCGCAGAGCAGGTTACCGACGGTCTGGAACTCGTTCTCGGCACGACGCGCGATCCGGAAATGGGACCCGTTATTCTGTTCGGCTCGGGAGGTGTCGACCTCGAGCTGCGGAAGGATATTGCATTGGCGGCGCCGCCGCTCGATGCGTCCCGTGCGCTGGCACTGATCGAACGCACCCAGGCAGGGGCCTTGGTGAGAGGTTATCGGGGGCGTCCGGCGCTTGACTGTGAGGCGCTAGTCGCCGCGCTGGTGGGACTTTCGAATCTCATTCTGGACGCCGGCGACCGCATCGCGTCCATCGACGTGAACCCATTCCTGCTGCGGCAGAAAGGCGGCGTCGCGCTGGACGCGCTGGTGGTGCTGAACGACTAGCGCCGCCAAATGAATTCCGGCACGGCCTCCGTCACACCCGCTTAACGAAATCGGAATAATCGAGCTTCGGCCGGGGATAAGTAATAGCGCTCTGCGTCATGCCAAAGGCCACGCACATCTCGGCGAAGCGAATGCCGATCGCTTTGGTGTTGAGCACTTGCACGCCGGTGGCTTTGGCCAGATCATCGGGATCGACAACGTAAGGAATGAGTGCGCCTCCGAGCGGCAGGATGATTTCCGCCCCGGTATCTTCGACCAGCGACCTGATGAGCCGTTCAGTGATGCCGAAGATCTCGTCCTTGCGCTCTTTTATATCCTTGCCGTAGACGCCGATCGGCTTGATATCCGAGACAAAGCGATCAAGGCCATAGGTACGCAGGATGCGCCAAGTGTAAGGAACATGCGGCGCCAGCGGCACCGTGACGCCCACCTTGTCGGCAAGCGTCAGCGCGGCGTGCATTGAGGTTCGCAACAGCCCGATCACAGGGATGTCCACGGCCAGCCGTCCGCCGTCGACGCCGGGATCGAAAGTGTTGCTGGAAATCACCGCGTTATAGCCGTTCTGCGCCGCCCAGAAAATTTTCCGAATAATGCTGGGGGCCTCCATCATGTGATGCAGGCCGTTCAGCGCGCTTTGCTTGCCGATCGTGTCGAACAGCTGGGATCCCTCATAATCGTCGGGGAAGCCAATCTCCACTTTGGTGCCGGGTGACGCGTAGCCATTGAGCTGAGCCTCGATTGTGGCCACGTCATAGGCCTGATTCTTCGGCGCCTGGTTCAGGAACAGGATGCGCATGGCTTTCATTTTGTCATCTCGCGCATCTTCTCCACTATTTCCGCCGGCGTGCTCATCAGATCGGCGATGAGCTTTTCGAGCTCTTGGCCCGATACATAGGTCATTTCCATCCCTTGCTTTTTTGCCTCGTCGAGCAATTCCGGATCCTTGAGCGTGTCGGCCAGGGCCTTGCGCAATGCTTCGACCCGCTCTTTCGGCACGTTCGGAGGCGCCACGATCGGCCGGCCGAATTCAACGCTCGAGGTATAGAGGGCGAGGATCTTTCGGTGTTCCTCCGATTTGACGAATTCGAACACGGACGGCGCATTCAGATTAGGCACGGGCTGCCGTTCGGTGTTGAACAGCACTTTCAGCTTGCCGGATTCGAACCAGTCAGGACGACTGCCACGAAGCGAGCTGAGCGACTGACAGATTCCTTGCACCTCGCCGCGTTCAATGGCCAGCAGGATCGCCTGGGAGTTGCCATAGCCCTCGACCAATTTGAACTTCATTCCCAGTAGGCGTGACAGCAGCGTAGGCGTGTTGCTAACCGCGGTGCCCGCTCCCGCGCCGCCCACCAGCAATTCGTGTTTAAATAGATCCTGCGCTTTTTGCACCGGCGCGCCTTCGATCGCGACGCAGACGCGGTTGGTCAGTTCCGGGCTGCCCAGCCAGTTGAACTTTACCGGATCGAAGCGCACACCCTCTTTCTTGACCAGCGCATCGTTTGGCAAATTGCGGCCGATCATTCCGATCACCGTGCCGTCCTGCGCCGCCGCGGTGAACAGGTGATTGGCCGCGATGATCTGGCCGCCGCCTGGCATATTCTGCGGCACGATAGCGGGATTGCCGGGGATGTATTTGCCGAGGTAGCGGGCAATCAGCCGGGACCATTGGTCGTAATCGCCGCCCGTGGCGGACGAGATAATAAACCGGACCTGCTTTCCGCGATAAAACTCTTCGACTGGGTTTGCGGCAACGTGAGACCAAGACGCCGCCAGCATCGAAGCCGCAGCGACAGCGGTCTTGAGCGTTATTCTCAAGTGCATCCTCCCTGATTTGTATTGTTGGCCGGATATTAACTGGAACGGGAAGGGGTGCAAGCTCAACAGCCTAGGCCGCAGTTGCGAGTGCGTTAAGCAGCGGCGTGAGTGAAGGATTCTCGTCCAGTGCCATGACCGCGTCGATGATCCGGTCACGTGCCGTTCGCGGCACACGGCTTTCCGTGAGGCCGTGGAATTTGCCAACCACTGGTTGCCGCGCCAGCGCGCCGCGTGACAAGCCGGGCGGATAGAGGACTTCGGCACGATAGCTGCGCCCATCATTTGCCGTAGCCTCAAGCAAGCACGGATAGGATCCAGGCGCCCGTTGCGCCAGTTCAGCGTCGGTTGTCATCTGTATGCGTTTCATCACGGCGCGCACGTCAGCATTGTTCCAGCGCTCATCCTCGAATTGGGCGAGGCCAAACGTCCCATCCACAAGAGCCGCCGCGATCAAGAAAGGAAAGCTGTGGTCCGCCGCCTCGTGCGACTTCGGATCGGCACGGTCATGATCTTCCTGATGCGTGCGCACGGTCGGGGTATCGGCCATGACCACCCGGATGCTGTTGAGCGCGCCGGCGTTGCCGCCGATCAGCTTGTGTAGTTCGAGCGCGGCGGTAATCGCAGCTTGCGCGGTGGCCACGCAAGGATAGGCCTTGACATTAGACCTCATCACATAACTGTCCGCTTGCAGCGGCAACGTCAACGCTGCAGCGTCAAGCTTGGGAAACACCGCCTGCATCCCACGCGGATGATCAAAAACTGCCCTCGGCCCGGTCACGCCGTGGCGGGCAAGCAGTGCTGCCTGCGCACCGTTCTGGGCGACCAAAGCATTGGCGAGCGACTTTGCCGCCGACATTTCGCCCCATCGTACGGCAGCTGAGGTCGCAGTGCGGGCAACGCTAAGTGCGACCGCATGCGACAGTGCTTCGCGATCAAGCCGCATCAGCCAACCCGCCATCACCGGAGCAATGATGCCGGAAATGGACGACCCGTCCCACGCGGAACGCCGCTCCAGGAAGCTCTTGCAGCGGCCGTAGAGTTCGTAACCGATAACGATGGCCGCAAGCACATCGAGGCCGCTCCGGTTATCGAATTCACCGGCCGCCAGGGCGACCGGGATATTGTCGCTTGGGTGTCCCCCGATGGACCCGTCGGGCTCGATCACATAGTCATTAAAGTCGAGCACACGGATCAGCAGTCCGTTCGCCAGCACCGCATTGGCAAGGCTGGTCTTGGCAGTGCTGCCGATCACGGTGCACTGGGGGTTTCCTCCGGTGTTTGCGATAGCTGAAAGAACATTGCGGGCGGTACGTTGCTCACAAGCGGCGAGACCGCAGCCAATGGTATCGAGCAGCAACAGCTTCGCTTGCTCAATTGCCGGGCGCGGGATGTCCGAGGCACGAATGGATAGGGCCCAATCGGCGAGGCGCTCGACCGTGCTCGGTTTTCCTGTCGAGGTAATCGGGCGCGACGTCATAAGCCCGGTCAGTTCTGCAGGGCGGCGGCATTGCGGCCGGCCAGATAACTGAACACGACGTTGCGCGTCTGGCCGGTGCAGGAGGGATAATTGTGGAAGAACAAGCCGACCACGTCGCCGGAAGCGAAGAGCCCGTGAATCGGCCGGTGCCCCGTGTTGATCACCTGAGCCTTGGTATCCACCTGCAAGCCCCCAAATGTGAAGGTAACACCGGCAGTGATCGGGTAAGCGCGGAACGGTGCGCGCTGGATCGGCTCGGCCCAATTCGATTTCGGCGGCGAGATACCAATGGTGCATTTGCCGTCGAGCACACGCGGATCGAACGGCACATCGCTTCGACACGCTGCATTGAATTCTTCCACGGTATGCACCAGCACGGCGGGCTCGATGCCAATCTTCTGTGCGAGCTCGGCGATGCTCGGCGCCTCGAACATCGTAGCCTTATAATTAGGGCCGCGCCGGAACAATTCGACGCCGGTCTGATCGTAAATCTGGAAAGCAGCTCCGCCGGGCTGGGCCAGGACGGCCCGTCCTGTCTTGGCATAGGTATACGAGTGTTTGGCCTCGCCTTCGTCATAGAACCGCAAACCTAGCGAATTGACCGTAATGCCGTAGGGATAATCGTAGCGGTTCATGGAGTTTCCCTTCCCGCCTTCCAGCAGAGGCGTCTCCACGGGTGGGGCCGCGCTGTCGATGGGAGTCATATGCGCGCCCTGCCAATGGCCGGCGGCTTTGGCTCCGATCGCCAGCATGGCCTGCAGTACCTCGCCGGTATTGTGCTTGCTGCCGCGCACCCGCAGGAGGTCGGAATTAGGACCAAGGTAGCGCGCCCGCATCTCGGCATTGGCCTGGAAGCCTCCGCTGCAGCAGATGATCGCACGGCCGCTGAGATCGTATTCTCCAGCGGGACCGGAGACGCGCACGCCTTCAACTTGCCGCTCGTTGCCGTGTACCGCGCGCACTTTGGAATCGTAACGAATCTCGATGCCGTGTTTCAGGGCGATCTCCCGCAAGGAGAGCAGAAGCCCCAGCCCGCCTCCGATCGGGTGGATGTTGATGCCGGGTTCGAAATACAGCTTGTCTCCGACCTTGATGGTTTTCTCCATCTCCCACTTGATGCCGATGTCCTTCATCCAGTGAACCGCGGCATTGGATTGCCCGACAAAGGCGTCGGCGAGAACGGGATCGATCCGGTTCTGCGTCACGCGATTCAAATCCGCCAGGAAGTTCTCGCACGTATAAGGCGGGACATGCATCCGCCGATAGGTTTCCTCGTCGAGATCGGGCACGAATTCCCGAACTTCCTCGGCGCCTGAATGCACGAAACGAAAACCGGTATGGGAGAAACGGGCATTGCCGCCGAATTCGGCTTCCGGGGCCTTCTCAAGCATCACCACGCGCTCGGCACCCGCGGTCTTTGCCGAAATGGCGGCCTCGAAGGCTGCGCTGCCGCCACCAATCACGATCACATCGTAAAGCTCACTTGGACTCATACTGCCCCCAATCCTCCGACAAACGAGTTGTCATTCCTCGTATTTAAATACGCATAAAGCGCCAGCGCAATCTTGCCGTCCCGCCAGGGGAATTCAAATGCGGTGTATCCGGTATCTTATATCTGCGCTCTTGGCGCGGCGGAGCGGTCCGGCTTAAGCTGATACAAAGACCGCGACTGATCTTCTAATCGTGCCATATTTCGTTAGCAATGTTTCAATCTAAAATGCCGAGGTCAGTAAGGAGGCCGACTTGGATTTCCATCTGCCTGAAGAGTTACGCATGTTAAAGGAGACCGTTCGTCGCTTTGTCGATTCAGAAATGATTCCTGTCGAGCGGGAAACTTGCGTGGGCGATGAGTTGAAACCAGAGTGGCGTGCAAAATTCACCAAGCGGGCGGAGGATCTTGGGATCCGCGGGTTGGAGGTTCCTAAGGAATATGGCGGGTTGGGGTTAAGCGTTTTGGCTCGGGTTGTGGTGTGGGAGGAACTGGGTCGCACAATCGCGCTCCCCTCACGAGGGGAAACCATCACCGGTCCCAACGTACGTGCTATCCTTTATCAATTGCAGGGTGAGTTGAAGGAAAAGTATCTGCTGCCGGTGCTTCGCGGGGAGAAGCGCGCCTGTTTCGCGCAGACTGAACCGGACGCGGGATCGGACCCCGGGTCAATGCGCACGACCGCGGTACGCGACGGCGAGTTCTACGTGATCAATGGGGTGAAACGCTTTATCAGTCATGCCGATAAAGCAGACTTCGCCCAGGTCATGGCGGCAACCGATCGCGCAAAAGGCTCGCGCGGCGGCATCTCCTGCTTCCTGGTGGACATGGACACGCCGGGTGTCAAAATTTCCACCAGATATGAAACGATGATGGGCGATCGGCCCTGCGAAATCGTCTTCGACAACGTTCGGGTTCCAGCAACAAACAGGGTTGGGGCAGAAGGCGAGGGATTTAAGCTCGGTCAGCAATGGATAGGAATGGGACGCGTGAAGCATGGTGCGCGGGCGCTCGGCGTCGCGGAACGCTGTCTTGAGATGGCCACAAGCTATGCCAAGCAGCGCGTTACTTTCGGTAAGCCGCTGGCGGATCGTCAGGCAATCCAGTTCATGTTGGTCGATTCTTACGTGGAACTGAATGCGGCACGTCTCATGGTCTATCAGGCTGCGAGCAAGATGGAGGCGGGCGAGGACGCTCGGGTGGAGGGATATGTCTGTAAGTCCTATGCTGACGAAATGGCCTTCCGCGTGGCCGACCGTTGCATGCAGATTCACGGCGGCATCGCGCTGACCACCGACCTGCCGATCGAGAAATTCTGGCGCCAGCAACGCAGTTATCGGATTACCGAAGGCGCCACGGAGGTGATGAAGATGGTTATCGCCCGGCACGTGCTCAGGACGTATTCTTGATGCCTATTTGGCAGCTTTCGAATCTCGCCACACCGCCCGAATATCCACCGCGACCGCTCCCTTGCCCTCGCGGCGGACGATCAGCGGGTTGATTTCGATGTCCAAAAGCTTTTCGCGGTGATCGAGGAAAAAACGCGACAATCCGGTTGCGACCCTGACCAAAGCGGCTTCATCGGCAGCCGGTTGGCCGCGAAAGCCTGCAAGCAAGGTTTTTAGCTTCAGTTCGTCAATCATTGCGTGCACGTCCCCGGCCCCGACCGGAAGCATCCGAAGCGCGATATCGCGGGCAAGCTCCACCATAACTCCGCCGGAGCCCACCAGCAGGAGCGGCCCGTACATTGGATCAATGCGCGTGCCCACGATGGTTTCGACACCATCCACCATTTCCTGGACCAAAAAGCCGCTGATGCGAGCGGTCTTTTTGTAACGCCGCGCTGCGGTGGAAAGCGCACGCACAGCCGAGGATACTTCGGCCGCAGTCTTCAGATTGAGAACGACCCCGCCGGCCTCGGTCTTATGCGCAATGTCTTCGGAAATAATTTTGAGGGCGACCGGATAACCAATCCGTCGAGCGACCCGGGCCGCGTCCGTCGCGTTTTCTGCGACCCCCGACCTGGGCAGCGTAATCCCATAAGCAGTGAGCGTTTTTTCCAGCGTCTGGGGTGTCAGATCGGATTCTCTTGGACCAGGGATTGGCTTGATCTTGCGGCCCGCGCGCCCGCTATAGAAGGCGAGCGCGTTCAAGGCGCGCAATGTGGGCTCCAGACCCTGCAAGAACGGGATGCCGATGCGTTCCTGAGCATCCAGGCCTTCCTGCGTCACTTGATAATACATTCGACCAAAGCCCACGAACGGCTTGTCGGTGATGCCCAGCAGGCGCCGGATCGGCGTGACGTCGTCCCACTTCGCCTTGCGACCGGGCAATTGGCTGGCCCAGGCGACCATGTCGACATTCGGGTCAGTGAGCACGGCCTCGCACATCTTGGCGGCGTTTTCCATCCCGGTTGGGATTCCGGAATCCAGGGGATTGCTTGGCAGAATACCGTCCTGCATCATCGGCTTCAGCGTCGCGACCGTTCGCTTGGCGAAAGGGGGAAACACTGCTCTCTCGCTTTCCGCATAGTCCCACAAAAGGTCAACCGTTCCGCCGGATGTGGTTACAAAACCGATCCGATTTCCCTTCGGGAGCCTGCCGGCTTGGAACGCCAACACCGTTTCGACCATGTCATCCAGATTACGGCAGGAGACGATTCCGTAGCGGTCGCACATGGCTTCATAGGCGGCGAAATCACCAGCGATGGCACCGGTGTGCGACAGCGCCGCTTCGCGAGATTGAGCGGTCCTTCCGCTCTTGATCGCGATGATCGGTTTGCAAGCGGCAAGCGCCTTGGCTGCCGCCGTCATGAACGCTTCGGGTCTGCGGATTCCCTCAAGAAAAAGAACGACGATCCTGGTGCTTTCGTCTTCCGCGAAGAAGTTGAGATAGTCGGCAATATCGAGATCGATTTCGTTGCCGGTCGAAACCGCGTAGGAAAACTTCACGCCCCGGTCGCCCGCAGATTGCACCCAAAACTGCAATGTGCCTCCCGATTGAAAGGCGACAGCAACGGAGCCCGCCTGCAGCTTGGCGATACTCCTGTTCGGATAGAGAAACAGCTTCTCTCGCCACGAATGGGCGCCCATGCAGTTAGGCCCGGCAACCACGAAATCATTCGCAGCGCATATGGCTTTCAATCTGCGGCCGCGTTCGAGAGATTCTGGATCAATACCGTCACCGACTCCCGCAGCGTAGACGGTGGCGGACTTCAGGCCGTGTTGGACCCCGTCCTCGAGAATGGAAATGACGTTGGGCGCCGGCACGATAACGGCCGCGTGTTCAACAGGTGAGGGCAGAGCGGCGAAATCCGGATAGCAGGGAATTCCCCAAACCTCGCGATATTTTGGGTTGATTGGATAGACTTCTCCCGCGTAACCGCCGTCACGAAGGCTGGCGTGAATGTCACGGGGCCACTTCGCCCGTTCCGATGCGCCAACGAGAGCGACCGAGCGCGCACGCAGCGTCCTTTCTGCGGATTTAAACACTCGCAGGCTCTACCTAGTTTGATGCTGACGCGGCAAAGAGTTTACTGGCCTGTTATTTCCTTGGCGGCGGCCACGATATCCGGAGGCGTTTGATAAAGCCTCTTGATGGCGGCCTCGACCTCTCCTCCCGTCATCGGCGTAACCGTCATCCGCTGCTTCTCGGCGTCTGCGAGGAACTCCGGGTCCTTCATGGTGGCATTAAAAGCAGCTTGCAGAGCCGCGATTCGATCAGCTGGGACATTCTGCGGCGCGATGAACGGCCTGCCAATGAACGCCGCCGCTGTGAGTAGATTGAACGTCTCTTTCTTTTTTTCGTCACCTAGAAGATCGCTGGCATAAGCCATTGTCGCGGGCATCGCGGGAAGGCGCGTGCGAGAAAAGCGAACGAGCAAGGTAATCTTGTTATCCTTTATCCAGTCATCCGGTACGCTGGTCCAGGAACCGCAGTCGCCGTCGAGTTCGCCCCGTTCGATGGCGAGGCGCTTGTCTGCGCTTCCGGGATATCCCTGCACCTGATGTATTTTGGCGCCGAGGAGTACGCTCAGTATCCGGTTGTCGATATACGCTGAAGTGCCGACGCCGGTATTGCCGAACCGTAAATTTTCTTTGGCGAGGAAGTCCTGCCAGTTTTTAACGCCGGTCGTGTTCCAGGTATAACAGACACGAAAATCTTCGCTGATATTGCCAACCCAGGCATAATTGAGAAACTTTACCGGTACCTTGTCGGGCGTCGTAATCGACTGGGTGATCAGACCGGGATTGAAGGTGGTTATCACCGTGCCGTCGGCCGGCGCTCCGGCATCCAGATATTGCACGGATTTTAGGCTTGCCGAGCCCGGCATGTTCTGGACGATGACGGTCGGGTTTCCAGGTATATGGCGACCGAAATGGCGAGCCAGCAGTCTTGCGTATAGATCGTAGCCTCCCCCGGGCGAAAAGCCGACGACGATCCGCACGGTTTTTCCGTTATAGAAGCTCGCGGCATCCTGGGCATAAGCGGAGCCACAGAGAAGGATGATGGCGCAAGCCGCCAATGACGCCAGCAAGGAAAAAAGACGCCGTGGCGAGGGGTCAAACGATGAGCGCATCGCTGGTAATTCCATAATACAGCCTTCCTGTATGGTTCCTATTGGACCAGGCTTACGGAAAAAATACCTGAAGATGAGGTTGTCTTCTACAGTGTCGATCCATTGCTCGCATTAAACTCCCGCGGCGGTTCGACGCTTGCCACTGGCATGACCACAGCTGCGCCCGTAGGATCAGGCGGAACATCAAAGCTGGAAGAATTGGCGCATGCACAAATTTTCAATTTCCTCGGATGTCATTGACCGAGTCCAAGCGCGGTCCGGCAAAGCCCATCCCTTCGATAATTTGAACGCGCACCGTACCGCCTTGCTGGTGATCGATCTGCAAAATTACTTTCTCAAGCCCGGGGCACAAGGGGAAACCGCGTCAGCGCGCGCGATCGTCCCGACGGTCAACGAGCTGGCTGCAGCGCTGCGCCGCCGCGGCGGACATGTCGTCTGGATCCGAAACGGTACGGCCGGCACGCGCCAAAGCTGGTCGGTATTTCACGAGTGCCTGATGACGCCGGAGCGCCAGCAGCGGCGCTACAAGGAAATGGAAGCGGATGGCGACGGCTTCGAGTTTTGGCATGCTCTCGAAATCCGGCCGGGCGATGGCAAGATCGAGAAAAAAAGATTTAGTGCTTTCATCCAGGGCTCGTCGCCGCTCCTCGATTATCTGCATGGCCGCAACATCGATACCGTGCTGATCGCCGGCACGGCGACCAATGTCTGCTGCGAAAGCACCGCGCGCGACGCCATGATGCTGAATTTCAAGACCATCATGGTCTCCGATGCGCTTGCTGCGCGGTCGGATGAACTGCATGCCGCGTCCCTGACCGCGTTCTACTCGAATTTCGGGGATGTGCAGAACTCGGCAGAAGTTTTGGAATCGCTGGACCGCGGGGCGCAGGCGAGGAAGGCCGGATAACCGCATAACTTCACCGCCATTCTAACGATTTCTCGTGACGATGGTCGAGATTCCCGGTAGCAAGCGCGCATAAATCGCGGCTTCAAGAAAATTCATGACCTTTCTGATCGATCAAGGCTCCACGCGGCCCGCTGTCGTCCGGATTCCCGCGCTCATCAAACGCAACATGGCGCTGTTTGCGCTCTCGCAGTCGTTTACCGGCGCGGGGATGCAATTCGCCTATGGACTGGGTCCGCTGATGGTCATCGGCCTTACCGGCTCCGCGAGCCTCGCCGGGCTGTCGGTCAGCCTCATAGGCTTCAGCCGGTTTCTCGTTTCCTATCCCATCGGGAAGATCACCGACACTTACGGTCGAAAGCCGGGCATCCTTTTGGGCCTTGTCCTGGCGCTCGTGGGTTCGGTTGTCCTCGGCCTTTCACTGACGTTTCGAAGTCCCGCGCTGTTTGTTCTCGGCATGCTCGTTTTTGCAATGGGCATGTATGGGGCGCAGCAGCTTCGCGTCGCCGCCACTGATATGTTTCTGCCGCATATGCGTGCGCAGGCCCTCGGCTATATCGCTACGGGCTCGCTGGTTGGATTGGTCATCAGTCCTCTCGTGGTCTACGGCGCCGAGCACTTCGCGCACCGCGTCGGCATGGATCCATTGAGCCTGCCGTGGTTTTTCCTGCCGTTGCTGATTTTGGTGGGCATGGCGCTGGTCGGCTTCATCCATCCCGACCCGAAGGAGATCGGGAAAAATCTTTCTCACTATTATGAGGGCTATGTGCCGCCGCCGCGGCCGCCTGCCGAAGACACATCAACTTTTCGGGCCAGCACGCTTTTGCGCCAACGCCCGATACGGCTCGCGATCGTCGCGAACTGTGCCGCGCAGGGCAATATGTCAATCGTCATGGTGCTGACCTCATTAGTGCTTGATCACCACGGGCATGGCATCGGGGCGATTGCCGCCTCGCATACGTTTCATACTGCCGGAATGTTCGCTTTCACGATTCCGTTGGGCAAGCTCGCGGACCGGATCGGCTATGGCAAGGTGATGTACCCGGGTGTGGCGGTCGCGCTCATTGGCGCCGTTCTCGTCACCTTCACCGACTTTTATCTGTCGATCACGCTCGGAACCTTTCTCGTGGGTCTCGGCTGGGCCGCCGCCAATGTGGCGGCGACCGCGCTCATCGCCAATCGGACCGAGACAGTTCAGCGTGGCCGTGCGATTGGCATCAATGACAGCTTCGCAGGCGGCATGAGCGTCGCGGCGGCGCTCGCGACCGGACCGCTGATCGAATGGCAGGGCCTGCCTGCAGCGGGGATTGCCGCAGTCGTCATCGCGGCAGTGCCTTTGGCGATGGTCTTGTGGCCCAAAAAAGAAGCGGCCGGTTGAAGCTTCCGCACAACGGCATAACCGAGCTCGTCCACCACCCTGGATTCGGCCGCTTCGCCCGCATCCCGTCAGTGCTCTTCCTGGAATGCTTTTTCGCGAGTCCTCCGCAAGGCGGGCGTGATCATCATCACGACCAGACCGGCCGCGATGATCAGCATCGCGGCGCTCACCGGACGGGAAACCAGAACCAGAGGGTCGCCGCGCGAGATCAGTAGGGCTCTGCGGAGAAACTCTTCCATCATTGGCCCAAGCACAAAAGCCAACAGAAGGGGCGCCGGTTCGGCGTCAAGCTTGCGGAAGACATATCCCAGCAGACCAAAAAGCGAGAGCAGGTATACGTCAAAGTTCGTGTTGTTGAGGCTGAATACCCCAATGGCACAGAATAAGATGATGGTCGGATATAACAGGTGATACGGAAAGCGGATCATCATCACCCATATTCTGATCAACGGCAGGTTCAGGATCAGCAACATAAGATTGCCGATCCACATCGATACGATCAGCCCCCAAAACAGCGCTGGCTGTTCACCCATGACGGAAGGACCGGGCTGAATGCCCTGGATGATCATCGCGCCGACCATCAATGCCATCGTCGGATTAGATGGTATTCCAAGCGTCAGCATCGGGATGAAGGACGTCTGCGCGCCGGCATTGTTCGCAGCCTCAGGCGCGGCCACGCCCTCTACCGCGCCGCGTCCGAATTCGCCCGGGTTTTTCGACAATCTCTTCTCGAGCGTGTAGGCGCCGAAGGCCGCAAGTAGCGCGCCGCCTCCCGGCAACACGCCGAGCAGGGAGCCGAGCGCGGTTCCCCGCAAGATCGGTCCGACGATGCGCTTGCAGTCCTCACGGGTCGGCATCACGCGCTCGATGGCGCCGACGCTAACCCGCCGCTCCGAGCCATGCTCCAGGTTCGCGATGACCTCGCCCACGCCAAACAATCCCATCGCGAGGGCGACAAAGCCGATGCCGTCAACAAGCGCCGAGATCCCGAAGGTGTATCGGACAGCGCCGGAATTCACGTCGGTGCCGCTGATCCCAAGCAACAGTCCGATCAGGATCATCCCGAAGGCGTGCAGGAGCGACCCGTGAGCAAGCACGATCGCCGCCACAAGTCCAAGCACCATGAGCGAGAAATACTCCGCCGGACCGAAGGTCAACGCCACCTCGGCGAGCGGTGGTGCGAATAGCGCGATGATTAGGGTTGCCACTGTTCCGGCGAAAAAAGATCCGATGGCCGCGACGGCGAGCGCGCGACCGGCTTTGCCTTGCCGAGCCATCTGGTAGCCGTCGAGCGCGGTCACGACGCTGGAAGCCTCACCGGGCATATTCACCAGAATGGCTGTCGTCGACCCGCCGTATTGCGCGCCATAGTAAATGCCAGCCAACATGATCAATGATGCGACCGGCGGAAGTCCGAAGGTAAGCGGAAGGAGCATGGCGATCGTGGTGACCGGGCCGAGGCCAGGGAGCACGCCGACCGCGGTGCCAAGACAGACGCCGATGAAGCAGTACAGCAGGTTTTCCAGACCGGTTGCCGTCTGAAGGCCGAGCGCCAAATTGGCGAAGACCTCCATGACCTATTCTCCGATCCCGCTGAACCAGGGACCGATCACCGGCATCGGAATTCCCATGCCGATGACGAATACAATCACGCAGAGTGCGATGAGCGCCGCCATGCCCAGGACGGGCAGCCATCCGAGGCGAAACCGCTCGCTCGCTGCGGCACATCCAAGCACAAGAACAACGGCAGCGAGCAGAAGGCCAGCACGGTTGATGAGAATCCCGAATGCGACGATGGAGCCGAGCACGAGCAGCATGGGCTTCCATGCGAAGCGATCGACAAACTCGCCCGGGCGAAAGAACGAGCGCACCACAATAGTGACGCCCACTGCCGTCAGCAGCAAAGCAACTGCAGTGGGAAAATAGCCCGGGCCCATCCGCGCCGCCGAGCCGAGCGCGTAGTTGCGTGCGATCACGAGAGCGGAGAGGCCGATGACGATGTAGAGGACGCCCGTCCAGAAGTCCTTCCGCGTCCCGACCGCAATCCGCATTTCCGGCGCTCCCTACATCGCGCGTCCACGTTCAAGCTCGTACGCTCGCCGCTCGCAAGTGGAGCGTCCTAAGGAGAGAGCGGCGGAACGCGCTTCAGCTTGCAGGGCGGCTTATTCCGGCTTCAGACCAGCCGCCTTTACTGCTTTCTCCACGCGCTCATTCTCCGCCTTGATCACGCGCCCATAGTCTTGCGGTCCGTTCCAGGCCGCTTCGATGCCTGAGGCCGTGAAGCGTTGCAGCACATCGGGTTGCTTGAGGACAGCGTTCATCTCAGATGCAATCTTCTCTATTGCCGCCGTGGGCGTACCGGTTCGGGCGAGCACGCCGACGATCACTGCGAAATCGAATCCTGGAATGACATCGGCAATGGGCGGGATGTCTGGCGCCTGCGGCGAGCGCTGGCTGGCATTCGTGGCGATCAATTTGACCCGGTTGTCCTTCAGAAACTGCGCAAGGGAGGGATAGGCGGAAATGAGAACCTCGACTTGTCCGCCGATCAGCGCGGGAACCGATTGGCCCGTACCTTTGTAAGGGATATGGGCCAGGTCGAGGCCGAGAGCAGCTTTCATGGCCTCCATCGTGAGATGGTGCGAGCTGCCAATACCAGAAGATCCATAGTTCAGCTTTCCGGGATTGGCCTTCGCATGGGCGATGAATTCATTCAGCGTGGATACCGGAACCTTCGGATGGACCGCAAGGAACAAAGGCGCACGTGCAATCATGGCGACAGGTTGAAAGTCCTTGTCTCTGTCGTATGTGAGATCCCGATAGAGGAGGGGGTTGATGGAAAACATTGATCCATCCGTCACCATGAAGGTGTAGCCGTCGGCAGGGGAGTTCGTGATGACTCCCGCCGCCACATTGCCGTTCGAGCCCGGCCGGTTCTCCACCACGACAGTCTGGCCGATCCGCTCCTGAAGTGCTTGGCCGACGACGCGCGCGACTGTGTCCGGCAACCCTCCCGGCGAATAGGGCACGATGAGGCGAATCGGTTTGTTCGGGTATGGCGTCTGCGCCTGAGCCGACCAAGCACAGAGCGCCGTTGCGCCCACGGCGAAGGCGCTCAGGATCCTACGGCGAGAGACGATGTTCATCGTGTGTTTCCTCCCCTTCACGAATGAGATTCGGGAAGTGCGCCCTTTTTTCATCGGACTGCGCAAGACCTCTCGCGCAGTCGGCTTTGTTCCGGCTTGGATCCGCAGCCGCAGCAGCGGCTTCTTGGTCCCAGCTTGTAAAACTTAGGTTGCTTATTAATCGGGGTCAACGAGGAGGCGCCCGCTTAACGGCGACAGCCCTGCACGCCAAGCTCAAGAAATTTCGAGTTCGGACTCCCCCGTCTCGTCAACGACGATAGGCTCCAGGTTGTGTTGAACCGCTGAAAGGAATCCCAGAAATAATGCAACCTCCCGCTCGGAAAATCCCCCGATAGCCGTGTTTACGACCTCTTTTGCGAGCGGGAGCAGCTTAATTTTCAGACGCCGTCCCTTGGCAGTGAGAAATACGTTCTGCTTCCTGCGATCGGCGTCATTCCTCACGCGTCTGACCAGTCCGTTTGCTTCCATCGCGAGGATAGCCGTCATAGTCGTCGGTTCGCGCGTGCCGATTCTGCGCGACAGCTCGCGTTGCGTGAGGCCGTCCTCGTGCCAGAGCGCGCGAAGAAAATACCATGTCCCCAAAGTGACGCCGTGCGGCTTGATCTTAATCTGCAGGTACCGTTGCAAAGCCCGGTGAGTCATTCGGACCTGATAACCGACACTGCGCTCGAGCGGCAAACCATCATCGTCTTTGATTGCTGTCGAAGGCGAACTCGGGAGTGCCATACCGTCTACTCCGCCGCTACCGCGACCTGATGCTTGAGAATGATCGTCCGGCCTTCCTGTGCCGAGCGAAGGATAGCGAGGCAGACCTCTAGCGTGGCGCGCGCCCATTCACCGCTGTGCAGCGGGGGCTTTCCGCTCGTCGCGGCGTCGTAGAGTTCATTGATGACTTCCGAGCGCGGTATTTGCGGCGGCGGCAGCGGCTCGAGCCGCTGGGTTTCGTCCGTATAGATCATCACGCCGGAGGGCAGCGGACGCAGGTCGGCTTTCTCGCAGCTGGCGACCACGAAGCCGAAATGCTGATGCTGCAGGCCGGATACGGGGGCGGGGGGCTTGTAGTCCGCTCCGCCGTAATTGCGGGCGCTTTTCAGCGCCGCCTCAACGTCCGAATTTGCAGCCGAACGAAGCGCCCTGCGCGCCCCGCCATAACGGCCTGGCTCTTTTTGCTGCCCCATTTCGTTAATTCCACCCATCAATTCATCGCTATCGAAATGGCCATAACCGCTATAGGTGACCGAGGCGAAAGCTCCGGTTTCGAAGCTTAGCAGGGCGGAATAGGCGCCCTCGGTCCGCCGCGCCGGATCCCATGAGCCTGTGGCCGCGCTCACGCTCTTGACCCGGCCGCCGCCGATCAACCGCACGATATCGATCTGGTGCGCGGCCTGACTGAACACGACCCCGCCGCCCTGCGCCGTGACAAGCTCCTCCGGCCTCCGGGGACGGTAGAGAAAATCGGTGTAGTTCAGCGCGCTGATCATCCGCACAGCGCCGAACTCGCCGTCTTGGATCAGCTCACGCAGGCGCAATATCGGGCGGTTGAAGCTGTGGCTGTGTCCGACGATCAGGTGTGTGCCGGCTTTCCGAGCGGCATCGATCATGCTGTCGCATTGCTCGATGGTGATAGCCATAGGTTTCTCGACCAGCACGTGCTTGCCTGCCTTGGCCGCCGTCTGCACGTGCTCCGCATGCATTTGATGTGGAGAGGAAACGTAGATCGCCTCAACCTCCGGGTCTGCGCAAAGCCGTTCCACCGTTTCATAGGCCGGCCCGAACTCGGATGTGAATAGCGCTCTTGCCTCCGTTCGCGGATCGGCCGCCGCGCACAACTTCACGCGCCGATCAGCGATGAAGGTCGGCAGCATGAGCGTAAAGGCACGGCCCAGGCCGATCACGCCCAGTTTCAGGACCCGCTTCTGCCTGCTTTCATCGGTCAAGGGTGATCTCGTCGGATTTTGCCCGGGACACGCAGATCATGATGTGATCGTTGCGCTCAGTATCCGTAAGCACGAGGTCGCGGTGATCCGCTTCACCTGCAAGAAGCCTGGTCTTGCAGGTGCCACAAGTGCCGCTTTCGCAGGAACTCGGCGCCTCGTGGCCCGCTGCCCTGATGGTTTCCAGGATTGTCTTCTCGGCAGCCACTTCGACGACGGCCCCGGAACGCGCCAGCTTGACTCGAAAGGGCCGGTCATTGGGCTTGTGGGCTTCCGCGTCGCTGAAAGCCTCGAAATGCACAGCGGAGGCATTCCAGTGGCCGGTCATATCCCGCACCGAATCCATGAGTCCACGCGGTCCGCAGCAATAGACGTGACCGCGGGGATTCTCCAGCACGGGCCACAGATCGAGTGCCTTATCGAGATCGCCGTCGTCATGATGCATAACGACTTGACCGCGAAAGTCCGGCGCGGACAGATGCTGATAGAATGCGGTATTCTCTTTGGAGCGGGTGCAATAATACAGCTTGAATTTCGGGCCGGCGCTACTCTTGAGGTGGCGCATCATCGAAAGAATAGGGGTAATGCCGATGCCGCCGGCGATGAAGGTGTAACCCGCGGGGCTCGGCATCAAAGGGAAATCGTTCCGCGGAGCAGTCACCAGGATTTCGTCGCCTTCCTTGACCTCGTCCACCATGCTGACCGAACCGCTGCGCCCGCCCAGTTCGCGCAATACGGCGATTTCGTACCGGTCCCGCTCGGCCGGATCGTTGCAGAGCGAATATTTCCGGATCACGCCGTTCGGGGCGCGCACCGAAATATGCGCGCCAGGTGAGAATTCCGGCAACTCCGCACCATCCGCGGTCGTTAATTCGAACAGACGGATGTCCGGCGTCTCGGCCGACGCCCGGGAGACCCGCAAGGGCAACGAAGGAATTTCCGGTTCGGGCATTATTCTCGCGCTCTCCCACACGGGATTGACAGCAACCAAGTATTCTAGGGTAAACTTAGGGACCTAAGTATTTCAAGGTCTGACTGCTGACGCAGCTGACGGGAAACGTGCCATGCTGACAGCCGAGGAAAACGACCTTCTGTGCCGCGTCGAGGGCGATGCGCCCATGGGCCAGCTCATGCGGCGGCACTGGATCCCTGCCTGCTTATCGGAAGAGGTGACTGAGCCGGACGGAACCCCGGTTCGCACCAGGCTGCTGGGGGAAGACCTTGTGGTGTTCCGCGACAGCGACGGCCGGCTTGGCGTGCTGGATGAATATTGTCCACATCGCCGGGTTTCGCTCGCCTTCGGGCGCAATGAGGAATGTGGGCTGCGTTGCCTCTATCACGGCTGGAAGATGGACGTAGAAGGCAATGTACTGGAAATGCCGTCAGAGCCCGCCGCGAGCGGCTTTTCCGAGAAGGTGAAACACAAGGCCTACCCCGTGCGAGAGTGGGGCGGCTTCGTCTGGACCTATATGGGACCGGCGGAAACGATGCCGGAATTCGAGCCGCCAGCTTTCGCGCCGACCGAGCAGACCCGCGTCAGCGTGGTCAAGATCCACGTGCCCTGCAACTGGGCGCAAATCCTGGAAGGCCAGATCGACTCGGCCCATTCCTCCACCTTGCATTCATCGGACATGCGTCCGGCCAAGGTCGACAAAGCGAAGGCCCTCGATACGCATTGGGTACGGCCGTCGACCGACAAATCCCCGCGCATGGAGGTGGAGCGCACCAGCTTCGGTTTCCACTATGCCGCCATCCGGCGGCCGATCACCAATGCGCAGACGCACGACTATGTCCGCAGGACCGTCTACGTCGCGCCGTTCACAGCGCTGATTCCGCCGAACGAGAGCTACAACGTTGCGACGCTGCTGGGGCCTAGCGACGACACCCACACGGCCTTTTACTTCATTGCCTGGAGTGAAGGGCACGGCATCGATCAGGAAGCCTGGCGCAAGTTCAATGTGGCGCGCCCGGGCATCGATCTGGATGCCAACTTCAACAACTTGCGCACACGCGAAAATAACTACCTGCAGGACCGCAACGCGATGAAGCTCGGTAACTCCACCGGCATCAGCGGTATTCCCAATCAGGATATCGCCATGTGGGTCACCATGGGGCCGATCGCCGATCGCTCGCGCGAGCGTGTCGGCGCCAGCGATCTTGCGATCGTCGAATTTCGCCGCCTCATGGTCGAAGCCGCGCGTGAGATGCAAGCCGGCGGACCCGCGTTAGGCACCACTGATCCTCATATCCCGCAGGCCACGATCAGCGCCTACGAGGGCGTCGTCCCGAAGGGCACCGACTGGCGCAAGCTGAGGCCCGGGCAGGACGTAGCCGCAAAGGAGCGCGTCGCCTGAGGGCGCGAACGAGTTTCCGGAGCGACCGTCATAAATAAAATATCGGTGAGGAAGTGACATGAGCGAAGCGACACAGCCGCGCTATGGGGTCGATCCCTATTTGGATTGGGTGAAGAAAGAAGGTCTTCCAGTTGCCGAGGACTATGCACTCGACCTTTTCGAAGTCGAGACCGCTGAATGGCCACGCTATGGAGTCAAAGGCGCGGCGGCTCACCTGAAAGGGCGCGGAGACTTTTGCAACATGTTTGTGCTCGAACTCCCTCCGGGGAAATCGACAATACCGCAACGGCATCTCTATGAGGACGTGTATTACGTGCTGGAGGGTCACGGCAGCACGCAAATCGAATTTGACGACGGGCAAAAGCGCAGCTTCGAGTGGGGTCCTAAAAGCCTATTTTCAATTCCGCTCAACGCTCAACACCGGCATTTCAACGGCAGCGGGACCGAACGTGCCTTGTTGGCGACGACTACCAACCTGCCGATGATTATGAATGTCTTCCATAACGAGCGGTTTGTCTTTGACACGCCTTTCGACTTCATCGAGCGCGCCGGCAAGAGCGAATATTTCGCCGGCGAGGGCGATCTCATCACAGTGCGGCCCGGCAACCATATGTGGGAAACGAATTTCGTGGCCGATCTCGCGGCACTTGAGCTCAAAAGCTGGGGCGACCGCGGTGCCGGCGGCACCAACATCATGTTCGTGCTCGCCGACGGCATAATGCATGCGCATATTTCCGAAATGCCGGTCGGAACTTACAAGAAGGGTCATCGCCACGGGCCGAGTTTCCACGTCATGTGCGTGACCGGCCACGGCTATTCGCTGCTTTGGTTCGAAGGACAAAAGGATTTCCTTCGCGTGGACTGGAAACACGGCACCGTATTTCCGCCCGCTGACCAGCAATTCCATCAGCACTTCAACACCAGCAGTCATCCAGCGCGTTATCTGGCGACCGCGGTCGGCGGCCTGCGTTATCCGCTGATGGTGACGCAACGGCATGCGCTGCTTGGCAAAGACGGCCAAAAGCAGGGGGTGTCGCTCAGCCTGAAGGAAGGTGGCGGGCAGATCGAATACGAGGATCAAGATCCGCGCATTCATCGCATGTGGCTGGAGGAAATGAAAAAGAACAACGTAACGCCGCGGATGGAACATCTTATTCCGTCCGTCTCGCCCCAAGCGGTGAGCGCATAGTGCGGATTACGAGTTTGCCCTCGCTACCACCACAAGGGCTCGACCGGCATCGGTACCCGCATCAATCGGATGAACAGTCCCCAGGTCACCAGTAGCGATGCGCTGGCGATGGTCGCGGATAATCGCCAGGACGTGCCGTTGGCGAGCAGATAGGCGAGGAGATAAAGCGCCGAGCCAAAAACAAAACCAAAGGCGATGACGAAAGGCACCAGCGCGAAGGCCCATGCGACAGCCGTCCAGGACAACGGCTCAAGCGGTATGTCGTTGGCCGGCGGCTTCGGCTCGTGCCCGGTCAAGCTCATCGCGATATCGATCAGGCACATCAGACAGACGAAGACGCCTGCGCCGAGCGGGAAGCCGATTACGGTCAAAGAATAACGATAGACGAAGAGGCCTGAGGCCAAGAGCGCCGCGACGACGGCGAAGATCAGGCAGGGAAAGATGATCTGCCCCCGGCTCATCATGCCGGCCTCCACAGGCGAGTGATGCGGCGGCGATTGGGCCACAGCAGCCCAAGCGCCACGAGCGCTACGATTGTCAGCGCGATCGGCCGCATGAAGAAGAACGGGCCATGTGCCTTTAGCGATACCAGGAAATAACGCTCGATCAGTTCGCCCAGCACGAAGCCGAGCAGGAGCGCGGCGCGGCTGTAATAGAACCGCTCCATGGCGATGCCGAGCAGGCCGAAGATAAAGACCCAGAGCACGTCATAGCTGTTGTTCTGCGCCGAATAGGTGCCAATGACGACCAGCACCAGCAGGATCGGCGCCAGGACGCGTCCGGGGATCCGCGTGACCTGCATCAGCGGCTTCGACAGCATGAACATGCTGGCGCTCGCCACCACGTTGCCGAAGGCGCAGATGATCGCGAGGGCAAAGGCGATGTCGAGATGCTTGGTGAGGAATTCCGGGCCCGGTTGAAGGCCGAGGATGACAAAGCCGCCGAGCAGGAGCGCCATCGATGAGCTACCGGGAATCCCGAGCGCGAGCGTCGGCACCAGAGCTCCGCCCTCTTCGGCGTTCTTCGCGGCTTCCGGCGCGATGACGCCTTCAATACGGCCGCGGCCGAAGGTTTCGGGGTTGCCGGCAGTCTGCCGCGCCATAGCGTAAGCGACAAAGGTGGCGGTGACGCCGCCGATGCCAGGCATCACGCCGATCACCGCGCCCAGCGCTGATGAACGCAGCGACGTGCCCCAGTATTTCAGCACGGCGAGCGCGCCTTGAAAGCCCTGGCGATAGGAGATCGGCTCGATACCGTCCCCGCGCGCGATCTGCTTGCCGCTGGTCATCAATGCCAGCACCTCGGGAATAGCAAATAGGCCGAGCGCAAGCGGGATCAGCCGCACGCCATCCAACATATATTCAAACTGGAACCAGAAGCGCGGTATGCCTTCGGTCGGGTCATAACCGAACAGCGACAGGAAAACCCCGAGACCGCCGGCGATCAGTCCACGTACCGCCGCACCTGAGCTCAACACACCAATGAAGGCGATGCCGGCAAGGCAGAGAAAGAAATTCTCCGGCGAGGCGAAGGCGAGCACCACCGGCTGCATCACCGGAAGCAGCAGGATCAAAATCAGGCAGCCGAATATGCCGCCGAGCGCGGAGGCCAGCAGCGCTGCGCCGATGGCGTAGCCCGCGCGTCCCTGCTTGGCGAGCGGATGGCCGTCCAGCACTGTCGCGGCATTCGGCACTTCGCCCGGGATGCCGAGCACGATGGCCGTCATCGATCCGCCTTGCGACACCGCCGTGTAGGAGCCAAGCAGGAAAGCCAATCCCACCAGCGGCTCCATGCCAAAGGTGAAGGGGATCAGGAAGGCGAGGGCGCTGATGCCGCTAATGCCGGGGAGGAGGCCCACGATGAGCCCGATCGGCAATGCGAACAGCATCGCCCCTAGGACGGTGGGGTGAAAGACCTGCCCACCGGCCGAGAGGAAAGCCTCAAGCATGTCTTCCTCGGGACGCGGGAGATCCTAGGAATATTTCTTCTGCAGCACTTCGTTGATGTCTTTGATCTTGTCCGGCGACAATGATTCCAGGATCTCTTTGATGGTCTTATTGAGCGTGTCCGGCGCCTCGTAGCTCAAGGGCCGCTGGCTCTTGTTGGCCTCGGCCAGCACCGCCGGATCGGTCAAAATTTCCTTCCAGACCTGCTGCAGATATTTCAGGCGGTCGGGCGCCATGCCAGGTGGCGCCACCATCACCCGGCCGTAGTCTTTGATCGACAGCCGGAAGTCCATGTACCACTTGCGATCGGGCGCGAGCTGGAATTGCTCGTAGACGGTCGCAACGTCCGGCTTGAACGGCGAGCGGGCGTTGCCGATGGCAGCAATCACCTTGGCCTTGCCGCCTTGGGCGTATTCGTTGCCGGAGCCGTCGGAGATGGCAAGCGCGTCGACTTCGCCATTCATCACCGCGAGACCGGCTTCCTTGCTGCCTTTATAACCGACGATGATCTGGCAATCCAATTTCAGCGCTTCGCACAGAACGGCGGCATAGTCGCTGAGATTGTCGATGCGGCCGACGGCGGAGAATTTGATCTTCTTGCCGCTGGCCTGAATTTCCTTGAGCGTGTTGGGCATGTCCGGGCGGACCAGAACCAGATGCTGCTCATGCGCGATACGGGCGAGCGTGTTGACCTTGGTCATGTCGTAGGCAACGCCGTCCTGCTTGACCAGCTGCGCCATGATGGCGCCCTCGCCATTGAGCATCATCATGCTGGTGCCGTCCGGCTTGGCGCGCACAAGCTGATTGAGGGCGGTCAGGCCGCCGCCGCCGGGACGGTTTTCCACCACAACGGTGGCGCCGGTTTTTTTCTCGAAGTGCGGAGCAAGCATGCGCGCATAAGCGTCATAGCCGCCGCCGGGAGAGAAACCGACATAGATACGGACGGTCTCGCCCTTCAGCGGCATGCTGGCATCCTGCGCGCTCGCTGGCGCAAAAGAAGCAAACACCCCGCAGCTAAGCGCGAGGGCGAGCAGCGCACGGCGGCTGATGCAAGCAGAACGCATGATTCCCTCCCAGGACGGTGTTTTTAGGGGTCTTTGTTGCCCCTTGTGAAGCATTCGATCGGCAACACCCGTTAGTTTAATACCATAAGCGATATTATCGCCAGCCTCGACCCGATGCATCGAGCCCGGCGAAAAGACGCAGGGCCTTTTTGCAGCCCCAACGGGCATCGGGTGGATTTGCCTGCGTTTATGCCGGTAGAATTGCGCCTTGTTCCGCGTGGTGTCGAAGCTCAATCATGATTGGGCAGGGAGGAAAAATGCTTTCTCTTTCAGCGCGCCTGCAGACCTACGCCTTGGTCCTCACACTTGGCGGGCTCGGTTGTTCCGCGGCTTGCGCGGAAACCGTAGCCGATTTTTACAAAGGCAAAACCGTGAACGTGCTGATCGGCGTCGGGGCGGGCGGCGAATACGACCTGCAGGCACGCCTCGTCGCGCGCTTTCTCGGCAAGCACATTCCAGGCAATCCGATCGTGGTAGCGCAGAACATGACGGGCGCGGGCGGCCTTAAGATGGCTAATTACCTTTACGACGTGGCCCCGAAAGACGGCACCTATATCGGGATGATCGCGAACAGCTTCCCGGCGCTTCAGGTCGTCGGTCTTGAGGGCTTGCAGTTCGACGCTAGCAAATTCGGATGGCTTGGCACCATTGCCGCTACGGTCGAAACAATGGCGGTCTGGCACACCGCCGGTGTGAATTCGATCGAGGATGCCCGTAAACGTGAGATCGTCGCCGGCGCATCCGGCAAGGGCGCCATTACCTATACCTTGCCGGCGGTCATGAACGAAGTGCTGGGCACCAAATTCAAGATCGTTACCGGCTACACCGGCGGCAACCAGATAAATCTGGCAATGGAACGCGGCGAGGTGCAGGCCCGGAATAATACCTGGTCGAGCTGGAAGGCTACCAAGCCGGATTGGCTCCGGGATAAGAAGCTCTCGATCATCGCCCAGGCCGGGCCGCGGGCTTCCGATCTTGATGCGCCCTCAATCGAGGATTTGGCGAAAAGCAACGAGGATCGTCTCCTCGTCGAATTGATCGTCTCGGGAACGCAATTGGGCCGCCCGCTGGCGACGACGCCGGG
The DNA here is from genome assembly GCA_963750965.1 of uncultured Alphaproteobacteria bacterium. GTDB lineage: Bacteria > Pseudomonadota > Alphaproteobacteria > Rhizobiales > Xanthobacteraceae > CANKHA01. The sequence continues at coordinate 214,249 of CAVVSK010000016.1, forward strand.
CGTGCCGGAGGAGCGACTTAAAGCACTGCGCGAGGCCTTCGCCGCAACGATGAAAGATCGCGAATTTCTCGAGGAAGCGAAGAAGCTGAATTTCGAGGTCGAGCCCGTGCTCGGCGATGCCTTGCAGCAAGTCGTCGCCAAGGTGTTGAGCACACCGAAAAGCGTAGCTGACCGCGCACGTCCGATTTTGCAGGAGTGATTGGTCGGCGAAAAGATTGCCCCTATATCTCAAACCCCGCAGCTGAAAGAGATACGGCAATGTTTCCGGTTCCCCAATGCGTGTTCCTGACCCGTGGTGTCGGCATTCACCGCCATCAGCTTACGGCTTTTGAATACGCACTTCGCGACGCCGACATCGAGCAGCAGAATCTTGTGAGCGTTTCATCGATCCTGCCGCCGGGATGCGAATTGATCCCGGCTCAAGTCGGAATAGCGACGTTGCAACCCGGCGAGGTCACCTTTTGCGTCATGGCGCGGGCGGAGACAAATGAACCCGGTCGGCACATCAACGCCAGCATTGGTTTGGCGCGACCAAAAGACACCTCAATCTATGGTTACGTATCCGAGCACCACGGATTCGGCATGACAGAAGCGGAAAGCGGAGAATATGCGGAAGATCTCGCGGCTAGCATGCTGGCGTCGACGCTCGGGATAGAGTTCGATCCCGATGCAGCTTGGAATGAGCGTAAACATCTATATGCGATGAGTGATCTGTTTGTGGACAGTCTCTCGATTACCGCCGCTGCCGAAGGCGCGCCGGATGCCAAGTGGACCTGCGTTTTGGCTGCCGCAGTTTTTCGTTTCACAAAGCCGGATGCTTCGATCCCATGAGCGGACCCGCGACTTTCGCGATCGAGCCAACTTTTCTTGGCATCAAAAACCGAAATCGCAGCGCCCCACTGTGCGTCGTCGGTATACCTATGGACATCGGTACGACGAACCGGAGCGGGGCGCGATTTGGGCCTGCGGCAATCCGACAGGCAAGCCGCATGCTTGTCGATGGCGCCCATCCGGTGCATTGGACCGATCCAGCGGCTTCGCCTTTTGCGGACATTGGGGACTTTTCCATTGCGCTTGGTGACATTCCAGCCAGTCTGAAGCTAATTGAGCAGCAGGCAATGGGCGTCGAACATCTCCTGGCGCTCGGAGGCGAGCACGGAATCACGCTGCCGCTGCTTCGCGCTCTGTGCAAAAAAACCGGGCCGGTGGCGCTGCTGCATTTTGATGCTCATGTGGACACATGGCCCGACAATTTTGGGCAGGTCTATGCCCATGGCTCGGTGTTCTATCATGCTATTGAGGAAGGCCTCGTCGATCCCACACGGATGATTCAAATAGGAATCCGCTCGCCCGTCGATCGCCAGGTGTACGAATGGACAATTGATAAGGGCGTAACCATCCTTTCGGCGCCGGAAGTGCACGAATTGGGTTGTGCCGCCGTGGCCAAACGCATTAGCGATGTAGTCGGCACGGGAGGTTGTTACCTGAGTTTCGACATTGACGTGCTCGACCCGGCGTTCGCGCCGGGGACCGGAACCCCGGAAGTGGGAGGCCTGGCAAGCTGGCAAGCGCAGGCGATACTGCGCCGCCTCGGGGGCTTACGCTTTGTCGGAATGGACGTTGTTGAGGTGGCTCCGCCTTACGACGTTGCGGAAATTACCGCTCTCGCCGGCGCAACGATGGCTTGGGAATACCTCGCTTTGATAGAGCATCGGAGCGATCAATAGCCTCAGGTGGCCGACCTATCGCGCTGCGTCGCCGGCCGCGTCAGTGGGGTCCGCGTCCCAACGTCTTAGACCATTGGATCAGCCTGGCTGCGGCGGAGTTCCTCGATCGACGGCGTGCGCAAGCCGCCGTTATCTCTTAGGGCTTCATCCCCTCATATTCATACGCCCGCCGTAGTTCTGGCAGGAACCACTTGTCGCCGAGGCCGACGGCTTCGAGCGCCTTCTTGCCTTCCTCGAGCACCGGCGCGTTCGGGCGCTGGTGGCTCGGGATCACGTGCTTGAGCTTCGGATTGTTGGTCGACAGGAGCTTGGCCACCTGCGCGAATTCCTGCGCGGAGTTGGTGATGCCGAGGATCACCACGTCGGGCTGATAGATCTGCGCATAGAGCGCAAGATCGCTGACCAGCGAGGAATGGCCGTTGTAGAAAACGGTGATGCCGTTCTCGAAGAAAATGAGGAAGGCCGCGGCCGGGCCGCCGTCGGTGCCGTTCGGCAGGGTGTTGTCATGATGGCTCGGCGGGAACCTGAACTTCAGGCCCTTCTGCTCGAACAGGTCGCCGATGCCGGCGCGGCGGAAGCTCTCCTGCTTCAACCCCTTCTCGGCGATCAGCCAGCGGCCGAGCGGGCCGGGCGCGAGCACGAAGGCGCCGGAGACGAGGTGCACCTCTTCCGGATTGCCCATGTCGTCGTTGTGCGCATTCGGCACGAGGATGATATCGGTGCGCGCGAGCGACTCCTTCGGGACGGGGCCGTCGGGATTGCCGAGCCAGGGACTGGTGACGACGACAACGCCATTCGGCGAGGTCATGCGGTAGAACTCATGCCCGAGCCATTCCAGCTGAACCTTGCCGGGCTTGGCCTGGGGCGCCGGGAATCTGCCGCTGCAACTGCTGGGCGAGGGTGGGCGGGGCGAGAAGGAAGGCAAACGCAAGAGTGACAAGGCTGCGGCGTAGCATGGTGGCTTCCCCTGTTTGTTGCCGCCGACGCGGCGGACGAAACTTCCCTGAGATAAACCCCGCGCTTGGCCCCGGCTTCCCTGCGAGTCGCCACGGCAACGGGACCGCTTGCGGCACTCGCCTCGGTGCAAGCGTGAGCGCGTTTGGCACCCCGGGCGGCGGCTTGCGCCCGCCGCCAGCGCCTTCTAGCATCCGATCAAGGCAGAAGAAAAAGGTGCGTAAAATCAAGCACCCCCCGATAGCAATCCTAGGAGAAACGTCGGTGCGGATGGCTACGTCGGCCGAGTTCTTTTCGATCCGGTCGGAGCCGCGATGACCGCGATCCCGACGGCCAGCAGTATTCCAAGGCCTTTAGACAGCTCACGGTTCGTGACGTGGGTCCGGGACTATTGGATCAGCGCGGCTGCGGCGGCGGTCCTGGTCTGGATCGTGGTCATCCCGCTGGTCTACCTCATCATCTTCAGCTTTCGGTCCGGCACTGCAGCGGCTCCCGGCGATTGGACGCTGGCTAACTATATTTTCGTCTACACCAGCCATCTTACATACGAGGCGTTTGGCAACACGCTGATCTACACCACGGCGGTGGCTACGATCAGCATGGCGATCGCCGGAGGCCTGGCGTGGCTCGTCGAACGCACGGACATGCCGTACCGCGGCGCCGCCTGGGTGATGATCCTGCTGCCCATCGCGATGCCCGGCATGCTCTCCTCCATGGCGTGGATCCTGCTCCTTGGCCCTCGCACCGGACTGATCAATGTCGTCCTGCGCTATTTTCTTGCGCCGTTCGGTTACGACGCTCCCAGTGGTCCGATCAACATCTACAGTCTGGAAGGAATGATATTCGTCGAAAGCGTGCGCGGCAGCACGACATTGTTCTTGATGCTGGTCGCGGGCTTCCGCCTGATGGATCCCGCGCTCGAAGAAGCCGCCTCGATGTCCGGCGCGCGGAACAGCTACACGCTCCGCAAGATCACCTTGCCGCTCATGCTTCCGCTGCTGCTGGCGACATGGATGTACTCGTTCATCGGAACGCTCGACGACTTCGAAACGCCGCTTCTCATTGGCCTTCCTGCACAAATCTTTCTGCTTCCGACTGTCATCTACTTCACAGCCTACCTGAGCTCGGCCTGGGGCCTCGCGGCGGCCTATGCGACGATATTCCTGCTTATTTCGGTGTTCATGGTCGTTCTCTACCATCGGGTTGTGCTGCGCCGCACTGGCCAGTTTGCGACTGTCACAGGGAAAGCCTTCAGACCGCGGCAGATCGAGCTGCGTAGAATGCGCTGGCCCGCGCTGGCGCTCGTGATCGTCTACTTCTTCCTCGCGGTGGTCCTGCCCCTGCTGATCCTGCTTCTGGCTTCCCTGCTGCCTTTTTACCGGGTGCCGTCGCTGGAGATGTTCAACGATCTTACGCTCGCCAATTACCAGCAGCTGTTCTCCAACACGCGCGTGCTGCGGGCCGCGGGCAATTCGCTCTGGGTGTCGTTCTGGGTTGCGAGCGGAACCATGATCCTGGCCTTCCTGCTCGCCTGGGTGATTGTCCGGCAGCGCGTGCCTGGCCGGATCATACTGGACTCGATCGCGTTCATCCCGCACGCCATTCCGGCAGTGGTCGTGGCCGTCGCCATGATCATGTTTTACCTGTCACCGGCGTTGCACTGGACGGGCCTTTACGGCGGTTTCGTCGTGCTCTCGCTGGCGCTGGTGACGCGGTTCATCGCTTTCGCAAGCCGAACCTCGAACGCGGCGATGACCCAGATCGACGCTGCGCTGGAGGAAGCCGCTTATGTCAGCGGCGCGCGGAAAGCACGCGTGCTCGCAAAAATCCTGTTTCCATTGCTTCTGCCGACGTTCGTCGCCGGATGGATATTCGTGGCGGCGAATGCCTTTCGCAACCTGAACGTATCGCTGCTCCTGTCGACGCCGCAAAACGAGTTGATCTCCGTCACGCTCTACGACTATTGGGAGCGTCAGGCGGACTTCTCGATGGCGGCGACACTCGGGGTGGTGCTCGTTGTCGGGCTAGCCGTACTCACCATACTAGCCAGACAGATGATCGCGCGGGGCTACTCTGGCACTGATTAGCCCGCATGCAACAAGTTGTAACAATACCTCAGGGAGGTTGATATGAACGCGTTAAAATGCCTGCTCCTCGCATGTGGCACGGCGCTGTTGGCGCCCGCGGCAAGCTACGGCGCGGAAAAGAATGCGGCCGGCTATCTCAGCTACGCAAACCACGACGAGCTGGTGAAGGCGGCGAAGGCGGAAACTGGAACCCTCCAGCTGACGATCGCCCTGACGCAGCCCGGCATTGACGAGCTCGTCAAACTCTTCACCGCGACCTACGGTATCAAGGCCGTGGGGCAGGATGTGGGCCAGTCGGACTCCCGGATTCTCCTCGAGATCAAGGCTGGCACCAACAAAAGCGATATCTTGCACATGGAGGAGGAGCTGGGCCTCGATAACTATTACCCGCACCTCTACAAGATGAACATCCTCGGCATGGCTGAGAAAAAAGTCATCGACGTGCCGGTCAAGATGATCAATCCGAAACAGCCGAATGCGGTCGCTCTCGGCAGTGCGCTGGCCGGGGTGTCATACAACTCGAAACTTCTGCCGGCTGGTTTCGAAATCAAATCCTACGAGGACCTGCTCGATCCTAGGCTGAAGAATGGTCAGATCTGGGTCGACGTCTCGCAGGCATCAGGCCTCGCCGCGCTGTTCGTCGTGTGGGGTAAGGACAAGGTCATCGATTACACGACAAAACTTGCTGATCAGAAACCCATCTGGACGACCGGCGCGACGCGGTCGATCACTTCCATGGCGGCGGGCGAATACGCCGCCGGCTCGCTCAACCACTACCATTCGGTCATCCGGGTCCGGGACCAGCGCAAGGCGCCACATATCAATGCGGTATTGCTTGAGCCGGTGCCGGTGCGGCTCAACAACATCTGGGGGATCAACGAAAAGTCGACTATGCCGGCAAGTGCGGCGCTGTTCATCGAATTTGCCGCAAGCGACAAGGTTCAGGAGATCTTCGACCGTGAAGGCCCGATCAAGGGTTCGGTTTTCAAACCCGGCTCTCTGCCCAACAAGCTGGTCGAGGGCAAGAAGATCGCCTTCATAGGCTGGGACGATGTCGATGAGATCGAGCCGATGCAGAAGCGGATCTTCGAGTCGTGGAAGTTCCCGGTTGCGAAGAAATGACCGATCTCCGGCTAAAGGAACGGGACGGATCGGCACAGCCGGTCCGTCCCGGGCAACTGACAGTTAGAGACCTCGAAAAGGCGTTCGTATCGCGTCAAGAAGTCGTCCAGGTGATCAAGGGCGTCTCGTTCTCGATCGAACCAGGTCAGTTCTTTACTTTGCTCGGTCCGTCGGGCTGCGGAAAGAGTACGACCCTGCGGTGTATCGCAGGTCTGGAAAGAGCCGATCGGGGCTACATCGCGGTGGGCGGTCGAGTGCTCGCCGATTCGGAAACGCGCGAATTCTTAGCGGCGTCGGAACGCGACTTCGGCATGGTGTTCCAGAGCTACGCGATCTGGCCGCACATGACCGTGTCCCAGAATGTGGCCTTCCCGCTCCACGCCAATCAACGTCGCCACAAGCTTTCCCGCAAGCAGATCGCCGATCGGGTCGAGGAGGCGCTCAACATGGTTCGACTGGACCAGTACGGCGGCCGTATCGCCACGAAGCTGTCCGGCGGTCAGCAGCAGCGGCTGGCGCTCGCGCGGGCGCTGATCACACGTCCCGAAGTGCTGTTGCTCGATGAGCCCTTGTCCAATCTAGACGCGGGCTTGCGCGACCATATGCGAAGCGAGCTGCGGGCAATGCAGCTCCGGACGGGCGTGACGACGCTCTATGTGACGCACGACCAGACGGAAGCATTCAGCATGTCGGACGCCATCGCCGTGATGGATTCTGGTATCTTGGTTCAACAGGGTGCTCCGCGCGAAATCTACTCGCGTCCCGCCACCACATTCGTTGCCACCTTCGTCGGGCGGACAAACCTGCTTTCGGTCGTACGGCCACCGGCGCAGGCCGGGATGGGGATCGTCTCGGTCGAGACCAGCATCGGACCGGTATTGGTAAATGCCGAAAGCAACCGGCAGATTGGCGCGGGCGATTCCATCGTCATCCGGCCTGAGGATTTGCAGATCTCGACCGAGGCGCCACCCGCTGGACGGGGCAACGTGTTTCTCGGGCGCGTGCGCCGCCCCATCTTTCTCGGTGAGAACGTCGAGTTGGAAATCGAAATCCGCGGTGAGATCCTGATGAGCCGGCAGCACCCGCGGTTCGTGTTCGCTGCGGGGGATGAGGTCCATGTCGAGCTGCCTGTAGACCGCTGTGTCGTCGTGTCCGGTGCCGCGGCAGGGGTCGGGTCCCACATTCGCGCGCCGGGCGAGCACGCCGGACCGGACAAGAACGCAGCCGTATAAAATTTCGAAGGGAGAACCGACAGTGAAATTCGCGACCTTGAGCACGGGGCAAGTGGTTGCCGGGACAAAAGCCGGCTATCGCATCGTCAATAACCGGAAGTCGATGATCGATGTGATCGAGAACCCGTCCGGGCTGACATTCTCCGGCGATCCGATGGAATTGCCCGAGACGCTGTCGCCGCCCGTCCCGAGGCCATCGAAAATCTGGGCCGCGGCCGGCAACTTTTATCGCGGCGTCAATGTGAAGGACCCGGACGGCAAAAGCAGCCGGGGCGAGGCGACGACCTTGTCGAAGGAAGAGCTCCTGCACTCGATCTTCCTGAAGCCGCCGTCCGCCATCATCGGATCCGGCGACAGCATCGTTATCCCCCAGGGTGCCGGAGGCGTGTTTCCGGAGGTCGAACTCTGCGTTGTCATCGGCAAGCATTCCAAGGGACTCACCGTCGAGCAGGCGCCGTCGGCGATTTTTGGCTACTCCATCCTGCTCGATGTCACCGCGCGCAACTACGGCCCTAAGCAATCGGGCAAGTCGATGCGCTGCATCCGCAAGGGCTACGATACCTTCGCGCCGTTTGGGCCGGGCATCACCACGCGTGATGAAATCCCGGATTGGGCGCGGACGAAAATGAACCTGTGGGTGAACGGCGAGCTGCGCCAGAGCGCGACCAACGAAACCATGATCAATGGCGTGTATGAGCTGGTGAGCTTCCTGTCGCGCGTCGGCACGCTGGAGCCGGGCGATCTGATCTCATGCGGAACCCCCGACTCGCCCGAGCATCAGCAAAAACTGGTGGCCGGCGACACGATGATCGCCGAGATCGAAGGTATCGGCAAAATGAAGCTCGGCATCCGCGACGCTTGACAAGCTGAGCGGCGCCCTTTGTGGGACGGGTGCGGCGGCGTGTGTTGCACGCCGCCCGCTGCAGTGGCCTCAACCGCCCAACTGCTCTCTTACCTGACCAGATGAACGACGATGCCGTCCCACTGCTTCAGGCCCAGGCCGGCGCAATTCTGCTGTGTAAAGTCGAGCTTTACCGAACCGTTGGTGACAAAGTTGTTCATCACGAACTTGGTGCATCTCGAGTTGGCACTTGCGGTATTCCCATCAGTGACAACATTTGAATTTCCGAGATAGACGAGTCCATCGGCATTGAGTGCGGCACCCGGACCCCACTTATTGTTTACGTCTTTGGTCAATTTTGGATCCAGATACAACGACACCGCCTGCCAAGGGTTAGTTGCGGTGGTCGGTGGGGACAAAGTCAGAGTGGCCTGTTTGCCGTTGCCGTTCGGGAACTGAAGTGTCGCCGGCCAGTTATTGTCGCCGGTCAGGACGATCGCGGTCCGTGCGGTACTGATAGATGCCTTGTCCTCAACTATAACGTTGCCGTTCTCAACGATGATGACGACGTCGGTAGCTGGCGCGCTGCCCGTGAGATAGCCGGATCCGGACAATGTTAGATTGCCGCAAATGTGATATTCGATATAGCCGGTTTTATTGACAGTTTTTATGCCCGCTCCGACCGGGAGCGAACCTGGAGTCCAGGTGACGCCAGGTCTTGCCACGCCACATTCGGTGCTGATGTTTTTCGCCAAGTCTGCGAAGGTATCGGGCACGACTGGCGCATTGGAAGTCGGCTTGCTGCAGCCCGCCACGGAGCCTGCACCATACGATTTTGTCAGGTTACCATCGTGGCCATTGCAGTCTATGCTCGTGTTCGATCTGATCGAGCAGCCAGACAGGTTAACGACGGGTGCGCCGTTGAGTGAAAGTGAGACATGCGACTTCGCCTGTCCCTTATCGAGCGTTAGAATGCAGGAATTATCCGCTTCAGCGGCCGTTGCCCGCCCATGAGCACTCACACCCAACGAATTAACGCCAATGATGCCAAGCAAGGCGGTGGGTACAGATGCTGTCACACTGCCGGCGTAGAAGGTACTTTCGATCTTTGTAAAAGCGGGCGTCGGGACCGAAAACTGTCTTGCGGCAAGATTGCTGGTGAAAACACTTGCCGCAATAGAGGTCCAGGTCGAACTGCCGTCTTTGGCCCCCGCGAGCAGCGCGCTATCGAGAGCCGCTTGCACCGCCTCTTTGGTTGCATTTGCGCGTGAATAGTCAACCGCGGCGCCCAGCCCCGTCATTAGTGGGACAAGCGCGAGCGCAAAAATAATTGCAATATTGCCGCGCTCGGTTTTGCGCAGTCTTTCCAGTCTGCAGCACAGTTCCCGGAAGAACAATTTCGCCTTCCTGCTTGTCGCCTTCCTGCTTGTCATTGCAGTCTCCAGCCGCTTCAGATGGTAAGAAGACACCCTGACGCTGGAAATATAAAGAACGTTTAAGAGTGGTTATTATTGAATAACGAAGTGAAAGAGGAATATTTGATCCAAATGACAGCGGCATTTGCTGCTTGTTTTCTGGGGTTGGCCGCCACGGCTTTGGTTAAAACCTCCATCAGGCATGCAGCCCGGCGAGGGGAGCGGCGGTCCCGCCGAAGCCGAACTCCCGGTAAAGGTTAGCGAAATTGCCCGGGGCCCATGTCATTGCCGGATTTGCCTTGCCACCATAGAGTCAGCGCATAAAGAGAGTCAGTGCATAAGCCGGCAATGCGGATAGCGCCAATTCTAGTCCTGCTATCGTCTTAACCATCCTTGACGATCAACGGAGTAGCGATGCTGCCGCGACTGTTATTGGTTGTGGGATTAAGTGTCGCCGTGATGCTCCCCTTGATTTGGGGGGCATTTGCGCCGGTACCAGATTTACGCGAAGTCTCGGAAACTGATGCTGATCCCGTTCACAATGGGCCGGCTGTAGCGGAACGGCGCAGGGCTACGACACCGGAAGCGGTGGAGCCTTCAAATCCGACTGCACGGTCGGAGGAGACCACTATAGGAACCGCGCCTGATAGTGAACGAGAGGCATCGGCAGCTCGCTCAGATGACTTGCCTGGTGCGGGCCATTCGGAGCCCACTGAGATAAAACCAAGCCTTCCGCAGGCCTTTGACAAAAACGCGGCACCGGAGCCGTTACTGTCTGAAGCTGCAAAGCCTCTGCCTGAAGAAGCAAAGCCTCCGCAAAAAGAAGCGAAGCGTCCGCCTGAAAAAGCCAAACCTCCGCCTGGAGAAGCTACAACTCCGGCTGTTAGTGAAGGAGAGGCATCGGCAGCTCGCTCAGATGATTTGCCTGGTGCCGAGCCGACTGAGATCAAGCCAAGCCTTCCGCAGGCTTTAAACAAGGAAGCGGCACCGGAGCCGGTGTTAACTGAAAAAGCAAAACCCCTGCCTGAAGAAGCAAAGCCTCTGCAAAAAGAAGCGAAGCGTCCGCCTGAGAAAGCCAAGCGTCCGCCTGAAGAAGCTACAACTCCGACTGTTAGTGAACGAGAGGCATCAGGAACCCGCTCCGATGACTTGCCTGGTGCAGGCCGTTCGGAGCCGACTGAGGTTAAGCCAAGCCTGCCGCGGGCCTTTGACAAGGACGCGGCACCGGAGCCGTTGGTGTCCGAAAAAGCCGAGCCTTCGGCTGAAGAAGCTGCAACTCCGGCAGTGAATGTTGAAAAGCCCCCAGAGGTCAAGGAAGGGGACTCTGCGCCGGCTGCCACTCGCAATGGCAGAGCGCGCGCACGCGCGCACGGCACCGAGCGTCAAAAGACCCATAGCAAAAAGCAGAGAGACCATTCTGGTTGGGTCGGGATCATGCGTGAGGCAGGGTGGCTTGCGCCAGGCCAACGGCAGTAATCCTATCAAGCAACAGCCACCGGGCCCGGCAGCTTGCCGGGGAATGCTATTGGAGGCCAAACAATGTCAGCGCTGCAGAACGCAGGCTTTCCAGTCCGCGAGCCCAGCTCGATATTTCACTTTCTCCACGGAGGGGCGCGGCGGCTGAAATCGCGAATAATTTCCCGGGCAGCGTTAAACCCAGGCGCCCCGCTGACGCCTCCGCCTGGATGGGCTCCCGAACCGCAGTGATATAAGCCATGAAGAGGCCCGCGGTAATCCGCATAGCCCAGCAGCGGCCGGGCTGAAAATAGCTGATCAAGTCCCAAGGCCCCATGGAAAATATCACCGCCCGTCAACCCGAACGTTTCTTCCAAATCGACGGGACTGAATATCTGGCGGGCCACGACGCTTGACGAAAAGCCTGGCGCGTACTGATCCACTGTCGCAATCATTAGGTCCGCGACTTCTTCGCGGCACTCACTCCAGGGTCTTCCATGCGGAAGATCGTAAGCGGTGTGCTGGCAGAACAGACTTGCGACGTGGCCTTCGGATGCAACCAGGCTGTCATCGATGGTAGATGGGATAAGCATTTCAATTATTGGCTCGCGGCTCCATCCATGCAGCCTTGCCTCGCAATAAGCGCGGTCCATGTATCCGAGACTTGGCGCGAGGATAATGCCGGACGTGTGATGATCATCCGCCGCGCGCCCGGGTAAAACTGAAAAGCTCGGCAGCTCCGACAGTGCGAGGTTCATTCGAAACGTCGCGGAGTGGCAGCGATAGGCGTCTATCCTCGCCATAAAGTCTGGCTTTAGAATTCCTGCGGGGACGAGCTTGCCATAAAGCAGCTTGGGAGTGACGTTGGATGCGACGGATGCGGCACGCAGGGTAGTCCCGTCCGCTAGAACCACACCCGTCACCCGATCCCGTTCGACCACAACTTCGCTCACAGGAGAGTCAATGCTGATCTCCGCCCCCGCTGCCGTGGCTGCCTTTGCCATTGCTTGCGTGATAGCTCCCATTCCGCCGATGGCATGACCCCAAACCCCCCGGCGGCCGTTCACGCCTCCTATCGTGTGGTGCAACTGCACATAGGCTGATCCGGGTGTGTAGGGGCTGGCGTAATTTCCGACCACGGCGTCAAAACCAAACAAAGCTTTGACGAGGTCGGACTCGAACCAGCGGTCCAGGTAATCCCCGGCGGACTTGGTCATTAATTCATGGAAGGCGATCAGACCCTCCTTATCAAAAGAGCGAAGTTCACTGCCCATACGGAGCAATTTCAACAGCTCGGGGAGGCGGGCTCGCTTCTCAAAATGCGTCACGTTCGGTGGCGTCCGCAGGAGAAGTGACCGTACAAGATCTCCTACCCGTGTGACCTGAGCTTCATAGGCCGGATAGCTTGCCGCATCCGCCGGCGAGATCCGGGCGATGCCCTCCCGGATCTGTCCAGCTCGGGTGAGAAGGTAGCTTCCGTCAGAGCCGGGCAGGAAATTCAGTGCTCGGCGTTCAACGATGCGCAATCCGTGTTCATGGAGCCTGAGATCGCGAATAACTTCCGGACAAAGCAAGCCAACGGTGTACGCAGCTACTGAATTCCGGAAGCCTGGGTAGAACTCCTCCGTGACGGCGGCTCCTCCCACCACCTTTCGACGCTCCAGCACGCGGACCTTCAGACCCGCGCGGGCAAGATAGGCAGCGCAGGTCAGACCATTGTGACCGGCTCCGATTACGATGACGTCATAACCGCTCATCCACCACTCCAGCCATCCGGCCGTGCTCTTTCCAGCATAACCTCTTAGCCCTCCGTATAGTTTACGATCTCAGCTTGCGTGGCGCACTGTATGAGCCGCAGCGCCTATCTGATACGGAAGTCAGCTGCAAGGATGTGTTGGGATGAAGGTGCACAAAGTCAGGACTTTTAAGTCAATCGAAGGTCTGCCGCGCGAAGAACAGCTCGCCTGGAAAATCGCAGCGGCCGCGTGCGATCCCGTCCCGATCGAATCCGACGTCGTGGAAATGATCGGCAATCGTATCATCGACAATGCGGCCGTTGCTGCTGCCTCGCTTGCTCGCGCCCCGGTGGCTGCGGCGCGCGCCCAGGCTGTCGCCCATGTTCTGAAACCCGGCGCGACATTGTTCGGTTTGCCGCAGCACCACCGTGTGTCTCCGGAATGGGCCGCCTGGGCGAATGGAGTGGCGGTTCGCGAACTGGATTTTCACGACACGTTTCTCGCGGCCGACTATTCGCACCCCGCGGATAACATCCCGCCGATTCTCGCAACGGTGCAGCATTGCGGCCGCTCCGGCACCGATCTGGTCCGCGGGATCGCGGCCGCTTACGAAATTCAGGTCGATCTCGTAACGGGCATTTGCCTGCACGAGCATAAGATTGATCATATTGCGCATCTCGGCCCATCTGCAGCGGCCGGTATCGGGGCAGCTCTCGGCCTCTCCATCGAGACCACCTATCAGGCCGTGCAACAAGCGCTGCATGTCACCACGACGACGCGCCAGTCACGCAAGGGCGCTATTTCGAGCTGGAAGGCATATGCGCCGGCCTTTGCCGGTAAAATGGCTATTGAATCGATCGATCGCGCGATGCGAGGGGAGGGATCGCCTTCGCCTATCTATGAGGGCGAGGACGGTTTTATCGCCTGGATGCTTGAAGGTCCGAACGCGGAATATGAGGTCCCGTTACCCGAACCGGGCAAGCCCAAGCGCGCAATTCTCCAGACCTATACCAAAGAGCATTCCGCGGAATATCAAAGTCAGGCGCTGATTGATCTTGCCCGCCGAATGGCGCCTGCTATCGGAAATATGGACCGGATACGCGATATTACGATCCTTACCAGCCACCACACACACTTTGTCATCGGGACCGGCGCCAACGATCCGCAAAAAATGGATCCGAATGCCAGCCGGGAAACGCTCGACCACTCCATCATGTATATCTTCGCGGTGGCGCTCCAAGACCGCGGCTGGCACCATGAGCGGTCATATGCGCCAGAGCGCGCAGCGCGCCCCGATACGATCGCGTTATGGCACAAGATCCGCACGGTGGAGGATCCAGAATGGACGAGGCGCTATCACAGCAGGGATCCCAACCAGATGGCATTTGGCGGGCGCGTTGTCGTCACCTTTGAGGATGGCAGCGTGCTGGAGGACGAGATCGCGTTCGCCGACGCCCATCCCCTGGGGGTAAAGCCGTTTAGACGCGAAAATTATATTTCGAAGTTCCGCGAACTTGCCGACGGCATTGTCACGCGCTCAGAGCAAGACCGTTTCCTCAGCCTTGTGACGAAATTACCAAAATTGACGGCTGACGAACTTATTGGTCTTACTTTCACAGTCGATCCGGTTCGCTTAGGGCAGGTCGCCTCACGCGGGATCTTCGATCAATAGAGACAACGGGCGCGATCACGCGGGAATTCGCAAGAGAGACAGACGATGAACAAGATTTTACAGCCCACTCAAAAAAAATCCGTCGCGTTGTCCGGCATAGTGGCGGGTAGCACAGCCCTGTGTACCGTTGGGCATACCGGAAACGACCTGCATTATCGTGGATACGATATTTTTGACCTTGCCGAACAATGCGAGTTTGAGGAAGTTGCGCACCTGCTCGTTCACGGCAACCTGCCGACGCAAGCGCAGCTCATCGCCTACAAAGCCAGGCTCAAGACACTTCGCGGCCTGCCGACGGTGCTACAACGGGCGCTTGAGCTCATTCCGGTGTCGGCGCATCCAATGGATGTTATGCGGACGGGGGTTTCGATTTTGGGATGCGTGTCCCCGGAGGCTTCCGACCAAAATCACGCCGGGGCTCGAGACATCGCCGATAGGCTCATGGCTTCGCTCGGCTCTATACTGCTCTATTGGTATCATTACGCTCATAACGGACGCGTCATCGAGGTGGAAACCGACGACGACACCATCGGCGCTCACTTCCTCCACCTTCTGCATGGCGAGCCGCCTTGTGAGAGTTGGGTGCGCGCCATGCATACGTCGCTGATCTTGTATGCCGAGCACGAATTCAACGCCTCTACCTTCACCGCCCGCTCGATCGCCGGCACGGGTGCCGACATCTATTCAGCGATTACCGGGGCGATCGGTGCATTGCGGGGACCAAAGCATGGCGGCGCCAATGAGATCGCGTTTGAAGTTCTAAGCCGCTACACGGATATTGATGAGGCAGAAGCCGATATCCGTCGCCGGTTAGCAGCGAAGGAGTTGGTGATCGGATTTGGCCATCCTGTCTATACCGTTGCCGATCCTCGCAACAGGATAATCAAGGAACTCGCTCGCCGGCTGTCGAAAGAGGCAAATGCCGACATGTTGTTCCGGATCGCTGATCGTATCGAAAGCGTGATGGCCGATGTCAAAAACATGTTTGCTAACCTGGATTGGTTCAGCGCCGTGTCGTACCATTTGATGGGCGTGCCAACCTCTATGTTTACGCCCTTGTTTGTCATCGCGCGAACCTCGGGCTGGTCTGCGCACATCATTGAGCAGCGAATTGACAACAAGATCATCCGCCCTGCGGCAAACTATACTGGCCCGGAAAACCGTCGTTTCGTGCCGCTTAAGGACCGATAACTGATGTCCATCCAAATTAGCTCGATGCCACGACAATGAGTTATCTGTCTGCCTCCGAACTGCCTTCCGTACCGGCGGGGGAACGCTTTCGCGCCCTGATCAGCCGGCCTGGTATTGTGGAAATTCCAGGCAGCCACAACGGGATGGCCGCGCTTCAGGCAAAGGCTGCCGGGTTCGAAGCGCTTTATCTTTCGGGCGCGGCGATCAGCGCCAGCATGGGCTTGCCCGATCTCGGCGTGATCACAGTCGATGAAGTGAGTTTTTTTATTCGTCAAGTCAGCCGCGCAAGCGGCTTGCCTGTTTTGGTCGACGGAGATACGGGCTATGGCGAGGCCCTCAATGTCATGCATATGGTGCGGGCTTTTGAAGATAATGGCGCGGCGGCAGCGCACATTGAAGATCAGCTTCTTCCCAAGAAATGCGGCCATCTGAATGATAAGAAACTTGCCGACCCTCGCGATATGGCGGCCAAGATCGCAGCCGCTGCGCGCGCGCGGCGACATCTTTACATCATAGCCCGCACCGATGCCGTGACCTCCGAAGGAATGGATGGCGCCGTCGCGCGGGCAAAGGCTTACCTGCAAGCGGGCGCCGACGCGATCTTCCCGGAGGCGTTGACGAGCGCTGATATGTTCCGCGAATTTGCACAGCGGCTGCCAAACGTGCCGCTGCTCGCGAATATGACCGAGTTTGGCCGCACGCCGTTTTTTACCTCGGCCGAATTCGAGCAGATGGGGTACAAAATGGTCATCTGGCCCGTGAGCTCGCTCCGCGTCGCCAACAAGGCGCAAAGCAGATTGTTTGCCGCCATTCGGCGAGATGGCGGAACACATAAAATGCTGGACGAGATGCAAACTCGTGCAGAACTTTATAGCACCATTGGCTACCAGGATTACGAAGCACTCGATGCGTCCATTGTCGCATCTGTCCTCCCGGAAACGAAAACCTGAATTAGCCTCGGGAATTGAGGCTTCGTGTTCTCCCTCTTGTGGTGGAACTCGCGTCCATTGCGGGGCTAGGGCACTCGCGATAAAGTTTTCTGCTGGCTTGCCGCTATTCCGGAGCGGCGCCGTGCCGCCTAAGTTTCAAAGGTTATCTACGAAAGCGGAGTAGTCGTATGGACGCCCGCAGCAGCCGCTACCACGAAGTCTACGCACGCGCGAGCCGCGACCCGGAAGGGTTCTGGGCCGAAGCCGCGGCCGACATCGATTGGTATGAGCCGGCGAAGAAAATCTTCGATCCGTCGGCTGGCGTTTACGGTCGCTGGTTCGTGGGCGCGTCTTGCAATACCTGCTTCAACGCGCTTGATCGTCATGTGCTGCGGGGGCGGGGGAAGCAGGCGGCACTGATTTACGATTCACCGATGACCGGCGCCAAGACTGTCTTCACCTATGAGCAGTTGCTCGCGGAGGTGAAGACGCTCGCTGCGATCCTGCAAGACTTCGGTGTCAGCAAAGGCGATCGTGTCGTCCTTTATATGCCTGCGGTGCCGGAAGCGGTCATGGGGATGCTGGCTTGTGCCCGCATCGGTGCCATCCACTCGGTGGTGTTCGGCGGCTTCGCAGCCAAGGAGCTCGCGACCCGCATAGATGACGCCAGGCCCAAGCTCGTTCTATCGGCAAGCTGCGGACTCGAGCCCGGCCGCATCGTGAAATACAAGCCCCTGCTCGATGAGGCCATTGCGCTCGCCCGATCCAAGCCGCAGGCCTGCCTGATTTTACAACGACCGCAGGAGCAAGCGTCGCTAACCGAGGGCCGCGACCACGATTGGGCGGAACTGCGGAGCGCTGCCCTGGCTGCCAAAAAGTCCGTCGATTGCGTGCCCGTAGCAGCCACCGATCCGCTCTACATTCTCTATACGTCGGGTACGACCGGCATTCCCAAGGGCGTGGTGCGGGATAATGGCGGCCATTTGGTCGCGCTCAAATGGTCGATGCAATATCTTTACGGCATTGAGCCCGGCGAAGTCTGGTGGTCAGGCTCCGACGTCGGCTGGGTCGTTGGACATAGCTATATCGTCTATGCCCCGCTGTTCCACGGCTGCACCTCGATCTTGTACGAGGGCAAGCCGGTCGGCACGCCCGACGCCGGCGCGTTCTGGCGTGTGATCTCCGAGCATGGCTGCGTTGCCCTGTTCACCGCCCCGACAGCGTTCCGAGCTATCAAGAAAGAGGACCCAAAAGGACTGCTGATCGGCAAATACGGCATGTCGAAGTTCCGGGCCTTGTTTCTTGCCGGCGAGCGCGCCGATCCCGATACGCTGAAATGGGCAGAGCGGATGCTAAAGGTTCCGGTCATCGACCATTGGTGGCAAACCGAAACGGGCTGGTGTATCGCCGGCAATCCGGTCGGACTTGGGCAGCTGCCGGTGAAATACGGCTCGGCCTGTGTTCCGATGCCAGGCTACGCGATCGACGTTGTAGATGAGCAATGCGAGAAGATGCCAGCCGACAAGATCGGGTCGATCGTCGTCAAGTTACCGCTCCCGCCAGGATGCTTTCCGACGCTTTGGCAGCAGGACGAGCGCTTCAGGGAAAGTTACCTGAGTGAGTTCCCCGGCTACTACAAGACTGCCGACGCAGGTTACCTGGATGACGACGGCTACGTCTACGTGATGAGCCGCACCGACGATATCATCAACGTTGCCGGCCATCGGCTCTCCACCGGCGGCATGGAGGAGGTGCTCGCTTCCCACCAGGATGTGGCGGAATGCGCGGTGCTTGGCATCAAGGACGAAATCAAGGGCGAAGTGCCCTGCGGCTTCGTCGTGCTCAAGGCCGGCGTCGACCGGCCGGTGGCGGAAATCGAAAAGGAAGTCGTGGCGCTTGTGCGCGAGAAGATCGGCACGGTAGCGGCATTCAAGTTGGCGATTACGGTAGCGCGGCTGCCTAAGACGCGCTCTGGAAAAATTCTTCGTGGCACGATCAAGAAGATCGCCGATAATGAGGAATGGATTATGCCGCCGACTATCGACGATCCGGCGATTTTGGATGAGATAAAGGAGGCGATGAAGGCAAAAGGACTAAGAGTATAGCCATGTGCAGCAAGACAGACCCACAGGTGACGATATTTCCTCCAAGCGTCTGCGACGGAACTTCGATCGAAATCGACCGGACAAAAAGCGGTAAACGCGGCGGATGGTAAAGCGCTCCGTGAGCGCAGGGGCGGTGTGGAGCTCCTGATGACAACGGTTCTTGATCGCGATCAACAGAACGCGGGCGCTATCGCACCGTTCCACGCAGACTATGCACCTCCTGACGAGGAGCTTGCAGCGGAATTCGCTGCGGGAGCGCCGCGCGCCGCGGCGGCGGAAGAGCGCATTGACGCCCGGGCGACTCGACTGATCGAGGCGGTCCGGGCGCGTTCCGGCGGTCTCGGAGGTATCGATGACCTCCTCCACGTCTATTCACTTTCGACAAAAGAGAGCCTGGCCTTGATGGCGCTCGCCGAAGCGCTGCTGCGCATTCCCGACGCGACCACAGCCGATCGCCTCATCGAGGACAAGCTCGCAGCAGGCGATTGGCTGCGCCACGAGCGGAAATCGACCGCACTGCTGGCTTCCGCCTCGGCGTGGAGCCTGGGACTTACTGCACGTATCGTTCAGCCTGGCGAAACGCCGGACAACATCATTAGTAGCCTGGTGAAACGGCTTGGCGCGCCCGCTGTCCGCGCGGCAATTCGGCAAGCGCTGCGATTGCTTGGCTCGCATTTCGTCCTGGCGCAGACGATCAAAGAGGCGATCGAGCGTGCGCGGTCGCACCCGGAATCGCTTTATTCTTTCGACATGCTGGGCGAAGGAGCGCGCACCTCCGCGGACGCCGAGCGCTATTTCGAATCCTATACCGCCGCGATCAGCGCGATCGGTCGGAGCGCCGGAACCCGTGCGCTGCCGGCGCGTCCTGGGATTTCGGTTAAGCTTTCGGCCTTGCATCCCCGTTATGAGGCGGTCTCGCGGGAGCGCGTGCTGAAAGAGTTGGTGCCCAAGGTCCTCGAGCTCGCGCGCAGCGCAAAGAAGTATGACCTAAACTTCACGGTTGATGCCGAGGAAGCGGATCGCCTGGAATTGTCGCTCGACGTGACCGCGGCCGTCTTTTCAGATGCCTCGCTTGCCGGGTGGGACGGCTTCGGCTTGGCGGTGCAGGCCTATCAGAAGCGCGCGCCGCAGGTGATCGATTGGATCGCGGAAGTGGCCAGTTCACTGAACCGGCGGCTGATGATCCGGCTGGTCAAGGGCGCCTATTGGGATACTGAGATCAAGCGCGCGCAGGAGCGGGGACTTGCGGACTACCCGGTATTCACCCGCAAACCGATGACGGACCTTTGTTATCTCGCCTGCACACGCAAGCTTCTTGCGGCGCGGGCGCGGATTTATCCGCAGTTCGCCACACACAATGCGCTGACCGCGGCGGGTATCATCGAGGATGCAGGCGGCATAGCCGGATATGAGTTTCAACGTCTGCACGGAATGGGTGAAGTGCTCTATGAGGCGCTTCGCGAAGAGTTTCCTGACGTTGCATGCCGTGTCTACGCACCGGTTGGCGGGCATCGTGACCTCCTTCCTTACCTGGTGCGGCGGCTGCTCGAAAATAGCGCGAATTCGTCTTTCGTCTCGAATGTGCTCGATCCTGCAGTGCCGGTTGCATCTCTGCTCCGGCGGCCGCAAAGCCTAATCGGTGTTCCGACGAATGCGCGCCATCCCAGAATTCCATTGCCTCGCGATCTCTATCGGCCCGGCCGCCGCAACTCCGAAGGCATCGAGTTCGGTCACCGAGCGAGCGTCGAGGGGCTCCTCGCGGAGGTGCAGCGCTCGGCCGGAGCCAAAGCCGAAGCCGGCCCGCTGATCGATGGCGTCGTGAGGGATGGCAAGCAACGACCGGTTCGCTCGCCCATCGACCGTGTAATCATCGGAACCGTCGCGGAAGCGGACGAAGCAAGCGTGCGTGCGGCGATGGCCGCGGCCGAAGCCGGGTTTCCAAGCTGGAACGCGACTTCGATCGAATCACGCGCTGCGGCATTCGACCGCGCGGCTGATCTTCTGGAACTCAATCGCGCACGCCTGATCGCGTTATTGCAGACTGAGGGTGGCAAGACGCTTGACGACTGCGTGTCGGAGGTACGTGAAGCGGCGGATTTCTGCCGTTACTACGCCATGCAGGCGCGGCATTCGCTGGTTCCGGAATCGATGCCTGGCCCGACGGGCGAGAGCAACGAACTGCGTTATCGCGGACGCGGCATTTTTATCTGCATCAGCCCCTGGAATTTTCCGCTGGCGATCTTTACCGGGCAGATCGTGGCTGCGCTCGTAGCCGGAAATGTGGTCATCGCGAAACCGGCGGAGCAAACGCCATTGATTGCCGCGGAGGTCGTCCGTCTGCTGCATGCCGGCGGGATTCCGGCGAGCGCGCTGCATCTCGTTCCCGGGGACGGTGCAGTCGGGTCCATGTTGGTGAGCGATCCGCGCGTTGGCGGCGTCGCATTTACCGGCTCAACCGAGGTGGGTCGGAGCATCAATCGTACACTAAGCGAAAAGCGTGGCCCGATCGTGCCGTTAATCGCAGAAACCGGCGGAATCAACGCCATGATCGTCGATGCGACCGCCCTGCCGGAACAGGTGACCGATGATGTAATCGCATCGGCATTCCGCTCGGCTGGCCAGCGCTGCTCGGCGTTGCGGCTCCTATGTCTTCAAGAGGAGGTGGCCGAACGCATGCTCGACATGATCATAGGCGCGGTTCAGGAACTAAAGCTTGGCGATCCACGTGATGTGTCAACTCATGTCGGACCGGTGATCGATGCGGAAGCGAAGAGCAAGCTCGATAACTGGCTAGCAATGATGCAAGAGCGCGGTGCACTGCGCTTTCGCTGGGATGCCAATAAGACCTTGCCGAACTCGGGCACCTATGTGCCACCAGCAATTATCGAGCTCGCAAACGCGCGCGAGCTCACGCAAGAAATATTCGGCCCGGTGCTGCATGTGGTTCGCTGGCGCGCCGACAAGCTTGGCGAGCTGCTCGATGATATTGCCGCGAATGGCTATGCTCTCACCCTTGGCGTTGAAACCCGCGTGGACACGATGGTGGGGCAAATCACGGCCCGGCTGTCCCACGGCAATGTTTACGTCAATCGCAATATGATTGGCGCCGTCGTCGGCACCCAGCCATTTGGAGGCAGCGGACTTTCCGGAACCGGACCGAAGGCTGGCGGCCCGAACTATTTACCCCGTTTTGCACTCGAACAGGTTGTGACAGTCAACACCGCCGCCGCGGGCGGCAATGCTGCGCTGCTTACCGAAAAGGAATAGCAGAAATTTTAGCCGGTGTTGCAAGCGGGCAGCGGTCAACCGGGCGATCCCCCAGCACCTGCGCATCGGAGCACCCAATCTTCCCTGGAAAAAGAGCCCCCCGCCAAGCAGTCGCTCTGCTACCGGGATGCAACTATTGCGTCTGCTCAGCGTTTTACTGGCGACTAAATCAGGAGATCAGCAACAGGTCGCTTTCAGAAACGCACTCAGGCTTCATCCCCAGGATTGCGACGCGGTCATCCTGAATGATCCGCAACCGCTGCCGTTAGTGAGATACTTCGCGGAACGGAATGGAATCTGCGTGGATTCCTCGAGTGCTATGACGCAGCTATTTCTTCCCTGCCGGAGTATCGAAAAGATCAGGCGACAGAACGAATCTTCCAGATTTTGAGAGATGCACGATTGCGCGAACCGCTTGGTGCGCGAGGAAACCATGCGGGAACGGTTGCCGATGATTGAAGAATGGCTCGATTTTGTGGCCTACGAGCGACGGGTCCACGCATGCTTGCCGTTGTTGCAGTCCATCGCGCATGCCGGTCTTTGCGACCCCGACTAGCGAATAGATAACATGCGAATTGCACAGGTTGCGCCATTAGCAGAAAGCGTTCCGCCCAAGCTTTACGGCGGTACAGAGCGTGTGGTGGCGTGGCTCATTAATGAGCTGATCGAGCTTGGGCATGAGGTAACGTTATTTGCCAGCGGCGATTCCGTCACGCGCGCTAAACTTGTGTCTGTCTGGCCTCGGGCACTTCGGCTTAGCCGGCCTGCCACCGACCCGATGGCGGCGCAGGCAGCTCTGCTCGAAGCGGTGGCCAAACACGCCCGCGAATTTGATGTGATCCACGCTCATATCGACTGGGTGCACCTGCCCTTGCTTAGTAGGCTTGGCGTCCCATTTGTTACGACGTCGCACGGCCGTTTGGATCTACCAGGCTTTCCGGATTTGGTTCGGAGCTTTCCCGCAGCTCCCTTCGTTTCGATATCGGATAACCAACGTGTGCCGCTGCCCGGAGCGAACTGGCTCGGGACGGTGTACCACGGCCTTCCGGCCAATGCGCTGCGGCCGTCCTATGAACCGGGAACGTATCTTGCGTTCCTCGGCCGGCTAACCCCCGCCAAAGGGCCGGATGTTGCCATTCGGATCGCACGGGCGGTGGGAATGCCGCTTCGCATCGCAGCGAAAATACCACGGGCCGAAGGACGCTATTTCAAGGAAAAGCTTCAACCGCAGATCGATGGCGATCAGATCAAGATTGTCGGTGAGGTCGATGACGAAGCTAAAAAGAAGTTTCTCGCCGACGCCGCAGCTCTGCTGTTTCCGATCGATTGGCCGGAACCCTTCGGTCTGGTGATGATCGAAGCGATGGCCTGCGGCACGCCGGTGATCGCATTCAGATCCGGCTCAGTACCGGAAATTGTGGAGGATGGCCTCACCGGATTTATCGTGGAGGGGGAGGAGCAAGCTCATGAGGCGATAAGGCGTTTGGGCGAGCTTGACCGGCGAAAGATCCGCGCCCGTTTTGAGCAAAGGTTCACAGCCAAACGGATGGCCGAAGACTATCTTCGGCATTACGACAAATTGGTCAAAGCCAAGCCGCAGGTGCTTAAACCGGAGCTGGCCTCCAGCGATTGACTGCGACACGGGCGCTCCGCCCGTCATCCGGTGGCCGTGGTGCAGACGGCGATTACCAGGGCCGGCAAGGTGCTCCACAGCACGCCGATCATTGCCAAGGCGACAAGCGCGATCGACAGATCCCGAAGGAATGGAGATCGATTGGTCTTATTCATTGCATTGTGATCGTGTCGTCTCAGCGCAAGCTGCCAAGCGACGAAGCAAAGCAAGGTGATCAGGGCCACCGCAGTCAAGCCCAACGCAATGAGCCAAAATTGGCTCTCGAGAGACGACCTGCCAAGGCCGGAGCAGATCGCGGCCTCAAGTCCATAGAGGAGAGAGAAATGCGCCGCCCACACGATGGGGCCACTAAGATAGAGCCACAACGCGCCGACTGATCTGGTCCTGATATTCCGAGCGCCTGTCCGCCTCGCCATTATCCAACCAGTCGTGGGAAGCCATGCACGAGCAAGAGCCCGAATAATCCCTGGCCCACTGAGTATTGCCAGAAAAGATGGAGATTATCGAAAGTGACCCGCCGTACGCGATTCAACCGGCCGGCCAGCCAGCGTGCCAGAACGAAACCCATCATAATCACGAGCGGCAAGACAAGCTGCAGCTGTAAGAACGAAGCCAGGTAAACCATGGCACCGTAGCTGCTGACATTGGCGCGAAGTCCAGTCTCCCAATGCGCGGCGATCTCAACGCCCAGCGACGCCAACATTGCGGCCGTGGCGAGAAGCATTAGCGGCACGAATAGCCACCCAATTAAACGACGCTGTGCGAGTAGGCGACTGGCGACAAACATCATCGCGCTGCTGGAGAGTAAAAGGATGCCGGAAACGGCGGACCAAGCCAGGGACGGAATAGCCTGCCCGTTGGCTGCGGGCCAGGCCTGGGGCGATACGGTCCAAAGATAAAGATAGGAAAATATGTAGGAGAGATAGAGCACACCTCCCACAAGAAGCAATATGACCATTGCCCACCAAGAATGCGACGAGGGCCCCGAAACATAGGTGGGCAGCCGGGCTCCGCCGCCGACGTCGACGGTCGCAACGGGCTCCGGGTCGCTGTCCCACATCCAGGCGAGGATGATGATGACCGCGAGCACCGCGCAAATCGCCGCGAGTGTCACAAATTTGACGGTCAACAATAGAAAGAATGCCGCCGTGAACACCGCCGCGAGAACGGGAGTCCAGCCGGGACCCGGTAGACGCGCCAGGTATTGCGGCGCCGCCTCGATCGGGGATGTGATGATGGTCTCACGCCGGTCGGTTAGTGCGCCCGGGAGATAGTAGCGTCCAGCATTCACATCCTCCTTTAGCCCGGGCTGATCCCATAACGGGTCGCGGCTCGTGATGTAGGGAATACTGCGCGCCGCGAAGGCCTCGTTGTTCAGCCACTCCAGCGTCGCGGCGTTCCAGACGTTTCCGGCTGATTGTGACAAAGTAGGGCGAAAATTCCTCATCACGTCGATAAGGAAGACCAGGATGCCCGCCGCGAGCGTGAATGCTCCTATCGTCGATATCAAGTTGAATATGTCCAGGCCAAGTCCGGCGGGATAGGTATAGACGCGACGCGGCATTCCCATCAGACCGGCCAGGTGCATGGGGAAAAATGCAACGTTGAATCCGATGAACATCAGCCAGAAGGTCCACCTTCCGAGCCGCTCGGAAAGGGCCCGTCGGCTGAATGCCGGCGTCCAATAATAAAACGCGGCGAATAAGGGAAACACCATGCCGCCAACCAGCACATAATGAAAATGCGCCACCACGAAGTAGCTATCGTGCGCCTGCCAATCGAACGGCACCATCGCCACCATCACTCCGGTGAGACCGCCCAGCGTGAAGATAAACAGAAAGCCAAGCACGAACAGCGATGGCGTGGTCCATTGCAGCCGCCCTGAGGCGATGGTCGCGATCCAGGCGAATACCTGGATTCCACTCGGCAAGGACACCGCCATGCTGGCAGCCGAGAAAAAGCCGAGCGACAGATGCGGGATACCGGTCGTGAACATGTGGTGTACCCACAGACCGAAGCTGAAGAATCCGGTCGCGATCAGCGCCACGACAATCAGGTTGTAAGCGACAAGCGGGGTGCGGGCCATTGTGGGCACGATCATCGACACCATGCCGGCGGCTGGAAGAAAGATGATGTAAACTTCCGGGTGCCCGAAGAACCAGAATAAGTGTTGCCACAGCAGCGCATCGCCGCCTTTAGCCGGGATAAAGAACGGCCAGCCGAGGGCGCGCTCCAGTTCCAGCATGATGGTCGCAAGAATCACCGCCGGAAACGCAAACACGATCATTCCGGCAAACACCAACATGGTCCACGCGAACATCGGCAGCTTGTCGAGCGTCATGCCGGGTGCGCGCGTTCGGAACACGCCAACAATGATCTCGATCGCGCCGGCAATCGCGGATATTTCGATAAACCCGATGCCAAGCAGCCAAAAATCCGCTCCGACACCGGGTGAATATTGTGCGCCAGTCAGTGGCGGATACATGAACCAGCCGCCCGAGGGCGCGAGATCGAAAAAAAGAGTGCTAAAGAAAACCAACCCGCCGACAAAATACGCCCAGAATGCAAAAGCGCCGAGACGGGGAAATGGCAGGTCGCGCGCGGCCAGCATCTGCGGGAGCAGCAGGACCCCCATGGCCTCGACGGCGGGCACGGCGAACAGAAACATCATCACCGTGCCGTGCATGGTGAAAATCTGATTGTAGGTTTCCTGGCTCAGAAAGGTGTTGCTTGGCACAGCGAGCTGCGCGCGCATCAGCAGCGCCAATACGCCCGCCAGCAGGAAGAACAGCAAGGCCGTGCCAATGTAGAAGTGACCGATCACCGTATTGTTGACGGCGCTGAGAACGCGCCACTTTTTCGGCACAGCCCACACCGCGCGGAGTTGGTCGAGTTCCCCCTTGGGGCGAGGCAGCGGATTGGGATAGGGGACTCGTTTGGCCATGGCTTACCGCAGGCTCAGCAGATAAGTGACGAGTGCTTCGCGATCCGTTGGTGAGAGGACACGGAATTCCGGCATGGTATTGCCGGGCTTGACGCTCTGACCATGGAGAAGGAAACGCTCCAGATTGGCGGCCGTTAGCGGCATAGTGTCGAGCGCAACCGAGCGTCGCGCGCCGATCCACGTGAGATCGGGCCCGATCGTTGCGTGTGCCTCAGTGCCACGGATAGCGTGACATCCACCGCAGCCGGCGGCGAGAAAGATCGATTTCCCGCGCCGTTCGGTTTCGTTCGCCGGCTCCCGCGCCGGGCCTGCCTCGCGCGTCAACCAGATCGCATGCTCGGCCGCCGGCATCGCGACAATCGGGAGAGCCATCAGCGCATGCGGCCCGCCGCAATATTCGGCACACTGGCCTCGATAGACGCCGGGCCGCGCAGCCGCGAGTCGTAGCCCCGTCGCACGGCCTGGAATCATGTCCACCTTGCCGCCGAGGCTTGGTACCCAGAAACTGTGAATAACGTCAGCGGACTTGAGCGCGAACTCGACGGTGCGGCCGACGGGAATGCGAATCTCGTTGGCGCTCGCAACGCTTCCATCCGCCGCGATATAAGCGACGCGCCACCACCACTGCTCACCGACCACTTCGATGCGCAGAACATCCTCGCCGAAGAATTCCGGCGGCCTGGCTT
The DNA here is from genome assembly GCA_963750965.1 of uncultured Alphaproteobacteria bacterium. Lineage (GTDB taxonomy): Bacteria > Pseudomonadota > Alphaproteobacteria > Rhizobiales > Xanthobacteraceae > CANKHA01. The sequence continues at coordinate 241,245 of CAVVSK010000016.1, forward strand.
GCATGAGCCAAACGCTATAGCCCAGCAAACCAGTCAAGGTGACCGCGGGAAAGACAATGCCCGCAACGATGACGGTGCTGCGTTCCGCCAATCTGGCGCGCACTCGCGTTGACCCTCGCACGGCCAGCCAGAGCGTGACGAGTACGACGGCCAGCACGATGACGCAGATTGCAATCAGAACCCAGGCGAGGTGAGCTATTTGGACCGCCTGCGGGCCTTGCGGCTGCAGAACGGACTGCTCGTTCTGGCAGCCAGCCGCAAGCCCCATCAATACGGCCATGTGCAGCGCAGACCTCAATCTCATGGCGCTACTTTCCGCCACGAGAGATGGCTGGTTGTGCGCTGAAATAGGCTGAAACCTCCTCGATCTGCTGATCGCTCAGCAATCGCGCGATCGGGGCCATGATGTCGTTTGTCTCAGAATGGGCGACATAGCCGCCCCTCCATAGCCGCAGCCGCCCGGCCATGTAGCCCGCATATTGTCCCGCAAGGCGGGGATAAACGGGCAATGCACCGGCGCCATGACAACTTGTGCACGCCGGTATCCGCGCATCCGGCGACCCCTCCGTCGCCAGCACCCGTCCGCGCTCAATAACCGCAGAATCTGGGGTGCCACTGCGCTGCGGCGGCGGCAACCGAGAATAAAATCCGGCGAGCCGTTCCATGGCGCTCGCCGTTAGGTCGCTTGCGACCGGCTGCATGATGCCGCTCTCGCGCTTGCCGCTGGCAAACTCCTGCAAAGCCGCGAGCAGAAATTCGCGCGGCTGTCCATGCAGGACAGGGACCAGATTGCTAGCGGGACCCTGACCCTCCGCGCCATGGCAGCGGGCACAGGCGGTAGTGGCTTCAGGCGCAGCTTCGGAGACCGCAAGCTCGCGGCCACTCTGGGGTGCGATCGTCAGGCCGCCCACTGCTATCTGTCGATAGCTTTGCGCGTCCAAATGGGGCAGACGCTTGAGAAAGGCCACGACAGCCCAGACCTCATCGTCCCGCTGCTGCGAAACCCAGGCCGGCATACCGGTATATTTGAGGCCATGCTTGACGATCCAGAACAGCTCCGCATCCTTCCAAGCTTCTATCGTGGCGCCAAGATCGGGCGGCGGCGGCAGCATGTGCCGCGCTATCGGGCTGATCGTGACCCCGGGCGCGCCGTGGCAATAGGCGCAGCCCCCGTGGAAATGACCCGCACCGAGCGTGACGAGATTGGGATCGTCCAGTGGCGGCGTCTCGATGAAGCGGGCTCGCGCCTCGACGGAATTCCGCATACTGAAGGCAAGAGCCCATTCAATAATCTGCCAATGGCCGCGGCTCGCCGCCACACTGTAGGCGCCGGACCAGGCTATCAGCATCGCGGTCAAAGCGAGCCCGCCGAGGGTGCCAAACACCCCGGCTGCCAGCCACCGCATGCGCCTGCGAAGCGCGATACGCATCACGCAACCTTGCGGCCGGAAGAGATCATATGTCGCCGTGGGACGCCGAATGCGGCAAATGCTTGTGCGGCAAAGACCACGCCGGCAACGAGATAGCTCAGCGGGCAGGCCGTGATCATGAGCAACCCGGCGAGCTGCTGGTCTTCCAGGGTGGTGATAGCCCAGTGCGCGGCATCAGCGTGCGGTGATGTGTAAAGCACGCGCGGTGCGAAGATCAGCAGAGCCGCCAGCAGGCAAGCGAGCTTTCCGGTCAATAACAGAACTGGGATGGCCTGCCAGCGGACAGCGGCTGGCAATCGCAGTAGGGCGTGCCAGAAGCACAGCGCGACGAGGAAGAGTGAGACGTGCATCACCCACTGCAAGAGGTGCGAATACGCCGTCTGCTGCTGGAGTACCGGCGCGTGCCACGCCCAGAGCAAAATAATCTGAACGGCCGCGATGAGCCACAGCGCCGCCGCGCGTCCGGAGCCGGAGCCAATCCTGTGCACCAGGACAGCCGCCAATAGGGGCGCCGCTACATTCATCAGGCCTATATGCAGCGCCATGTGCATCGGCAACGGACGGAATTCGAAAAGTGGCGCGAGCAGAAAACCGGTGATCAGAACCACCGTGGTACTTACTGTCGCTGGAAGTATCAATTTCGACATGGAGTGCTGCTCCAATCGCGCACTCAAGCCGAGGTGCTGCTTCTGCCGATCCCGTGATAGGTAAATCCCGCTTGCATCACCTGCGCGGCATTATAGGCATTGCGCAGGTCTACCATGATAGGCCGGGCCATCGCGCTCTTAAGGCGTTCGAGATCGAGGGCGCGGAACTGCTCCCATTCGGTAACGATGACCAGCGCATCGCCACCTTTCGCGCAGTCATAGGCATCTTCGCAATAGGTGACGTTCTCGAGCACCTTCTGAGCTTGTTGCATGCCGGCCGGATCATAGGCGCGGACTTTGGCTCCCATGTCCTGCAACGCCGTAATCAGCGGGATGGAAGGCGCCTCCCGCATGTCATCGGTGTTTGGCTTGAAGGTCAGGCCCAGTATTGAGATCGTGCGGTCACGGAGTTCGCCATCCAAGGCATTGGCAACTTTGCGCGCCATCGCACGCTTGCGCTGATCGTTGACCGCGATGACGGTCTCAATAATGCGAAGCGGTACGGCATTATCCTGCGAGGTCTTGACCAGAGCCACGAGGTCCTTCGGGAAGCAGGAGCCTCCAAAACCGGGGCCTGGATGCAGAAACTTCGAGCCGATGCGGTTATCGAGCCCGATGCCGCGCGCAATTTCCTGGACGTCGGCACCGACTTTTTCCGCCAGATCCGCGATTTCGTTGATGAAGGTGATCTTCGTCGCGAGGAACGAGTTGGCCGCGTATTTGATGAGTTCCGCGGTACGCCGGCCGGTATACATGATCGGCGCGGCATTGAGATAAAGCGGCCGGTAAAGTTCGCTCATGATCTCCTTTGCCCGGGCGTCGGTTGTGCCAACCACGATGCGGTCCGGATGCTTGAAATCGCGAATGGCCGCGCCCTCGCGCAGGAACTCGGGATTGGATACCACGGCGAATTCGGCATCCGGCCGTTCACTGCGGATCACCCGTTCCACCTCGTCGCCGGTGCCCACCGGAACCGTCGACTTCGTCACCACGACAGTGAAGTCCGCGATTGCCTGCGCGATCTCCCGCGCCGCTGCGTAGACATAGGAAAGGTCAGCATGCCCATCACCGCGGCGCGACGGTGTGCCGACGGAAATGAAGACGGCCTGCGCGCTGCTTACTGCAGCCTTGAGATCTGTGGCAAAAGAGAGCCGACCCTGCTTGACATTGGTGGCGATTAGCTCAGTGAGGCCGGGCTCGTAGATCGGCGTCTCGCCGCGCTTGAGCGCCGCGATTTTGCTCTCGTCCTTGTCAACGCATGTCACATGGTGGCCGAAGTCGGCAAAGCAGGCTCCTGAGACCAGCCCGACGTAACCACTGCCTATCATTGCAACATGCATCGGTGTTTCCTAGTTGTGGCAGGTCTTGAATGCGGAGGAGATTTGACAGACGAAATATGGCTCCGGCGTTATATACGGTGAACTTTCATTGTCCATCGAGTAATTCGACCCACGCCAGCCCCAGTGTGCCATTGCAAGGGCCGTTCATTCTGTCTTGATTGTTCGACTTGGGAAACATTGTACAGCCAATGCGTGATCGGACGGCAAGTATCTGCGGTTTTTGTGGCAGCGACCTGCCTGATCTTTTTGTAGACATCGATTTCGATTTTTGCGAACCTGCCTTGTCTTAAGAAAAACTGAACTACTAGGGAAGACCACAGCTTGCGAGAATAGGACGTTTGTTCTTTGCCGTAAGTGCTGCAGTCCACTTGTCCAAATCGAAATTAGTGGGACAGCGATGAAACAAGCAGAAAATGAGATGCTTACCAGGGTCGGGCGAGGGACGCCGGCCGGGGAGTTGCTGCGGCGGTACTGGCACCCGGTGTCAGCCGTCGGCGAACTTACCGAGGAAAAGCCGATCAAGCGGGTGACGGTTCTTGGCGAGAAGCTGGTGGTCTTTCGGCTGCCGCTCGCAGCCGGGTGAGACGCAACTGCGCTACGGTCTCGTCCGCGAGCAGTGCCAACACCGCAATGCGTCGCTTTTCTACGGCAACCTCGATTGCGAAGGGATCCGCTGTCCCTATCACGGCTGGAAGTACGATCTGAAGGGCAATTGCCTGGAGACGCCGCCCGAGCCGCCCGACTGGGCCTATAAGAATGAAATCAAGCAGCCGGCTTATCCCGTAAAAGCACTAGGCGGGTTATTGTTCGCCTACCTGGGGCCGGATCCTGCTCCGGAATTGCCGCGCTGGGACTGCCTTGCACGCGAGGACGGCAAGCGTTGGGTCACCATTGAATCCACGCTCGACTGCAATTGGTTACAGCCGATGGAAAACTCCGTCGATCCTTCGCATGTCTATTGGCTGCACGGCGATAGCGCCTATCTCGGCCGCAGCAACCGCCAATACCACGAAAAGCACGAGTTCATTCCATTCGAGTGGGGCATCATGAAGCGGCGCATCAAGCCGCCGCTCACGCCATCGGAACCGACGCTGGTCGACGAGCATCCGCTGGTCTTCCCGACGATGCTGCGGCTCGTCACGCTCGCGGATCGCGGCAAGAAGAACGGCCGCTTCCGTCACGCCCTTCAATTCCGTCTGCCGGTGGATGACACCCATACGCAGGTCTATCGCGTCAATTTCATCCCATCGGCCACCGACCGTTCGCCCATCGATCAGGACGTCCCTTACGAATATCGCCCGTTGAAAGACGAAGAGGGCAATTACTACATGGACATCGTTTCCGCGCAGGATGCGATGGCGTGGGAAACCCAGGGCGCGATCGTCGACCGGACCGAGGAGCATCTCGGCCATGGCGACCGTGGCATCGTGATGTTTCGGCGCATGCTGAAGGAGCAGATCGAGATCGTGCAGAAGGGCGGAGATCCTTTCGGCGTCATCCGCGATCCGGCGAAGAACACGATCATCCATATCGACGTCTATAATGACACGATCGGTCTGCCCCAAGGCGCCGGCCGCGGCGAACAGGTTCGCGCAGAAGCCTCTTGAATGCATGCAGGGCGCTAACTCTGCGGGGAGGAAACGGCCGTGCGCAGAGTGTTTCTTGCCGGTATAGCAGTCTTGCTATCGTCTCTCGCCGCGCTAGCGCAGTCCGGTGAGCAGAAGAATTGGGACGAAACGCTCGCTGCAGCGAGAAAAGAAGGCAAGGTCGTCGTCGTCGGTCCGCCTGACACGCAGGTGCGCCAGGAACTGCCCGCCGCTTTCGAGAAGCGCTACGGCATCAAGGTCGAATACATCAGCGGCCGCGGCAGCAACTCCGCGAGCAAACTGCGTAACGAGCGCAATGCCGGGATTTACTCGGCGGATGCGATGCTGGCCGGCAGCCAGACCATGTTCACGGTGGTGCATCGCGAGAAGATGCTGGCGCCGCTGAAATCCGAGTTGGTCCTGCCGGAAGTGACCGACGGCAAATCCTGGAAGCGCGGCAGCCTGTGGTTCATGGATCCCGAGCAACAATATGTGCTGCGGCTTTTCAACACCGTGCGCGAAGGGTTCACCATCAACACCGATGTGGTGAAGCCGGGCGAGCTTCGCAAATTCAGCGATCTGCTCGATCCGAAGTGGAAAGGCAAGATGGCGTTTCTCGATCCCGCGCGCTCAGGGACGGCCAGCAATCAGGCCGCGATGCTTTACAAGCAATTCGGCGAAGATTTCATCAAGAAGCTGCTCATCGATCAGAAGCCGATGTTCACCCGCGAGCGGCGGCAGCTGACCGACTGGGTCATCCGCGGCAACTATCCCATCACCTTCGGCGCCGAGGATGGCGAGATCGACCGCTTGCGCGATGAGAAGATGCCGGTCATGACCGTCTACGGCCTCGAAGACCTGCCGGGCTCGGTCTCCGGCGGCAACATGCTCGGTCTGATGGACAAGGCGCCGCACCCGAACGCCGCGCGCGTCTTCGTCAACTGGATGGCCTCGAAGGAAGGCAGCCGAAATCTACGGCCGCGCGCTCAACATGGTGCCGGCGCGCACCGACGTGGATGTGTCGGGCTTTCCGCCCGAGACGATCCCAAAGCCGGGCGCGTCTTATTTCGACATGTACGACTACAACTTCACCGTCACCGAGAAAGAGCAGTACCGGCTGCGCATTAAGGAGATGCTCGGTCGTTGAGCGAGGCAGCCGCAGGAACCAGCATGGATCAGAAAGAATACGAAGCCGATGTGCGGCCGCTTTACGCCGCCAAGCCGCTCTACGAGCAATGGGTCGCGGCGCAGAATATTCCCGTCATCAAAGAGTTCTACATCGAGGATCTGCGCACGGTTAAGCTGGCCCCGTGGGCTTCCAAGGGCGGAAACGGTGCGATCCTCAACTTGATCGGCACCGGCGACGTCAACGACGGCTATCTCTCCGAGATCCCTCCGGGACAGTGCCTGAAACCTCAGCGCGCGATGTATGAAGAGTTGATCTTTGTGCTCGAGGGGACCGGCTCCACGGCGATCTGGAATGACGAGAATAAGAAGGTTACGTTCGAGTGGGGTCCGGGCAGTCTGTTCTCGCCTCCGCTCAACACCTGGCGCCAGCATTTCAATGGCAGCGGCGACAAACCGGCGCGCTTTCTCGGGGTGACCTCGGCCCCGCCGCTGATGAATCTGTTCCGCAATCTCGACTTCATGTTCAACAATCCGTTCCCGTTCAATGATCGCTTTGACCCGGACGCCGACAGCTTCTCCGGCAAGGGCAAACAATGGATGGCGAAGAACCGGCCGGTGTGGGAAAGCAATTTCATACCCGACGTACGCAGCCTGGAAGTTTTCGCTTGGAAAGAGCGCGGCGGCGGCGGCGGTAACATCATGATCGAGTTGTCCGAGAACAGCATGAGCGCGCATATCTCGGAATTTTCCGTTGGCACCTACAAAAAGGCGCACCGGCACGGAGCCGGAGCCCATGTCGTCATCATCGGCGGCGAGGGTTATTCGCTGATGTGGCCGGAAGGCGAAGAGCCCAAGCGTTTTGACTGGCATGACGGCAGCGTTGTTGTGCCGCCGGAAGACTGGTTCCACCAGCATTTTAATACCGGTCCCAAGCCAGCGCGTTACCTTGCGCTGAAGGCGCGTGGCCGCAAGCATACGCGCCCTTGGGGCTCGAAGGTTTATGCTGTCGACCAAAGCGCCGCCGGCGGCGGCGACCAGATCGAATACGAGGATGAAGATCCGAAGATCCGGCGGATGTTCGAGGAGGAACTTGCCAAGAACGGCGTCAAGAGCCGCATGCCTCCTTTGGCGCGCCAAAGCCAGCGCGTAAAAAAATGCGCCGGCGCAGAGGAGATGTCATGAAAACACTGCTCGCTCTTCTGCTTCTCGTCGCCATGGCGCCCGATATCGTCTCAGCTCAACCAGCCGATTGGCAGAAGAGCTGGAACGAAACGCTCGCCGCCGCGAGAAAAGAGGGCAAGGTCGTGGTCGCCGGCGCCGCCCGACGCGCAGGTGCGGCAAGCGCTGCCGGCGGCCTTTGAGGCGCGCTACGGCATTCGCATGGAATATCTCAGCGCCCGCGGCACCGACCAGGCCAACAAATTGCGGCGCGAAAAGGAGGCCGGTGTTTTCTCGGTGGACGCAGTGATCGCCGGCATTCAAACCACCGCGACCGTGCTTTATGCGGAAAAGATGCTCGCACCGTTGAAGCCGGAACTGATCTTGCCGGAGGTGGTGGATGGCAAGAATTGGAAACGTGGAAATCTGTGGTTTCTCGATCCCGAGCAGCAATATGTTTTGAGGATTTTCAACACTGTCCGTGAAGCTTTCATGATCAATACCGAGCAGGTCAAACCCCATGACCTGCGCAAGTTTACCGATTTGCTCGATCCCAAATGGAAAGGAAAGATTTCGGTTCTGGATCCCACCCGATCTGGCACCGGCAGCAACCAGATCGCCCTTCTGGAAGAGCTGTTCGGCGAGGATTATGTCAACAAATTGCTGGTGGATCAGAAGCCGGTCATCAGCACCAACCGGCGCCAGCTGACGGATTGGATGGTGCGCGGCATATATCCCATCAGTTTCGGTCCGGAGGACGGCGAGGTCGAGCGGTTGCGGCAAGAAGGCATGCCGGTGAAGACGATCTACGGACTGGAGGATATGCCGGGCACGGTCTCCGGCGGCAACGTGCTGAGTTTAGTTGCGGGTGCGCCGCATCCAAATGCGGCCCGCGTCTTCGTCAACTGGATGGCCTCCAAGGAAGCGGGTGAAATCTACGGCAAGGCGCTTCAGATGGTGCCGGCCCGCAGCGATATCGATGCACATAAATTCCTGCCGGCGGATATCATCCCAAAGCCGGACGTCCAATATTTCGACACCTATGACTGGAACTTCACTGTCACAACCAAAGGGGAGGTAAGGCGCCGAATGAAGGATCTACCGAAGGCACAATGACCGCGGACGATTTGGCATCGGAGCTGAGAATGCATGCTTAAAGGTAGAGAAATCGAACCGATCGCGCTTACGACCCCCTATCAAAAATGGGCCGAGGCGCAGGGTGTCCCGATTATCCGCGATTTCTATATCGCGGACCTGAGAACGGTTCCGCTCCAGCCGTGGGAATGGCGCGGTGGAAACGGCGCGATCATTAACCTGATCGGCACCGGCGACGTCAACGAAGCGTACCTATCAGAGATTCCGCCCGGCGCGACGCTGAAGCCGCTGCGTATGATGTATGAAGAAACCATCTTCGTCGTTGAAGGCAACGGCTCGACCTCCATCTGGAACGACGAGAACAAGAAGGTCACCTTCGAATGGGGACCGGGCGCTATTTTTGCGCCGCCGCTTAATACTTGGCGTCAACATTTCAATGCCAGCGGCACGAAGCCGGCGCGATTGCTTGCAGTGACCTCGGCGCCGCCGGTGATGAGCATGTTCCGCGACATGAATTTCATCTTCAACAATTATTACACATTCAACGATCGCTTCGACGCGGAGGCTGAAAGCTTTTCGGGCGCGGGCGTGGCCTATGAACGAAGGGGACGGCACGTCTGGGACACCAACGTTGTTTCCGACGTGCGCAAGCTCGAATTGTTTTCCTCGAAAAAGCGGGGGGCGGGGGGCAGCAACATTCAGATCGAGCTTGGCGAGAATGCCATGGCTGTGCACATCTCGGAATTTCCGGTCGGCACGTACAAAAAGGCACATCGCCACGGCCCGGGCGCGCATGTCGTTATCATCGGTGGTGACGGCTATTCACTGATGTGGCCGGAGGGCGAAGAACCGAAGCGCTTCGATTGGCATGACGGCACCATCATCGTTCCGCCGGAGCGCTGGTTTCACCAGCACTTTAACACCGGCGCCAAGCCGGCTCGCTACCTCGCCATCCGCGCGGGTGGCTCGAAATTCGGCCGGCCTTGGGGCAAAGACACCAATATGAGTCAGGAAAAAAGCCTCAAAGAGGGCGGTGATCAGATCGAATACGAGGATGAAGATCCGAAGATCCGGCAGATGTTCGAGGAAGCGCTGAACAAAAGCGGCGCAAAATCCGGCATGGACGCGGTGATCGCGAAAGAAAGGGCGAAAGCAGAAGCCGCCGAGTGAGGCGAGCCCACAACCGGACCGGATTTGGGGCTGTGGACTTGGTTCTCAGCGTTCGATGAAATCCGCGCAGCGTTGAAGCTGGTCGCTTGCTCCCCAGGGCATGATGGGGACCGAGGAGGTCGAATTCTTCGGGGACCCTTCGATCAGCCTGTCGGAATAGACCATATAGACCAGGACGTTTCGCTTGGCGTCGCAGCCACGCACGATCTGCATTTTCTTGAAGAATAAGGACCGCCGTTGCTTGAACATATCCTCGCCCTGCTCGAACTTGGCCTTAAACCGTATCGGCCCTGTCTGGCGGCAGGCGAGAGATATATCGGACACTTCCTCCGCCACGCCGATCCAGCCTTTGAAGCCGCCTCTTTCCGGGACGGTGAAGTGACAAGCGACGCCTTCCACCTCAGGGTCATCGAGCCCATAGGTCGCAAGCTTGTCGTTGGGCGAAATCCATTTGAATACGGTCGAGCGCTTAAAAATCAGGTCAGGTTCGTCAGCAGCATGAGCGAGGCTGACGGCGCCGAGGAGGCACAGCGAAATTGTCAGCAGCCTGTAATTTTTCATCGAAACCTCCGTCTCGGAACCTACGTAAACGCGCGCTTGTGGGGATGGTTCACCCGGAAAAATGCAACGGTTGGTGCCCGCGACCTTGGATTGCAAAAACCACGATATTTGTCATGTAGAGTTCGGTGATCTGACGTCCGAGCTGGAATATCCATTCCCGATCAGAGCGAACTGAAATGACATTGATCCTGTCCAACAAGGATGTCGAAGAACTGCTGACGATGCGCGAATGCATTGACGCGCTGGAAGTCGCTTATGTGGAATTGGCGGCCGGCCGCGGTCTCGCGCGCACGCGGTCGGATTGCCTGACGGCCACAGCCCGGCCGGATGCCCATTATAGCCTCAAATCAATGGATGGCGTGATTCCGAAATTTGGAATCAGCGCTGTCCGGATCGATTCCGACATCATCACGATGCCGAAAATCGGCAACAGGGTCCGCCGCGTGAAAGTGCCGGCGGCGCCGAACGACCGCTACGTTGGATTAGTCCTGTTGTTTTCCACCGAGAACGGCGAGCCCCTGGCCATCATGCCGGATGGGGTGATGCAGCGCATACGCGTTGGCGCCACCAGCGGACTCGGAGTCAAATACCTGGCCCGCCAAAACGCCACCAATATCGGCCTGCTTGGTTCGGGCTGGCAGGCGGGAACGCAGCTTATGGCGGCCTGCACGGTGCGCCGTATCCAGTCGATCCGCTGCTTCAGCCCCCACCGCGAGCGGCGTGAAGCTTTTTGCAAAGAAATGAGTGCCGTGTTGAACACCGAAGTGATCCCAGTCGATCAACCGGAGACCGCGATCGCAGGAGCCGACATCGTCATGTGCGCTACCAACAGCGAGGATGCGGTTTTTTTCGAAAGCTGGATCAGGCCGGGCATCCATTTGAGCTCGATCAAGAAGCCCGAGATCGATCCGCCTGCGATAAAGCGGGCGGATCGGGTTATCATTCATGCCCGTGACAACCGGCCGATCGTGGAGTTGAGCACCGACCTGCCGGAGGCCGTCATCCATGCAGAGGGCAAGCGATGGCCGGGCGCGGACGAAACTGATTTCAAATTTCCCACGCTGCCCGACCTGATTGCCGGCAAAATAACGGGACGGGAGAAAGAGCAGGACGTCACCTGTTTCCTGAACTATCTTGGCCTCGGCTATCAATTCGCCGCCGCCGGCTCGGTCGTCTATCGCAAAGCCAGGGAGCGCGGCATAGGCAACGAGCTCCCGACCGACTGGTTCACTGAAGACGTACATCCTTAAATGATTCAGGCGGCAGTTAAGATTGACAGCCGACAAGTTGTCTGGCGCGCTTAAGGCGGGTAGTTTTGCTGCTTGGCAGTGTGGCGAAAGCTGCCGCTTCGGGCGCGAGCTGAACAAGCCAGCCATGTTGGTGCAGTCTAGGGAACACGATGGATCAGCAGAAATTTGAAGCAGACGTCAGGCCTCTCTACAGCAACAAGCCGCTCTACGAGCAGTGGGTCGAAGCGCAGAATATTCCGGTCATCCGCGACTTCTATATCGAGGATTTGCGCGAGGTGAAGCTCGCGCCTTGGGCCGCGAAGGGAGGCGATGGTGCCATCCTCAATCTGGTCGGCTGTGGCGACGTCAACGACGGCTATCTCGTCGAGATTCAGGCAGGACAAAACCTCAAGCCACAACGCCTGATGTACGAGGAAGTCATCTTCGTCCTCGAAGGTCAGGGCTCTACGTCGGTCTGGAATGACGAAAACAAGAAGGTCACCTTTGAATGGGGTCCCGGAAGCCTGTTCTCCCCACCGCTCAATACCTGGCGGCAGCATTTCAATGGCAGCGGCGAAAGACCGGCCCGACTCCTGGGGGTCACCTCCGCGCCGCCGATCATGAACACGTTCCGCGATCTCGATTTTGTCTTCAACAATCCGTTTTCGTTCAAAAGCCGATTTGATCCCGATGCCGATAGTTTCTCCGGCAAGGGCAAGCAATGGATGGCGAAGAACCGGCCGGTCTGGGAGAGCAACTTCATTCCGGACGTGCGCGAGCTGGAAGTATTCGCCTGGAAAGAACGCGGCGCGGGCGGCGGCAATATCATGATCGAACTTTCCGAGAATTGCATGAGCGCGCATATCTCGGAATTTCCGGTCGGCACTTACAAAAAGGCTCACCGGCACGGGGCAGGGGCGTTTGTCGTCATCATCGGCGGCGAAGGCTATTCATTGATGTGGCCAGAGGGCGAAGCGCCGAAGCGATATGACTGGCACGACGGAAGCGTGGTGGTGCCGCCGGAACAATGGTTCCACCAGCACTTCAATACCGGTGCGACGCCCGCGCGCTACCTCGCGATCAAACCCGGCGGACGCAAACATGTCCGTCCCTTTGGTTTGAAGCATTTCGGGGTGGATCAGAGCACCGAGCAGGGCGGAAGCCAGATCGAATACGAACACGAAGATCCGGCCATTCGCCGGATGTTCGAAGAGGCCCTCGCCAAGAACGGCGTTGTCTGCGGCATGCCCCCGATCGGGGCGAGGAAGTCTGCCTAAAGAATAAAACGGAGGAAAATAGTGCCGGTCCGCACCGATATCGATGCATCGAGTTTCATGCCGCCCGAAGTCATTCCCAAACCGGGCGTCAACTACTTCGATCCTTATCTATATGACTTACCGGTCACGACCAAAGAAGAGGCATGGCGTAGCCTCAAGGACATGCCGCGATCACAATAATCGGCGCCGATGCGGCGGCTTAGGGAGCAATGGAATGGAAACTGCGAGTGCAACGGCGCTGGCTGGTGGCGCGCGGAGAATGGGCAAGACCGGCTTCGTCGTCAGCCGCCTCGGATACGGTGGCATGGAACTGGCCGGCGCGCCGTTAGCGCGGGATCTGAGTGAGCAGCAGGCGATCAAATTCATTAACCGAGTGATTGATGCCGGCATCAAATATATCGACACGTCGATCGATTACGGCCTGAGCGAGCGGCTCATCGGCAAAGTTATGGAGCACCGGCGGGCTGACGTTGTTCTGGCCACGAAGTGCGGCTGCCAAGTCGGTGTTGAGGGCGTGGAAAGGCACCACGGCGAGTCGCACACCTTCACCGGTGAAAACGTCATGGCCGGGATTGAGCAAAGCCTGCGCCGCCTGCGAACCGACCATCTCGACGTGGTGCAAGTCCATGGCAGGCCAACGCGCAAGCAATTGGAAGACGGCGGCGTCATCGAAGCCATGCTCGAGGCCAAAAAGCAGGGCAAGGTGCGCCAGCTTGGGATCTCGTCACGGTTGCCAACATTGGCAGACTACATCGACGTGGATTATTTCTCCGTCGTCCAGGTACCGTATTCCGCCCTGCAACGGCACAACGAGGAGGCGATTGCCGCCCTGCGGCGTTCCGGAAAAGCCGTCGTTTGCCGTGGCGTTACTGGCCGCGGCGCGCCGGCCAAGAACTGGTCTACCCGGCCGATCGGCACGGCGGATGGAGAGGCACGTGATATTTGGGAGAAGGCGAAGCTGGATGAGTTGCTGGACGGCATGTCGCGGATCGAATTCATGATTCGCTTCGTGCTCTCTAACGAGAACGTCGATGTTGCGCTTGTCGCCACGACCGACGAAGCACACCTGCTTGCCGACGTCGATTACGCGGCCAACGGGCCGCTCGACGCGGAACGGCTGGAAGAAGCCAAGCGGCGCCTTACGGCCGCCGGCAGCGTGCCTGGAGCGGGGAAATACCGGGGTGGTGGTCCGACCCCGGTCCTTTAGAATTCGGCGTCACACAGTGGCGCCTATTGGAGTTTTCGAGTGGAATCCAACACAGCGTCCGCGCAAAAGATACCGATCTCCCTGTTGACCGGCTTCCTTGGCAGCGGCAAGACCACTGTGTTGAATTACCTGCTGCGGCAGCCGGCCATGGCGAATGTCATGGTGATCATCAACGAGTTCGGAGAAATCGGCCTCGACCATGAACTGGTCGAAAGCGCGACCGATGATCTGATTCTGCTCCAAAGCGGATGCCTGTGCTGCACCATCCGCGGCGATCTCATCGAAACGCTACAGACCTTGTTTTTGAAGCGCTCGCGCTCAGAAATTCCGGCATTCGATCGGGTTGTCATCGAAACGACCGGGCTCGCCGATCCCGCGCCCATCCTCCAGGCCATCATGACCGACGGGTTGGTGATGCGCCATTTTCAGCTCGACGGGGTCATTGCCACTGTCGACGCGGTGGCTGGAGGTGCGACCCTCGACCGGCATATCGAGGCCGTCAAGCAGGCGGCGGTTGCCGACCGGATCCTGCTGACCAAAACGGATCTGGCTGACCAGGACGATTCTCAGGCGATGGAGCATCGCTTGCGCGCACTCAATCCGGCAGCGCCGATCCAGCTCATCAGCGGCGGCAAGGTCGATCCGGGTCAGCTGTTCGACGTCGGCCTCTATAATCTGGCCACCAAGAGCATCGACGTGCAGCGCTGGCTGCAGGAAGAAAAATATGCACAGGCACAGCACGACCACCGCCATCATGGGCACGCGCATGACGGGGAACATGCCGGCAATGACGTCAATCGCCACGACGATCACATCAGGGCAGTGAGCCTGGTAGTGGACGAGCCGCTCCCTGGCGAGGCGCTTGATCGCTGGCTGAAATCACTGCTCCAGTTTAAAGGGCCTGATCTGCTGCGCTTCAAGGGCATCATCAACGTTGCCGGCATGCAGGGCCCGATCGTCGTGCACGGCGTGCAACACGTCATCTATCCGCCGGTCGCGCTCAAGAGCTGGCCCAGCAGCGACCGTCGCACGCGGATGGTGTTCATCACCTATGACATCGACGAAAAAATGCTGCGCGATTCGTTGAACGAGTTGACCAAAGAGGCGAACGCGGCGCTTCCCTGAGAGTTCAATGCTCGCAGAGATCAATCCTGCGACTTCATTGCGGTTTGCAGAAGGTCGATGAAGGCGATGGTCTTCGCGGGCAGATATTTCGTCTTGGAGTAATAGGCCCGCATCCGTTCCTGCGAATGCGTAATGTCTTCAAAGATCGGCATCAGCTTTCCCTTCGCTAGCTCGGTCCGCACGGCATAGCGTGGGACCTTGATGATCCCGACGCCATCAAGCGCGGCCTGAGTCAAAATGGCGGAGCTGTTTGAGGAGAATGAACCCTTCACCTCAACCATGATTTCGCGCGAGCCTTTCTTAAACAGCCATTTTCTGGGGGAAAAAGACGAATCGGCCAAACAATTATGCCCTCGCAGGTCCTGCGGCTCGGCCGGCTTGCCGTGTCGGCGGAAATAACTCGGTGAGGCACAGACAACGTGCCTGATCGGTCCGATATCCCGCTCTACCAGGCCGGGTGCCGCCGGCTTGGTGTTCGCCACAATCACATCGCATCCGTCCTCGATCGGATCGCGGGATGGGGATTCGGTAATGAGGTCGACACGAAGCTGGGGATAGCGGCGGATGAAATCCGGCATCAGCGGCGCGAGTATCCAGCGGGCGTAGCTGGTGGTCGCATGGATGCGGAGCGATCCGTAGGGACCGGTCTGAACGTTACGCGTCTCGGTAACGAAGTCGTCGAGGTTTTCGAGCAGCTGCAGACAGTTTCCAAAGAGGTGCTTGCCAGCCTCGGTCAGCGTCACGCCATGCGGTGAACGGTTGAGCAAGGAAAATCCGAGCGTATCTTCCAGTTCGCTCATGTGCTTGCTGACAACGGAGGGGGTCGTGCGCAAGTCGCGCGCGGCCTGGGTGAAGCTGCGCCGTTCGGCCACGCGTACAAACGTATTGAGCTTGTTCAAGTCTCTGAGCGTGGGCATCGAAGACATGTTTTATCCGAACTCCGCACTCGTCTGACCGCCTCACCGGGGATAATTAGCACAAACGAACTTAAACAGCGAAACGCGCCAAAGGGTTAGCTCAGCCGTGCAGCGGGGACGGCTGACTGCACAGGTGTTGGGCCGCTACCGCGACAATCCATCGCGCTCGCGGAAACACCATTGTTCCAGGAACATGGATACCGCCGCCACCAGCTAGGGGTTACGATCTCGTCGTTCGGGAAGAATGGCCAGAGAATCGAAAGTATGCCGGGTAAGGTTTTGGCGATTAAGGGCGGCAAGCTGATCGACGGCACCGGCCGGCGACCGATCGAAAATTCGGTCATCCTGATCGAGGCGGGCAGATTCAAGGCGGTTGGCGCCGCAGGGGCCGTCCCGATCCCGCCCGACGCCGATGTGATCGACGCCGCCGGGCTGACCGTTATGCCGGGCTTCATGGATGGGCATGGCCATTTAGAAGACTTCCACGGCGAGCTCTACCTCCATCTCGGCATCACCAGCGTCTTTTCCATCAACACCTTCCAGGACGGGCCCTGGAATCTGGCGCAGAAGCGGGGAACCGAGCTCGGCAAGATCCGCGGGCCGCGCATTTTCGTGGCGGGCCGGGCGATCGGCGGCGAGCGTGCTATTCCCGAGGGGGCGTCCGACAGCCGGACCAGCCGCGGCAACATCACCGTAAGGAACGCCGAAGAGGCGCGTCAGGCGGTGCGTAGAAAGAAGGAACTGGGCTGCGACCAGATCAAGCTCAACGAGTTTCTGGAATTCGACCTGGTGAAAGTCGTCGCCGACGAGGCGCATAGCCTCGGCATGGGGGTGACGACCCACAGCGTGGACGCCATCCAGTCCTCGAATGCGGGCGTCGATGCCATCGAGCACATCTGGTCGATTGGGAACACCACCATTCTTTATCCGCCATCGCGGATGAAGTTGCACAACGACCGTCTGCAAGGCCTGATCGATCAAGAAACGGTCTGCGGCTATTACCAGACCGAGAATTACCAGCCCATCATCGATGTGATGGTACAAAACCAGACCGCCTGGACGCCGACGCTTGCCAAGATCGTCCGGCCGTTGTCTTCCTACGCCGAGCGCTTCCGCGAGAAGGAAAAAGAGATTCTGGACAATCCGAAGAACGGTTTGCCCGCATCGGTGCGTGCCATCACGGACAACGCCTACAACAAGCTGTTCAAGCGCTACTCGCCGGAAGAGCTAGACCTGGCCAAGCTCGGATTGGAAAAATCATATGAGTTCACGCGGCGCTTCGTCGAGGCCGGCGGCAGGCTCAAGGAAGGCTCCGATCCGCCGCGCGGCATGGCCGCGCTTCTAATGCATCAAGCCATGGCGATGGATGTCGAGGCCGGGGTGCCGAATATGACGTCGATTGTGTCCGCCACGCTGAACGTCGCCAAAGCCTTCCGCAAGGACAAGGACTACGGCAGCGTCGAGGTCGGCAAGGTCGCGGACCTTTCCATCGTCGCGGGCGATCCGTTGCAGGATATCTGGACGACGACCAACGTCAAACTGGTGGTTAAGGACGGCAAAGTGATCGACCCCGCCTTCACCGGCTACAAGAATCCGATCCCGTCCTTCTACGCCTACCAGACGCATCCGGCAGATCTTGAGATCTCACCCTTCTCGACTTTGCAAGGCCAACCGACGACCATCCGCGTGAAAGGCGAGGGGATGTGGCCGTTTCATCGCGTCATGTTGAAGCGGGAATTCGGCAGCCTGTTCAATTTCAATTCCATCGAACTGCCGACAAAATACATATCCAAAACCGAACTTGAAGCGACGATACCACCCGAGCATATCACGGAGGCTGGAACCTATACCGTGACGGTGAAAGCTGACGGTGAAATTATGCCCGAGTCCAGTCGAGCTCATCTGATCGTGGGTTTCAGTCATTAGGGAAAGGCGCGCGGCGACTCAAAGAAGATCCCAAAGAAGGATTAACAAGCATCCGAACTCTGGCGCAAAACGGCAGGAGGATTGCATGTCTGGGAGGAAGCGAACGTGGAATATTCTGGCGGGTGCGGTGAGCCTTTCGCTCTGGCTACCGTCAGCCGCGCTGGCACAGTCTGAGGCGGATTTCTTCAAGGGGAAAACAGTTAGCTACATCATCGCTACTGCTCCGGGCGGCGGCTATGACTATTACGGCCGTCTCGTTGCGGAATACATGCAAAAGCATCTTCCCGGCTCGACCTTCGTGGTCAGGAACATGCCAGGCGCCGGTCACATTATCGGGGCCAATTACCTTTACGCCAGCAAGCCCGACGGCTTGACCATCGGCACCTTCAATACCGGGCTGATCTATAACCAGCTGGTTGGGCTCGACAGCTTGAAGGCCGACCTGACCAAGATGTCCTGGATCGGCAAGGCTTCAACCGACCCGCGCGCTGTAATGGTAAGCGCGAGCTCGCCGATCAAAACCTTCGCTGATCTGCAAGCTTCCAAGCAGATCATTTTCTCGACGTCTGGCGTCGGCAGCGGCGGTTATGCTGAAACGAAGGTTCTCAGCGAGATGCTAAATCTGCCGATCAAGCTTGTTACCGGTTACAACGGCAGTGACGACCAGCTGGCCATGCGGCGTGGCGAAGTCACGGGGAATATAAACACTCGGTCTTCCAGCGAGCCCTTCGTCAAGAACGGCTATGGCCGTTTCATTGCCCAGATCGGCGGAAGGGAGAAGGATGTTCCGCAGCTTTCCAGCTTTGTGACAGGAG
The DNA here is from genome assembly GCA_963750965.1 of uncultured Alphaproteobacteria bacterium. Taxonomy (GTDB): domain Bacteria; phylum Pseudomonadota; class Alphaproteobacteria; order Rhizobiales; family Xanthobacteraceae; genus CANKHA01. The sequence continues at coordinate 259,856 of CAVVSK010000016.1, forward strand.
ACGACGCCAAGGCTGTGGTCGCGCTTATCGCATCGCAGGGGGAAATCGCCCGGCTGACAGCGGCACCTCCGGGGATTCCCCCGGCGCGGTTGGAGGTCCTGCGCGCCGCCTACAAGGCAGCCATGGAGGACAAGGAACTCCAGGAAAAGGCGGCGAAGGGCGGGCGTCCCGTTGAACCCCTGTATGGCACCGACGTAGAGAAGATGGTGAAAGCGGCGCTCGTCCAATCCCCGAAAACCGTCGCCACTCTGAAGGAGGCCCTCACGGAGGTCGAGGATCCCGGAACGCTCAAGGCGGTTAGCCCCCTGATGAAAATTGAGGATGGGAAGAAGATCACCTTCAACGGTGCGGATGGCAAACCCGTGAGCATGGAAGTCAGCGGCTCCCGCACCAAGGTCACCATCGCTGGTCAGGAAGCTCAACGCAATCAGCTCAAGGTCGGGCAGGATTGCGAGATCACTTACGTAGCGGGCGCTCCGGAGCCCAAGACGGTCGCCTGTCAATAAACGGCCGCACGTGAAACCGACAGCCGCCGGAGTTCATCCGGCGGCTTTTTTGACGCTTGTCGCACGTGGTGAGCACTCGCCGTGTCACGGAAAAATCCTGTAATCTTGCCTCGCGCGCGAACGGGGGAGGCCACATTGATACCAGTGAGACGGCTCGGGCATGTTACTTTCGAAACGCCCGACATTGAGAAGCAGATCGATCACTACACCAGGATTGTCGGTCTCACCGTAACGGCGCAGGAAAAAGACCGCGCTGTTCTGGCCACTCATTTGGGAGAAGAGGTTTTGGTACTGGAGCGCGGACCGCGCGAGCGAACCACGGCTGTATCGTTCCAGGTGGATGCGGACTTCGAAACGGCTCGCCGCCGCAAGATATTGCAGGACCATGGCATCCGAAGCGAGGCCCGAACCAATATCAGCGGTGGAATCGAAAGCGCCACGGTCTTCAATGATCCGAACGGAACACGCGTCGAGCTATTCTCGGAAAGCAAGCTGCTGTCCCCCTCCGACAGAATCGGGGCAGCCCCGATCAAGATCGGCCATGTCGCCTTCGTGGTGCGCGATGCCAAGCAGATGGTGGATTTCTACACCACCGTGTTGGGTTTCCGGGTCTCCGACTGGGCGGGCGATTTCTTTGCCTTTCTGCGGTGCGGACCCGATCATCACACCGTGAATTTCCTCACAGGCGACGAGCAGCGTATGCATCACTTCGCCTTCGAGTTGAAGGACTGGGCTCATGTCCAAAGCGCCTGCGATCATCTCGGTCAGAAGGATGTACGGATCATCTGGGGACCGGGCCGCCACGGCATCGGACACAATATCTTCGTCTATCATTTTGACCCGGACCGCAGGGTGGTAGAATTTTATACCGAACTCGATCAGATGAAGAACGAAACGCTCGGTTATTTCGAGCCGCGTCCGTGGCATAAGGATCGGCCGCAGCGGCCGAAAGTCTGGACCGATTTCGAAGCCGCGCGGCTCACCTGGGGTCCGCCGCCGACGCCGGAATATCCCGCCAAGAAGAAGATTTCATAAGCGGTCTTGCGAAGTCATTTCGGTCGCGGATCGCGCACACAGTTGCTACCTTCTTTCGCCGCGCCGGGGGTGTTTGACCGCCTGCACCAGCGCGCGCGCGGCATTGCACGTCTGTTCCTGCGCAGCCGTATCTACCCTTCTTTTGCCGGTGTCTCGCCGTCAGAAACGTCTAACCATTCGGAATCAAAGGTGGAACCGAACGAAAGCGGGCACGTTTAATACTGCTATTGATGCGCTGTGAGGTAGCGGCAGATGCCCCAGGCCGGCGAAATCCAGCCGAGTCGACAGCTTTCGGAGGCGGAGGCAGAGGCAAACGAACGCCGCTATCTATTCCGGCGCTTCTGGTCCAGCGGTTTGAAGTTTTGGAGCACGCGGCGTGCCTGGATACTTACCATCGGGCTTGCCGCGGTCATTACCGTTAATATCGGTGTGCAGTACGGACTGAACGTCTGGAACCGGCACTTTTTCGACGCGCTGGAAAATCGCGATACCGCCGCCGCCATTAATCAAGGTCTGCTCTTTCCCCTCTTGGCTGCGGCTAGTGTTTTTCTCGGTGTATTTGCGGTCTATCTGCGAATGGCGACGCAGCGCTCCTGGCGTTTGTGGCTTACCAACACGGTGGTGGACTACTGGCTGGCCAATGGCCGCTATTTCCAGCTCAACCTAATCCGTGGTGATCACGGCAATCCGGAATATCGCATCGCCGAGGATTTGCGTGTCGGAACCGATGCGCCGGTCGATTTCGCTGCCGGCTTTTTCCAGGCTGTGCTTTCCGCGCTGACATTTATTGTTGTGTTGTGGACCATCGGCGGCGCGCTCACCATTGAGCTTGGCGGCAGGGAAATCACGATACCCGGATTTCTGGTTATCGGTGCCGTCGTCTATGCGGTGATTGCGAGCGGCTCTATGGTGATCATCGGCCGCCGCTTCGTGTCAGCAGCAGAAGCCAAGAACCAGTCGGAAGCGGAATACCGCTACGTGTTGACGCGGTTGCGTGAGAACGGCGAAAGCATCGCACTGCTCGGCGGCGAGGATGAAGAGCGCGCCGGCCTGGACAAGGCTCTCGGTAAAGTGCTGCGCGCTTGGCGCGACCTTGCGGTTCAGCACATGCGCACCACAGTCGTCTCCCAGGGCAGCGGGCAGCTTGCGCCGGTGATTCCGGTGTTACTATGCGCGCCGAAATTCCTGGCCGGCAGCATGTCATTGGGCGAAGTCATGCAGGCCGCCTCGGCTTTCGTAATTGTGCAGACTGCTTTCAGCTGGTTGGTGGACAATTATCCACGCTTTGCGGATTGGACCGCCTCGGCCCGACGCGTCGGCTCGCTGCTGGTTTCACTCAACTCGCTCGAACGGGCGGAAGAATCCGGTGTCGGATATATCCAGCGCTCTGACAAGGGCAAGGCTGCGCTTCGGTTGCGCGATGTCTCTGTGACACTCGATGACGGCACGCAGGTGATCAACGAAACCGACGTCAGCATCGAGCAGGGCGAAAAGGTGCTGGTGGTGGGCGAATCGGGAACCGGCAAGAGTTCGCTGGTGCGCGCGCTCGCTGGGCTGTGGCCCTGGGGCGGCGGCGAAATCCAATTTCACAAGGGTTCAAAGTTATTCCTCCTCCCGCAACGCCCCTACCTGCCGGTTGGTACGCTGCGGCGCGCAGTGAGTTACCCGTCGCCGGAAGACGAGTTCGACAACGACAAGGTTGCGAAGGCGATGGAGCAGGTGGGTTTGAAGGACTTTGTAGGTCGGCTGGATGATGACGAGCCGTGGGAGCAGATCCTGTCAGGCGGTGAAAAGCAGCGGTTGGCTTTCGCGCGGCTGATCCTGCAGGAGCCGGATATCGTTGTTCTTGACGAGGCGACTTCCGCGCTTGATCCTTCCAGTCAGGATCAGCTTATGGTTCTGCTGCGAAAGCATCTGGAAAAGGCGACCGTGCTCAGCGTCGGTCACCGGCCGGAGCTTGAGGCGTTCCATGACCGCAAGCTGGTCATGGAGGCGCGAAAGGATGGCGCCCGGCTGGTGCGCGACATTAACATTATGTCGCCGCGTCGCCGGCGGTCGCGCTGGAAGTGGCGTATGCGCCGTAAAAAGAAACTGGTCAAAGCGGAGGCCTAGATGAAACTGGTCCGCATCTACCTTCGGGTATTGGGAGCGTTGCATCGCGAGGCACGGCTCGCCTGGATCCTGGCGATCGCCAATCTCGCTTTGGCGGCGGCACAGTTTGCCGAGCCGGTGCTGTTCGGGCGCGTGATCGATACGCTGACTGGCGCGTCGGGAAGCGACGCCGAGGTCTGGCCACGGCTCATATTACTGTTAAGCCTGTGGGTCGCGTTTGGGCTTTTCGCCATCATCTGCGGCACGCTCGTGGCACTCTATGCCGACCGGCTGGCGCACCAGCAACGCCACTGCATGCTCAGCGATTATTTTGAGCATGTGCTGCAGCTGCCGCTCGCTTTTCATGGCGCGCGACATTCCGGCCGGCTGATGAAGATCATGCTGCAAGGCACGGATTCCCTTTGGGGTCTTTGGGTCGGGTTTTTCCGCGACCATCTGGCGGGTTTTGTCTCATTCTTCGTGCTGCTGCCGTTGTCCGTCTTTATGAACTGGCGGCTCGCCCTATTGCTCATCGCGCTCTGTGCCATATTTGCCGTGCTGACGGTTTTCGTAATGCGGAAAACCGAGGAGCTGCAGGGGCGGGTGGAGACACATTATTCGGAACTCGCGGAGCGCGCGTCCGATACGCTCGGCAATGTAGCATTGGTGCATAGCTTTGGCCGGGTCGAAGCGGAGGTGCGCGGCCTCAAGCACATCATCGACAAGCTGCTGGCGGCGCAAATCCCGGTGCTGTCGTGGTGGGCGGTCATTTCAGTGCTCACGCGCGCTTCCACCACCATTACGATTTTGGCGATTATCATCGTCGGGGCGATGCTGCATTTCCGCGGTCTGGCAACGGTCGGTGAGATCGTCACATTCATGGCCTTTGCCACGATGCTGATCCAGCGGCTTCAGGACGCGGTATCGTTCACCAACCGCATCTTCACCGAGGCACCTCGGCTGCAAGAATTCTTCGAGGTGATGGATACGATCCCGGCCATGCGCGACAAGCCGAACGCGGTAGATCCCGGGCGGGTGCGCGGCTTGGTAGAGTTTAGGAAGGTGACCTTCTCCTACGACGGACGCCGGCCGGCGGTAATCGATCTGGATTTTACTGCCAAGCCGGGACAAACGGTCGCCATGGTGGGTTCCACCGGTGCCGGAAAATCGACCGCACTCGCGCTGTTGCACCGGGCTTTTGATCCGCAGTCCGGACGTATCCTGATCGACGGCATAGACACGCGGGAGATGAAAGTAGCGGCACTGCGCCGGAATATTGGCGTCGTGTTCCAGGAAGGCCTTTTGTTCAATCGCTCGATCGCCGACAACTTACGTATCGGCAAGTCCAATGCGAGCGATGCCGAGCTTCGCGACGCCGCAACGCGGGCGCAGGCAATCGGCTTCATCGAGGCCGCCCCCGACGGTTTCGAGGCGCGGGTAGGCGAGCGCGGGCGCATGCTTTCGGGCGGTGAGCGTCAGCGGCTTTCCATCGCGCGTGCTCTGCTGAAAGATCCGCCTATTCTCATCCTTGATGAGGCTACCAGTGCGCTGGATGCCAAAACCGAAAGCCAGCTGCTTGCGGCACTGGAAGCCGTGATGAAAAACCGAACGACCTTTGTGATTGCCCACCGTCTCGCCACCATCCGCAAGGCAGACTGGATCCTGATGTTTGCTGAGGGAAGAATCGTGGAGGCGGGCACTTTCGATGAACTGGTCGGCCAAGAACGGGCATTTTGCCGAGCTGGCGCGCGCCCAATATTTGGCGCCGGAGACGGCAGCTGCCGAATAGCGCAGCATACGTTCGCTTGCGGTCATTTCGATGGACTGACATGCAATCGAACCTGGCGTAAGTAAGCCAATCGATTTCCTGGTGCCACGCTCGATATCTGCGACGAGGCGTCTGATCGAATCGGGCCCGGGGAACCTGCTCCACGCTTGCGCGAACATTTTCCGGGTAAGCCACGTGAGGCCATGTGCGATTCTGTGGCGGCTTATATCCCACCGGCGAAATAGCCCACCCGTTGGATTGATCAGCCCTCTTCTGACGGCTATCGTCCGGCTGCCTCCTATCGGGGGGACCCAGCGCCGATGGAAAAATGAATGAATAAGCTGAAGTGGATTGCGTTCTACCAGTGGACGGGGGGGCTCTGGAACGAATCGCTGCATCGCCTCGACCCCAAGGGCGTATTGCGGAACCCTGTACAGGATGAAATCAAAACGGCGGCTGGGCGCAGAATACGTGTTTTGCTTGCGCCGCTCGGCAAAGATCCCCGATCCCTCTTCTTTGGATTCCTGCTGCGCCGGTCGATCAAGCATGCGTTTGGGCATGCCGCGGTCATTGTGTCGGAAGCCAAGGCGGTTACGTGGAGCGAAGACGAGTCATTCGATCTCGTCAGCCGTCAGCGCGCGCAGGCGCAGCAACTCTTGCACGATCATAATTGCGACGTTCTCGTTGTGCGGCAGCCGGATCCGCGAAACGCGCCTTTGCTGCGTTTGGTGAGTAACGACAGCAAGAGCCAGACCTCCTATTCGCAATTCGAGAAAAATAATCTGCCAGTCTTCTTCCACGGCCGCTCGCGTCACGTTTTTGCCGCACGGCTTTTCGTTGCCGTCTCGCAGGCCGTCCACATGGGCGACGATCTACGTATCGCTGTATTGAGAAAAATGATTGCCCGTTTAGGTCCGGTCACGGCGACGTCGCCGCAGGTTCGCGGCTTGACGTTTGCCAACTGCGCTTTTCTGTACCGGATATTCGGAGAACAGGCTGGATCAGATGAAGATCTGAAAACCGCCGTGCGGACCTATCAAGACGCGTTGAAGGAATTTAGCCGTGAACACGATCCGCTGGCATGGGCCAGCCTGCAAGATGCACTCGGTGGTGTGCTTCGGATCATCGGAGAAAGGGAACATGACGCTTCGACATTGCAGCAGGCAGTCGCGGCGTACAACGAGGCGCTGTCCGAAAGAACGCGTGAGCGAGCGCCCATGCAGTGGGCTGCCACACAGGCTAATCTGGGTTCGACGCTTGCCAGCCTTGGAGCTCAAAAGCAACCAGTCCGCCTGGAAGAAGCCGTCGTTGCCTTTCAGGCCGCTCTGACCGAATGGACACGAGAACGCGTGCCGCTCGATTGGGCTAGGCTCCAACACGAGCTTGGACGTGCCTTATTGCTATCGAGCGATCAATCAAAGGACACGGCGCGGCTGGAGCAGGCGATCACTGCGTTTCGTGCTGCACTCGAAGAAAGGCGGCATGAGCTTGTGCGGACACAGTGGGCGAGCACGCAACATAATCTCGGCAACGCACTGTTGCGCCTTGGAAATCGCAGCAAGGGTACCACTGAACTGCACGAAGCGGTAACAGCCTTCCGCGCTGCGCTGAAGGAAAGAAATCGTCATGTCTTTCCGCAGCAGTGGTCCGCCGTGCAAAATAACCTCGGCGTGGCACTGGCGGCGATTGGTCAGCGTGAAGCGGACAGGGCCTATTTACAGCAGGCAGTCGACGCCTTTCGCGAGGCCCTCAAGGTGCGGACTCGCAAGCGCATGCCAATTGAATGGGCAGGGACCCAAAACGAGTACGGCACGGCATTGCTGCGATTGGCGGAACTGGAAAATGATCCTGTCATTTTGAAAGAGGCAATCGCGGCGCTTGAGGCGGCTTTGCTGGAGCGGACCCGCGAGCGCAGGCTGCTGCAATGGGCGGCGACCCAAAGCAACCTTGGAGCGGCACGGTTGCGGCTTGCCGAATTCGAGGCCGGAACGACTCGCCTGGAAGAGGCGGTCGCGGCCTATCGCTCGGCTTTGGAAGCCTACGAGGAGGCTTCGGTGCCGCATGCCGCGAAGACCGTACGGGCCAAACTGATGGCGGCAGAAGCCAGGCTTAAAGCAGTCGCTGCCGGCTAGTCAGCCGCCCGAACCAGAATTAGCAACACGTGTGACGTTATTGAAATCACTGTGCTATTCCGGCCAAATCACGGGCCTGCCGTACCCGAAAAAAGCCTAAAACAAAGGCTGTTATGATCGCTGCGGGCTTGAGAGGCAGCATGATTCCTTCCGACAAATCGGTGCACGCATTCCAGAGATTCGGGCTGGGGGCGCGTCCCGGGGATCTCGATCGCGTCCAGCGCGATCCGGTCGGCGCGCTTCGGGCGGAAATCAGTCGGCCGCGGGTGACCGTTGTGTCGAAACCGGGCCTGCTTTCGACTTCCGAGGCACTTAAGGCCAGCGACGAATTCAAAGTTGAACGTCGCAAGCGTCTTGCCTCCGAACCCAGTCCCGCCGAGAACGCTGCGGCCATGACCGCAGCGGCGCCCCGTGGCAAGGGCGCGATGGAAGGCCAGCAAAACGGAGGTACCAACGCGCAGGAAATCTATCGCGACGAAGTGGTTGCGCGATACGAAGCCGCGCAGAAAGCGGAGTGCGGATTTGCTGAACGTCTGGTTTGGTTTTGGTCAAATCACTTTGCGATTTCGGCTGCCAAGGGCGCGCGACTTCGCGACACCGCTGGCGCATTTGAGCGCGAAGCGATCCGGCCGCATGTCTTTGGGCGGTTTGCCGATATGCTGCTTGCTGTCGAGCAGCACCCCTCGATGATCATGTTTCTGGACAACCACATCTCCATTGGCCCCAATTCTCCGGCGGGCTCGCGGCGCGGCCGCGGGTTAAATGAAAATTTGGCGCGCGAAATTCTCGAGCTGCATACTCTGGGTGTGAATGGTGGTTATACCCAGGCGGACGTGCTGGCCTTGGCCAAGATCATCACCGGCTGGACGATCGGTGAGAAGCATGACGGCAGCCGCGGCAACTTCACCTTTAATGCAAACCGGCATGAGCCCGGTGTGCACAAGGTGCTTACGCGGAGCTACGCCCAGGCCGGCGTGCAGCAAGGGCAGGCCGTCCTTGCCGATCTCGCCCGCCACCCCTCCACGGCCCGTTTCATCGCAACCAAACTGGTCCGCCATTTTGTCGCCGACGACCCGCCAGCCGGTCTGGTTGAGCATCTTGCGAAAACGTTTGAAGTAAGCGACGGCAATCTTGCGAAGGTTTCCCGCGCGCTGATCGACGCACCGGCCGCTTGGGATGCGCCGGCAACCAAGATGCGCAGCCCGCAGGAATTACTCGCAGCCATGCTGCGCGCGACAAATGTCTCGCTGGAAGGACCGCAACTCGTCCGCTTGCTGATGACTCTTGGTCACCGGCCATGGAGTCCGGGAGGACCGGACGGCTTTCCTGATACGGCCGCCTACTGGATTTCAGCCAGCGGAATGCGCGCGCGGCTCGACGTCGCATCGGTTGTCGCGCGGCGAGCGGAAGCTGACTCCGATCCTGCGATCCTCGTCGACCAGATCCTCGGGCCGATTTCCTCCAAGGAAACGCGGTCGGCGATCGCTGCGGCGGATAGCCGGGCGCAAGGGCTTGCGATTCTGTTCGCTTCCCCCGAATTCCAGCGGCGGTGAATGTCATGATCTACGCACCCATCTCATTCTCGCGGCGTGCTGTTCTTCTGGGCGGTGGAGCGCTGTTCACATCTGCCTTCGTGCCTCGCCTTGCCTCCGCGGAATCGCGCGATCCGCGCCTGATCGTCCTTATCCTGCGTGGCGCATTGGACGGACTTTCCGCGGTAGCGCCGATTGGCGATCCAGCCTATGCACGACACCGGCAAGACATTGCCTTGTCGGCATCGGGCAATTCGCCGGCGCTGCAGCTCGACGGATTTTTCGCGCTGCATCCGAAACTTAAGACGTTGTCTTCCATGTATGCGGCCGGCGAAATGACCGTCGTGCATGCTACTGCCTCGCCCTATCGCGAGCGGTCTCATTTCGACGGACAAGACGTGCTGGAAAGCGGCTATGAGCGGGTGGGCCGCATCGATTCCGGCTGGCTCAACCGCCTGTTCGCAGCCGTGCCTTCGGGGCGGCCGGTGCCGGGCCCGCGGGTATTGGGCGTGGGATCGTCCGCGCCGCTGATCGTTCGCGGCCCGGCGCCGATCATCGGCTGGGCGCCTACTACGCTCCGCCAGCCGCATGACGACCTTTCTGCCCGTGTGCTCGATCTCTACCGGCATTTGGATCCGCCGCTCGGCGATGCTTTGGCGGCCGGCATTGAGGCGGTTGACGTCGTCGAGAACGCGGAAGGCGTGATGGGGAAAGTGCAGACCGAAGGGATGCTCGCGAGCGAGAAGTCGATGGTGGAAACGGCGACGGGAGCGGCGCGTCTCCTGGCGAGTGCTGGCGGGCCACGGCTCGCATCCTTGTCTTTCAACGGCTGGGATACCCACGCGCGTGAAGGCGGGGCAGAGGGCCGACTCGCCAACCTGCTCGCAGGCCTGGATCAGGCGATTGCCTCAATGAAATCCAATCTTGGACCGGCCTGGAGCGATACCGTGATCATGATAGTCACCGAATTCGGCCGTACCGTGCATGTTAATGGCAGCTTTGGAACTGACCACGGCACGGCCACCGTCGCGTTTCTGGTGGGCGGCGCCATAGCGGGCAAGCGGGTCATCGCCGACTGGCCCGGGCTTGGGTCTGCCCAACTCTATGAAGGCCGCGACCTCAAACCGACTATCGATCTGCGGAGCGTCTTCAAGGGCGTTGCAAGGGATCATCTCGGCGTATCTGAGAGCGTGCTGTCGTCCAGCGTTTTTCCAGGGTCTGAAGCGATCAAGCCGAAACGGGACCTGCTGAAAGCCTGAATTCAGTGGACAGGCCGATCCCGGCTGAAGCAGCGCGACCGGACGGGTCTGCCTTTGAACTCCCTTCGAACGGGCCATCTGGTTCAACAAGAAAGCTTGACGGTTGAGCGCTACTTAGCGTTCCTTCGGGGGTCGGAACTGTCAGGGGTAAGCGCTCTTGGCGGGCGCCCCCTGCCTTCGGTAAATATCGCAGGAACCGTCGTTTTGAGCGCAGGCCGGATGACGCAGTTTCACTTTGCATGTTGGAAACACGCTAGATCATGACGCAACGCATTTTGATTACCGGTGGCGCCGGTTTTATCGGATCACGGCTGGCCAAGTCACTTTGCGCCGATCACGAAGTCATGGTCTTCGACAATTTTCATCCGCAAGTTCATGGGTATGAGGGGGTCGAAGAAGCGACCGGGTTGATCGGCAAGTGTCAAATCCTTCGCGGCGACGTGGCAAATGCAGAGGAGCTGCGCTTCGCCGTCCGTTCCTTTAATCCCGATCTGATTTACCACTTCGCCGCCGAGACCGGCACCGGTCAGTCTTACGACGAGCCAACGCGCTATAACTTGGTAAATGTGATCGGAACCAGCAATTTGATCGAGGCGGTCCGCGCGCACGGTAGTCGTGTGAAACGCATCGTGCTCGCGGGCTCCCGCGCAATCTACGGCGAGGGCGCCGCGCGTGATGAGCTGGGCGCATTGCGCAACGCGCCGCCGCGACGGATTGAGGACATGCGGCGCGGTGATTTCGGTTTGCAGGACGAGCAGGGCCGTCCCCTCACGCCGGTTCCTACACCCGAGATCCTGCCCGCTGCTCCGGCGTCAATCTACGCCTCGACAAAATTGATGCAGGAGTATCTCTGCACGCAATGTCTGGCCGGGACCAATATTGACGTCGTTATCCTGCGTCTGCAAAACGTTTATGGCCCAGGCCAGTCACTGCGAAACCCTTATACCGGTGTCGTTTCCATCTTCTGCCAGAAGGTTCAACAGGGGGAATGGCTCGAGGTGTTCGAAGACGGCGAGATCATCCGGGACTTTGTGTACATTGACGACGTCGTGGAAGCCTTTCGGAACTGCGCTTCTTTGACATCGCCGCCGGCATTGCCTATCAACATCGGCACCGGATCTCCTGTTTCTATCCGCTCAATGGCGAAGTCGGTATTGACCCTCTACGGACGCAGCCCGGACGAACACCACATCACCGGTAATTTTCGCGCAGGGGATGTCCGTTATGCTGTAGCGGAGATAGTTCTCGCGCGCGATCTTCTGGGTTGGCAGCCGCGCGTCGCTTTTGCCCTGGGGCTGAAGCGCTTCGTCGACTGGGCGAAGGAAAGCCAAGCAGCCTTAGCTTGAGAGGCCGCTGGCGATGAACAAATTTTATGACACGCTCGGACCATTCTGAATGAAGCGGCTGTGTATCTATGCGACGATCGGGAAGCAAACGGAGCAGGTGCGCGGGCGATACGTCCCCTACGCACTAAAAAAATACCGCGACGTCGCCGATTGCATTGTTGTCGTCACCGACATTCGGGCCGACCATCCGAACTTTCACGAGATTAATGAGGTTGCCGACCGGATGGTGCGCTCTCCATCCGGCCAAATCGGCACGTCGTTGGAAGGCTATCGATTGGGGCTGGCGGCAATCAACCCTGAAGAATTGGAGACGTACGAAGAAATCATTTTTGTGGATAGTGCTTGCTACGGCCCAATTTTTGCGCTGGGCCCGATCCTCGACGATCCGCGCAGATCATCGGCTGATTTCTGGTCGGTCGGGTACTTTACCAAAAGACCCAATATGCCGGGTGCCGACAAGATCAAGCTTGGTCGCGTAATGACGTTGAACTTCTTTACCGTGAATCGTCGTGTTGCCATGTCGCCGGCATTTCAAAATTTCATGCAGGACAACACTGCTTTTAGCAATTCAACTGATTATCGAGTCGAAGGCGAACATGGGCTTCATCTTGCGCTAGACAGAGCGGGATTCAAATGGAACTCCTTTATCCAGCCTGACCAAGTTCATACGTCAGAACCGTTGGTCTATGAGGCGGCTGAACTGGTGTCCCTCCGCTGCCCCATTGTTTACAAGGATATTTTTACTCTGAACCCGCTGACGGTCGACATGCAGGCGGTCGATTGCCGCGCGGCATTGGAAGCAATCCAACAGAGCGACTCCGATTTTGACGCGAACATGGTTTGGGAAAGTATTTTGCCATACCATCCCTTGCGTTTCATTCAGAGCAACATGGACGATTTGCGGATTTTTGAATCCAAGCCGCCCGAGGTGACAAAGAGGAGATGGGATTTTGGCGGGAAAATCGCAGTCGTCGCCCATATCTTCTACGTCGACGCGCTGCACGAATTTGTCGACCTGGCCGCAAATATTCCAGGCGACTTCGATTTTTACGTTTCTACCTCATCGCAGCAACACAAGAAGCGTATCGAAGAAAGACTGAAGTCCTTCAACTCCGGAGGCAGGATAGAAGTGCGCGTGGTTGAGCAGAATCGCGGCCGCGATATGTCCTCACTTTTCATTACCTTCCGGGACGTGATGCTGAGCGGAGAATATGCTTGGGCTCTCCGGCTTCACACCAAACGTACGCCACAAATGCCGTGGCAGGTCGGGCAATCGTTCAAACGGCATTTGATCGAGAACCTGGTTCCCAGCAAGCGATTTGTGGCAAGTCTGTTCGACCTGCTGGAGCAGCCTGAATATCGAAACGTCGGTATGGTTGTGCCGCCAGTCGTGCACATCGGCTTCGGCACTCTCGGGCATTCTTGGTACAGCAATAGAAAGCCGCTCGAAAAGCTTGCCAAAGAGATGAAGATAGACGTGCCCTTGGACAGGGACACTCCGGTCGCGGCCTATGGTACGATGTACTGGTTCCGTCCCAAGGCGTTAGAGCTCATGTTTCGCTATGACTGGAAATGGGAAGATTACAACGTCGAACCAAATCATATCGACGGCGGGCTGGCGCATGTGCAAGAAAGACTTCTCTGTTATTGCGCGCAGCAGCAAGGATTCAGAACTCTGGCTGTGATGTCGACCGGTCAGGCTGCGAAGAATTATCTCAAGCTCGAATACAAGCATCAGATCCTGTCGAGTTGCCTACCTGTCCGCGATATTCGCCTGCAATACCGGCTTGCAAAAAGGGTAAATTGGCAAAAGACGAAGAGCTACTACACCCGGTTCCTGGACCTTATGGAACGGAATGATGAGCGCTTCCACCGTATCGCTCCAAAACTTTGGGCGCGATCCAGACTGGCGGTGGATGTTGTCTGGCCTATGCTGAAACGATTGGAGAAATGATATGCCCGCCGCGCGCGGATTGAAGATTGTCCTCGGACAATATCGTGATCCGCGAGGAAGACTGCTCTGCACGTTCGTCGTGGAAGGCGTAGTGAAAATAAACTAGCAGCGAGTACGTAGTAAGGAGACGGAAGTTGGTGAAGATACAGGCAGCGGATCAGGCCGACAGCGCGGAAGATATGCCGACGTGTGTCGTCGGGCTCTATTCATTCCCGCGCTCCGGAAATACCTGGCTTCGTCAAATCGTCGCCTCGGCGCTCGATATTCCAGCGAATATGCTGCAGCGGTTCGTCTCGGACATGGCCTTTGGGCCGATCGTAACCCACCCGATCGTCTACGAGGATCGGCAGTGGTATTTCTACAAGTCGCACCACAAGGCGCTCGTCACGGAACATCGCGGTCAGACGATCAGGACCGACAAGATCGTCTACATCTATCGGCATCCGCTCGACGTGTTTCTTTCATATCTCAATTTCGCTTCAAAGAACGTGAACTCAAAGATCGGAGAAGTCCTGCAATTCGAGATCGACAGCGTCGAAAAGCTGTCGAAGGAAGAGTTGGCGGCGCTGTTCTCGGTTTACATGAGCTACGGCACGATCACGCCGCAAAACCGCGCTTATGGCGGATATTTCGAGCATGTGGGCAATGCCTTCGCACTGCGTGACAGCGGTGCCGACATTCACATCATGCGCTATGAGGATCTGCTGAATAATTTTGCGCCCACGGCGGGTAAGATGTTCGAGTTTCTCGGCATACCGGTGGCCGACATCGAATCCGTCCATGGCGAAGCCGACAAGCGTACGGCGCAGGACGGCAAGTTCTTCTGGAAGCGGCAATCGAAGGTGCACGAGGAATTCCTGACGAAGGAGCAGATCTCCGCTTTCAACACGACCTTCCACGACAAGCTCGTCGCCATCGGCTATCCGCCGGAATAACGGCCCAGAAGCTTCAGGCGCGGTGGGCGCCTGGGCTTTCATACCATCATCGCCCCTGACCACGATTTCGTGACCCTCTGAATTGCCGCGCTATGACGCAGGTTCGTGCCGGAAAGCCTTCGTCAAGCCGGTTGTCTACCGACCGGTCGTCGCATTATGTTTTGTCAAGCCATGCATCTGCGCGGCATGCGGCGGAAGCAAGAACGGCCCTGGGAGGGACACGGTGACCAGCAAACTGACTTCAACTTTGTATGCGGGGGTTTTCTGCCTTTCGGGGCTTGCTTTCGGGCTTTCGCCGGCGACGGCGCAAGCGCAAGCGCCTTCCTGGATCATTCCGGACCTTCTGCAGGCTGCCAAAGCAGAGGGGACGCTGACGATCTATTCCTCAATGAACGAGCAGGAGGGTCTGCCGCTCTGGAAGAAATTCGAGGAAGCCACCGGGATCAAGACGGAATACGTCCGCGCTAACGACAACGCCTTGATGGCGCGCACCGCCATCGAGCGGCGGACGCAGCAGCGCACGTGGGATGTGGTTGTCAGTACCGTGGTCAGCCGTTTGCCACAGGATTTCCTCCTGCCGATCGAGCCGCCGCAAGCCAAGCAGATCAAGCCGCAGGCGCTTGATCCGAACAAGCGTTGGTACGGCGTCTATGCCAATTACAATACGCCCGCCTACAACACCAAGATGGTGAAACTGGAGGAACTGCCGAAGAGCTACGAGGAATTCGCCAGCAAGAAGGAATGGGCGGGCAAGATCGCCATCGACGTCACCGACGCACATTGGCTGAATGCGATGTATATCCATTATGGCGAGGAGAAAGCCCGCAAGATCGTCAGCGACATCGTGGCCGCGCTCAAGCCGGTGACGGTCGATGGCCACCTCGCGCTGGCACGGTCGGTGGGCGCCGGCGAATATATGGTGGCGCTCAATAATTACGCATCGCTGACCTCAAATGTGAAAATCGGCGGCGGCGACACCGACTACTGGGTTCTGGACCCAGTCGCGCTGTTTTACGGCCAAGTCGGGGTCAATACGTTAGCTCCGCATCCCAATGCAGCCAAACTCGCCGCAAACTTTCTCCTGAGCAAAGAAGCGCAAGAGATGCTTCCGCGCGCCGGCCGGCTGCCGGTGCGGGCGGACGTCACGCCGAACCCGCCGGACTCCTTCACGCGCCTGGAATCCAAGAAGGTCATTCTGATTCAATTCTCCGGCGAAGAAGAGAAGAAGTGGCTGAAGCTCTTCCAGGATCTGTTCAGGCCGAGATAGGGTGTTTAAACCGACACTTCTTGCAATCGGACTGTTCGGGAGTCACCGCAGTTGAGTTTCGCAAGTCCTAGCATGCGCTCGCTGGCGGGCTCGCCGTTCGGCTGGCTGGCAAGGCTTCGCCTTTCGCATCTGCTGCTCGTGATCTGTGTCGCGGTCGTCGGCTGGCTGGTCTTTGTGCCGCTGTCCGCACTGCTTTTGACGGCATTTACCGAAGACAACATCTATGGCTTCGGCGCTCCGACTTTCGATAATTTCATCGAAGCCTATTCGAGTTGGCACATCCTGCGGCTGTTCGGGAACTCGCTGCTCTTTGGCTGCGGTACGGCGATTACCGCTTTGGTCATGGGCGGTCTTGTTGCCTGGGTGGTGGAACGCACCGACGCTCCCGGCGGTGAGTTCTTCCATAGCCTCGCGCTGCTGTCCTTTGCCGTGCCCGGTTTGCTCACCGCCATGGCCTGGATTTTCGTCCTCAGCCCAAACATCGGCTGGTTGAATACCGGCCTGAAAAATTATCTGGGCTTTTCGTCCTCGCCGATCAACATCTACACCATGGCTGGAATGATATGGGCGCTGTCCAGCCATTACTTTCCGCTCGCCTATCTTGCGCTTGGGCCGGCTTTCCGTGTGCTGGACGTGCGCATGGAAGAGGCGGGGCTGGTATCCGGCAGCAGCTATTGGCAGATCCTATGGCGCATCACTTTTCCCTTGTTGCGGCCGGCGATCCTATCCGCGCTGCTCTTGCTCTTCATCCTCGGCATCTCCTCCTTCGAGGTGCCCCGGCTGATCGGCCGGCCGGGCCGCATCGACGTCTTCACCACGGAAATCCAGGCCGCAACCAGCGGCGCGCCGCCGTCTTTCGGCATCGCGAGCGCTCTCAGCATCACCCTTCTCTTGGTCTGCCTGGCCGCGATCCTTTTCTACCGGCGCGCCACGCGTGACGCCGAGGCTTTCGCCACCATCACCGGGAAGGGCTATACGCCCACCCGTATTAGACTCGGCCCGTGGCGCTGGCCCGTAGCATTTGTCACTGGGTTGTTATTTTTGGCGGCGCTTGGCCTGCCGCTATTGACCCTTGTCTGGCAGTCGTTCTTCCGCAACCTGGCGCCGTCATTGTTTGCGTCGGATCTGCCTTTTACCCTGGATAATTACAAATTCATTCTGAGTTATCCGATCTTCCTATCCGCTGTGAAAACCAGTGTGACGTTGGCGGCAATGTCGGCCACGGTCGTGGTGGGGCTTACTTTTGTCATGGCCTGGATCGCGCAACGTTCGGCGACGCGGTACGGCTGGTTGCTCGACGCGCTGGCTTTCATCCCAATCGCTATCCCGAGCGTGATTATCGGCGCCAGCGTGCTCTTCGCTTACCTCGTGGTGCCGATCCCGATTTACAACACGCTCTGGATACTGCTGGTAGCTTACGTCACGAGCTATCTGCCTTATGGAATGCGTTTTGCCTCTGGCGGAATTGCGCAGATCCACAAGGAGCTCGAAGAGGTGGCGGAAGTCGCCGGCGCGCAATTGCACCAGATATTCTTTCGCATCCTGCTGCCGCTGCTCGCGCCTTTCCTTCTGGCGGGATGGATTTACGTTTTCGTGCTGGCCGTACGCGAACTGGGCGCATCCATTTTCTTGGTCGGTCCCGGCACTCACGTACTTGGCACCATCAGCCTGACCATGTGGGAAGAAGGCGGGAGCTATGGTGCGGTGAGCGCGCTTGGTGTCATTCAGATTATTCCGCTGATTTTTATTGTGGCCGGGCTGCGCTGGATGGAAACTCGCCTGCAACGGCGGGCGGACACCAGCGCGCCGATCGCACGACCATGATGAGGACCGATGTTCGTCGTTGAAGATCTGCACAAGACCTTTCAGGCGGGGCAGACCGAGGTCCATGCCATCGACGGCATCAGCTTGAATGTCGAAGCTGGAAAGCTGCTTACCCTTCTGGGACCATCCGGCTGCGGCAAGACCACGACCCTACGCTGCCTGGCGGGACTCGAGCGCCCGGATCGCGGACGCATCGTCATCGACGGCAGGGTCGTTTTCGATTCTGAGCAAGGCATCTTCGTGCCGCCGAGCGAGCGCGCGCTCGGGATGGTGTTTCAGTCTTATGCGATCTGGCCGCATATGACGGTGTTCGAGAATGTGGCCTTTCCCCTGCGTGTGGCACGCGACCGCAAATATTCCAGCCGCTGAGATCAAACAGGAAGTCGGCCGTGTGCTGGAGATGGTGCGACTGAGCGGATACGAAAGCCGCGCCTCCACCCGGCTGTCAGGCGGCCAGCAGCAACGCCTGGCCTTCGCACGCGGCCTGGTCCGCAAGCCGAACCTGCTGCTGCTTGACGAGCCTTTGTCTAACCTCGACGCCAAATTGCGCGAGCAGATGCGGGTCGAATTGAAGCGGCTGCAGCGCACGCTGGGCGTGACCACCGTCTATGTCACCCATGACCAATCGGAAGCGCTGGCTTTGTCTGACGCGATCGCAGTTTTCAGCGCCGGCCGCATCATTCAGCGAGGCAGCCCGCAGGAAATTTATCGTCGGCCGAGGAGCCAATTCGTCGCCGACTTTGTCGGCTCGGCCAATTTCTTTCATGGCACCGTTGTCGAGCGAAGTGATGACGCCACCACCGTGGATACGCCGCATGGAATGATCCGTTGCAGCTTCGTGGAGCCGGTGCAGCCGGGCCAGGCCGTCATGGTCACGGCACGGCCTGAGGACCTGACCATTTCGGAAAAGTCTCCCGGCGACGGGCTGAATGTTTTCGCAGGTAAGGTCGCGCATCGCGTCTTTCTTGGTGAAGTCACCGACTATTTTGTGGACCTGGGTGAGGGTCGGGAAATTCGGGTACGGGCCGCGCCGGACATCGAGCTCGGCATCGGCAGCGCCGTGCATGTGGGCATCCGCCCGCAGCAATGCGTGGGACTGGCGTCTTGAGCCGGAAACCTGTCCGATACAGTCCATCGGTTTATCGGATGAAGGTCTTGTGTAATTGGGGTAACGATCCTTTGGAAGGATTCTGACATGCAGTCTATGAAATACAGGCAGCTTGGTAGCAACGGCCCGCGTGTTTCCGCCATCGGTTTGGGCTGTTCAGGCATGAGCGGCGATTATGGCGTGCCGGATGACGTCGAATCTATCGCGACCCTGCATCGCGCGATCGAGCTCGGCATCAACCTGTTCGACACGTCGGATGCTTATTCGGCCGGCAAGAACGAGGAACTGATCGCCAAGGCAATCAAGGGCAAGCGCGACAAGGTCTTGATCGCCACCAAGTTCGGCAATGTGCGGGGGCCGGACGGCCAGCGCGGCGGCACCAACAGCAGCCCGGAATATGTGCCGGTCGCCTGCGAGGCGAGTTTGAAGCGGCTCGGCATCGATGTCATCGATGTCTATTTTCAGCACCGGGTGGATCCCAAGGTACCGATCGAAGATACCGTCGGTGCAATGGCCAAACTGGTCGAGCAAGGTAAGGTCCGTTATCTCGGCCTGTGCGAGGCGGGAACCGACACCATCCGCCGCGCCCACAAGGTACATCCGATCGCTGCGCTGGAAACCGAATATTCGCTTTGGTCGCGTGACGTGGAATCCCAGATCCTGCCGACCATCCGCGAGCTAGGCATTTCCCTCGTCGGCTATTGCCCACTCGGGCGCGGCTTTCTTACCGGATCCTTCAGACAGCGGGATGACCTCATTCCTGCCGACCGCCGGCATGCCCATCCGCGTTTTCAGGAGGGAAATTTCGAGCAGAATCTCAATCTGCTCCGGCCGATCGAATCCATCGCCCGCCAGAAGGGATGCACGATGGCTCAGGTGGCACTCGCATGGGTGCTCGGACGAGGGGACGACATCGTCCCGATCCCCGGGACTAAAAAACGAAAATATCTGGAGGAAAATGTTGGCGCGCTTGGGGTTAGTCTCACCGAGTCCGAGATGGAAGCGCTGGAAATGGCCTTGCCGCCCGGCGCGGCTGCCGGCTTTAGATATCCGGAATTTCAGCTTAAAGGCATTGGAATCTAGGAATTCAAGGGCCAAGGATGCGACCTTTGGTGAGGTTCCGCGGCCTACCGCGGCATGACAAGATCGACTTTGAGCTGCGGCCTTCAAGAACCGCTGCCCAGCAAGCATCAGGGAGAGAAAGTGATGATGAGCAAGCTGCCCATTTTGACGCGCCGGACCTTCTGTGGCGGCGTCGCTGCCGCCGCGGGACTGCCGCTTGTCTCGACGAAAAGCGCCTGGGCGCAGGCACCCTATCCCTCGCGGGCCTTCCGCGTGATGATCCCGACCGGGCAGGGAGGCGGGGCGGAGCGCTTGGCACGCTCCTTCGACGGCCCCTGGTCTAAGCTGCTCAACAACCAGCCGTTCGAATATGAATTCCAGGCTGGTGCCGCCGGCCAGGTCGGCTACACGCTGTTCGTGCAGAAACGGGAGAACGACGGCTACAATCTGCTGTTCGGCAACATGGGTCCGGAAATGATCATGTATGCGACACAGAAGCCGGACTACAAATTCCCGGAGGATTTCATCTATTTCTGCCGCACCGACATTGATGACTCCTGCGTCTTCGTGCGGAAGGATTCGTCCTATAAGAGCATCAAAGACGTGGTCGAGGCGGCCAAGAAGAAACCCCTCAATGTCGCGCTCAGCCGCATTCCGCATCCCGCCACCATCGGCATGCTGGCGCTGGGAGAGACCACCGGCGCGAAATTCAACTTCATTCCCTACGGTGGCGGCAACCCGACCTATACCGCGCTGCTGAGTGGAGAAGCTGACGTCGGAGCGCTGCCGATCACCGGTGTGCTGTCGTTGAAAGACAAGTTCCGTGTGCTCACCGTATTCAATGATAAGAACATCTTTGCCTCTGCGACGGAAAATGCTCCGCCGGTCAACGCTGCCTTCGGCAGCAGTATCCCCGAGCTGTCCTCTTCGCGCTCCTGGGCCGTGCATGCCAAATGGGCGGACTCCAATCCCAAGGAGTTTGGCTTGCTGGAAAGGACAGCCAAGGAAGTCACCTTGTCTCCGGAGTTCAAGGAGGCCTTCATCAAGACCGGCGCCCCGCCTGAGGCTCTTGTTTACGGCGATCGCAAGGTCTGCACTGATTATGCGTTGAACATGGTCAAGCTGGCGCAGAAATACGAGAAGCAGCTTACCGCCAAAGGCTAGAACAAAAAACGACGCTAAGCGGAGGCGCCTCTATGAGCCACGCGGATCCGGAGGCCGGGCGCGGAATAAAACCCGCGCTCGGCGCGTATTTTATCATTCCGCTGCTCGCCTGCGGCTTGACGCTGTACTTCCTGATTTCAACCTGGAACCTTATTTGGGAAGCCAGGTCGACCGGCACCTTCATCGGCGTCATTTTGCTTCTCCTCTGCTTCGCGCAATTCGTACGGCTGGGGCTGAGGGTCGGCAGAGGAGAAGCCACGCTTGGTTTCGGAGATTTGGTTGAAAACACCCTCTACAATCGGCAACGGCTCGCGCTCCTTGTGCTCACCGCGGTCTTTATTGCAGCGCTGCCCTTGACCGGTACGACCGTCGGATTGTTCCTGGTTATCATCGCCATGACTCGCCTGATGGGCGTTCACGACTGGCGTGTTTTGGTCGCCATGGCGTTTTTGGCCGCAGCATCGGTGCATTTGCTCCTGATCTATGCGCTCGGCAGTAAGCTTCCGCAGGGCGTTTTTAAGTCTCTCTTTTCCTTCGGCGGCACCTGACCATGGAAGTTTCCGGCGACCTGCTGCTCGAGACTTTCCTCCGCTCGATCGCGCTGTGGTGGATAATCATTCCCGGAATGCTGCTCGGGATCGTCGTGGGTATTCTTCCGGGCTTCAGCGCCCAGAATACGCTGATCATCCTGTTGCCGCTGACACTGTATCTTCCGGTCGAGACCGGGATGGCCTTCATGATCTCCCTCTACTGCACGACGCAGCTTGGCGGCGGCATACCGGCGATACTGTTCAACATGCCGGGGGAGGGCGGAGCCGTCGCCACCACGCTGGACGGCTATCCGATGACCAAGAAAGGCCAAGGACAGCAGGCGCTGGTGCTGTGCTTTGCTGCTTCGGCGTTCGGCGGCATCGTCACGACTATTACGACCATGGCGATGCTGCCCGCGCTCGCCAAGCTTGGGCTCTATTTCAGGAGCGTGGAGATGGTGGTCGTCATCGTCTTCGGACTGACGCTAATCGCGGCAATCGCGTCGAAGGATCTGCTTAGCGGACTCGTTGCAGGCTTTGCCGGACTGATGATCGGCACCATCGGTGTCGATCCGGTCTTTGGTACGCCGCGTGCCACCTTCGGCATGCTCGAGCTTTATGATGGCGTGCCGCTCATTCCGACGCTGATTGGCCTCTTCGCCATCTCGGAAGCCTTTGTGATGCTTGAGGAAGAAACCATCGTCCGCAAGGAAGACCTGGAGAAAGCAAAAAACGCCAAATGGGCCGATACGCTGGAAGGTCTTTATATGAATGCCAGATATTGGTGGCAAACCATCTGGACCTCGCTGATCGGGCTGATCATCGGCATTCTCCCGGGCGCAGGTTCCACGGTTGCGGCATTCCTTGCCTATCACTACTCGAAGTTGATGTCGAAGACGCCGGAGCTCTACGGGACCGGCCATCCTCCCGGCGTGATCGCGCCGGAATCGGCCAATAATGGCGTCACCTCGGGCACGCTGGTGCCGGTCTTCGCGCTCGGCATCCCGGGAGGCACCACGGGTGCGATCATGACGATCGTGCTGACTTATCACGGCATCATTTTGGGTCCGCGCCTTTTCATCGAGCACGCGGACCTCGTCTATGCCGTCTATATGCAGATGCTCGTTTGCTATTTGCTGATGGCGCTGATGATCCTGCCGCTGGCGCGCTACATGAGCCGGGTGGTGCTGATACCGACGCGATTCCTGGTTCCGCTGATCCTGTCGTTGGTGACCATCGCCGCCTTCTCCGAGCGGAGCTACGTCTTTGACATGGGGCTTGCGCTATTCTTTGGCGTCATCGGCTATATCGCACGAAGAACGCGTTACGAAGTCACCGCTATGCTCATCGGCGTGCTGATGGGTCCGTTGTTTGAGCAATATTTCCTGCGCGCGATGCGTGTCGGTCAGGGCGATCTTATGATCCTGTTCTCCTCGCCGCTCGCCAATGTGTTGTGGCTGATGGTCATCGCGGCGCTGGCGCTGCCCTACTGGCGCAGCCGCAAACAGAAAGGCGTGCTCGCGCAGGCGGTGGAGGCGGGGCATGAATCATAATTGTTTCCCGCTAGCAGAAATGGGCCTGGCAAGGAGCATGCGGTAATGAGTGAGATGGAGTTGACGAAGGGGCTGAAGCGAGTCGGGCGGCTCGATCTTATCGGTGGCGGACAGGTCGTGGTCGAAGGCAATTACGCCTTTGTCGGCCACATGAAGCCGCCGCACGGCACCAGCATCATCGACGTCTCGGATCCGAAGAACCCAAAGACTGTCACCACCATTATGCTGCCGGACAACAACTCCCATACCCACAAAGTGCGAGTCGTCGGCGACATCATGATCGTCAATGTGGAGATGAACGACCGCCATTTCCTGCGCAAGGGTGAGAAGATCCCCGCGGTCACCGCGCAGCTTGAGGAGAAGCTGAAGCGGCCGCCGAACGACGCGGAGGTAGCCGCCGAGCTGCACGTGAAGGAAACCGATCTGCCGCGGCTGCGGGACTACCTGCAGAACGGCTACAAGGACGGCGGCTTCCGCATCTATGACGTCAAGGACCGCGCCAATCCCAAGCTGCTGGCGCATCACCGCACCCACGGCTTCGGCACCCACCGCTTCGACATGGACGAACGCTATGCCTACATCTCGACGGAGATGCCGGGCTATGTCGGCAACATCCTGATGGTCTACGACATCAAGAATCCCGCGAAGCCGGAGGAGGCGTCGCGCTGGTGGATGCCGGGGCAGCATATCGCTGGCGGCGAGAAGCCGACGTGGCGCGGCTATTCTCACCGCCTGCATCACGCGATGCGCTTCGGCAATGAGTTCTGGGCTTCGGTGTGGTTCGCCGGCATCCGCGTGCTCGACTGCTCCGACATCACGAAGCTGAAGGTGATCGGCCAGCACAATTATCACCCGCCATTCCCGGAGCCGACGCATACGGTCGTGCCGCTGCCGAAGAAGTTCAACGGCCGCCGCTACGCCGCCGCCGTGGACGAGGAGCACGACCACATTCCCGGCCAGCCGCACGCCGGGCTGTGGTTTTTCGACGTCGAGGACGTTGCGAACATCAAGCCCGTGGCGATGTTCCATCTGCAGGAATCAGCGTCCCCGTTCAGCCGCGCGACATCGCGCTTTGGCGCGCATCAGTTCCAGGAGCGGATCGCCGGCGATACCTTGTTCTGCACCTGGTTCTCCGGCGGGCTGCGCATGATCGACGTCAGCGACCCGACCGCGCCGCAGGAAACCGGCTGGTACATCCCCGAGCCGGCCGCTGGCCTGAAGGGCCCGGCCACCAACGACGTCTTCGTCGACAAGCGCGAGCTGATCTACATCATCGATCGCGACAAGGGATTCGACATCATCGAACGGACGGAAGGAGCCGCGCCCGTTGCAGCACGACGACAACACGAGCACTGAACGGCCGGCCTTCGTCACGCATCTGGAGTGCTCCTATACGGGAGAGCGGCTGCCGGCCGACACGGTGCAGAACCTGTCGCCGGCAGGCAAGCCGCTCTTGGTGCGCTACGACCTCGCGGGTGTGAAGAAGGCGCTCACGAAGGAAGCGCTGGCCGAGCGTCCGCCGGACCTCTGGCGTTACCGCGAGCTTCTGCCCGTACGCCGTGCGGCCGACATCGTCAGCCTCGGCGAAGCGATGACACCGCTCATTGCCTTGCCAAAGCTGGCCGCCAAGCTTGGCGCGCGCGAGATCATCGTCAAGGATGAAGGCCGCCTGCCCACCGGTTCGTTCAAGGCGCGCGGCTTGGTGATGGCCGTGTCCATGGCGAAGGCGCTCGGCATCAAGCATATGGCGATGCCGACCAACGGCAATGCCGGTGCTGCCCTTGCCGCCTATGCCACTCGCGCCGGCATCAAGAGCACGATCTTCTGCCCGGAAGATACTCCGGAAGTGAATGTCAGCGAGATCGAGCTGCAGGGCGCGACCGTCTATCGCGTCAATGGCCTGATCGACGACTGCGGCAAAATCGTTGCTGAAGGCAAGTCAAAGGTCGGCTGGTTCGACGTCTCCACCCTTAAGGAGCCCTACCGGATCGAGGGCAAGAAGACGATGGGCCTCGAACTGGCCGAACAACTGGGCTGGGATGTCCCAGATGTGATCCTCTATCCGACCGGCGGCGGCACCGGCCTGATCGGTATGTGGAAGGCTTTCGCCGAACTGGAGGCAATCGGCTTCCTCGGAAAGAAACGGCCACGCATGGTCGCGGTGCAGGCGGCCGGCTGCGCGCCCATGGTGCGCGCTTATGAGGAAGGCAAGGAACACGCGCCTCGCTGGGAAGATGCCCATACGATCGCTTCCGGCATCCGCGTGCCGCAGGCGATCGGGGATTTCCTGATCCTGCGCGCGGTGCGCGAAAGCGGCGGGTTCGCTATCGCGGTGACCGACCAAGCCATTAGCGAGGCGCTCTCGGAAGTGGCGCGGAGTGAAGGCCTGCTGCTGTGCCCGGAAGGGGCTGCCACCTATGCCGCCTACAAGCAAAGCCTGGCCGACGGCCGCATCAAGCCGGACGAACAGGCGGTTCTGTTCAATTGCGCCATCGGCCTGAAATATCCCCTGCCGCCTGTCACCCGCACGCTCGATCGTCACGCGCCGATCGACTTCGCCGCGCTATGAGCGGCCATCGAAAAGCGCAGTGCTCGGCTGATTCGGGGCTTACCCCAGACGTTCGAATACTGAGCGGCCGATCAAGAGGCCGATCAGCCAGACGATCAGCGCCAGGCCTGCGATCGTGACGATCGTCAGAATACGCCGCGGATAGAGCGAGCTTTCCGGCAGGCTCGGCCGCACGAAAGGCGTAATATAGAGGTGCTGCGATGCCGCGCTGGCACGCGCAGCGTCAAGTGCTGCCATCGTGCTGGTGAGCATGGCCTGCGCAAACTGACGTTCAAGCTCGAGCTGTTCATATTCGGCAATCACGGCCGAAAGCGCGGCGCCGCTTTTGTTCCGGCCAACCGACCCTTCGATGGTCGCCAGTTGCTCCTTGGTGGAATTAATCTGGTTCTGCAGCGTGACGACGGCCGGAGCGTTCGGTTGCAGATTTTGCAGACGCAAGGTCTGCAACTGAGTCTCCAGCTGTGCGACCGTGCCGCGCAGCGCCTGCACCAGCGCCGAATTGCTCGCAACTACGCTGGTGGCGGGATCGATGACGCCGACCCTGTTGCGGTATTCGGTCAATTTGGCCCGGATAGCTTTCAGCCGCTCTTCCGCGCGTTCCACTTCTCTCTGCGCGAAGCGGACGGCGTCGTTCTGCGTCCGGTTAGCGATCCGATTCACCAGTTCTTCGGAAAGTGTGACCAGCGAATTAGCAATCACGAGCGCGTCTTCGGGCGTGAAGGCGCGAACTTGTGCGATCGCGATGCCGGTTACTTGGTCGTAATGCGCTGTCACCATGCTCTGCCAGTACTTTACGAATTTCTCCATCGGCTGTGATGGGTCGAAACG
The DNA here is from genome assembly GCA_963750965.1 of uncultured Alphaproteobacteria bacterium. GTDB lineage: Bacteria > Pseudomonadota > Alphaproteobacteria > Rhizobiales > Xanthobacteraceae > CANKHA01. The sequence goes on from CAVVSK010000016.1 coordinate 286,319, forward strand.
CGCCCACCAGTCGGCCTCGGGCCGTGCGTAAAGCTGGGTGACATTAATGCGCTGCTGCAGTTCTTCTGTGGCTTGACGGCTGAGCAGGTAATCGGTGACTAGATAGTTATCATAGCTTAGCGACCCACCGCTGCCCCCGATCATCGATATGATGTTGCTCGTGGCCGCGCTGGTGCTCTGCATCGTCGCGTCTTTCACGGTAAAGCGAAATTCCGCGACGTATTGATTGGAAGCAAAAAACGCAAAATAAACAGCTGCGATGGCAACCGGCAGCGCGACGCTGAGCACGAACCAGATCTTCTCGCCGTAGTTTTGCCGGACCTTAGCGCGCGGACGCGACGGTACGATCTGTCCGTCGACCGCTTCGTCTGTCTGGGGTACCTGGCGAAGGGGAGTGACCGTTAGTCGCTGTTCAATGCGGTCGGAAGTCGAGACGACTGTTGGCCGCTCGCGACGTGTAGCCGGCAGTTGATCGATCAGGCTTTGCGGCAGGCCGGCCGATTCAGGATGCGCCTGCGCTCGTGCGGCGATCCGTTCACGGCGGCGGGCGATGCGGTCGGCGTTGGCAGGCGTCTCCCCGACAGGACCAGGCTGGGTGCTGCCCGGCTCGGGTTTAGGCTCATTGTTCAAGGGGTTATCCTGGTTACCACTGCCCAGTATGAATGATTATTGTACTCGATCCGTACCCTTTTGGGAACCCTTGTTTGAAGGCTCGATTACCTACGAGATAATGCAGCTAAATGGTTGCTGTCATTATATTTTTTCGCGATACGGACGGCGCAGGCTGCGCTATTTGCTATCGCACATCGAAGGATCGCTTCAAATCATAGGCGATTCCCGAGAACCCACGAATGAGGGCCAGAGACTTCTGCAACTGCGTGGCTTCCGCATTCGTAATCAGGATCACGTCCTTATCTCGCATCTGCAGTGCTTGTGCATAGAAATAGCCTTGAGCTCCATCCAGCCCGATCTGATAGAGGATCGGCACGAAGTCGGACCCGGTCCCAGGTTGCCCAATATCGATATTCTGGGCCGCTAAGATATCTTTGGCGATCGCCCGAGGCTCATAGCGGAACAGATAAATACCGGACGGGTCACCAATGGTGTCGATCGGGCCGCCCGCGCGTGCGATGGCTTCGGCAAGCGAAACGCGTTCCGTGTCGAACGGGAATTGGGCCACTTTCTGCGTGGCGCCGAGAACGGCGAAGCTGCGAGGGTTGCGGGTCAAAAAAATCTGGTCGTTAGGGCGGATCACGACGTTGTCGCCGGCGTTCCTGACGACCGATTGCAGTAATGCCTTACCGGTAACGTCTCCGCGAACGATCTCAACGTAGGTTTCATAAGGGGGAAATTTTGCGCCTCCGGCCGCGGCGATCACGTCCAAAAGCCTTTCTCCCCGCAAGCTCAGAGGCACCGGCTTCGGCGAGTTGACGTCTCCGCCGACAGTGGCGGTGTTGGTCGCGTTATTGACCAGGCTGACGACGACCTGCGGTTCCACCGCCTTGCCGCGCAATTCTTGCTCGACCAACCGACCGACTTCGCCTGGGGTGCGGCTGGCGACCTTCACGCGGCCAACAAACGGAACGCTGATCGTTCCGTCGGCTTCGACCACCTGCGCGGGAATGGTGCTGTTCCCGGCCTGGATGGAATTTGTGCTGCCCCAGACTGGCACCGAAGGTTCCGCCCGGAACCCGAAGGAGGCGGAAAGAGTGTCGAGCCGCCGCTTTCGTAGACGGTCATGCTGACAATGTCGCCCGGGCGTAGCGCATTGCTGGCCGCGTAGCGGCTGCCCCGGCCGCGGAAACTGGCGCCGAAAGTAGTGCCCTGGACGCCTTGAAGAATGGAGACAACCCGCGCATCAACCCTCACGAGGTGGTAAGGGAAGTCGGCTTGGTTAATTGAACTTTCAAGCTGTACTGAGGTTGGCGCTGCGCCTGGCAATGCACAAGCTGCCAGCATCGAGCCAAGCGCAAGGACCAGCCCGGGAGACAACCAAGAGTGTTTTCTTACGCGCTGCCTTAGACCAAACGGCAATCCCACCCCCCCAAAACCGACGTAAATGACCCTCTGGTACAATTGCACGTCGGCTTTGCTAATAGATTAAGGCGCGTCGCAACGTCCCCGAACCCGCCTTTTACGAGAGGATTCGACCCCCCGCAACGTGGGAAAAGGCCCCTCAGCCGAATGCGCCGGATTGAGCCTTCCCAGCCACAGTAGGGTCTTCCCTAATCCCGCCAATACCATAGCGCACCCCGGGTCAGGCGCAACCGGCAGGGGCCTATTTCAGGATTTTCCTACGATTGCGGGGCGGTAAGCGCATCCAACTCGGGTTCGAGCAGGGTATCCCAGGAAGGCGGGATTATTCCGAAACCTTCCCGCAAGCGGGTCAGGTCAAGCCGGGAGTTCAGCGGCCGGACGGCTTTGGTGGGGTAATCCTTGGTCGCGATCGGGGTGATGCGTTCCACCGTCAAAGCTACGTCCAGCCGCCGCAGGCCATCGACAATTGCCGAAGCAAAGCCATGCCAGTTCGTCTGCCCGCCAGCTGCGACATGCAGCCTGCCGCCTACCGCCGCGAAGCTGGAAGCGAGGTTCGCCAGATTCTTCCGGGCGATCGCCGCGAGCGTGTCGGCGACAAAAGCCGCTGACGTAGGCGCGCCGATCTGGTCCGCGACGATCTTCAATTCATTGCGTTCGCGCGCCAGCCGGGAAATGGTTCGCAGAAAATTCGCTCCGCGTGCCGAATAAATCCACGATGTCCGCACGATAAGATGCGGGCCGGCTGCGGCGCGGACCTTCTCCTCACCGGCCAACTTGCTGGCGCCATAAACGCTTAGCGGCGCCACTGGATCGTCTTCGCGCCAGGGCCGCTCGCCCGACCCGTCGAACACATAGTCAGTGGAAAGATGCACCAAGGGAACGCCACGCGCCGCAGCCCATTTGGCCATTACGCCCGGGCTATCGGCGTTGACGGTGAAGGCTAGATCGCGCTCGTCCTCCGCTCGATCCACGGCTGTATAGGCTGCCGGATTGATGATGATATCGGGCGCTATCGCGTCCAGCTTTGCGGCGAGGGTGGAGGGCCGCGATAGATCCAGCAGGCTGCGATCGGCAGCGATCACATGGCCCAGTTCCCTAAAGCGCCGTGCCGCCTCGCTGCCGATCTGCCCCGAAACGCCGGTGACCAAAAACCGCATGATTAGGCGTCAAAAGAGGGTAGGCGGGGGATGTCGGCGAGCAAGGGGGCGGCGGCATCGCGCGGGCCAAGCACAGGGTCCGAAATGCGCCAGTCGATGCCGAGCGCTGGGTCGTTCCAGCGCACGACGATTTCGTCCTGCGGGCTGTAGTATTGGTCACATTTGTAGAGAAAATCGGCCGTTTCGGAAAGCACAACGAAGCCATGGGCGCAGCCCCGCGGCAAAAAAAACTGAACTCCGTTCTCCTCGGACACCTCCACCGCGACGTGGCGGCCGAAGGTCGGGCTGCCTACACGCACATCGACGGCGACATCGAGAACGTGCCCGGTAATCACGCTCACCAGCTTGCCCTGGGCGTTCGGGTTTTGCAGATGCAAGCCGCGCAGGACGCCCCGCCTTGATCGTGACCAATTGTCCTGCACAAACGGGTAAGGCATGCCTGCGGAAGCATAACGCTCGGCCTGGAATGTCTCTGAGAAAAACCCCCGGGCATCTCCTATCCGCCGCGGTGTGATGATCAGAACGCCAGGAATTTCCGTTTTTGTTACTTGCATTGAAGATATACAGGGAATTGATGTCTTGTTATTCAATCAGATGCGGCAGTGTATTATGCGGGGTCAAACGAAGGCAAGGCGAGTTCCTTTGCGTGAGCAGGTAAGTAAATGAAAGGGATTATTTTGGCGGGGGGCGGCGGAACAAGGCTTTATCCCGCGACCGCCGTCGTTTCAAAGCAGCTGCTGCCGGTGTTCGACAAGCCGATGATCTACTATTCGCTGTCCACTTTGATGCTGGCCGGCATCCGGCAGATATTGATTATCTCGACCCCGCAGGACCTGCCGCTGTTCGAGCGACTCTTGGGTGATGGCTCACGATTCGGTTTGCAATTTTCCTATGCCGAGCAGGACGAGCCGCGGGGGCTGGCGGATGCCTTCATTGTGGGACGGAATTTCGTAGGCAGCGACAATGTCGCGCTCATTCTCGGCGACAATATTTTCCACGGCCATGGCCTTCCGCCTGTTCTCGCCCGGGCGCGGCGAATAACCTCCGGCGCTATGGTCTTTGCCTATCGGGTGCACGATCCGGAACGCTATGGCGTGGTGGAGATCGATCAAAAAGGCCGCGCGCTCTCGATTGAGGAAAAGCCGCAACAACCGAAATCGAACTATGCCGTTACCGGACTCTACTTTTATGACAACAAGGTTTTGGATATTGCGGCTTCGATCTCCCCGAGCGGGCGCGGAGAGCTAGAGATTACCGACGTAAACAGGGTTTATATGGAAGCCGGCGAACTGTCGGTGGAAGTGTTGGGACGCGGGTTCGCCTGGCTCGATACCGGCACGCATATGTCGCTGATCGAAGCCAGCACTTTTGTTCAGATTCTGGAGCAGCGTCAGGGACTGCGCATCGCGTGTCCGGAGGAGATTGCATTTCGTCTGGGATATATTTCCAGTGAAGCTTTCCTTGAGCTTGCTCAGCGCTCGTCAAAAAGCAGTTACGGGCAATATCTTCTCTCAGTCTACGCGTCCATGGAGGATGCGGGCGAATTAACAGCAGGTCCCTAGATGCTTCCAGCCAATGCCTTTGCGGACCAAACGGTTGTGGTGACGGGTGGCGCCGGGTTCATCGGCTCTGCGGTCATCCGCTATCTGCTCGAGGAAACCCAAGCGCAGGTTATCAATGTTGACAAGCTGACCTACGCAGCAAATCTCGCATCGATACCGCAATCGCGGGGCAACGCGCGCTACAAACTTGAGAAGGTCGACATCTGCGATGGGCAGGCGCTGCGTCGGATTTTCGAGCAATACCAACCGGCCGCGATCATGAATCTTGCCGCTGAAAGCCATGTCGATCGCTCTATCGATGGACCTTCCGCCTTCGTGCAAACGAATCTGGTGGGGACATTCACTCTTCTGCATGAGGCGCTTCGTTATTGGCAAAAACTCAACGGTAACCGCCGCGATCAATTTAGGGTGCTGCACGTTTCGACCGACGAGGTATTCGGCTCGCTTCCGGAGAGCGGGCTATTTTCCGAAGAATCCCCCTATGCGCCCAACTCGCCCTATTCGGCCACCAAGGCGGGATCCGATCATCTCGTGCGTGCCTGGCATGAAACTTACGGGCTCCCCACGCTCATTACCAACTGCTCAAACAATTACGGACCGTACCATTTTCCGGAAAAGCTGATCCCGCATATGATCCTCAAAGCGTTGGCTGATGAACTGCTTCCGGTTTACGGCGATGGGTTGAATGTTCGCGATTGGCTCTATGTCGAGGACCACGCGCGCGCTTTGGCGCTCGTGCTAGCGCGCGGGAACGTCGGCGAGACCTACAATATCGGCGCTCGCAGCGAACGCACCAATCGTGCGGTCGTGGAGACGATTTGCGATCTGCTTGACGAACAAAGTCCGTCAAAGATCGGATCGCGCCGTATCCTCATCAGCTTCGTGTCAGACCGTCCTGGTCATGACAGGCGTTATGCCATTGATCCTTCCAAGATCGAGAATACGCTAGGGTGGCGTCCGCGTGAGTCGTTTGAATCGGGCTTGGCGCGGACCGTGCGGTGGTACCTGGAAAACAGGTCCTGGTGGGAAGACATTCTGCATCGCGGCTACCGGACCGAGCGCGCCGGCCTCGGCAGGGTTTGATAGCAGCGTGGATTGGACGCTTGGTGCGGCTTCACAAGAATGACCCCCAATAGCTGATGGCTCTAGCTCGCGCGCTTCGCCGTTATTTCGGTATCCTAGGCGCGCTTTTGCGCCGTGAGGAGGAGAGCCGCCGCCAGTCTCCATTCGATTCTGTCGTCAATTTGCTTGAGCCGATTTTTCTGATCATGTTGCTCAGTTTTCTGTTCTACGTCCTGCAACGCCGGCAAGTCTCGCCGCTCGGCGGCCCGCCGGTATTGTACTACGCGACTGGGTTCTTCCCGATTTACTTCTTCATTTATATATCACGACGCATGCGGGGTTCGATCGATGCCCCGAGCCGACGGTTTCCAATCGAACAACGGCTCGACCATATTTTTGTGCATATTATTTTGAGGATCATCGATTACTCGATCCTTGGTATTCTCCTGTTCGGGGCCATCTATTTGCTATTTACCGATGAAGCTATTCCGCAAGACATGACAAAAATCGTGGCATCCCTTGTTGCGATTGTCGGGCTTGGTTTTGGGTGGGGAATCCTGAATCTTGTCTTGAGTAGGGAATCGCGCGTATGGAATTTTATATTCCCGAGCATATCTCGGATCCTTGTTTTATTCTCCGGCGTTTTTTTCGTGCCGGATTTCCTCGCTCCCGATTCTCGATACGTGCTGGGTTTTAATCCCCTCATGCATGCGGTGCAGTTGTTCAGGCTGGGCTTCTATCCGCAGTACACCGCGCTTCTCCTGGACGTGCATTATCTGGCCTATTTCGCAATTTCGTCGGTGTTTCTGGGACTCATGGTTGAGCGCGTAACACGGCGGTTCGAAGCACGATGATTATTCTCGAAGGGGTAACGAAAGTTGCCGGCGTCGGCGACAAAAGACGAAACGTCCTGAAAGCGGTGCAGCTGAGCTTGCCGTCGGACCGCAGGATCGCGGTGCTCGGGCAGGCTGGGGAAGACACCAAAGTCTTTATCGATCTGCTTGCCGGCATTGTACTGCCTACCGTCGGACGTATCGTTCGTCACGCGCGATTATCCTTTCTCCCCGGCCATCTTGGAGGATTCACCCGGGAACTGTCGGTGCGCCTGAACGTGGCGCATGTCGCGCGGCTCTATGGGGCAGACGTTGAGACGATTGTGAACTTTGTGGCGCAAGTGTCCGATCTCGGAAAGGACTTTGACCGGCCGTATGGCGATTTATCGAACGCCAGGAAGCGGCACCTCAGCGACATACTCGCTTTCAGCATTCCTTTTGACGTGTATCTGCTCGGCGATGGTGTCGTCCGGTTGGGTGACAAACGTTACAACCGGGAAGCGCGGGCCTTATTCGAAGCCCGCGCCAAGACCTCGGGCATGATCATCGCAACTGAGGATCCCGGCTTTGCGCGGGAATTCTGCGACATGGGTCTTGTCTTGGCCCACGGTCAGGCGTGGCTTTTTGAAAATCTTGAGCAGGCCCTTGCCTTCACCGACCAGACCGCGCCTGCGGGCAAGACGCGGGAAGAACGGCGCGCGGCGCGAAGAAAACGCAGAAAAAAGCGGGCGCGCAAAGCCTCGGACGAGTAAGAGGCGAGCTATTTCTGAGCGAGTATCGTGAGCCGCACGATCAGATTGGCGGCCAGCCACGGGTCTGCAAGTTTGAAGGCCCGGGATCGGCCTTGTGGCTGCTCGCAAGTGACCCGGATGCCGTCCGCGTGCGGCTGCAGGGCTGTGATCTTCGCCATTGGTATTCGTCTCTGACCATCTCCAAATATGAAATAAATATTTCGGTCGGTGACAACGAGATCGCCGGTAGCTTCTTCCAGCAGATCGTCCGTCGGGATTGGATCGTTGATGAAGGCACGCAGGCCGCAATAGAGGTCCTTCTCGGTCGCCGGAAATACGATGCCCGTCCCTTCCGGCGGGGGCGCAACGGCAGTGCGGCGGCGAAAGCCGATCACCCGGTTAAAAATCCAGATCACGCGTTCGTGCTGGCGTAACTCGATCGGCATCGGCCCGACCACAGTCACACGGTCCGGCAGCTGGCCGGCACTAAGCTCCCGTAGCATGTTGATCTTGATCAGCTTCTCGTTTAGCTCCGTCACGTCCGCGATGCCGGGGCCGAGTGCATCCTTAATCTCGGAGATACGCTCTTCCTCGGCGGTCGTCAGCAGGCGCTCTTCCAAAACAGAATCGATCATGCTGCTAATGCCCCGCACGCATAACGACCCGAGATCCCGCGGTTTAATGAATGAGGCCCCTGCCGCATCCTTCAGCAGCACGCCAAACCGCTCCGCGGGCAGTGAACTATGCAAGGCCTTGGTGAAGAGCTCCGGGATCGTGGCGAGCGCGCGCGTATGTCGTTCCCGGCATTCGCGATGCCGCCTACGCAAAAATCCTGCTGGCTGGTCGCAATAAACACAGCGCCCCATCTTAAACCGTTTCCGTCCTAACCGTTCAGGCGCGGCGACCGCCAACGACACGAGTGAGTGAAATTTTCCCGCCACCAAAGTAACCTGCTAGCCCTACATACTTGCCTGAAATACCCGCCGGACGAGGCTGGCGCTCGTTATGCCAAAACAGGGCGATGAGCGGACAGGGAAAACCCCGGGTGAAAGTAGGGATCGTCGCGAATGGCCTCAACCCAGCGGTTGATGAAGTAACTTCGTTCCTGGCGATACTGGTCAAATGGATTTCTTTCAATTCCACGGCTGGCGGACTGCATGTGAATGAGGACGGCATCGGCCGCCCATACATTCGTCCAACCCCGCTCCGCCACCCGCAGGCAGAGGTCGATATCGTTGAGATCGACGGGCAGGTTCTTCGCATCAAATCCGCCGACTGCTTCAAACTTGCTGCGTTCGATGGCAATGCACGCGCCCGTGACCGCTGCCATTTCGCGCGTCGTCGCCGCCTGCTGTAAATAGCCATTCACGCGCCCCCGCCGGCGCCTATAGATATGTCCGCTGATCCCGCCCATGCCTAATACGATCCCCGCATGCTGGACCTTCCGGTTAGGAAACAACAGCTTCGCGCCGACCACTCCGACCTGGGGCTTCATCGCCAGGCGAACGAGAGTTTTGAGCCATTTGGCGTCAATCATCCGAATGTCATTGTTGAGAAAAACCAACATTGGCGACTCGGTGACGCGCGCGCCGTCGTTGCAGAGCTTGGCATAGTTAAATGGCTCCGGGCGATCCAATACACGATAGCCCGGATCGGCGCGAAGTTTCTCCAGCAGCGCGCGTGCTCGGGGTTGCCTGCTGCCGTTATCTACGACGACGACATTGAATGACGGATAGTCGGTCTTTTCCTTAAGGCCCCGGGTACAAGCTGCAAGAAGATGTGCCCGGTTCCGCGTCGGGATGACGATGGAAACTTCGGGCCAATCCGGCTCGTGCTCATTGCTCTTATGCGCTGCCGGCGCAGCAGGCGGCACCTTTGTGGGTCTGCGGCTACAGAGGATACGGCGAATATGGCCGACGGTCGCTGGCTCGACCGCGGTGAGGAGGCGCCGCAGCGTGGCCTGCTCATCCCATAGAAGATCAACAGGGCTTAGGCCAGTGGCAGCGAGATTCCCATGTCGCAAGAATGTAAGTCGGCCAACGTAAGGTATGGCGTCATAGAAGATCGGACTCCAGTCCGGTTTCAAAATCGGAGCTTGGAGCGTGTTGTCTGGTCCAACAGTATCTTCGTCGGAATAAAGCGCAGTCAGCTGCGAGCGTTCCAGCAAAGTCTCGGCAACTGTCGCAAGAGCATAAGGGGGCATAACATCGCCAGGCTGAATGACAGCGATCCAATCGTCGTCCGCGAAAGTCTGCCGTGTGAAATCAAGAGGAACAACGGCTGAAAGGCGCGGATCCTGTTTCATTTCGTCGTGAAAACGCGTCAAAACTCTGGGGTCGTTGTCCTCGCCCACGATTGCATGCAGTGACCAGTGTTCATGCACCTGCGCGCGCAGAGAACGCAGCGTCGCCGTAAGTTCGCCCAACCGCCCCTCGAGCGACATCAGCAGGTGCAGTCGCGGTGCGGCGCCCCAATCTCTGCGCGGCTGGTCGAAGCCTTCGGCGTCAAAAGGGCGCTCCATGCGCGCCGACCATTTGTTGTATTGCTTAAGGGGAGTTCCGCCGATCGCATATTTTACCGATTGCCAAGCCTCTTGGCGCGAATTGACCAGGAGTGAGCGGAGGGCCCAGAATGCCCAAAGCGGATCGCGGAAAAATCCACCCTGCAACAATCTCGGGCGTGACAGAACGTCGATCCGATCAATGCGGAAGGAAAATGGCCCGAGACGCCGGCCTGGGCTGATAAATACAGACACAGTTTCGTCGGGGACCCGTCCGATCCATTCGGCGCTTCCTAGAATCGCCCCATTCATGGGCTGAACGAAAGAGTTGCCGGATCGGGTATCGAATCGGATCAGCGGACGGACCGGCTCGTCAAAAAAGCCGGCGGAATAGCGGATTCTGATCCACCTGCATTTGCGTACACGCTTCACTGGTTCCAGCCGCAGCCAGAATGGAAGCGAGACGGCATGGGTGGTGCCACCCTTTATCACCACGCCGCTTTCCGGTTCCAGTCGCCAGGATTTTTCCTGACCAGGACGCAGTTCGATCCCTATCTTGCTTGCCGGTATCCTCACGCGACGGCCTCGGATCTTCCCTCAACGCGCACGGGGTGGATCTTCAACAGCGAGGCGGCGGAGGTCGGAGAGCATGCTCAAGACGAACGTCGCTAAGGTCACCGAGCTCCAGGTCAGCGACAGCCAGTTGGGATATGTCATCTGCAACCCTAGCAAGGTTATTGGCTGCGGCGGGAAGAAATACATCGCGGCGTTCAGGATAATGAACATCGCGCGCATTTCTGTCGGACCGACGCCGCCGTAGCTGAGCTGGAAAACTCCGGAGACGTTCGCGCGCAACAAGCTGAGAAGGGACATCATCAAGAAAACGGACAGCGCGAGGAAGCATAACTCCCCATAGATGTATCCGGACAACGCGATTCCGGCAGCAAGGAGAAACTGCGTGACCAGGTCAATCGCGTTATCGAGAAAATATCCATATCTCGGTCGCTCGATCCGGCGGTAACGCGCCAGCGATCCGTCGAGCGAGTCGCCAAACCAGTTCACAACGAAACCGAGCGACGCCACCCAGAGCCAGGTCGCATCCCAGCCGGCGAGCACATAAGCGCCAAAAGTAATCAGCGCGCCTGCGAAACCGATCGTAGTTAGAAAATCGGGGGTAACCCATGACGGCATCCTCGCAGCAAGCGCCGCGAGCGCCCGACGCTCCAAAGGTTCGAGCCATCCGTTGTTGGTTCGTTGTTGCGTGGCGGCCGGCATGTGGTCCTCCTGCTTAGAGCCACACGGCGTCCAAGCTCTCATCTATTTACGGAAAAGGCTCGATGATTCCACGCAACTTTAAAGGGAAGTCTCCACAAACCGCCGACAAGCAGAAGCAAGATGGCCGTAATGCTTGCGGAGGTAACCTTTGCCGTGGAATACATCGATACCGTGAGGATTCAGTAGTTTAGCGGATTTGTCCGAATCCCGGGATTCGCCGATGATCATCTTGCAGCCGCATTCTTCCTTTTAACTTTATCTGCGGCCATCTTGGCTAACAAATCCCTTTGTGGGCAATATAGGTTGTGGGGACGGCCAAGATCGGATCCACGTGCGGGGTGGGGGTATAAACGTGAATTCTATTCACTACTTGCGCGACGAAATTGCCGTCGTGGGTTGGGCTTGTCGCCTGCCGGGTGCCAAGTCTGTAACGGAACTCTGGTCCCTTCTCCTGGAAGGGCGTTGCGCGGTCACTCAAGTCCCCCCTGACCGATTCTCCCTCGATCGATTCGGCCATCCGCGCCGTCAGGAGCGGGGAAAGAGCTATACCTGGGCGGCCGGGGTCCTGGATGATCTCTGGGGATTCGACCCTGGCGTCTTCGGTATTTCGCCGCGCGAAGCAGAGCAGATGGATCCGCAGCAGCGCATCCTGCTGCAACTGACATGGGAAGCGCTGGAAGACGCTGGCATTCCACCGTCCACCATTGCTGGGACCAATGTCGGCGTTTTTGTCGGCGCCTCTCAGGCTGACTACGGACACAAATTCTTCGGCGACCATGCGGTCGCCGATTCGCATTTCGCCACCGGGACCGCGCTAGCGGTCGTCGCCAACCGCATTTCCTACATCTATGATCTGCGCGGTCCGAGCCTCACGGTGGACACCGCCTGCTCCTCATCCCTGGTCGCATTGCATCAGGCAGTCGAAGCGTTACGTTCGGGCCGCATCGAGACCGCCATCGTCGGGGGCATCAACGTGATCGCCAGCCCGGCATCCTTCATCGCGTTCTCACAAGCCTCGATGTTGTCGCCAACCGGCCTGTGCCAAGCCTTCTCCGCAAACGCTGATGGTTTCGTCCGCGCAGAAGGCGGTACCGTCTTCGTGCTACGCAAAGCCGCTCATGCGCATGGCAGTCGCAACCCGGTGCGCGGCCTGGTTCTCGCGACCGACGTCAACTCTGACGGCCGCACCAATGGTATTTCGCTGCCGTCCGCCGAAGCGCAGGAAGTATTACTCCAGCGCATTTATTCGCGTGCGGCGATCGATCCCAATCGGCTCGCCTTCGTGGAAGCGCATGGCACTGGCACGCCGGCCGGAGATCCGCTTGAAGCGACCGCGCTGGGCCGCAGTCTTGGCCATGAACGTTCCGATCCGCTGCCGATTGGTTCGATTAAGACCAATATCGGGCACCTTGAGCCGGCGTCCGGTCTCGCGGGCGTGCTGAAGGCGCTGCTCTCCCTTAATCATGGAATTCTGCCGCCGTCCCTTCATTTCAACGAACCTAATCCCAACATTGACTTCGACCGCCTCAATCTGTCGGTTTGTCATCAGTCCCTGCTGCTGCCGGATTCTCCGCTGCGCTGCGCGGGCATCAATTCATTCGGCTTCGGTGGAACCAATGCGCATGCCATCGTTGCTGCCGGCCGGAAAAACCCGCTGCCGGTGGTCGGCCATGCGCCTAATTCAAGCTTGTTCGCGCTTTCTGCGGAGAGCAAACCGGCGCTGGTGGCGCTGGCGCAAAAATACGCCGAGCGCGTCACGCATCTCTCGAATGAGGATGCCGCGACGCTCGCCAGCGCTATCGTCCACCGCCGCGATCACCTGTCCGACCGCATCGTCATATCGAGTTGCAACAGCCAGGATGTGATCGAAGGGCTCAACGCCTACGTCGCCGGCAACGACAACGCCCATCTCACCGCCGGTACGGCGGTTGGGCAGGATATGCCGGTCGCCTTCGTCTATTCGGGCAACGGCAGCCAATGGGTTGGCATGGGTCACTCCGCCTACCGGCACAGCGCGCCGTTTCGCGCGCATTTCGGCGTGGTCGATAGCCTGTTCCAGCAGATCGCCGGATGGTCGCTGCAGGAAGCGCTCTTCAGCGACACCCTGCAGGATCGCCTGCCGATGACCAGCGTTGCGCAGCCGCTGCTCTTCGCCATCCAGAGCTCCATCACCGCGGCGCTGCGTGCGCGCGGCATCCGCCCCGCGGCGGTGCTGGGCCACAGCGTGGGCGAAGTCGCGGCCGCCGAAGCGGCCGGCATTCTCGACCTGCGCACGGCGGTTGAGGTAATTCATTTCCGCAGCAAGCATCAGGAAGTGATCCGCGGCCTTGGCCGTATGATAGCTGTACTGGCGCCGCAGGAGAAGATCGAAGAGCTGATTGCTACGGTCGGGCGAATTGAACTCGCCGCGTACAACAGCCCGCGCTCCGCAACAATCGCCGGACCGGCCGATGCGCTCCACGAATTCAAAGCTCTGGCCGAAAGCCGCAATGTTGCGGTCGTTGATCTCGATCTGGAATATCCCTTCCACTCGAGCCTGATGGCCCCGGTGGAAACGCGTCTACGCGTGGACCTGAAGGAAATCACACCGCGCGACGGCGACGTTCCTTTCGTCTCCACGGTAACGGGCGGGTGCTTGCCCGGATCGCGACTCGGCGGCGGCTATTGGTGGCGCAACGTACGCGAGCCGGTGCAGTTCATGGGTGCCGTGCGCGCGGCGGCCAAATTGGGCGCGCGCTACTTCCTCGAAATTGGGCCGCGCGGCACCTTGGTGAAACACGTCTCCGATAGCCTGCAGGGCGAAGCTACTGGTTTTGCAACGATGGCGGTGCTCGACCGCAACGACGAGGCGGTCGATCCGTTCGATAAGGCACTTGCCAAGGCGATTGTAAGCGGCGCTCGCATTGATCTCGGAACCGTCTTTGGCCAGGATCCGGGGCCGGCAATCTCGCTCCCGCATTATCCCTGGCAGCAAACCGAATTCCGTTACACGCCAACATCGGAATCCGTCGGCATCGAAACCGATTGGCATCTTTTCGCTGGCGGACGGCACACCAGCGAGGGGCTGGAATGGCACGCTCCAATCGATACCGTTCGCTATCCCGATCTGGTCGACCATAAGGTCGGCGAACAGATCATCTTCCCCGGTGCGGGCTTTCTGGAGATCGCGTTCTCCGTCGCGCGACAATATCTGAAGACGGAAAATGTCGTCATCGCCAACTTCGAAATACTCAAGCCGCTGGATTTGACCAACGGTGAAACGCGTGAGGTGATGACGCGCGTTTCGGCCGGCTCGAATACAATCGAGATTTTCAGCCGTCCTCGGCTCTCGCACGTCGCTTGGCTGCTGCATTGCCGCGGCAAGATCGTCCATGGCAATGCCGCGCAGGAGGTCACCAGCCCGGTTGCGCCGACCGGCGGACAGACACTCTCACAAGAGGACATTTATCGAATCGCTGATGGCAGCGGCCTGCATTACGGCCCGACTTTCCGGCTGGTACAGCACGTCGTCATGCACGACGACAAGCACATGACCGTTCAGCTGTCCGTCCCTGAGACGCAGGAGACGCCTTTCGCACTCGATCCGATGCGACTGGACTGCTCAACGCACGGCTTGTTCACGGTATTCCCGGAACTGCGAGTCGAAGAGCGAGGCGTCACCTATATCCCGGTGCGTCTCGATGAGGCCGCCTTGTACAAGCCCGGCGCGTTGCCGCAGAAGGCCTATATCGAAATCATCGTGAAGTCTGAACGCTCGATTCTGGCCAATTATCATCTTTTCGGAGCGGACAACGAGGTCGTTGCAGTTCTGCGCGGCGTTCGTTGCCAAGCGGTTCCAGTCAGGCGCGCGGCTGCGCTGGAATCCATTGCGCTCCTGGAGCTTCCGCAGCTGTTCGACGGCACGATTGGCGGAAAGACTGGCGTGGCCGCGACCGCGCGCGACGTGCTCGCCAAGGCGCAGGCAATGGAATCCCTGCCGGAGGAAGCGGTCCCCAACGACAGCACCATGCTTGTGGAAGGCTGGGCCACCGCGGCTGCTTACGAAATTGCCTCGGCTTTAGCCGAAGGCCTCGTTGTCGATGTCGACCAGCTCGTCGCCAGCGACCGTCTGCCGGAAGAAATGCGTCCCTGGCTGACCAAGCTGATGCTCAATCTGGAAGCCGCTGAACTGGCCAAGCAGGAGGAGGGGGCCTGGGTTCTGCTGCGGGATTCCTCGCTGCCGAGCTCGGGCTCGGTGATCAAGGCGCTATCCTCGGAATATCCGGAACGTGCTGCAGAAGTGCTGCTGGCCGGTGCGGTGACGAGTTTCGCCGAGCATGTCGAGGAAAACCACGCCGTTCGGCTGCAGCCGGATTCCATCCTCCCGAAAGCCGCGTTGGAATTCTATGACAGCACCAACGTGGCGCTCACGGAATTGAGCGATGCGTTCTGGCAGCTGCTGCGCGACATCACGGGTCTTTGGCCCAGCGACCGTACCATCCGCATCCTGCAAATCGGCTATGGCCCGTTGACGCATGCTCTGACCGAGCAGGCGGAATCCCGAAACCTCCAGCTCACGTTACTGGAGACGGAGCGGCGCCGTTTCGAGCGCGCGGAGCTGCGGCTTCCGCGAAATGGTGACGTGACTCTGTTAAGTGCCGAGCAAAAGGACAAGCTCGCGACCTACGATATGATCGTTTCGGTCGAGGGGTTCCATCGTCTGCCGGGCGGCCTCGGGCTTGCTGAACTGAAGGGCATGCTTGCGGCGGGCGGCCTAGTGATAGGCGTCGAGTCGCGGCCTTCGCTATTCAAGGACTTGGTGTTCGGTCTTGATCCCAAATGGTTCCTGACCGGCAGCTCGGACTATCCGATTGAGTCTTTGCACACGCCCGATCAATGGACACTGGCCTTCGAGCAGGCCGGCTTCGACTATGCTGAGGCACGGCCGATCCAGTACGGATCGGATTCGGCTTCGCTGATCGTCGGCGAGTTGCGCCGTCACATCGGCAACGGTCATGATACCGACGCGGCGAAGCGTATGCAGTCGGCACTCGTGGTCGCGCCGTCTGCGGATTCCTTGTTATCCGAAAAGATCGGCGCGGCGTTGCAGGATCACGGGAGCCTGTCGACGATTGTAGGCTTGGCGGATTTCCCCGCCGTGACGCCGAAAATTGTCATGCTGATGCCGCCGCAAGCAGGCGAGCATCAGGATCCCGCCGCGGCGCTCACCCGCCGCTGCATGGAGATCAAGACCTGCGCCGAAAAGATCGGCGCGACGCAAACCACTTTGTGGCTGGTGTTCTCCGGCGCCCTCGGCGGCAACACGCCCGAGGTGCGTCCAGTAGAAACCGGGGCCTGGGCCTTCTCGCGCGTGCTGGCGAACGAGTTCCAGAAGCTCGACGTGCGACGCATCGACATCGCGCCCGGTGTTGCGCCCGATATGGCCGCCCAGCAGATCCGCAACATCATCCTCTCCGGTACCGCGGAAACTGAAATCCGCATCGACGGTTCGGTCATCCGTGTGGTGCGAGTGACGCCGATGCAGCGACTTCCCCAGGACGCTGGATCAGCTGCCGCGCCAGCTGCGCGGTTGCAACGGCAGGCGAGCGGTGGGCACCGCGTGGCTTGGAAGCCGCTCGAACGCGCGCGTCCGGGCGCCGGCGAAGTTGAGGTCATGGTTGAGGCAACAGGACTCAATTTCCGCGACCTGATGTGGAGCCTGGGCATGCTCCCGGACGACATGCTGGAAGATGGCTTCAGCGGTCCTACGCTCGGTCTTGAATGCGCTGGTCGCGTTTCCCAGATTGGGCCGTCGGTCAAGGACCTCGAGGTCGGTGACCGAGTCGTGACTTTCGCGGCATCCGCCTTCTCTACTCATGTCATCGTGCCCGCGACGCAAGCTGCCAAGCTTCCGGCCGAAATGCCGTTTGAGAGTGCCGCTACCATTCCGGTCGCTTTCCTCACCGCCTATTACTCGCTCGTATCACTCGCACAGCTAAAGCGGGGCGAATGGGTGCTGATCCACGGCGGCGCCGGTGCCGTGGGCATGGCCGCAATCCAGATCGCGCTGGCGCGCGGCGCCAAGGTGATTGCGACTGCCGGCTCCCGGGCGAAGCGGGGCTTGGTGCGCTCGCTTGGCGTTCGTCACGTGCTCGATTCCCGCTCGACAGCCTTTGTTGAAGAGATCCGGGCAATCACGGGTGCGGGCGTCGATGTCGTGCTTAACAGCCTGGCCGGCGAGGCGATGGAACGCTCAATTGCCTGCCTGCGTCCCTTTGGTCGCTTCGTCGAACTCGGCAAGCGCGATTATGTGACGAATACGCATATCGGCCTGCGGCCTTTCCGGAAAAATCTCAGCTATTTCGGGGTTGACGTCGATCAGTTGATGATTGGGCGTAAGGCGCTGGCGGAACGCGTTTACAAAGAGATGATGCGTCATTTCAACGAAGGCACTTATACGCCGCTGCCTTACAGCGTGTTTGAGGCCGGAGCCGTGGCAGAAGCTTTCCAGCTGATGCAATATTCCCACCACATTGGGAAGATCGTGGTGCGGCCCCCGCGTGCCGGCATGGTGCGGGCTGCAAATAAGCCGCTCTCGATCAGCGCGCAGGGCACCCACGTGATCACCGGGGCTTTCGGCGGTTTCGGCCTTGAGACGGCCAAATGGCTGGTCGACCGTGGCGCGCGTCACCTGGTGATGGTCGGCCGCAAGGGTGCAGCCGATCCGGAATCCAAGGAAGTGCTGCAACGGTTTGCGAAGCGCGGCGTGAAAGTACTCGCGGAACCCTGCGATGTCTCTGATTTGCGCTCGGTAGAGAGGCTGTTCGAGAAAATCCATGCAACAATGCCGCCGGTCGTAGGCGTCATGCATGCAGCAATGGTGCTCGATGACGTCGTGATCACCGGCCTGGATGAGGAGCGGTTTGCCCGCGTGTTTGCGCCGAAAGTCACGGGCGCGGAAAACCTCGATCTGGTCACCCGTGGCCTGCGGCTCGATTATTTCGTGCTGTTCTCCTCGGTCACCACGCTCATGGGAAATCCCGGTCAAGGCAATTACGTTGCCGCCAATGCCTATATGGAAGGCCTGGCGCGCCGCCGCCGCCGCGAAGGATTGCCGGCTCTCGCCATCGGTTGGGGTCCTATCACCGATGTGGGCGTCGTGGCACGGAACGAGCGCCTGCAAAGCAATCTGCGGAAGCTGACGGGTGTTTCCGGCCTGAAAGCGCGCGAAGCGCTCGATCTGATGGGCCAGGCGCTGCGGCAACCGTCTGATGTTGCCGAGCTCGCGGTGATGACCATCTCGCCGAGCGAAGGCGCATTCAATGTCGATCGCCTCGCTATCCTGAAGTCGCCCACTTACGCCGCCATGGTCCGCTCGGATCGCGATCACGGCAACAGCGAAGCCGGTAGGATCGATCTGCGCGCGCTGGCCAAGACGGAAAGTATCGATTCCCTGCGGCGTAAGGTCTCCGACGTTATCGTCACGCAACTCGCGCGCGTTCTGCATTCGCGCGAGGAAGACATCAGCCGCGTGCGGACGCTGGGCGAGATCGGTCTGGATTCGCTGATGGCTATCGAACTGGTGATGAATCTGGAGGAATGCTTCGGCTTCCACTTCTCGCTTGCCGGCTCCGCGGGACAGCTCACAATACCGGGCGTGGTCGACGAGATCCTCGGTCAGCTCGATGTCGCCCATGGTGCGGACGAAGTTGCGCTCACGACACTTGCCGAGCAGCATATGCCTAAGGTCGAGCCCAGCCAAATCAAGGCGTTCAAAGGTATGATGACCGACGAAGCACAGAAGGCGAAAAGGTTGCTCTCTTGAGCAAGAATTCGCCCCTCGCCGAGGAGGCACGCGAGCGGCTGCTCTCTCGCGTCGATACCATGCGCAAGTCGACCCCGTCGCAGCTGTCCAAAGCGGCGACGGCAGTTGCGGTGGACAAGCGCTTTACCGATTTCTCCACGCTGCCAGGCTATGACGAGCTGCGCCTGCAGCGCTCGATCGGCGACAAGTTCGGTTTGGAGAATCCTTACTTCCGTATGCACGACGCCCGCGCCGGGGCGGTAACCGAGATCGGGGGAAAACCTTTCATTAATTTCTCCTGCTACGATTATCTCGGCTTGAACGGTCATCCCGAGGTAGTTGAGGCCGCCAAGGCCGCGATGGACCGCTACGGCATATCCTGCTCCGCCAGCCGCATCGTGGCAGGCGAGCGCATTGCGCATCGCGAGCTGGAGCGCGCGCTGGCCGAACACTACGGCGTCGACGACGCGGTCGTTTTCGTCAGTGGCTACGGCACAAATGTCAGTGTCATTGCCAGCCTCGCCGGCGCTAAGGACCTGGTCGTCAGCGATGCTGTTGTCCACAACAGCGCGGTCGTCGGCAGCGTGCTTTCCGGGGCGTCGCGCCGCAGCTTCGCCCATAACGATCTCGACAATCTTGAGCAGATACTGGCAACCAACCGCAGCAAATACGAACGCGCAGTGATCGTGGTCGAGGGTCTTTACAGCATGGACGGGGACTACCCCGACCTGCCGCGGCTGATTGACATTAAGACACGTTATCAAGCCTGGCTGATGGTAGACGAAGCCCACGCGCTCGGCGTTCTGGGTAAGCATGGCTACGGCATAGCCGAACATTTCGGCGTTGATCCGCGGCAAGTCGACGTCTGGATGGGCACCATGTCCAAGACGCTTGCCGGTTGCGGCGGCTACATCGCGGGCTCAGCTGCTCTTATCGACTATCTGAAATGTCTCTCCAATGGCTTCGTCTACAGCGTCGGCATTCCGCCGTTGCTTGCCGCCAGCGTCGCCAAGTCGCTGGAGATCATGCATCGCGAGCCGGAACGCGTGGCGACGCTGCAGCGAAACGGCGCATATTTTTATAAGGCGGCCAAGGAAAAGGGCCTCGACACCGGCAACGGCTGCGGTACGGCCGTCTCGCCCATCGTGGTCGGGGACTCGGTTTCCGCCGTCATTCTGTCGCAGCAATTGTTCCGGCGCGGCATCAATGTGCAGCCGGTGCTCTATCCCGCCGTGCCGGCAAAGTCCTCACGCCTGCGGTTCTTTCTCACTGCGATGCATACCGAGGAGCAGATCGAGGCTGCGACTGACGCTGTGGTCGAAGAACTGGACAAGATCCCCGAGAGCATGCGCTCCCTCAAATTTCCGGGCTACGCCTGACGGACGGCGCAGGCCGCAAGGCGTTCATGCCGCGACGTATTATCATTACCGGATCATCGAGCGGCATCGGCAAGGCGCTCGCGCTACGCTATGCGCGCGAGGGAGCCAGCCTCGGATTACTTGGTAGGCATAAGGAACGGCTCGAAAGCGTCGCCAAGGAGTGCCGCGCGCTTGGCGCCGAGGTCGCTACCGCCGCCATCGACATACGCCACCGCGCGGAACTCATGCGGTGGATCAATGATTTCGACCGCGTTGTACCGGTCGATCTGGTCATTGCCAACGCCGGGGTGATGGAGGGCACACCGCCCGGCGGGCAGATCGAAGCGTCTGATGCTGCTTACGCATTGATGGAAACCAACGTGCTGGGTCTGCTCAATACCGTGCAGCCGCTGCTGCCGGCGATGATGGCGCGGGGAGCCGGACAGATCGCCTTGATCAGTTCGATCGCAGGCTTCGTTCCGCTCGCGGATTCACCCAGTTACAGCGCCAGCAAGGCCGCCGTCCTCAGCTACGGCTTGTCGTTGCGCGATCTGCTGCTGCCGCACGGTGTGGGCGTATGTGTGATCTGCCCGGGCTATATTTCCACCCCGATGATGCAGCGGGAATCCGGTCCCAAGCCTTTCGTCATGACGGCTGAAAAGGCTGCTGAACTGATTGCTCGAGGCATCGAGCGCAACAAGCCGATGGTCATTATTCCGCGGTTCTTCGGCACGGTCACACGCATCAGCGGTTTGCTGCCGGAACGCATGCGGCGCTGGAGTTCGCAGTCATTCCGCTTCACCGTCGGCGATCCGGAATAGACGGCATCTCATGTCGCCGGCGTTTCGAATTCGAAATCCAGCGCATAGAACCATTGGTCAAGATGCGCCTTGATGATCGGCTCGATGCAACGCTCGATCGCGGCTACGTTCGCGGCCAGGTCGGCATCACGATCTTCGCTGCGGACCGTCTTGATGGGCGGCTCCACCACCAATTTAAAGCGTGCGGCGTCGCCAATGCGTAGAACGTAAACCGGGAGGATATTCGCATCGGTCATGCGGGCAAGCCGCGCTGTGTGCGTGATATTTCCTTCGAGCTTACGGGCGCGGCCAAACGCGGGCGCCGATACCCGGCCTTCGAAAATCTCGTCAACATGGATGACGAAGCAAAGTTTCTTTTCCGCCAGAATCCGCAATGCCTGACGCGCAGCGGTTCTGCTCGGGGTGACCAGATCGGCTCCGTAACGGCGACGCACCTGGTCGGCGATGCGGCGGTCGAAGCGGTTTTCCTGCAGCTCAAAAAATCCGGCGCCCGGAAAACCCAAGGCGGTGCCGGTGACGCCGATGACCTCCCAGTTTCCCAAATGCAGCGCGGCGATCAGGATCGGTCGGCCGGCCGCGCGCTCGGCCTCCAGATGTTCTATGCCTTCGGTCTCGACACGGCCTTCGGCGAAAAGCCGACCCAACACGGAATATTCGGCCATGGTGCGGCCGGCATTGCGCCAGATGCGGGTGACCGCGGCGTCCACCTCGCTGGCGGCTTCCGGCCGCAAGGTCTTCCAGAGATGGCGGGCGCGCGCGTCACTGTCCGGGAAGCGGCGGGGGGATAATCTCGATGCGAGAGCGCCGAAATCGGAGCACCAGTCGGTCGGCAAGAACCGCATCCCGGAATGCAGGACGCTATTCAGCAGTCCGATCGCGCTGTCGTGCAGCCAATAGCGCCGAGCGATGCGTCGCTGTCTTCGATTGCCGAACAGCCAACGGACCGGGGGATTTTGCGCGTCAAGCATGAGTGAAGGGACAGACCGGATTCTCGCGTGGCGAATCCGGCCGGGGCTCGCGCGGCATTCCGCGTTCGCGCGGATGCACGGTCATCGGCAATCCGCCTTCAGGGCGCAGGGTCAGACGGCAGACTGGCCGCACCACATGCCCTGGCTGCAGCCGTAATTTGAATTTCTGCGCCAGCGTGGCAATGCAAAGAAGGGCTTCCGTTTCGCCAAAGGTCGCGCCGGCGCAAATGCGCGGGCCGATGCTGAACGGCACATAGGCGAACTTGGAAATCTTGGCCGCATTTTCTGGCATGAAATCTTTCCGGAATGAAGTGGTCCGGCAGCTCCCATAACTTCCGGTGGCGATGCAGCAGCCAAGGCACGACAAAGAGCAATGACCCCTTGGGGATGCGCACCCCCTGGAATTCTTCTTCCTTTATCGCTTCGCGCGGCAGGATCGGGACCGGCGGATAAAGCCGCAGCGCTTCGTCCAGAATGGCGTGCGTATAAACGAGCTGCGGCACGTCCGCCAGAGTGGGTGCCCTGCCGTCGAGCACCGTGTCCAGCTCTTCATGCAGCTTGGCTTCGACCTCAGGCGCCTGCGACAGCAGATACCAGGTCCAGGCCAGTGTATTAGCCGTGGTCTCGTGCCCCGCCATGAACAAGACCGCGATCTCGTTGCGCAATGCCTCGCTGTCAAGCGGGGCGCCGTTCTCGTCGCGCGCTTCAAACAGGTGATTGATCACCGAAGGCTCGCCATCGCCGGCCCGCGCACGGGCGCTTGCCACCACTTCGTCAAGAACGGCATGGATTTGCTTCACATTGTGACGCACGCGCCGGCCATGCCAGCGCGGGAACCAGTCCGGCAGCCCAAGAAAGGAGATCAGATCGATCTGATCGATGGCGCGCTGGTAGTTGCTGAAGCCTTGCACGATTTGTCCGGCGTAACCCTCGCCGAGCTTGCGGCCAAACAAGGTGCGGCAGATGATTTCCGCGGTCAGCTTCGCGGATTCCGCCAGCACATCGATGGTCGCGCCTTGTGTTGCGCCCCAGCGTTCGCGCGTTTCGGTAGCGGCCTCCACCATTACCGGCGCAAATTCAGGAACGCGCGAGATGTGGACAATGGGCGCTACGATCCGCCGGCGGGTTTTCCAGGTCTGGCCGTCGCTGACGAACAGGCCATCGCCCAAGAGCGGGGCGAGAGCGTAGCGCATTTGCGGGCTTTTACGTTGGAAGCTCGCATTCTTCTGGCTAAACGCGAACTGGACGGATTCCGGGCTGTTGCAGAGAAACGTCTGCCGCAAGAACATCCGCGAATGTGAAAATTCAAGCTCGAAGGCCTCGTCCTCCCACATTTCCAGGAAATCGCGCCGCGCGATCAAGAGCCGCTTCAAGGTGGAAGGGGACGACGGCAATCGCGGCGGAAACGGCGGAACGAAGGCGCGGCTGCCGGGACCGGTATCGGTCGAGAAAAGACTCATAAAGCAAGCGCCTTCCTTAGGGTGACCGCGATTTGCAGCGTTAGGTCCAATCTAGCGTCATTTCGCCATTCTTGCAGCGTCAAGCGAGCTCGCGGTCTTACGCTTCCGGACGGCGAATTGACCCAGCATTTCAGCCTGTTAGGAACCCTTGGCGGCGCAGGATTCAAACCCGATCTGTAATGCGTTTTGGTCGAGATTGCGACCGATGAAGACCAGCCGGCTGTAGCGTGGCTCATCCAGCTTCCATGGCCGCTGCAGATCGCCTTCCAGCAGCATATGAACAGCTTGGAAGACCAGCCGCCGGCTCTCCCCCTTCACATCGATGATGCCCTTGGCGCGCAGGATGTCCTGACCCTGCGATTGCACGACATAGGCGAGCCAGTCGCTCACCTTGCCGCCATCCATCGGAGTATGGGAGGTGAGCGAGATGCTAGTGATGCCAGCATCGTGCTCGTGGTCGTGGGCCTGATGTTCATGGTGATCATGCTCGCAGTGCTCGTCATGCACATGACCAGCTTCGCCGTGCGCGGGCTCGAGGAAGTCGGGTTCAAGTGAGACGATGCGGTCGATGTCGAAGCCGCCGCGTCCGAGCACCTTGTCGAGCGGCACATTGGAGCGTTGCGCACGATGGATCGGCGCCAGCGGGTTGAGTTTCCGCAGCCGGCCTTCAATCTCGCGCAATTCCTTGTCGGTGACGAGCTCGGTCTTGTTCAGCACGATCTGATCGGCAAAGGCGATCTGCTCGGCGGCTTCGCGGCTGTCGGTCAACCGCGGCAGGATGTGCTTGGCATCGACCACCGTCGTGACGGAATCGAGAGCGGTGCGCTCTTGCAAGAAGGAATCGACAAAAAAGGTTTGCGCCACCGGCCCGGGGTCGGCCAGCCCGGTTGTTTCTACCACGATGGCGTCAAAATTCCCGCGCTTCGCCAGCAAGCCATGCATGGTTTTGATCAGATCCCCGCGCACCGTGCAGCAGATGCAGCCGTTATTCATCTCGAATAATTCTTCGTCGCTGTTCAGGATGAGATCATTGTCGATCCCCACCTCGCCGAATTCGTTCACGATGACCGCGTAACGGCGGCCATGGTCTTCCGACAGGATGCGATTGAGCAGGGTGGTCTTGCCGGCGCCCAGATAGCCGGTCAGCACGGTTACGGGAATGCGTTCGGTCATCATGTCCTTCGGTCGGAGCAACGGGGTGTTACATATAGCCCTGACTTGACGCGGCGTCACGGTCTCAAGGCGTTGAGAAAGCTTGCCCTCCGGCCGATACTCGGCGGGGATAGCGGGAGTTCAGGCAGGATGGACGGTCTGCTCATGCAGGCGCTGGGCCGCGTCGTCAAGGCGCGCCCCGATGAAGTCCGCGCGATGCTCTGGGCCTTCGTTTATTTTTTCTGCCTGCTCTCCAGCTATTACATTCTCAGGCCCCTGCGAGACGAAAGCGGGGTCGCGGCCGGTGTCGGAAATCTCCAGTGGCTGTTCACTGGAACCTTCTTTGTCATGCTGGCGGCGGCCCCGCTGTTCGGCGCCCTGGTCACGCGGGTGCCGCGACGGCGCTTCATTCCGTGGGTCTACCGTTTTTTTGCCGCCAGCCTGATGCTGTTTTTCGCACTGGGGCATCTGGCTCCCAAACAGTCTTACGTTGCCGGGGCTTTCTTCATGTGGGTGAGTGTCTTCAACCTGTTCGTGGTGACGGTGTTCTGGGGTTTCATGGCTGATCTGTTCAGCAATGAGCAAGGCAAGCGGCTGTTCGGCTTTATCGCCGCGGGCGGTTCGGCAGGCGCCTTGGTCGGGCCCGCCCTGACGGCGAGCCTGGCGGTGCCGCTTGGTCCGGTAAACCTCCTGCTGATCTCGGCCCTCCTTCTGGAAGCCGCCGTGCAATGCGTGCGGCAAATTCTTCGAACGCCGCAGGCGCAAAAGCCGGCAGAACACACCGCGGCGCAGTCTGCAAATGACGAGATCATTGGCGGCGGCATTCTGGCGGGGCTGACCGAGATCGCGCGCTCACCTTTTCTGATGCTGATCTGCTGTCATGTCCTCCTGCTATCGCTCACCAGCACCTTCCTCTATTTCCAGCAGGCCTCGATTGTCTCCGCAGCTTTCGACGATCCCGCGGAGCGCACGCGGGTCTTTGCGCTGATTGATTTTTCGGTTGGTCTCGTCACCATCGTGCTGCAACTCACCGTCACCGGGCGCGTGCTGGTGCGGCTTGGCGTCGGGGTCGCTCTCGCATCGCTGGCACTGGTGACAATGGCCGGGTTTCTGGCACTCGCCATCGTTCCGACCTTGGCCGTGGTAGTGGTGTTCCAGTCCTTGAAGCGCGCCGCGGAGTTCGGCTTCGCCAATCCGGCGCGGGAAACGCTGTTCACGGTCGTCACGCGCGAGCAGAAATACAAGGCCAAGAGCGTCATCGACACTGCGGTATTTCGCGGCGGCGACGCGGTCAACGGCTGGATTTATGCTGGACTCGCGGGCAATCGGCCTCGATCTGTCCGGCATTGCGCTGGTCGCGGTGCCGATTTCAGCGGGCTGGGCTGCGCTGTTATTGCTGATTGGGAGAAAGCAGGAGCGTCTGGCGCAAACGCAGCCGCAGAAATAAATTTGGTGTTAGGAGAAACTGTCATGTCCAAGTGCAACGACTTTGCGATGACGCGCCAGCGTTTTCTGCAGCTCGCCGGCGCTTCCGCTGCTACTCTTGCCACGACGCCGTTCCATGCTTTGGCGCAAGGCGGGCCGCAATATGATCCGGCCGTCAGCGCCAAACCGGTGCAGACAAAGCCGATCCCCTCGAGCGGCGAGGCCTTACCGATCATCGGCATGGGCACGGCGGTCGTTTATGAGATCGAAATCAGCGATCCGAAATTTGCGACGCTCGTCGAGTCCGTCCGCGCCTTTCTAAACGGCGGCGGCAAGCTGATCGATACAGCGCCGACCTATGGCCGCGCCGAGCCCAATCTTGGCGAAATCCTCAAGCGCACCGGGCTGCGCGACAAAGCCTTCGTTGCCACCAAGATCAGCCTACGCGGGAATAACCAGGAGAAGGAAGGCCTCGCGCAGGTGGCTCAATCGATGAAAGACCTTGGCACCAACCACTTCGAAGTCCTGCAAGTGCACAACATCCGCGACTGGAAGACCCAGCTGACGAACATCCGGCGGCTGAAGGACGAGGGGAAGGTGAAATATGTCGGCATCACGACGTCCTTCGAGAACACCTATGCGGAATACGAGCAGATCCTGAAAACCGAGAAGCTTGATTTCGCGCAGATTGACTACGCTCTCGACAACCGCAGAGCGGAGGATCGCATCCTGCCGCTGTGCAAGGATCGCGGCGTGTCCGTGCTCACCGCGCTGCCGTTCGGTCGCAACCGGCTGTTGGCGCAGGCGCGCGGCAAGGAATTCCCGGAATGGGCCAAAAAAGAGCTCGATTGCGCGAGCTGGGCGAATTACTTCCTGAAATATCTGCTCGGCCATCCTGCGGTCGGCGTTGTCATTCCCGGCACCGACAGGCCGGAATATGCGATCGACAATCTCTACGCCGGGCGCGGCCGCATTCCGAATGAGGAACAGCGCAAGCGCATGGTCGTGGATTGGGAGAAGCTGGCGGGCGGTTAAAACTAGAGAGGCTGGAGCACCTAGCGCAGCGGCCGGCCTGAAACGATGTGAGTAGGAGGCGTTGCCATGACCAATCCGAGCGATTTCCCTCTCACACGGCAGCGCTTCCTACAAATCGCGGGCGCTTCGGCGGCTGCTTTTGCGACGGCGCCACTCAGTGCGCTCGCGCAAAGTGGGCCGGTTTACGATCCGGCGGTCAGTGGCAAGCCGGTGCAGACCAAGCCGATCCCGTCATCCGGCGAACAGATACCTATCGTCGGCATGGGCACCTGGGCAGTCCTTGAAACTCCGATCCGCGATCCGAAATTTTCCACCCAGGTGGAAGCCGTGCGCAGCCTTCTCAATGGCGGCGGCAAGGTCATCGACACTGCGCCGACTTATGGGCCTGCCGAGCCCCACCTCGGCGAAATCTTGAAGCGTACCGGCCTGCGCGACAAAGCCTTCATCGCGACCAAGATCAGCCTGCAGGGCAACAATAAGGAGAAGGAGGGCATTGCACAGGTAACCCGGTCAATGAAAGACCTTGGTACCGACCGCTTCGAGCTTCTCCAGGTGCACAACATCCGCGACTGGAAGGTTCAGCTCAAAACAATCCGGCGCCTGAAAGACGAAGGCAAGGTGAAATATGTCGGCATCACGTCGACATACAAGGATAGCTATCAGGAATACGAACAGATCCTGCGCACCGAGAACGCTTGATTTCGCGCAGATCGACTACGCCCTCGATAATCGCGAGATCGAGGCGCGCATCCTGCCGCTCTGCATGGACCGCGGCGTGACTGTCCTCACGGCCACGCCCTTTAGCCAGAACCAGCTGTTCGCCCGCTCGCGCGGCAAGCAGATCCCGGATTGGGCGAAAAAGGAGCTCGATTGCGCCAGCTGGGCGAATTACTTCCTCAAATATCTGCTCGGCCATCCCGCCGTCGGCGTCGTTATTCCCGGCACCGGCCGGCCGGAACATGCCACCGATAATCTCTATGCGGGCCGCGGCCGCATCCCGAATGAGGAACAGCGCAAACGCATGGTGGCGGATTGGGAGAAACTCGCGGGCTGATGATAGACCAGCAAATGCAAAACGGCCGGGCAGGGCGCCCGGCCGATCGTGAGGCTTAGCTGTCGAGCCAGGGCATCAGCGAGGCATGGATCACGTCCGGCACGCCCTTGCCCCCAACCGAGCGGATGGCGAGATCAACATCCTTCAAGGGGAAGCGGTGGGTGGTGACCTTTTCCAACGGGAAGCGGTGCGAGGCAAGCTGCGCCAATGCCAGCTCGCAGGCCTCATAGCTGTGGCCGCGGGCGCTGTGCATGGTAATGAACTTCACCGTGAACTTCTCCAGCGGAAAATTCGGGAACTGCGCCATTTCCCCCTGCACGACGATGGTGCCGCCCTTGCGCTTGAGCGCCTCGATGCCGAGCAGGATCGGAATGGTGCCGGCGCCAGCGGTGCAGTCCAGTGACACATCGACGCCTTTGCCACCGGTGATCTCCATGATCCGTTGCAGCGGATCTTCTTTCTGCACGTCGATTACATGATCGGCGCCGAGTTCCTTGGCCACTTTCATGCGCGCGCCATCCTTGGAGGTGCCGGTGACGATGATGAGCGAGGCGCCGGCCTGCTTGCAGATCACGGTCTGCGACAAACCCTGCTGGCCGGGACCCTGAATGAGTACGGTGGAGTCGTATTTGACGCCGCCGTCGAACAGCGACCATTCGACGCCATTAGCCATTGGCGTGACCAGGCCCGCCAGCTCCGGCGTGACGTTCTTCGGGACATGGTGCACGACCGCATTCCACGGCAAATAAACGTATTGCGCAAAGCCGCCCCAGAGGTGAGGGGCTTTCTTGGCTGACGTATAGCCGTAGCGGATGGCGTCCGGATTGGTGCGCCAGTTGGTGTTTTCGCAATGACGGTATTGGCCTTTGTGGCACCACTCGCACTTGCCGCACATGACATAGTGCTCGACGAAGACGAGGTCGCCTTCCTTGAAGCCCTTGCGGCGCGTGAATTCGCGGCCGGCCTTTGCGATGACACCGATATTCTCGTGGCCCATGATTACCGGATCTTCGGTCGGCGGATGCGCGTAGAGCTTGACGTCAGTGCCGCAGATGCCGGCTACTTCCATCTTCATTAGAGCGGCGTCCTCCGGAATATCCGGCATGGGAAATTCCTGGATTTCGGTCTTGCTCGCACCGGTTCGCACCGCCGCCAATACTTTCTCTGCCACTGAAGAAACCTCCATTAGAAACGCTGATCGGCGCGCACTCTAGGACCCGCATATAGCGTTTTCAAGCGAAGTGGAATCCGGTTCGCGTGAAGAAAACGCGTCATTTATTAAGTTAGAGCGCGTACCGCAGATAAGTATACGCAATCTGCGCAAGCTTGATTGCTTTCCGCAAAACCGGTGTCCACTTTTGCTGAACGCGCTCTGGGGCGGTCAAGCGCCAATTTCCATGTAATTTGCCGATTCCGCCTATATATAAGCATCGTTCCGGCCAGTGCATCGCCGAACGCAGGAGACCGGATGGAAGCGTCCTCATCTTTGAAGCTCGGCTCGCTGAAAAAGAGCCCGCAACACCTGGAGGCTGCGGACCGGGTGAAGGAATGGACGCGGGAACGTTTCAGCTTGCCGGAAGACGTCGCGATCCTGGTCACTGAACTCACCTGCACTATCCAAGGCTGTCCGCCTCTGGAGACCGTGGTGGCCTTCTGGTCCGACCATAAGACGCGGCACGATTTCAAGATATTCAAGCCGATCGTAGAGATTGTGCTGGACGACCTACCCCCCGCCTGGCTGAAGAATTCTCTCATTTCCGAGGACGACGGCATTACCTGCGATTGCTGCTGAGGTGACTTGTCATCCCGGACGGCGAACACTTGTGAGCCGATCCGGGACCCAGGAGCCAGGAAAATTATGGGTCCCGGCTCTCGCTGCGCTCGGCCGGGATGACAAAAAGCCCCGTCTCGACGCCCGGCGATATTCCGGCCTATAACCAAGCCACATTCGCCATCCTGCCTTTATTTCTACCCGGAGCGCAGCCCACCCATGGCCGGACCCAAGTTGAAGACCGTCACCCGCACCCAGGGCAACAACAAAGCCTTCAAGGAAGGCGCGGTAAAGCCGAAGACCTTCGAGCCGGAATTCGAGGAGGTGAATCCCCTGATTGCCGCCTTCCGTAAGATGGTGCGCGGCAGCGAATACGACATTTGCGAACTGGCGATCACCACGTACATCTGCGCCAAGGAGCATGGCAAGAAGATCACAGCGGTGCCGGTTTTCTTGGTGCGCGGCTTCCACCACGGTGCGATCCTCTACAACAGCAAGGCTGGCATCCGCACTCCGAAGGACCTGGAAGGCAAGAAGGTCGGCGTCGC
Source organism: uncultured Alphaproteobacteria bacterium (assembly GCA_963750965.1). Classification (GTDB taxonomy): domain Bacteria; phylum Pseudomonadota; class Alphaproteobacteria; order Rhizobiales; family Xanthobacteraceae; genus CANKHA01. Next base: position 316,851 of record CAVVSK010000016.1, read on the forward strand.
TCGCGGGTTCACTGTCACCACCGGCGTCTGGGTACGCAGCGTGCTGCATGACGAATACGGCGTCGACCTCAGCAAGGTCACCTGGGTGCTTTCGGGTGACGAGCATGTGGCGGAGTGGCAGCGCCCGGCCAATGTCGTTCCGATCCCCGAAGGCAAGAAGATCGAAGACATGCTGGTCTCCGGCGAGCTCGTTGCCGCCATCGGCGTGGATGTCGAGCATCCGGATATCAAGCCGCTCATTCCTAATGGCGAGCATGAAGGACTGAAGGCGTTCACCAACCGCGGGCATTTCCCGATCAACCATACGGTCGTGATCAAGGACGAGCTGCTGGCGAAATATCCCGATCTCGCCACCGACGTGTTCAACGCCTTTGCGGAATCAAAGCGGCAGTATGTCGAGAAGCTGAAGGCCGGCCAGATTGAGAAGATGACCGACGCCGATAAGACCGCCAAGGCGGTGATGGACGCGTCAGGCGGCGCCGATCCGCTGCCTTACGGCATCGAGCCCAACCGCAAAGTGCTGGAGGATCTGATCGAGACCGCGCTCTCCCAGCGCATCATCACCAAGCCGGTGGCGATCGAGGACCTCTTCGCGCCATCGACTCGCGGCTTCAAGGGTTAGGCAGCCGTGCAACGGTAAGAGAAGTCTCATGATCATCGATATTCACGGCCATTACACCACCGAGCCAGCGGCGCTCTTTGCCTTCCGCGACAAGCAGCTTGCGGGCTTGGCCGATTCCGCGCGCAAGCCCACCACCACGGACCTCGGCGTCAGCGACGAGCAGCTGATCCAGAGCGTTCAGCCGCAGATCAAATTCCAGACCGAGCGCGGCAGCGATCTGACGATCTTCTCGCCGCGCGCCGGCGGCATGGCGCATCACGTCGGCAGCGAAGAGATCAGCAAGATCTGGAGCCGGGTCTCCAACGACCTGATCCACCGCATATGCACGCTGCTGCCGGACAATTTCGTGCCGGTCGGCCAGTTGCCGCAGTTTCCCGGCGTCTCGCCGAAGAACTGCATTCCCGAGCTGGAGCGGCTGGTGAACGAGCTGGGCTTTGTCGGCGTCAACCTCAATCCCGATCCGTCCGGCGGCTACTGGACCGATCCGCCGATGATCGACAAGTACTGGTATCCGCTCTACGAAAAGCTGGTCGAGCTCGACGTGCCGGCGATGATCCATGTGTCATCGTCCTGCAATCCGAACTTCCACCACACCGGCGCGCATTACATCAACGGCGACACGACGGTGTTCATGCAGTTGATCCAGGGCAATCTGTTCAAGGATTTCCCGACTTTACGCTTCGTGATTCCGCATGGCGGCGGCGCCGTGCCGTTCCACTGGGGCCGCTATCGCGGCATTGCGCAGGACATGAAGCGGCCGGTGCTCACCGACTATCTGCTGAAGAACGTCTTCTTCGACACCTGCGTCTATCACCTGCCGGGCATCGAGCTGCTCACCAAGGTGATCCCGATCGACAACATCCTGTTCGCCTCCGAGATGGTGGGCGCGGTGCGCGGCATCGATCCGAATACCGGCCACTATTACGACGACACCAAGAAATACGTCGATCAGGTGAAGAACTTGAGCGAGGCCGACCGCTACAAGATATTCGAAGGCAATGCCCGCCGGGTCTATCCGCGTCTCAACAAGCTGCTCGAGAAGCGCGGCCAGCCCGGTAAACAAGCTTGATCGTTCCGTTTCAAGGAGACTGAATTGGCTACTCTTCCCCGCCTTAACGGCTTTATTCGCGCCTTCGAATCCGGGCAGTGCGCTTTTTCCACTTTTGCGGCCTGCAGCCCGGATATGGCGATCGACCTGCAATCGTCGAAATACGATGGCGTTATTTTCGAAGGCGAGCACCGGCCCTGGGACATCCAGGCGTTACGCGACACGCTGCAATATCTGCTCAATCGCGGACAGATCGTGGCGGCCGGCAACGTCGCGCCGCAGATCACGCCGACCGCGCGGATTCCCGCCAACGGCGTGGAAAAGAATCAGTTTCTCGCCAAGCAGGCACTCGACATCGGCTGCTACGGCGTGGTCTGGCCGCATGTATCAACAGTGGAGGAGGCCTATAACGCGGTGTCGGCCTGCCGCTATCCTCGCCTGAAGGACAAGCCGCTTTACGAGCCAACGGGCATCCGCGGCGACGGGCCGATGATCGCGGCGCGCTATTGGGGCATCACCCAGCAGGAATATTACGAGCGTGCCGACGTCTGGCCGCTCAATCCCAAGGGCGAAATTTTGGTGGTGATCCAGATCGAGGACACCGTTGGGCTGAAGAACCTGCCCGACATGCTGAAAAACGTGCCGGGCATCGGCGTCGTGATGATCGGAGAGGGCGATTTCTCGCAGGAGATGGGCATCCCGCGTCAGACCGAACACAAGATCATGATGGATATCAAGGCCGAGCTGCTGTCGATCTGCAAGCAACACAACGTCATCGCCGCGCATCCGCATGTGGAGGCGTTCAACGCCGAGCAGGTGATCGCCGAAGGCTGGCGTTATCTGTGCTGCGGCGCTCCGCGCAGCTATGCCACGCTGGAAAAGGCCCGCGGTATCGCCGGAAGGAAGTAGTCCGCCGCGATTGGGCCGTAGGCAGGGAACCCGGCTTGAGCCGTGGTCCGGATTCGCTTGCCCCCACGTTAGGGGTTTTCTAAATTAGGTTCGAAACCGCGTTTCGCATGACGGAACGACGAATGCTTGTGGGAAAAAATCAATGCTGAAGAAAGAACAGAACGATCTGGTATGCGCGACCGGTCCGGGCACGCCCACGGGCACGCTGTTCCGCAGCTACTGGCTGCCGGTGCTGATGGCGGACGAGCTGCCGGAAAACGAATGCCCGCCGGTGAGGGTGAAGATCCTGTCGGAGCGCCTGCTCGCCTTCCGCGACACCGAAGGAAAATACGGCCTGATCGACGAATTCTGCGCCCATCGCGGCGTCTCGCTCTGGTTCGGCCGCAACGAAGAGAACGGGCTGCGCTGCCCGTACCACGGCTGGAAATACAATACCGACGGCCAGTGCATCGACGTGCCTTCGGAAGCGCCGGAAAGCGGCTTTTGTCAGAAGATCAAGTTGAAATCCTATCCGATGGTGAAACGCGGGCCCGTGCTCTGGGCCTATATGGGGCCGCCGGAAAAAAAGCCGCCGCTGCCGGAGTGGGAATTCGCCATGGTGGCTGCCGGAGCAGAGCTTCATCTCCAAGCGCTGGCAGGAATGCAACTGGCTGCAGGCGATGGAAGGCGGCATCGATTCCAGCCATGTCTCCTTCCTGCATCGCGGCGACCTCGGCCACGATCCGCTATTCAAGGGCGCCAAGGGCAACGAATACAATTTGAAGGACATGCGCCCGGTGTTCGAGGTGGTCGAGAGCGAGGGCGGGCTTTACATTGGCGCGCGCCGCAACGCCGAGAACGGCAATTACTACTGGCGCATCACGCCCTGGGTGATGCCCTGCTTCACCATGATCCCGCCGCGCGCCGACCATCCGATCCATGGCCATTTCTGGGTCCCGATCGACGACGAGAATTGCTGGGCCTGGAACTACGATTTCCACCCCACCCGCAAGCTGAGCGAGCGCGAAGTTAATGACATGAAGGAAGGCTTGGGCATCCACTGCAAATACGTGCCCGGCACCTTCCGTCCCGCTGCCAATAAGGACAACGACTATCTGATGGACCGCGCCGCGCAAAAGGCGGGGCGCTATTACAGCGGCATCGCCGGATTCGCGATCCAGGATTCGTCCTTGCAGGAAAGCATGGGTCCGATCTGCGACCGCACCAAGGAGAACCTCGTCTCCACCGACAACGGCATCATCATGGCCCGCCATCGCCTGATGCGCGCCGCCAAGGCGTTGGTGGATAAGGGCGTCACGCCGCCGGGCATCGATCCCGAGCACCAAAAGGTGCGCTCGGCCTCGATCGTGCTGAAGCCCGAGCAGGCTTTCAAGGACGCGGCGAAAGACGCGCTTACCTCACAGCTCGGCAAGTCGCACGCGACGGTTTAAGCTGAGCTACTACTCCAACGTCGTCATGGCCGGGCTAGTCCCGGCCATCTCGATAAGGAGAGCAGGGTGCGTCCCTAAGCGAGATGCCCGGCACAAGGCCGGGCATGACAAAAGGGTGAGAACTTTTCCCATGCCCGACTTCGTTCCCACCCATCGGCTGACGGAAGAAGCCAGCTTGAAGATGATTGCGGCCGGCGTCGCCAAGGCCAACGAGCTCGGCTGCAAGGTCGCCATTGCGGTGGTGGACGCCAGCTGTCGCATGATCGGCTTTTTGTTGATGGATGGCGCCAAGCACTTCGCCATCATCACCACCCAGCGCAAGGCGATCACCTCGGCCTCGCAGAAGCAGCCGACCGGCTACGCGCCAGAGGAGAACGCGCTCAGCATGTCGGTGCGGATGGGCGATTTCACCAATATCCCCGGCGGCTTTCCCATCGTGGTCGACGGCCAGGTGATCGGCGCGGTGGCGGCCGGCGGCGCGAAGATCGAGGAAGACGTGCTGGTGGCGAAGGCGGCGCTGGCGGCGCTGAAGCTGCCGGGGTGAAACTTATCCCCTCATCTACTCAGGATGAGGCGGAAGTGTGGGAACGTCGATTATGCAGAAACCTTCCCCAAAAACTCAATCACCCTTGCCGCCGTCACGTCCTCCGTCTGCTTTTCCACAGGCACGTCCCAGTATTCCGACTTCGGCAGGCATTCTTCCAGATAGCGTGCCGCTGACGTGGCGTGGAAATTGTCGCGGCCGGGGACGATGAGGGCAGGGATGTCGAGCCGCATCAAATCCTCGGGCTCGGCGCCCGGCGCGGTGTCGCGGTCGAACAGCGTGCGCGCCATGCGACTGCGACGATGAGCTTGTAGTTCTCGACGTCCTGCTTGACGTAAGCCTCGGCGAAACGCCTTGTCGGTCTTGAGCACCGAAGCCCAGGGGCCGCCGCGCGGATCGGCATTGAACGGCTTGCCGTCCTTGGCGACCAGATCGGCCACGCCCTGCAAGCCGTTCTGCGCCACATAAGCGAGATGCTCGGCAAAGCGCTGATGGCTGGAGAGGCGATATTTCGCGCCGCCCACCGGCCAATAGAGCACGAGCGAGAGCGTCGTCTCCGGCTCCAGCACGCCGAAGGCGGCGGCGCAGGACACGCCCATGCAGCCGCCCATGATATGCGCCTGCTTGAAATCCGAGATGGTCGAGCAGGCCCTTGCCCTGCGCGACGTAGTTCGCCCAGCTGCACGCGTTCGACGCGGCCGCCGGACTGGCCGCATTCGCGCCGGTCGAAGGTGATGCAGGTGTATTTCTTCGGCAGATGGTCGAGGAACTTGACCTTGGCGTAGACGCCCTGCGTGCGCCAAGTCTCCATCGCCGCGTTGAAGCCCGCGGGCGAATACATCAGCAACGGCGGGCCGGAGCCGATCACTTCGTAACGCGTGTTGATGCCGTCGATGATGGCGTTGGGCATGATGTCTCGTGTCCTCAGCGTCTGTTTCTTTTTCCCTCTCCCATAGGGAGAGGGTGGCGAAGCGAAGCGAGCCGGGTGAGGGGTTACAGCCTCTCTGAAGTTGGAAGGAACCCCCTCACCCCAGCCCTCTCCCCCACGGGGAGAGGGAGTCCGGCAGCGCGGGGAGAGGGAGAAGAGCTACCCTTTGATCTGCTTTCCTGCGCGCACGTCCTCGATCAGCGCCTTGAAAGCCTCCAGGCTGAGTTTCGCCGTGTTGACATAAGTATCGGCCTTGGCGTCGATCCATTTCGCGGACGATCCGCTGGCGGTCTGCGCCAGCCGCACGCGGCCATCGAGCCAGGGTCCGCCGCCGAAGCCGCCGATCACGGGGATCTTCACCGCTTTCACCACAGCGGGGCCGGCGACCGGGCCGGAATTGGTGAAGTCGAGCATCGCCGCGCCCTCGCGCTCCAGCGTCACCGCTTCCGCAACAAGCCTTTCGGTCATTTCCGCCGTTGCCTGCGTGCTCGCGGAATTCTGTGCGCTGTAAGGAATGCCATATTTCAGCGCGGTCTGCGGGGTGAGTCCGAACTGCGGCATCACCGGAATTCCGGCACGCGTCAGATCGCCGACCGCTTCGGGATAGCCTGCGGCGGCGTCGAGCTTCAGCATGTCGGCGCCGCCTTCCTTCACGAGCTTCACTGCCGTCTTCATCAGGCTGTCGCGGCCCTCCTGCAGCGGGCCGAAGGGAATGTCGCAGATCAGGATCGCGCGCTTGATGGCGCGGCGGACGGCCTTGCAGAACACCAGGATCTCATCGACCGTGACTTCGAGCGTGTTGGTATGGCCGAGAAGATTGGCGCCGACGCTGTCGCCGATGACCACGAAATCCGCGCCTGCGCGCTCGGCGATCAGCGCGGTCTGGTAATCCCACAGCACAAAGCCGGCGCTTTTCTTGCCCTCCCGCTTCATTTGCTGGAGCGCGGGGATGGTTACAGGTTCGTCGGAGGCCATGAAGTCTCTCTTTCGTGGAACGGATTCGCCAGCCGCTGGTATTTGGTTAATGCTTTGCGCGCGCGCATAAGACAGCACGCCGTCGCGGGTTTCAAGCCGCTGGCACCGGTGGGAAACGCGCGGTTCCGGGGATAGCTCGCACGTTTCCCTGCTTGGAAAGCTCAAAAATGCTAGTTTTTGGTGCTGATTCCTCAACTCAGCCATGCCCCTGCGTAGGAACGCATTGAGGGGGTGGCTCGTTGACGGAGAGGGCGCGCAGGCATCAAAGAGGTGGCATGTTTGAGACCGTGAATGCCCGCCGCACGCGCAAATCCGGAAAGTCCGACGCGGCGCAGCTGCGCGAAGCCATCCTGGCGAAACTGACCTATTCCCTTGGCAAGGACCATGTGCATGCGGGGCCGCATGATTGGTTCATGGCGACCGCGCTCGCCATACGCGACCGGGTGATCGACCGCTGGATGCATTCCACGCGGCAGACCTATGCCGAGCAGAAGAAGCGCGTCTACTACCTGTCGGTCGAATTCCTGCTCGGGCGGCTTCTTTTCGACACGCTGGGCAATCTCGGCATCACCGAGACCGCGCGCGAGGCGCTGGCGGAACTCGGCGTGGATATCGAAGACCTGCGGGCGATCGAGCCCGACCAGGCGCTCGGCAACGGCGGCCTAGGGCGCCTTGCGGCGTGCTTTATGGACAGCATGGCGAGTCTCGCGCTGCCCGCCTTCGGCTATGGTATCCGCTACGACCACGGCTTGTTCAAGCAGCACATCAGCGACGGCTGGCAGCACGAAGTACCGGAGGATTGGCTGGCGTTCCGCAATCCCTGGGAATTCGAGCGTCCGGAAGTGATCTATCAGATCGGGTTCGGCGGCGCGGTGGAATATATCGGCGGCGACGAAGATACCGCGCGAGCGCTATGGTATCCGGCCGAAACCGTGCGCGCGGAAGCGTATGATACGCCGATAACCGGATGGCGCGGACGTCACATCAACACGCTTCGCCTGTGGTCTGCGCGCGCCAACGATCCGATCCATCTCTACGCTTTCAATCAGGGCGATTTCCTCGGGGCTATGGCGGCGAAAGCCAAGGCGGAAGCGATCTCGAAGGTTCTTTATCCGAGCGACGCGACGCCCTCCGGCCAGGAGCTGCGGCTGCGGCAGGAATATTTTTTCACCTCGGCCTCGCTGCAGGATCTGGTGCGCCGGCACCTGGCTCAGTTCGACAGCCTTTCCTCGCTGCCGGATCATGTCGCGATCCAGCTCAACGATACCCATCCGGCGATAGCGGTGGCCGAGTTGATGCGGCTTCTAATCGACGAGCACGAATTCTCGTGGAACGAAGCCTGGCGCATTACCACCAATACCCTGAATTACACCAACCACACCCTGCTTCCGGAGGCGCTGGAAAGCTGGCCAGTGGAGTTGATGACGCGCTTGCTGCCGCGGCTGATGCAGATCATCTACGTCATCAACTGGGATCACCTGAAAGCCGCCGAACAGGCAGGCATATTCGATCCAGCCGCGCTCGCCGCCGTGTCGCTGATCCAGGAAAACGGCGACAAGCGCGTGCGCATGGGACATCTCGCTTTTGTCGGCTCGAACCGTATCAACGGTGTTTCTGCGCTGCATACCGATCTCATGCGCAAAACCGTGTTCCGCGATCTCGACGCCTTGCGTCCCGGCCGCATCGTCAACAAGACCAACGGCATCAGCTTCCGCCGCTGGCTGCAACGCGCCAACCCGGGGCTGACGAAGCTTCTGGTCGACACCATCGGCGAGCGGATGCTGGACGATCCGGAGGCCATGCGGGCGTTGGAAGGCAAGGCCGACGATCCGGCATTCCAGCGCGCTTTCGCCGAGACCCGCCTGCACAATAAGGAAAATCTGGCGCGCTGTATCCGGGACCAGGTGGGCATCCGGATCAATCCGGCGGCGATGTTTGATGTGCAGATCAAGCGCATTCACGAATACAAGCGCCAGTTGCTCAATATTCTGGAGACGGTCGCGCTTTATCAGGCCATCCGCAAACAGCCGCACGCCGCCTGGGTACCGCGGGTGAAGATCATCGCCGGTAAGGCGGCCGCAAGCTATGCCCGCGCCAAGCTGATTATCAAGCTCGCGCATGATGTGGCATCGGTGATCAATTCCGATCCGCTAGTTGCCGATAAGCTTAAGCTTGTATTCCTGCCCAACTACAACGTGAGCCTGGCGGAGGCGATCATCCCCGCGGCCGATCTCTCCGAGCAGATTTCGACCGCCGGCATGGAGGCGTCCGGCACCGGCAACATGAAGCTTGGGCTCAACGGCGCACTCACAATCGGCACCCTCGATGGCGCCAATATCGAAATTCTGGAGCAGGTCGGTCCCGAAAATATTTTTATCTTCGGAATGACGGCGGATGAGGTAGCGGCAAAGCGTCGTACCGGGATCACCGGCCAAGATGCGTCCGCCGCTTCGCCCATCCTGGCGGCTGTGCTGGACAGTATCGGCAGCGGGGCCTTTTCGCCCGACGATAAAACCCGCTTCCATTCGCTGGTGGACGCCGTGCTAGTGCCGGATCACTTCATGGTTGCGGCCGATTTCGATGCCTATTGGCAGGCCCAACGCCAGGTCGACTGGCTGTGGCGCGAGCCGCCGGCCTGGTGGAAGGCCAGCATCCTCAATACCGCGCGCATGGGCTTTTTTTCGTCCGATCGCGCGATACGTGAGTATGCCAGAGAGATTTGGGGCATCGGGGAACTGGGGTAACGGGCAGAATAATGCAGACGCTCTTCATCGGCCAGAGCTATATCGATGTCACTTTTCTTACCGACCATATGCCGGTGGGAGACGAAAAATACGTCGCGCAGGACTATGCCATCTCGTTTGGCGGCAACGCGGTAACAGCGGCCTTTTGCTGCGCCAAGCTTGGCATCAAGCCCGACCTGCTTTCGACGCTGGCAAACGACTGGCTGGGACGCATGTTCTCCGACATGGCGGCGAAATACGACATCCGCCTGCATCCGCGCTATGTGAAGAAATCATCGCTGTCTTTCATCATGCCGAATAACGGCAAGCGCGCGATCGTGCGCTGTCGCGACGATCATTATCTCAGTTCGTTTCCCAAGCTCGATCTCACCGACTGTCGCGCGTTGCACCTCGACGGCCATCAGCCCGATGCGGCGATGTATTACGCTAAGACCTGCCGCGAAGCCGGCATCCTGACCTCGCTCGACGGCGGCGCGGTGCGTTCCAACACCGACGAGCTATTGAAATTCATCGACGTTGCGATTGTGGCGGAGCGCTTCTGCGAGCAGCGAAATTGCACGCCGCCGCAGATCATCGATTATCTGAAGAGCCGCGGTTGCCGCATCGGCGGCGTCACGCTTGGCGAGCGCGGTCTCCTTTGGTACGACGAGAGCGGGACCGTCAGCACGATGCCGGCGCTGCCGGTTCCGAAGGAAAAGGTGATCGACACCAGCGGCGCGGGCGACGTCTTTCACGGCGCCTATATCTTTTCCTATCTTGGCGATCCAAAAAAGAAGTGGGAAGAGCACTTCGAATTCGCCCGGCGCGCCTCGGCCTTCAAAATCCAGCATCTCGGCAATGAGGCCGGCCTGCCGACGCTGGACGACGTCCGTAATCTGCCTTTCGCGCCCGCTGCACCGGCGCCGAGCCGTCCGCGCATCGTGTCGTCGCACTAACCGCTTGGGTCGGAACCGTTAAAACGCCTGGGTTTCCGCGGCGGCCCAGTCGACCACGTCCTTTAACGCGCTGAGGCGTTGCCGCCCGCCGGCGCGTGCCTTCTGATAAATGGCAATCTGGCGGTCAGCGCTGGTGCCTTCCTTGACGATCCTTTTCAAGCGCTGGATTTCGTCTTGGTGGCGGAGCGCATCGATGTCCTGGTCGATGAAGTCGAGCACTTCATTGAGCCAGTCGGTGGTGTTTATCGGCTGGCGGCGAAACGGATCGACAAAGGTGGCGGTTACGCCATAACGCTGGGCATGCCACTTATTCTCCTCCGTGATCGCGCGGCCGACGCGATCAAAGCCGGCATTGAGCGCGCGGTCGCGATCGAGTGCGCGCACAAGGCAGCGATAGAGCGCCGCAATGGCCAGGCCATCATCGAGATTCGTGCAGCAGTCGGCGATCCGCAATTCGATCGTGGGATAGCGCAACGAAGGGCGGATCGCCCACCAGATATAACTCGCGTCGGGGATGATCCGCGCCCAGGTTAGTGCCGAGACGAATTCGTCGTAATCTTGCTTGGTGCGGAAAAACTCCGGCAGCCCGCTGCGCGGCAGTTCGTCATAAGCAGCGTGGCGATAGCCGTGCAGCCCCGTTAAATGCCCCTGCCAGAACGGTGAAGACGTAGAAAGCGCCAGCAGCAGCGGCAGATAGGGTGTCAGCCGCATCATCAGGTCGATGCGCATATCGGGCTCGGGGACCTCGACATGCACGTGCATGCCGCAGAGCATGTTGCGCAGGCCGATCATCTGCAGGTCATCGAGAATAGCGTCATAGCGCTTGCTCGGCGTGACGGTCTGGTCGGGCCAATCCGCAAGCGGGAAGGTCCCCATCGCCGCGATGCCGAGCTTTTGCGCCGCCGCCTCTTCGGCCAGGACGCGGCGAAACCCTGACATATAATCGCGTGCCTCCTGCATGTTGCGGCAGGGCGGGCTGACCGCTTCAATCTGCGACTGTAGCATTTCCGTTGTGACCTGGTCGCCGAGGCGTTTCTTTGCGGCGGCGATGAATTTCTTGCTCGCAGTCTTCACCGCGCGCCGCGTCTTCGCGTCGAAAACGAAATATTCCTCTTCGATTCCGAAAGAATACATGGTGAGGACAAGGGCTGAGAGGAAATCGGGTTCCGACCAACAAGGCCTGCAGCGGGATGGTACTGCCCGCGAATCACATTCTACTAAATGTTAGAGCAGCGTTTCGGCAGGTCAGCGCATGGTCGGCATGATATAGTCGGCGCCGGCGCGAATGCCGGTCGGCCAGCGCGAAGTGACGCTTTTAAGACGGGTGTAAAACCGCACGCCTTCGGCGCCGTGGATGTGATGGTCGCCGAACAGGGAGTGCTTCCATCCGCCGAAGCTGTAGAAGGCCATTGGTACAGGAATAGCCACGTTCACCCCGACCATGCCCGTCTTCACCCCGCTGACGAAAGCGCGCGCCGCGTCGCCGTCGCGGGTAAAAATCGCCGCGCCGTTGCCGAATTCGTGGTCGTTTACGAGTTTGAGCGCGTCATCAAATCCGGGCGCGCGCACCACCGCAAGCACCGGTCCGAAAATCTCCTCTCGGTAGATGCGCATCTCGGGTCGCACCTGGTCGAACAGCGAGCCTCCGAGAAAGAAGCCATCTTCGTATCCTTGCAGGCGGACATTGCGGCCGTCGACCACCAGTTCGGCGCCTTCCTTGACGCCAAGATCGATATAGCCCTTCACCTTGTCCCGGTGTGCGGCGCTGACCAGCGGGCCCATTTCGGATTCCTTGTCGCTACCGGGGCCGATCTTCAGCGCGCGCACTTTCGGCGCTAGTTTTTGTATCAGCGGATCGGCGATCGCCCCGACCGCGACGGCTACGGAGATTGCCATGCAGCGCTCGCCGGCCGAGCCATAGGCGGCGCCCATCAGCGCGTCTGTTGCCTGGTCGAGATCCGCATCGGGCAGGATCACCATGTGGTTCTTCGCACCCCCCAGCGCCTGCACGCGTTTGCCTGCTTGTGTGCCGGTGCGATAGACGTGCTCGGCCACCGGCGTGGAGCCGACGAAGCTGATGGCGGCAATGCCGGGATGGGCCAGGAGGGCGTCGACCGTTTCTTTCGCGCCATTGACGATGTTGAACACGCCCGGCGGCGCACCGGCCTCGGTGAGCAATTCAGCCAGACGCATGGAACAGCCCGGCACTTTCTCCGAGGGCTTCAGGATGAAAGTGTTGCCGCAGGCAATGGCAACCGGGAACATCCACAGCGGCACCATGGCAGGAAAGTTGAACGGCGTGATGCCGGCGCAGACCCCGAGCGGCTGACGCAGTGAATAGGCGTCGATGCCGGTACCGACATTCTCACTGAATTCGCCTTTGAGCAGATGCGGAATGCCGCAGGCGAATTCCACAACCTCCAGCCCGCGCTGGAGCGAACCCCGGGCGTCGGACAGAACCTTGCCGTGCTCGGAGGTGATCAGGCCCGCCAGTTCATCGGCGTGTTTTTCGATCAAATCCTTGAAGCGGAACAGCACGGCGGCGCGGCGCGGCGCGGGCGTTGCCGCCCAAGGGGGGAAGGCGCGGGCTGCCGCGGCTACCGCCTTATCCACCTCCGCGGCGGAGCCGAGCGCGACCTGCTTGGTGACTTTGCCGATGGAGGGATCGGTGATCGACGCGTAGGCGCTGTCGCCTGTCACGCGGGAGCCAGCGATGAAATGGCCAAGTGTTTCCATTCACTCAGCTTATGCCTGTGCATAGGGGGGAGCTAGACGGCTAAAAGTAGGGGTGGGGGGCAGAGGCAAGGCTTTGATATCTCGCACCATTTTTCCGTTCTTGACAGCCGCTCTGGGGCCGGGAATCAATGAGAACAAAACAGGAACTAAATTATGTCTGCTGGTCAACCAGCCACCCTTAGCCGCCTGCGACGCGCAGTGGCCGAAATCGAAGGGAGTGATCTGTCTGCGCTGGAAATCGGCGGACGGGTCTTGCCGCTCGGGGCCGAGCCCATCGATACGGCCTTGGGTGGCGGGCTCGCCTTAGGCAGCTTGCATGAACTTGCGCCCGCCGGGCCGCTGGATCTTGGCGCCGCCGCGGGCTTTGCGCTCACGCTCGCGGCGCGCGCGGGGGAGCGCAAGCACAGCCTATGGATCCAGCCCGATTTCGCCGGGCAGGAGGCCGGCAGCCTTTATGGTCCCGGCCTGACGGCCCTCGGGCTTCCGATGGAGCGGCTGCTGTTGCTGCGCGTGGCACGGCCCGCCGAGGTGCTCTGGGCGATGGAAGAAGCGCTCAAATCCCGCGTGCTCGCCACCGTCATCGCCGAGCTGACGGATAAAGGTACCGCCGCCGATCTCACCGCGACCCGGCGGTTGGCGCTGGCGGCGCGCGATGGGGGCGGTCTCGGCTTTCTGCTGCGCCATCGCATCTCCCCCGAACCAAGCGCGGCGGCGACACGCTGGAACATCGCCGCGTCCCCGAGCATAGCCGACGCCTTCGGCGGCTTGGGTCGCGCCGCCTTCATCCTCTCACTCGTGAAGAATCGCCGCGGCCCGCTCGGCTGCTGGACCATCGCCTGGGATCACCATGAACGTACCTTCTCGCCGCTATCTCTCGCTCTGGCTGAAACGGCTTCCGACCGACCGGCTCGCGCGCCGCTCGTCCGCGCCGGATGATGCGCCGCTGGTTGTCGTCGCGCCGGTGAAATCCGCGCTGCGGATCACCGCGATGAACAATGCTGCCGCGCGGCTCGGGCTCATGGCCGGCATGGCGCTGGCCGACGCGCGCGCGATGTATCCCGCGTTGGCGGCGGCGGATGCCGATCCGCAAGCGGACGCGGCCCTGCTCGAAGCCATCGCTGACTGGTGCGACCGCTATACGCCGCTGGCTGGTCTCGACGTGCCCGGACGGCATCCTGCTCGACATCACCGGCTGCGCGCATCTGTTCGGCGGCGAGGCGGCGCTCTGCCGTGATCTGGTCGAGCGGCTGGCCAGGCAGGGTTTGCAGGCCAGCGTGGCGGTGGCCGACACGGTCGGCTGCGCCTGGGCGATCGCGCGCTATGGCCGGGCACCGATCGTGGCCAAAGGCGCGGTGCGCGAAGCTTTGTCGCCGTTGCCGCTCGCGGCTTTGCGGATCGATACGGAAACCGTGGCCGCGCTGGCGCAAGCTGGTCTGAAACGCATTGCCGATGTGTTGGATCGCCCGCGCGCTCCGCTCGCCGCCCGCTATGGACAAAATTTCATCCGCCGCATTGATCAGGCGCTCGGCCGTGAGGATGAATCGATCAGTCCGCGGCTGCCGCTGCCCGCCGCTATAGCGGAGCGGCGTTTCCCCGATCCCATCGGACGCGAAGAGGACGTGCTCGGTACCATTGAGCATCTGGCGCACGAGCTTGATCGCGTGCTGGAGCGGCGGGGGGAGGGCGCAAGGCTGATGCAGGTCGCCCTGTTCCGCGCCGATGGCAAAGTGCATCGGCTTGAGCTCGGCACCGCCGCGCCGCTGCGTGATCCCGCGCGGGTGCGGCGCTTATTCGCCGATCGCCTCGCGGTCTTGGGCGATGCCTGCGATCCCGGCTTCGGCTTCGACATGCTGCGGTTATCGGCGCTGGTGACCGAACGGCTCGATCCGCAGCAGACCGGCTTGAGCGGCGATAGCGACGATGCCGCCGATCTTGCGCATCTGATTGATCGCCTCGGCGCTCGCTTCGGCCTGCGCCGGGTCAGCCGGTTGCAGCCGGGTGACACGCATATTCCGGAATTCGCCGTCGCCGCGGTGCCCGCGCATGCTCTTTCTTCTTTACCTCCTCCCTTGCGGGGGGCTTACCCCCCACCCCAACCCTCCCCCGCAAGGGGAGAGGGAGAACAAGACTCCCTCGCGCCTGCGCGGCCGATCCGGCTATTCCAGCGGCCCGAGCCGATCGACGCCATCGCCGAGGTGCCGGATGGCCCGCCGGTGCGCTTTCGCTGGCGGCGCGTGCTGCACGAGGTCGCGCATGTCGAAGGTCCGGAGCGCATCGCCATGGAATGGTGGCGCGACGCGCAGGGCAATGCGCTCACCCGCGATTATTTCCGGGTCGAGAGCAAAGAAGGCGCGCGCGTCTGGCTCTACCGGGAAGGGCTGTTCGGCCGCGAGATAAAGGAACCGGATAAACCGACCTGGTATCTGCACGGATTATTTGCGTGACTGACAATGTCGTTGAGTTCCGTTCGGAAGAGAAGCGTCCGAAGCAGCAGCCGACGCTCCTACCGGCTTATGCCGAACTGGCGGTGACCAGTAATTTTTCTTTTCTACGCGGAGCTTCCCACCCGGAGGAACTCGTCAAGACCGCTAAAATTCTTGGCCTCGCCGGGCTGGGAATTGCCGATCGCAATAGCGTGGCTGGTGTCGTGCGCGTTCATGTGGCCGCAAGAGACATCAATGAAGAATTTCCAGAACTGCCTAGGCTGAAGATAGCGGTGGGTGCGCGGCTCGTCTTTTCCGACGAGACACCGGACATTCTTGCCTATCCGCGCGATCGCGCCGCCTGGGGACGACTGACGCGCCTGCTCTCTGCCGGCAAACGCCGCGCCGAAAAAGGCGATTGCATCCTCGGGCTTCCGGACCTTCTTGAATTTGTCGAAGGTCTCAACCTGATCGTCATGCCGCCGGTACGCATCTATACCGACAAGCTGCATGCACTTCTTCTGCGGTTGACGGAAGCGGCGTCTAAGAAAGCCGTCTGGCTGGCAGCCGGCATGTTTTATCGCGGCGATGACCTGCGCCGTCTCAAACGAATCGCGCAGATTGCAGAACGGGCCTCTGTTCCCCTGATTGCCGTCAATGAGGTGCTCTACCACGCACCCGAGCGCCGGGAATTGCAGGATGTCGTTACCTGCATCCGCGAACATCTGACGCTGGAAGCAGCCGGCCGGCTGCTTGAGGCCAATGCCGAGCGGCACCTCAAGCCGCCGCAGGAGATGGCGCGGTTGTTGCGTCTTTATCCAAATGCATTGGCCGAGACGCTGCATTTCCTCGAAAGCTGCAAATTCTCGCTCGAAGAGCTGCGCGGCACTGAATATGCCGATGAAACCCGGCAGGGCTATGCCACGCCGCAAGAAGCCCTGATCGCCTTCGCCGAAGAAGGATTCAAGAAGCGCTTTCCGAATGGCACTTCTCCAAAGGTCCGGCATGCGCTGGATGAAGAATTGCGGCTGATCGGCAAACTGAATTATGCGCCGTTCTTTCTGACGGTAGACGAGATCGTCAAATTTGCCCGCAGCAAAAATATCCTCTGTCAGGGCCGCGGTTCGGCGGCCAATTCGGTGATCTGTTACTGCCTCGGCATCACCGATGTATCGCCCATGGCGATTGATCTGCTGTTCGAACGCTTTGTCTCTGAAGAGCGCAACGAACCGCCCGACATCGACGTGGATTTCGAGCATGAGCGGCGCGAAGAAGTCATCCAGCACATCTATAAAAAATATGGTCGCGAGCGCGCAGGCCTTGCCGCCACGGTGATCTGCTATCGCGGCCGCAGCGCCGTGCGAGAAGTCGGAAAAGTTTTCGGCCTGTCAGCAGATACGATCTCGGCGCTTGCCGGGACATTATGGGGATGGTCGGGCAGCGGTGTGTCCGACAAAGAGGCGCGCCGCATCGGCCTCGATCCGTCCGATCCCCGATTGCAGCAGGTGATGCGGCTGACGGAAGAGCTGATCGAGACGCCGCGGCATCTTTCCCAGCATGTCGGCGGATTTGTCATCACCCGCAGCCGGCTTGACGAGGTCGTCCCGATCGAGAACGCGGCGATGGAGGATCGTACCGTCATCGAATGGGAGAAGGATGACCTGGATGCGCTCGGGTTGCTCAAGGTCGACGTGCTGGCGCTCGGTATGCTCACTACTTTGCGGCGCAGTTTCGATTTCCTGCAATCGCATTATGGGGTTCCCCGCAACCTCGCCCGACAGGACGAGGATGAGGCGACCTACAAGATGATCCAACGGGCCGACACCATCGGCGTATTCCAGATCGAGAGTCGTGCGCAGATGTCGATGCTGCCGCGGCTGCGGCCGGAAAAGTTCTACGATCTGGTCATCGAAGTGGCGATCGTGCGGCCGGGACCGATCCAGGGCAACATGGTGCATCCCTATCTGCGGCGGCGTGAGCAATTGCGCGAAAAGGGCATTCAGCCGACATATCCAGGTCCGTCCCCCGAGCATGGCGACAAGGATGAATTGAGAGAAGTGCTGAAAAAGACGCTCGGCGTGCCGCTGTTTCAGGAGCATGCCATGCGCATCGCCATTGTCGCTGCGGGTTTCAAACCGGGTGAAGCCGACCGGCTGCGGCGGGCCATGGCGACCTTCAAGCGGATCGGTACGATCGGCAAATTCCGTGACAAGTTCATCAACGGCATGACCGCGCGCGGTTACGATCCAACATTTGCGACCAATTGCTGGAATCAGATTGAGGGCTTCGGCAGCTATGGCTTTCCTGAAAGCCACGCAGCAAGCTTTGCCAATCTCGTCTACGCCTCGGCCTGGATCAAATGCCATTATCCAGATGTATTTGCGGCGGCGCTGCTGAACAGTCAGCCAATGGGCTTTTACGCCGTTGCCCAACTGGTGCGTGACGCGCAGGAGCACGGCGTGGAAGTTCGTCCAGTGGATGTGAATCTATCGAATTGGGATTGCACGCTGGAGCCGTTAGAGGCGCAGGAGGGCAAGGCGGATGTTCTCCCTCGGAACATAAATCCCCGTCATGCCTCCATGCAGGACGATATTGAGACAACCCATGCGTTGCGGCTCGGTCTGCGCGAGATCACCGGTTTCTCCGAGGACTGGGCCAAAAAGATCGAGAGCGTACGGGCTGCGGGCTTCGATTCCATCCGCGATCTCTGGTTGCGCACCGGCCTGCCGCCGAAAGCGCTGGAGAAGCTCGCGCATGCCGATGTCTTCAATTCGCTGGGGCTGAACCGCCGCGATGCGCTTTGGGCGATCAAGGCACTCCGCCGGGCGGGCGACAAGGACGACCTGCCGCTATTTGCCCGCGCTACTATGCCCTCGCTTGAACCCGATGTCGGTCTGCCGTCCATGCCGCCCGGTCAGCAGGTGGTGGAGGACTATCGCCATCTTTCATTATCGCTGAAGGCGCATCCAGTGTCCTTCCTGCGGGCTAATCTCGATGCACGCGGCATCCTGCGCCACGAATTGCTGCCGCACATGCCCTCCGGCAGGCGGGTCACCATCGCGGGCCTCGTGCTGGTGCGCCAGCGGCCGGGCACCGGCAACGCCATCTTCATGACACTGGAGGACGAGACCGCGGTCGCCAATGCGATCCTGTGGCCGCGGACGTTCGAACAATATCGTCCGGTCATCATGGGTGCGCGGCTGATCAGCATTACAGGCATGCTGCAGAACGAGAAGGGTGTGATCCACATCGTCGCGGAGCATTTCGAGGATCTGTCACCGCTGCTGCGAAGCTTGTCCGAAGATCAGCCAAAGCTGCCGACAATCATGCCCGGGGCCGGTGGAAGAAGTGATGCCAAAGGGCAGGAATTTCCATTGATTTTCGTCGTCATCGCCGGGCTTGTCCCGGCGATCTCGCCCAGGGTCGCGCCACCTTGCCTACTAAAACGAGATGGCCGGGACAAGCCCGGCCATGACGAACTTCTGATCAACGCGAAGGACGCTTACTCGTTCGCGGGTTTACGTTCTTTCTTCGCGCGCTCGCCGGTGAGGAAGTATTTGCCCTCCACCGCCCACTGCGCTTCCTCGCGATCGCGCTCGGACCAGTCGCCCAGCTCATAACCGAACCAGGGCTTGCGCGGGGTGAGGGGCGGATATTGCAGCTGCTCCCAGATTTCCTTGGCGCGGTCCATGTATTGCTTGCGCGGCAGCGACACCGGCGGATAGGCGAAGGGCTGCATCGCATTGATCAGCAGCGCCGAGCCGAATACCTGCTGCACGTGGCTGTTGTCGACGCCGTCCTGGTTTGGCGGGGCGCCTGAGGGATCGAGGCCAACAGCGCGGTTCGGCAGCATCATCAAGTCGCGATGCGGCTGCATGCGATAACTCAGCGCCCAGATGATCAATTCCGGATCGTGGATGTCGATATCCTCGTCCACTGCAATGACGATCTTGCCGACCATGGTGTTGCGGCCGGCAACGGCATACAGCGCCTGCCAGACCATCGAGAGATTGCACTTCTTCATCTGGATGACGATGAAGCTATCGACCGCAATCTCGTGACAGGAAACGTCGACCACGTCGGCGATGCCGCACTGGTTCTTCAGATAGAAAAGATAAGCATTATCCTGGCCGATCTTTTTCAGCTTGCTGCTCTCGCTCGGCGGCATCTGGCTGAGGATCGCCGTGAAGATCGGGTTCTTGCGGTGAGTGATTGCGGTCACCTCGAACACCGCGTTGTAAACGCGGCCGCCCATGTAGCCGGTGTATTCGCCGAAGGGAGCTTCCGGCTCGACATATTCGGTCGAGATATGGCCTTCAATCACCAGTTCGGCATGCGCGGGCACCGTAAGGTCAAGGGTCTTGCACTTGACCACTTCCAGTGGCTCACCGATCAGGCTGCCGGCTACCGCATATTCCTCCACACCGTAGGGAATGCGCGAGCCGGAGAGATGCGTGAGTACCGGCGGGCCGCCGATCACCAGCGCGGCCTCCAGCGGCTTGCCCATCTTGCGGCACATGTCCCAGTGCTTCCAGCCATGATTGCGCGGCGAGATAAACATGCCCATGCGATCGGCTGCTTTCACCTGACCGCGATAATTGCCGACATTGATCCAGCCGCTCTCGGGATCCTTGGTTACCCAGTTCGATGCAGTGGTGTAGGGGCCGATGTCGAAGCCGGGGGTGGAGATCGGGATTGGGAATTCCTCGATGCCGCCATGCTCCAGCAGGTTGTCGCCCATATGCACTTCTTCCTGTACCGAGCCTTGCTCGACCAGCTTCGGTGGCGTCGGTTTGGCCTGCGCCTTCTGCCAGCGGTCCTTGATCTGCGAGACCTCGCAACCGAGGCCGATCGAGTAGATTTCGGTCGAACCGGCGTAGATGCCGACCGCCACGCCGCCCTTCAGACTCTCGCCGCGCGCATTGGTCACGTTTTCGAACAGGAACCCGGTGCGCTGCTCTTCCTTCAACCCACGGAATTGCCAGCGCACCAGCGGCATCAGCTCCGTGTCTTTGTTGATTGGAATCGTGACACGCCGCAGCAGTTTCTGCTGGTCGAGCTTTTGCAGATGTGTGCGCAGATCCTGCAGGTTGGTCTTGACCTGTGTGCGGTCGTCCATGCTCATCCCTCGTAACTACGTCGCGGCTACTTGCCGGCCGGCTTGCGTTCCTTCGCGGCGCGCTCACCGGTCTTGTGATATTCGCCCTTTACCGCCCATTCTGCTTCCTCGCGGTCGCGGTCGGACCAGTCGCCCAATTCGTAGCCATGCCACGGAACACGCGGCGTGAGCTTGGGCAGCTGCAATTGCTCCCAGATTTCTTTGGCGCGTTCCATGTAAGGCTTGGCGGGCAGCGACACCGGCGGATAATTCCATTTGCGCGTGGCGTCGATCAGCATCATCGAGCCGAAATTCGCCTGCTGCGTCATGTTGCGGATTTCCGCCTGCGGCGGCAGGCCGGAAGGATCGAGCCCGATGGCGCGGTTGCCGAGAATCTTGGTGTCGCGGTCCGGCTGCGAGCGGTAACAGAGCGCCCAGATCACCAATTCCATGTCGTTGATGTCGATGTCTTCGTCCACCGCGATGATGTATTTGCCGGAGGACGCGTTGCGGCCGGCGATGGCGTAAAGTGTCTGCCAGACCATCGACGGATTGCACCGCTTGAGCTGCACCACGGCCCAGCTTTCGAGCGCGATCTCGTGGAAGCTGATATCGACCACGTCGGGCAGACCGCAGTGGTTGCGCAGGAAATACAGGTAGCTGTTATCCTGCCCCATCTTCTTCAGCATGCTGCTTTCGCTCGGCGGCATCTGGCTGATGATGGCGGTGAAGATCGGGTTCTTACGGTGGGTGATGGCGGTGGTCTCGAACACCGCATTGTAAACGCGCTCGCCCATATAGCCGGTGAACTCGCCGAATGGCGCTTCGGGCTCGAGATACTCGGTGGAAATGCGGCCTTCGATCACCAGCTCGGCATGCGCGGGCACCATCAGGTCGACGGTCTTGCATTTGACCAGCTCGAGCGGCTCGCCGATCAGCGCGCCGGCGACGGCATATTCCTCAACGCCATAGGGCGTGCGCGAGCCGGAGAGATAAGTCAGCACCGGCGGGCCGCCGATCACCAGCGCAGCCTCGACGTATTTCTCGCCACGCTGGCGCATGATGTCCCAGTGCTTCCAGGCGTGTTTGCGCGGACCGATGAAGACGCCCATCTTGGTGGGGCCTTTCACCTGGCCGCGATAGTTGCCGACATTCATCCAGCCAATTTCCGGGTCCTTGGTGACCCAGTTGGACGCGGTGGTGTAGGGGCCGACGTCGAAGCCGGGCGTCGAATTCGGAATCGGGAATTCCTCCAGCCCACCATGCTCAAGCAGGTTGTCGCCCATATGGACCTCGTCCTGCACAGTGCCGTAGTCGACGACCACCGGCTTCAGCGGTGCGGCCTGTGCGGCCTGCCAGTGCTTGCGGATGTCTTTCACCTCGCAGCCCATGCCGATGGCATAGATTTCCGGCGAGCCGGCATAGATGCTGACCGCCACGCTGCCGCTTAATTTCTCGCCGCGGGCATTGGTAACGTTTTCGAACAGGAATCCCTTGCGCTGATCCTGCTGCAGGCCGCGGAACTGCCAGCGAACCAGCGGCATCAGCTCGGTATCCTTGTTGATCGGCACGGTGATGCGCGCGAGCTTGTCGTGCTTCTGGAGATTCTCCAGGTGCGTGCGCAGGTCCTGCAGGTTCGGCTTGGTTTGCACCTTGGCATCCATTGATCGGTATCCCTGCTTATTCGGCGGCTTCGCGCAGCGGTGGCAGTGTTTCCAGTTCCTTTTCGTAGGCTTCCGCCATCCGCGAGGAAACGCCGTTCACCGCAATTTCCTTTTGGAACAGGTCGCGCACCACCTGCGGTTCGTCGGCGTAATCGATCTGCGAGCCGCCAAGCCGGCGGCTGATCCAGGAATAGGGGACGCCCTGGGAATTGCGGATCGAGATATTGCGGAAAGCGAGATAGCGCGCGGGCGTGGTACCGGTGTTGAAGTGCTGGTGATACATGCCGGCGGGCGGCACGATCAGCGTACCGACTTCCCAGTCATAGCGCTTCGGCTCCTCGCCCTCATACCACATCAGCGAATAACCCTGGCCGCTCAGCACGATCACGAAAGCGCCGGAGCCGTGCGAATGCGCCCGCTTATAGGTGCCGACCGGGAATTGCGAAATATGGCTCGGCAACGCGCCGCGCGCCATGTTGAAGCGGATATGGCCGCCGCCACCGCCGCGCGAGGCTGCAGTGATCAGGGGAATGTTGACCGCGTCGGCGACAAAGTTGGTCGTCAGCAGGAATCCCTTCTGCTCGCCCTTGGCGCTGAAATAGTCGGGTTCGCCGCTGAAGCGAGTTTTGAAATCATGCTTGTTGTTAAAAACGAAGTCTGGCTCGCCGAACAGGTTGAGCACCTGCGGGCAATAGGTCACCGCCACATAGCGCGCCGGCTCCTTGCCGGAACCGTTGAAATGCTGATGCCAGCAATTCATCGGAATGGCGAAAATCGCATTCTCCTTCCACTCGAAGGTCTGGCGGTCGCCGGCATCGTTCCAGATCGTGGTCGAGCCGCGCCCGGACAGGATCAGGATCATCTCATCGAAAATCTGCCGCCGCGGCTTCAGTTCGCCGCCGGCCGGGATTTCGCAGACATAGGCATCGTTGGTGGTGCGCGTACTTTCGTGGTTGAGGAAGACGGCGTTGCCGCCGCGCTCCGCCCAGGGTTTCAGCTCGATGGTCCGCAACTGCCGGACATACATCGCGGGCTTGACGTCGAGACCCTGACTGCGAACCCAGCGCTCGTAGGGCGTATCTTTCTCAGTCGCGAATTTCTGCGCGAGCTCGTCAGAGACAACAGGACCCTTGGACATTCACGCTCCCTAGAAGGTTTTTGTTCGTGCCGCGTTATTCGGCCGCGGGGCGAGAATAGATCGAACTCGTCGATATGGTTTCCCATCTGCGACTGAACGCCGGTCTTGCGGATTTCCTCCAGCCAGATGGCGTGGATGCGCGGATCCTGATCGGCGTATTCGACCTGCGCGCCACCTTCCTTCACGCTGACATCGCTGCGGCGCCCTTCCGAGCCAATGCGGCGTTCCAGCACGATTGGATAACGCTTGCTGCCGAAGCCGAGCGCCAGATAGCGCGCGGGTCTCTGGCTCGTATCGAAATGCTGGTGGAACATCTCGTCCGGTGGCGCGAACACCACGCCGTGCTTCCATTCCACGCGCTTGTAATCGCGCTCGCCGTGATACCAGAGAAGGCTATAGCCGCTGCCGTGGACGAACAGCACATGCAGGCCGGGGCCGTGGCGGTGGCCCTTCTTATAGGTGCCGACCGGCATTTCGGAGACATGCGCCCCGATCGAGCTTTCGCTCAGCAGAAACTGGATGTTGGACGAACCGGCCCCGCGCGCTTCCCAGGCCTTCAGCTCAAAGGCGCCGAGGTCGGGCACGAAATTGGTTTCCCACAGATGGCGGCCGGGACGGATCGACGTCATCTCTCCTTCGCCGGCGTAATAACCCGCGGGCGAATTGCGCTCGGGAAAGGGATAAGGATTGTCGAAGAAGAACTTCTCGTTGTTGAGAATATTCATCATGATCCGCAGATCATTGCCGGAGGCGAGCCGCGCCGGCTTTTGACCCGAGGCGTTGAAGATGCGGTATTTGCAGTTCAGCGGTGGTGCGAACAGGCTGCGCGGACCCCACTCGAACGACTGCTTGGTGCCGTCCGGCAGTTCCACGACCATGCTGCCGCTGCCCTCAAGCACATAGAAGATCTCGTCGAACATGTGTTGCTGCGGCGCCGAGTTGCCGCCGGGCGGCACTTCGAGGACGAAAATCGTCATCCAATCGCCGCGCCCATAGAGATGCACGAAGGCGCCGCTGCATTTGTCGCCAAGCCGGGGCCACGGGCCGACATCGCACGCCGTCAGATCGACGCCGAAATCCTGATGGATCGGGATGCCTTCCTTCGCCGTCCATTCGAGATAAGGGTCGAGCAAGAATTTCGGTTGCGCGTTCATGCCAGCTCTTTCTGGATGCGGGTCTCGTCAAAATACTTACCCATCTTGGAAGGCACGCCGGTCTTCGCCAGTTCCTGCAGCCAGATCTTGTGGATGCGTGGATCCTGGTCCTCGTAGTTGATCTGGATGCCGCCTTCGTTCACCGAAGCTTCCGGCTTGTTCTTGCGTTCTACCTTGCGCGCCAGCACCGGATAGCGATGGCTGCCGAGCGAAACGGCGAGATAGCGCGCCGGCTCCGGTCCGGTGTTGAAGTGCTGGTGGAACATGCCGTCGGGCGGCGCGAAGACGAAGCCGTGCTGCCATTCGTGGCGCTCGAACTCTTCGTCGCCTTCCTTCCACATCAGCGTGTAGCCGGAACCGTTGATGGCGAAGACATGCGCTCCGGGGCCGTGGCGATGGCCCTTCTTGTAGGTGCCGACCGGCATCTCGGAGATATGCGCATGCATGGGGCTGTCGGCGAGAATGACCTTTATGTTGCGGCTGCCGGCGCCGCGCGCTTCCCATTCCGGCAGCTCGAAGGAGCCGAGATCGGGAATGAAATTGGTCTCCCACATATGCTTGCCGGGAGCGAGGGGGAGGAAATCGCCTTCGCCATTGTAATAGGCCTCGCGGCCGACGCGATGGGGGAAGGGGGTCTTGTTCTCGAACAGGAAAGCTTCGTTGCGATAGACGTTCATCAGAAAGGCCAGGTTGCTGGCCACCGCGATGCGGGCGCCTTCGCGGCCCGAAGCATTGAACAGCCGATAGGGTGCGTTCAGCGGGGGCGAGAACAGCGAGCGCGGGCCCCATTCGAAACTCGTGCTGCGGCCTCCTCCAATTTCGATGGTGGCGCTGCCGCTGCCGGACAGGACGTAGAAAACTTCGTCATAGAGATGGCGCAAGACGTCGGTGCGGGCACCGGGCGGGATATCGATCACCTGCAGCGAGATGAAATCGCCGCGGCCGCGCAGATGCACGAAGGCCGCCTTGCAGCCGCCGCCCAGCCGCTGCCAAGGCGCGGTCTCGATGGTGTTGAGGTCGATCGCGACGCCTTCGATGACCGGGATGGCTTGCTGCTTGCTCCAGTCCAGATAGGTATCGATCAGATAGCGCAGCGCGGCGTTGTCGATAGCCATTCTCTCCTGTCCTTATTTCACCCAGCGACGCAGCATAATGGGCCTTTTAGCAGGCAAATGCAGAATTTGAAATCCATTTCGATTCTGTCCAGAATGAAGGAAAACCCGCCCGGTATTTTGCCGGCCGGCCGTTAATATGCGTCGGGTTGAGGGCAAAGGCGAGGCGGCGGAAGACCACTGAAGCGGAGGGAAAATGCGCAAGTTGCTGTTGGGCGGCCTTGGGATCTGCGCGCTCCTGCTGGCGGCGGGCCGACCCGGCCATGCGCAGTCGCCTGAGGAGTTCTACCGGGGCAAAACTGTAAAATTCATTGTCGGGTCGAATACCGGCGGCAGCTACGATACCTATAGTCGTTTGCTCGCCCAATTCATGGGCCGCCACATCCCGGGAAATCCGACGCTCGTTGTAGAGAACATGCCCGGCGCATCGGGTGTGAAGTCGGCGCAATATATCGGCGAGATCGCGCCGAAGGACGGGTCAGTCTTCGGCATGTTCAACCAGAGCATGCCGCAACGCCAGATGTTCGAACCCGACCAGGTCCAATTCGATCTCTCCAAGTTCAGCTGGATCGGGGCGATGAACACCTCCACCACCGTGTTCATCACCTGGCACGCGAGCGGCGTGAAAACGCTGGAGGACGCGAAGAAAAAGGAAGTCGTGATGGGCGCGTTGAGCGCGACCGGAGGAAACTCGGTCTATCCGCTGCTGATCAATGCCTTCCTGGGTACCAAGTTCAAGGTCGTGCTCGGCTATCAGGGCGGAAACACCATCCAACTGGCGATGGAGCGCGGTGAGGTTGACGGTCGCGCTGCTGTGGTCTGGTCCGGCCTGAAGGCTGGCTGGCCGCACTGGATCGCCGAGAAGAAAATCAACGTCCTGTTGCAGACCGGTTTGACGAAGGAGAAGGATCTGCCGGACGTGCCGCTCTTGCTCGATCTCGCCAAGACTCCGGAGGAGCAGGCCATTTTCCGATTTGTTTCGAGTGACAGCGCGATCGGCTTTCCGGTCACCGCGCCTCCGGGCATTCCCGCCGACCGGCTGGCAGCGCTGCGCAAGGCCTTCTCCGATACGATGAACGATCCGGACTTCTTGAAGATCGCGGCCGAGCGCAAGCTTGAGATCGAACCTTCCAGCGGCGAAGAAGTGAAAAAGGTGGTCGAAGACCTCATCAGCACGCCGAAGGACGTGATTGCCAAGATCAAGAAGGGTTTAGCCGAGGCCGAGGCGCAAGCGACGCAGGCGAAGAAATAAAGGAGGCCGCGCGATTCCAAGTCAGCGGAATCGCGGAGTCCAATACGGCGCGCTAAACGTTGTGATTGTCGTTGGAGAAACCGAGACGGCGGGACAACTCGGCGGCGGCGCGTTTCAGCGCGACGGCCGGCTTGCCGGAATAGCTGGTATCGAATCCAACCGCCGACACCACACCAAGGCAGAGCGCAAGGCGGCCATGGGCGCCGAAAACCGGCGCCGCCAAGGCTGCAATATTGGGTGTCTCCTCGCCAAGACCACGGCCGATGCCATGTCTTTGCACTTCAGCCTGCATCGCCTCGATGCTTTTGGCCGAGCTCCGCCCCTTAGAAGACAAAGCCAGCTCCCGTTCTATAAACGGACCCGTATCGGAGTCCGGCAGATAGGTAAGAAACACTCGGCCCGACGCGCTGTTGAGCAACGAAAGATTGCGGCCTTCGCGCACGCGCACGGCAGACACAAGCCCCGCCTGCTCGCAACGGATGACGGTGGGTCCGTTGGTTCCCCAGACAACGATGAGGGCTGCAAGTCCGGTCTCGTCCGCCAGCGGCGCCAGTGCCTCGCTAGCGAAACGCACGGCATCAACCTTGCCTAGCGCAGCGACGCCAAGCTCAACGATCTCGGAGCCCAGGTCATAAAGTCCAGAGATCGCGCTGTGCTCAACCAAACGAGTATTCGCCAGTCCGAGCAGATAGCGATGCGCACGCGGCGCTGACATGCCCGCCGCCGATGCGATCTCGCTCAGCGTTGCTGGCCTTCCGAGCGAGGCGATTACACGCAGAAGCGAGACGGCCACGACAATAGAACGGTTGCCGTGGCGCGGCAGGCCTTTTCCTTTCGTCTTGGTTTTGGTTTTTTTGGAGGGGGCGGGCCCGGCCATCACATGCGGCTTGCCTGAAAACGCGATAAATTCCTGGTCACTTTGCCCCAGCAAACCGGGGGCTGCAACAGTTACCTCTCTGGACTTTAGATGTAAAAGCTGCGATTATTGAAATTCGTAATAGATGTCGAATTTTGAACACCGGTTCGTAATTCTGGCCGGTGATACACAGCGAAACCGGACAAGATGGCAGAATACGTCGTTGGCAAGGTTGACGAGATTCCGGAAGGGAAGGCCATTGCCGTAGAAGCGGGTCGGCGCACCATCGCGATTTTCCGCGTTGCGGGCAAACTTTATGCAGTGGCGAATCGTTGTCCCCACAAGGGCGCCTCACTGTGCGACGGTGAGGTGGTAGTGGAAGATGGCATTGTCCGCTGTCCCTGGCATCACTGGAATTGGCAACTCGAAGACGGCAAACTTGAAGCCGATCCGCGCCAGACGCTGCGCACCTATCCCATCGTTCTTGATGGCGAGGATGTGGTGGTAACCGTTTGAATGGCGACAGCTCGCCGACACGAGAGATCAATATGAACATCGTGACCAACCCGAATCGCCAGCCGGCCAAGCGCGTCAAACCGAATCCGATCGATCCGCGCGCGCATAACTACAAGGTCGTCGACACGGATTTCCATTTCATTCCGGACTGGCAGGTATTGCGCACCTTCATGAAGGAGCCGTTCAGGACCGAGTTGACAAAATATCCGCCGGTCGGCGGCGACTACACGCCGCAATATGCCATCGGCATCGAAGGCACCGGGCAGGAGACCATGGGTCGCGCCGGCACGGCGGCGGAAGTGCTGAAGGTGATGGAGGAGATCGGCGTCGAGACGGTAGTCCTGAGCCCGGGCTTCCAGCGGCCGCAGAGCATGTTCCATCCTGCGATGCTGGCCGCGGTCGCTTCGGCCTATAACGATTATCTCGCCGCCGAGGTGTTGCCGGTCACGCCGCGCATCAAGGGTGAGATCATGATCAGCCACCGCGATCCGGCCGCTGGGGCGGCCGAGATTGAGCGCATGGCCAAGCATCAAGGCTTCGTTTCGGTTTATACGGAATTCGGTGGCAACTACGAGCCGATCGGCACTGCCAAGCACGATCCGATTTATCAGGCCGCGATCGATAACGACCTCGCCGTCACCTCGCATGTGGGAACCTTCTACCAGCAGATGACGCCGCTGCATCAGGGCACGCGCACCTGGTCCGAGCTGGTCGGAATATCCGCCGTCTCGATCTCGATGGCCTATGTCGGCAGCATGATTTTCCAGGGCCTGTTCGACAAATTTCCTTCTCTGCGCGTCATTATCAAAGAAGGCGGCTTCTGGTGGCTGCCGGAATTCATGGCGCGTTCGGACGACTACTATTTGAGCCATCCGGGCGACATCAAGCTCACCGAACGCAAGCTGGAAGCCGGCGAGCAGTTCCTGAACAAGCTGCCGAGCGAATATTTCGACAGCAATATTCGCTTCTCCAGCCAGCCGGTATGCTTCCCTCGCGATCCCAAGCATTTTAAGATGCTGATGGAGTTGTGCCGGGGTGAGGACATGCTGCTCTATTCCTCGGACTGGCCGCACGCCACATTCGATCCGATCAACTGGGCATTCGATCCCGCCATCTCGGAAGAGGGGCGCAAAAAAATCCTCGAGGACAACGCGAGGAACTGGTTCAGACGGCCGATCTGAAATTCAGCGCGAGGGGAAACGAAGGGTGGGATGGGAAAGCTGATCGGGGTCGCCCTGCCGGCCGTCGCTATGGCGACGCTGGCGTTAGGGCTTATCGCTGCGTCGCCGGACGCCGCGCGGGCGCAGAACATCATCGAGGAATGGGATTCCATCAAGGCGCCGCCGCCTCCTATTGCTAAGATCAAACCGGTCCAGATAGATCCCAAAAAGACAGCGGTGTTCAGCCTCGACTGGAACCGCAAGACCTGCACGGCTGACGGGCGCGTGCGCTGTTTCAAGACTCTCCCGAAGATCGAAAAGCTGCTGGCTGACGCGCGCAGCCATAACGTCCTGGTCCTGCATGCGCTGTCCAGCAGCATGCAGCCGGAAGACATTGTGGCCAGTGTCGGGCCGAGAGGTGAGGAAAGGGTCGTGCGCGGCCGCGGTGACAAGTTTTCCGACAATGACGTAGAGAAGATGCTGAAGGACAGAGGCATCGATACCGTCATTATTGTCGGCACGTCGGCCAACAGTGCGGTGCTTTACACAACGTTCGGCGCCGTGCAGCGCGGCTTCAAGCCGATCGTTCCGATCGACGGCCTGCCGTCCGAAACGGCGTTTCAGGAGCAGTTCACGATCTGGCAAATCGCCAACGGATCGCAACTGAACGAGAAAGCCGTTCTAACTCGCTTGGATTCTATTACGTTCTGACGCTGACGGGCCATGCATCACGACGATAGTCGGCTGCCAGGCTAAAGCCGCATGCGTTAAACACGTGCGGACGCCGCCAAGAAGAACTCTGGCGGCCGTGGGGATCGGGAAATGCTTGAGTTTCTGGACGTCTTTCATCTCGCCGACATCGCCAAAGGCTTTGTCGGCGTTACCGCGCCGTTTCCCCTGCTGCTCATGTTCCTCGGTGTGATCGTGGCGAGCTTCTTTGCCGCCGCCCCCGGCATCGGCGGTTTGCTGCTACTGTCGTTGCTGATGCCCTATGCGATGACGCTGGATCCCTTCGCTTTCATCGCTTTGATCTTTGGTGCCGCCACCGTCGGCAATACCGCGAATACCTTCACCTCGGTGCTGATCGGCGTGCCCGGCGGTTCAGGTTCGCAGGCCACAATTCTCGACGGCTATCCATTGGCAAAGATGGGCCAAGCCAACCGTGCTCTCGGTGCGGCCTTCTTCGGCTCGCTGGTCGGCGCCTTTATCGGGGCGCTGGCCTTCATTATCTCGCTGCCATTTTTCAAGCCGCTGGTGCTCAGCCTCGGCTCGCCGGAATTCCTGATGATGTGTCTGCTCGGTCTGTCGGCGGTCGCCATCCTCGGGGGAAAGCAGCCGGTGCGCGGCTTGATCAGCGCCACTGTCGGCATGGCCATCGCGCTCGTCGGCACTGATGCGCGTACCGGCATCGAGCGTTTCACTTTCGGCATTAGTTATCTCTGGGACGGCGTTTCGCTGATCATCATTGCCATGGGCATGTTCGCCGTGCCGGAGATGGTGGATATCTTCCGCCGCAAGACCAGCATTGCGGAAATGGAGCCACTGAAAGGCGGCCAGCTGGAGGGCGTGAAAGACGTCTTTCGTCACTGGTGGCTGGTGGTGCGCTCCAGCATCGTGGGCGTCTGGGTGGGCGTGCTGCCCGGCCTCGGCAGCTCCGTGGCCGACTGGTTTGCCTATGCCCATGCCATGCAGACAGAAAAGAATACCGAGAATTTCGGCAAGGGCGACATTCGCGGCGTGATCGCCCCGGAGAGCGCGAACAACGCCAAGGAAGGCGGCGACCTGATCCCCACGCTGCTGTTCGGCATTCCGGGCGGCAGCTCGATGGCAATCATCCTGATTGGCATGACGGCGGTTGGCATCCAGCCGGGAACCGCAATCCTCACGCATCAGGCGCCGTACATGTACGGCACGATCTGGACGCTGGTGATTGCCAACACGCTGGCGACGCTGCTGTCGATGATCTTCGTCAAGCAGTTCTGCAAAGCCTGCATGGTGCCTTACTACTATATGATCCCGTCGGTCTTCCTGTTCTGCATCGTCGGCGCCTACGGCAATGAACTGGACATCTATGACCTCATCGCGCTGCTCTTCTTCTCCGCGCTCGGGATCATCATGCGGCGCTATGGCTGGCCGCGTCCGCCACTGCTTGTTGCCGTGGTGCTCGGGGCCCAGGTGCAGCAATATCTCTGGCTATCAGTCGACCGCTATGGCTTGGAATGGATGCTGTTCCCGAGCGTCATCTTCCTTTTTCTGCTGATAGTGGCGACCGTCGCCTATCCCTTCATCCGCAACTGGCTACAAAGCCGCAAGATGATGGACATGGATGTCCTGCATGAGCTGGCGCGCTCACAGGAGAAGGGTAGCCTCGTGATGTGCCTCTTCCTCGTCGCGTTGTTCGTCGGGATGATCATCATGGGGCAACGCTGGCCGCTGCGCGCGTCGTTGCCGGTCTATTTCATCGCAGCGTTGGGACTGTTTTTGACCGCGATCCAGATCCTCCGCGACATTTTAGCCATGCGACAAATGCGACTGGCTGGCCAGGCGCCCAACCCGTTTACGCGCGAGGAGAACCTACTCGAGTTCAATGCCTGGCTGTGGCTCGCGGGCTTGGCGCTAAGCTGCTACGTCATCGGCTTCCACATCACATTCCTGATCTATCCGCTGCTGTTCGGTTATCTCTACGGCCCCAGCCCCCGGAATTCGCTTTATATTTCGATCTCCGGCGTCCTCCTTGTCTTCGTCATTTTCGACTATTTCGTCGGAACGGTCTGGCCGAACCCGATAGATGACTTCATCGGCGACGGCATGCTGTATGCCCTCAACAGCTTCCTCGAGCTGTTTCGAAGTTGACGGCTGGCACCCGCTGGATGCATAAATCGAAATACGTTCATATTTTTGCACAGATTGCCCGTATGTTATGATCCGGGCAGAGCCCGCGGCCCCAGTCGGGCGCTCCGGTCCGAAGGGACGGAGGCCGGGCGGTGCGCGGGCCTAGGCAAGGTCAAGGGCGCAACGTCGACGCGGCGCAAACGCTGAATTCAGGGAGAAAGCTATGTCGGTAGCACTACATTCGGTCCTGAAGAGCACCGCTTTTGCTCTTCTCTGTGGCGCCGCCTTGCTGGCCGGCGCCGGTTTTGCGGGCGCGCAGGTTTCCTTCAAAGGCAAGACCATCGACGTCATCATGGGTTCGGCGGCCGGCGGCGGCACTGACGGCACGACCCGTCTCGTTGGTCAATTCCTGGAGAAATATCTGCCCGGTAATCCGTCGATGCGCTACCGCAACATCCCGGGCGGCCATGGCACTAAGGGCCTCAACTTCTTCAACAAGGCGAAGCCTGATGGGCTGACATGGGCGGGCGGCTCGAGCTCGCACACCGATCCGAACTCCCTGCAGAAGGACGTCGTCGAGTATAACCCCACGAAATTTCATTTCTTCGGCGGTGTTTCGCGCGGTGGCTCGATAGTGACTATCCGCAAGGAAAAGCTGGCTGACCTTACCGACAAGTCCAAGCCGCCTGTTGTTGTCGGCGTAATAGATGGCAATCGCAGCTGGGAGCAGATGATCAATTTCGGCGCGGAATGGTTGAACTGGAATGTTCGCTTCGTCGTCGGCTATCCAGGAACGAGCTTCATGGTGCTGGCGATCCGCCGCGGCGAAACCGACATGATGGGCACGTCCAATTGGCAGCTGCTGAAGGAGATGTATGACACCGGCGGCTTCGTGGGTGTCGCGCAGCTCGGCGGCGGCAACGCGGACGACGAGCAGATCGAGAAGCGCGCGGAGTTCCAGAGCGTCCCGACCTTCAACACGCTCGTCGAAGGCAAAGTTTCTGGTCTCGATAAGCGTGTGTTCGACTTCTGGACCGCGCTTAACGATATCGACAAATGGTATTCATTGCCGCCCAACACTCCGCCGCAAATCGTTAAGGCCTATCGCGACGCTTGGGCGAAGATTGTGAAGGATCCGGAATTCATCCGGCTCGGCAAGCTGCAGTTCAGCGCCGACTTCACGCCGGTGCCGGGCGAGAAACAGCAGCAGATGGTGAACATCACGGCCTATCCTGATCCGGAAATCACACAGTACATGGAGAAGCTGAAGGCCAAATATGGCCTGCCGGCCCAGCCGCTGAGTGACGAGGAAATCGCGGAAATGGCGAAAGCCAAGGGCTTGGATAAAGCCGATGTGCCGTCGGTGAAAGCCAAGCTCACGGCAGTCAGCGCGGGGGGCCGTGACATCGAGTTCACCGCTGGCGGCGCCAGCAAGAAGCTGGACGTGAGCAGCAGCCGCACCAGTGTCAGTATCGCCGGCAAGAAAACGACGCGCGATCAGCTCAAGGCCGGCATGGAATGCGAAGTCCAGGCGATGAGCGAGGCCAAGGAGGCGAGCGGCGTCGCCTGCAACTGAGCAGCTTTAGCGGTCGCTGGGGGAGGCTGGCGCCCGCAAAAACGGGCGTCAGCTTTTAGGGGATCAATAGTGTCGGGGCAAAGCCCCTGAATTTTCGAGGAGGAAAGTAAGAATGGACCATATTCAGTTTCCCTATCGCTCATCGAGCCATTTGGCTCTCATGCATGTGATCAATGAATCGGGCGCTTGGGAACGGAATGGTCTCAAGGTCGATTTCGACAAGATCATCAGCCGCGGCGATGCCCACGACCTCGTCCCCAAGGGCGAAGTCGAGTTCGTCTCCGGCAACCACGTCTCCACCTATGCCGCGCGGGCGAAGGGCGACACCTGGCAATATCTCGGCCAGACGGTAAGCAAGAATAAGCTCTTCCTGATCACCAGGCAGGACTCCGGCATCAACAAGCTGGAAGACGTGCGCAAGCGCAAATTCGGCAACCGCGGCCGTCATCCCGGCCTCAACACCTGGCTCTATCTCAAGCAGGCCGGCCTCGATCCGGATAAGGACGAGGTCGAACTGGTGACGGAGAAGCGCGAGGAAGATGAGGCCGGCGCCAAGAAGGTGAAGGGCAAGAGCCTCCTCAGCATGGTCACGGACAGAGACGTCGACGCCGCCTTCGTCAACCAGCCGCGCACCGAGCAGGCGCGCCGCATGGGCCTGAAGGTGATCGACATCCCGGTCCAGGACATGATCTTCTTCATGACCATTTCGTCATCGGCAAAGATGGTGACCGAACGTCCGGACGTCGTGAAGCGCGTGCTCAAGTCGGTGCTGGAAGGCATCGCCTACTTCAAGCAGAACCGCGACGAGACGATCAAGATCCTGATGAACACGCACAAGAAGGAAGGCGATCTCGATCTCGACATGGCGACAAAGGTCTATGACGACCTTTCCTCGCGCCTGGAGCCCAAGCTCTATCCAAGCCTGGCGGCGGTGTACAACGTCTATCAGGAAGCCCTGAAGCAGGACGAGAAGAACGGCGACGCCGCGAAAATCCATCCGCTGGCGCTGTGGAACGTGAATTTCCTGCGCGAGATCGACGACAGCGGGTTCATCAATAATCTCTACAAGAAGAATCCGCAGATGCTGAACAGCTACGGAGGGTAGCGGGACCGGCATAAGCGGTCCGTCCAAGAGGCCGCAAACGGCCAGATAGGTTGGAGGGCCTGCGATGCTGACATCGACGGTCATCCGCGAGGCCGCCGCTACGGCGGCCTTTGCGGGTCTTTTGTTGTCGTATCCCGCGGCGGCACAGGAAGTTTCCTTCGCCGGCAAGAAGATCGACATGTATATCGGCTCGTCGCCGGGCGGCGGCACCGACCTGTCGTCGCGGCTGATTGGCGATTACGTCGCCAAATATCTTCCCGGCAGGCCGACCATCGTCTATCGCAACATCCCCGGCGGGCAGGGCGTCAAGGCGCTGAACTATTTCGCCAAGGACGTGAAGCCGGACGGCACGGGCTTTGCCGGCGGCAGCCAGGGGCATTTCGATCCCGCCGGCGGGCGGCAGTCGGCGATCGAATACGATCCGCTCACGTTCAAATATATCGGCGGCGTCAATCGCGGTGGCACCGTCTTCGTCTTCCGCAAGGAGGCGATCGAGCGGCTGAGCAACCCCGCGGCAAAACCGGTGGTGGTTCCGGCGGTGGCCGGAGCCAGCACCGGGCCGCAAATGGCGCTCTGGGGCAAGGAATATCTCGGCTGGAACGTCAAATTCGTGATCGGCTATAGCGGCACGCCGGCCATGATCCTTGCGGCGATGAATGGCGAGGCGGATTGCATGGCCTCGTCGAGCACCGCTCAGCTCAAGCCGCTGCTGGATAATCCCGCCTTCGCGGCCTTCACCCAGCTTGGCGACCTGAACGAGAGCGGCAAGTTCGTGCCGCGCACGGCGTTCCCCAATGTCAAAGTCTTTGCCGACATGATCATGCCGAAGCTGTCACAGCACGATGCGGAGATTTTGCTGGCGTGGCTGCAGACGCAGTACATCGACAAGTGGTTTGCGTTGCCGCCGGGCACCCCCGAGCCTATCGTGAATGCTTACAAGAAGGCCTTCGATCAGGCGGTGAAGGATCCGGAATTCATCAAGGCGGCGGCGCTGCAGTTCGGCGAGGATTTCGGCACCACCAATGCTCAGAACATGACGGCGCTGGTGAACGGCATGGTCAAGAATGCCCAGCGCGTTGACAAACACATGAAGGCGATGCGCGTCAAACACGGCTTGCCGGAAGACTAGAATTTCATCGTTGGAGGAACGAAATGGGAATTGAGATCATCAACCCGAAAGAGGTCGCCTTCACCAACAAGAAGCGCACGGTGCTGATGAGTACGCGCAAACTGCATAGCTGGCTGATTTATTATGAGCCGGGGCGGCGAGACGAGATGCATTGCCACAACGGCGATCAGACCTTTCACATGATCGCGGGCGAATGCACGATGTCGTTTCCCGACGGCGGCAAAGTGGTGATGACGCCCGGCATGTCGGCGCTGATCACCGGCGGCTCATTTTATCAGCTCGACAATACCGGCGACGGTCCCATGGTGATGATGGGCACGCGCTCCGGCCACAAGGATGCCAACCAGCACATCCTTTACTCCACCCGGGAAAACAAGCGTGCCAAGAAGAACGCGGAGTACGCTGCTTCCCACGGCCGGCCAATGGAATAATTGGGGCGGAGCGGGCGGCTACGGAAGTCGATGCGGCGCCGTCTATGCGACTAACAATGGACTTTTGGCGCTTGGGGCAATCCGGTAACATCGCCCGGGGAACGCTCCTAACACGTTGAAAGGGTTGAATATGCGGAGACAATTGATTGCCGTGGCGGCGCTCTCGGCGCTTGCCGCCGGCCCGGCTGCTGGCCAAAACAAGCCGGTCAAGATTGGCTTCATCAGCACTTTCAGCGGCCCGACCGCCGTGATCGGCAATGACATGCGCAACTCCTTCGAGCTCGCGCTCGACCATCTCGGCCGCAAGATCGGCGGGCAGCCGGTCGAGGTGATCTATGAGGATGACCAGCAGAAGCCAGAAGTCGGCGTGCAGAAGACACAGAAGCTGATCGAGTCCGACAAGGTCGATTTCCTCGTCGGCTATATCTGGTCGAATGTGCTTCTGGCGTCGCTCAAGCCGGCAATCGATTCCAAGACCTTCCTGATCTCCGCCAATGCCGGCCCGCACCAGATCGCCGGCGAGTTATGCTCGCCTTACGTCTTCTCCACCTCCTGGCAGAACGATCAGACTCCGCAGGCGATGGGCCATTACATGAATCAGAAAGGCGTCAAGTCGGTCTTCCTGATCGGCCCGAACTATGCCGCCGGCAAGGACATGCTGGGAGGTGTGTCTTCCACCTTCAAGGGCCAGGTGGTCGGCCAGGAGTTGACGAAGTGGCCCGATCAGCTCGACTTCTCCGCCGAATTGTCGAAGGCGCGCGCCGCCAAGCCCGACGCTATCTTCGTATTCTATCCCGGCGCGGCCGGCGTGCAGTTCCTCACGCAATATGCGCAATCCGGCCTCAAGAACCAGATCCCGCTCTATACCGCCTTCACCATCGACGAGCTGAGCTTGCCGCGGCAAGGCGAGCTCGCGCTCGGGGTGCCGGGGGCGCAGCAATGGGTCAACGATCTGCCCAACGACGCCAACAAGAAGTTTGTCGGAGATTACCGCAAGAAACATCCTGGGCTGTCGCCGTCCTTCTACGGTGCGCAGTCTTACGACGCCGCCAATCTCATCAGCAGCGCCGTGGCGGCCGTGAAAGGCGACACCAGCAAGAAGGATGAGATGCGCAAGGAGATGGAGAAGGCGAACTTCAACTCCGTGCGCGGCAACTTCAAATTCGGCAAGAATCACATTCCGATCCAGAATTTCTATCTCCAGGACGTGGTGAAGAATCCTGAAGGCAAGCTGGTGCTCAAGACCGTGGCGACGATTGTGGAGAACAACCAGGATCGGTTCGTCAACGAATGCAACATGCAGTGAGGGGCGGGCGGTTAGAGGGACGCAGGGCCGTTCATGGCCTTGCGTCCCGTTTTATTGCGATTTGATTGTCATCAACCGGCGATTGCCATGCTGTATTTCTTCGAGCAGTGCCTCAACGGCGTGCAACTCGGCATGCTGCTGTTCCTGGTGGCTGCCGGCCTGACGCTGATCTTCGGCATCATGGATCTCGTCAACCTGGCGCACGGCTCGCTCTATATGCTCGGCGCCTATTTCGCCGCGACTTTCGCGGCCCTGACCGACAGCTTCCTGCTCGGCGCCGTTCTGGGGTTGCTGGCAACGCTGGTCGTGGGAATGGCGGTGGAGGTGATCGCCATGCGCCGGCTTTACGGCCGTGATCACCTCGACCACGTACTTGGAACGTTCGGACTGCTCCTGTTCTTCAACGAGCTGGTCAGGCTGATCTGGGGCCCGGCCGGCATGACGCTCAGCTTGCCGCCCGCGTTGCTGACTGCCGTGGAGCTTCTTCCGGGCGTCTATTACCCGCTTTACCGCGCCGTCATTATCGCGGTGGCATTGATCGTCGCCGTCTCTCTCTATGTGCTGATCATGCGCACGCGGGTCGGCATGCTGATCCGCGCCGGTGCATCCAACCGTGAGATGGTGAGTGCGCTCGGCATCAACATCAAGCTGCTCTACACCTTCGTGTTCGGCCTCGGCGCCGCGCTTGCGGGCCTTGCCGGCTTGATGCAGGCGCCGATCCTTACCGTCCAGATTGGCATGGGCGAGAACATCCTCATTCTGGCCTTTGTCGTCATCATCATCGGCGGTATCGGATCGATACGCGGGGCCTTCGTCGCTTCCATTTTCGCCGGGCTGGTGGATACGCTCGGGCGTGCCTTCCTGCCGGACCTGCTCAGGCTCTTTCTCAGTTCCGCCGCAGCTTCGACCGCGGCCCCTGCGCTGTCGTCGATGCTGATCTACGTGCTGATGGCGGCGGTACTGGTGCTGCGGCCGGGAGGATTGTTTCCGGCGGCCAGCCGATGACCGGTTTTTTCACCGCGCGTAATATTTTCATTGCGGCGCTGGTCGCCTTCCTTCTGGCGTTACCGATTTACACCGGCCCTGAGCGGCAACAGCTTCCTGCTGACGCTGTTCACCCGCATCCTGATCCTCGCGCTGGCGGCGACCAGCCTGAACCTGATCATGGGATACGGCGGCATGGTGAGCTTCGGACACGCCGCCTATCTAGGCATCGGCGGCTACGTGGTCGGCATCCTGGCCTATGAGGGGATTTCCTCCGGCTTCGTGCAATGGCCGCTGGCGATCCTGATCTCCGCGCTGTTCGCGCTCGGCATCGGCGCGCTGTCGCTGCGCACGCGCGGGGTCTATTTCATCATGATCACGCTCGCCTTCGCGCAGATGGTCTATTACGTCGCGGTCGCGCTTAGCCGATACGGCGCCGACGACGGCCTGACCATCTCCCGGCGCAGCCAGTTCGCCGGACTGCTCGAGCTCTCCAACCGCACGGTGTTCTATTATGTCTGCCTCGCGCTCTTGCTAGGCGCTATTTATCTGATCTGGCGGCTGGTCAATTCCCGCTTCGGCATGGTGATCCGCGGCGCGCGTTCCAATGAGCGCCGTATGCGCTCGATCGGCTTTCCCACCTTTCGCTATCGCCTGGTCTGTTTTGTGATCGCCGGCGCCTTGTGCGGTCTCGCAGGCGCGCTGCTTGCCAACTTCACCAATTTCATCAGTCCGGCGATGATGCATTGGACCCGCTCGGGGGACCTCATTGTCATGGTCGTGCTCGGAGGCATGGGTTCGGTGTTCGGCCCGACCATCGGCGCGGTTGCGTTGCTGGTGCTGGAGGAGACGCTGCCCTTTTTGATCGGCCGTCTCGGCTTTCCACTCTTCGGGGATGCCGCCATGCGCGCCGCGGAATATTGGCAGATCGTGTTGGGGCCAATGCTGTTGGCGATTGTGCTATTCGCCCGCGGTGGCATTTACGGCGCGCTGACGAGGGCCGACCGTGGCTGAATTGCTGCTGCAGATCGAAGGCTTGAACAAACGCTTCGGCGGCGTGATCGCCTCCGATAACGTGACGCTTGATATTCCGGAGGGCGAACTGCACGCGGTGATCGGGCCGAACGGCGCGGGCAAGACCACTCTGATCGGTCAGCTGGCGGGGGAACTTGCACCCGATGCCGGACGGATCATCTTCGCTGGCACCGACATCACCGCGCTGCCGGTGTGGCGACGCAGCCTGCTGGGGCTGGCGCGTTCGTTCCAGGTCACTTCTCTCTTTCCGGATTTCACCGCGCTCGACAATGTCGCACTCGCCGTGCAGGCCCATGCCGGTCATTCCTTTCGCTTCTGGAAAGCCGCGCGGCGGGAGCGCGAACTGCGGGAAGCGGCGCTGGCGGCGCTCGACCGCGTTGGCATGCTCGATCGCGCGGCCGCGCGGGTTTCCCGACTCAGCCACGGCGAGCACCGGCAGATCGAGATTGCAATGGCGCTCGCCACCGCACCGCGCCTCCTTCTGCTCGACGAGCCGATGGCGGGGCTTGGCCCAAACGAATCCGCTCGCATGCTGGCGCTGCTGCGCGAGCTGAAGCGCCAATACACCATTGTGTTGATCGAGCACGATATGGAAGCGGTATTCGCGCTCGCCGACCGGCTCAGCGTGCTGGTCTATGGTCGCGTGATCGCCACTGGCGCGCCGGATGCGATCCGAGCGAATGCCCAGGTACGCCAGGCATATCTAGGCGAGAACGACGCAGCGGGGCTCCATGTCTGACGCGCTGCTGGAACTCAGCGAAGTGGAAACACGCTATGGCCTGAGCC
The DNA here is from genome assembly GCA_963750965.1 of uncultured Alphaproteobacteria bacterium. GTDB lineage: Bacteria > Pseudomonadota > Alphaproteobacteria > Rhizobiales > Xanthobacteraceae > CANKHA01. The sequence continues at coordinate 357,279 of CAVVSK010000016.1, forward strand.
AAGTCTTGTTCGGCGTTTCGCTCGCCGTCGGACGCGGCGAAGTTATCACGCTGATGGGCCGTAATGGCATGGGAAAGACCACGACCGTCCGCTCCATCATGGGACTGACACGCGCGGAGGCGGGCTCGGTACGCTTTGACGGCCGGGAAATTCGCGCGCTGGCTTCATTTAGGATCGCGCAGCTCGGCATCGGGCTCGTGCCGGAAGGTCGCCAGATCTTCCCCAATCTTACCGTGCGGGAAAATCTGATAGCGGCCGCCGCGGAACGATCCCACAGCGCAAAGCCGTGGACGCTGCCCCGCGTTTACCAGCTCTTTCCGCAACTGACCGCCCTGCAGGACCGGATGGGCATCCAGCTTTCCGGCGGTGAACAGCAGATGCTCGCGGTAGGTCGCGCCCTGATGACCAACCCGCGCCTGCTTATTCTCGACGAAGCCACCGAGGGCCTTGCGCCGCTTATTCGGATGGAAATCTGGCGCTGCCTCGCCCAGCTCAAGGCAGAGGGGCTTTCCATCTTGATCATCGACAAGAACGTCGAAGCGCTCATCCGCCTGGCCGACCGGCACTATCTGATCGAGCGGGGACGCATCGTCTGGAGCGGGGGCTCGCAAACGCTCGCCGCTGCACCGGAAATTCAGCACCGCTATCTCGGGATCTGAGTATCCAGCAGATGCGCCTTGCGGCCGCCGCGTTCAATCGATTGCCGCGCTTCGCCTTGCGCGATCAAGTCCTTCGCCAGTTGCAGGCAGCGCTGCGTTAGCATGGCGGCACCTTCAGCCAGCTCTTTGGAATCGCGGACGACCTCGACGTTTCGCTGCATGTCCTCGGCAGACCAGCCGCGTGAATGGGCGATGAAGGGGAATTGCGGAAAGATGAAGCCAAGCTCGGCAAAGAAGCCGAGCATCTGTCCGGCCACGGCCTGGATATTGTCCTGACCACCGACGATGATAAAGCCCGCCACCTTGTTGCGGATGAGAACGTTATTGCGGATGGTGATGGCGTTCTGCACGCAATTAAGCCGCTCCGCCATCTTGAAATAAAGCGAAGAAGCCGCGCCCCATCGGATCGGCGAGGCGACGATGATGGCGTCGGCCCAATGCACCAGCGCTTCGTAGACGCGGTCCATTTCGTCTTTCGGATCCATCTGCGTGATCGAACAGGGCCAGGTGCAGGCTTCAGCGGCTTTGGAGTAATAGCCTTCGCAGGCCCGGAATTTCAGATCATTGAGCTTGATCATCCGCGTTTCGGCTCCAAGTTGCTGACCCTCCCTCAGTGCATGCATCAGCAGATGGTCGGAACCGGAAAAACGCGGATTGGCGGCGTCCATCACGGTGGTGGAAATGCCGGCGAGGCGCGGCGGGCCGGGCTGGCGCTCGACTTTGCGTTCCAAGGGATGCGGCGCGTGCGGCTTGGCGTGACGCTTGCTTGCGTGGGCGAGATCCACCAGCACGCGGCCGTTCTCGGTTTTTACCGGAAAGGAGGGAACACGGTCTTCCTCGAAGCCGGGCTCGCCAAGGCCGCTGCAACGGTGGAATTTCCATCCGTGCCAGGGGCAGGAGATATAGCCGTTGTCGTCGAGATGGCCTTCGCCGAGCGGGCCGCCTGCGTGATTGCATATGTTGGACACAACGCCAAATTGTCCATCCTTGAAAGAGACGGCGAGCACGACATTTCTGATTCGAAGGCGTTGCAGTGGTAGAGCGGAGAGAGTTCTCTACTGCGCCAATATCTACCCAGGTTTCTTCACCGGCCATGATCGCCCCCCTCGGCACACTCCGACGCATTATACTTCAGTTGGCAGCCGGTACTTCGCCGTCGCTTAAAACTTTTACAATCTCGTCGGCAGCGGAATGCAGGAAGGCCTCGGTCCCGGCCTGCTGTTCCTTCAGCGCCAAGATCCTGCTCGCAGGCGCTACCGCCGCCAGGAAATCTTGCGTGTGCCAGTGCCCCAACGCGTTCAGACGCGGCAGCAGGCTTCTGTCAGGGCGCGGATAGAGGCTGAGGTAAAAATACGGCTCATCATAATAAGAGTCACCCGGAGAGAAGCCGGCACCCATGGTCGGTGCCGTTCCTGCGCGGCCATTGCCTATGGGTGTCAGGCAATCGAGGTCGAAATGATGCGGCCAGCACCGCACTTCCGGCGCGGGCAGGCCGCGCGCCACCAGTCGTTGCATCACGGTGCTGAGTGCGCTGAAACCATTGGCATACCACGCGGAAAGCTCGCGCAGCGGCTTGGTGAGGATTGCGGTGTCATAGCGCCCGCCCTGCGCGAGCGGATGAGCCGGAAGAGCGTAGGGCAGGGGGTTGTCGACCGCTCCGCCCGCAAGATTGAGTGTGGCCATTTGCTCGCCGAGCCATTCGCACGCCTCTGCCTCAGTTCGTCCGTGCAGCGGGAGGGAGTTGGAAATCCGCGCGTTTTCGACCAGCGCGAGCGTGAGATCCGGCATCCGGAGCCCGAGCCGTATGCCGGCTTGCAGCGGATGGGTAGTGAATCCGTCAAAGCCGCCGTCCCAACCCAGATTGGTATGGCCGTCATCCGGTTGCGGGGCGATGTATGCGCGGGCGGCGCGCGCCAGCCACTGTGCCGCGTAATGGGCTTGCATGCGCGCTGCGCGCAGCTCGGCGAAATCGACACGCCCCAAGGGCCTCCAGTATGATGGATTCATGGCTCCCGCCTGTGACCGGTCGCCCTCGCGACCGCCTTCCTCACTTCGACGCCGGCGGTGCGAAGGTTACGGCGTCAGGCGGTGTCTAAAACCGGAAGACTGCGCTGGTCGTGACCTGGTGATCGACATAGGTGTCGAAGGGGACGTTTGAACGATTGTCCTCATATCGGTAATCAACACGCAGGTCGGCGGTGTCCCCCAGCAGCTTGGGAAAAATCACCGCCAAGGCCGGGATATAGGTCCTGTCCCGCCGCAACACGCGATCACCATTTTTTAAGATCGTAACGTCGGAAAACTCGCGGTAGCTGGCCGACATCGATGCTCCGACAATGATCCAGGGCGCCAGCGGGCGGAAATATTCGACCCGCAGGCCGGTTTCCCAATAGCGCCCGGGCTGCGTCTCTTCCAGAGGAAGGTGCAAGGCGGTGCCCGCGATGCCGCTCCAGCGGAACCACGGCATCACTACCGCAATGTCGTTTTTCTCCAGCACACCGATAAAGCCAAATCTCTCCGAGACATCGACATAGATGCCGTCGGACCCGCCGTAGAACTCATCGTAACGGCGGAAGCCAACCCGTAGCCGGCCGGTCTGCACGCCGTTCCAAAATCCACTCTCCAAGGTGAAGGCGGCAACAGCCTCTTCGTAAAGTTTATGATCGCCATACAGCGCCGCACCGCCGCCGACGGCTGAATGCAAGGAAAATTGCGGTGTCACGTCCCATATCGGGCCTGTCACCGCGCCGGCCGACGCATAGTTGATGGCGTTGCCTTGCTCGCGGTAAAATTCGCCGATGGCGCTGCCGATGGTGCGCCACGCGACCTCGCCGATCCTGCGGTCGTCCCTAATCTCCGCGCGCACAAGCGCGAGCCAATCGGATTTTCCGCCACGTGCGTCGCGGGCGGGATTCGATTCCCAACCGCCACCAAGTTCAAGGCTGACACGCGTGCCCTCGGGCTGCAGCTTGCGGACGATGCGCCGGAATCCCTCCTGCGCCTCATAATTCAGTGGCTCGTTGACCGTAACGCGCTCATAGGCGGAGAGGGCTTTCTTGAGTTCGCCTTTCTGCTCGGCAAGCCGGGCGTAGCGCAGGCTCAGTTCGATATTTCCCGGGTCCCTGAGGATCATTGCGTTCAGATCGGACAATTCGTCAGCGCGGCTCACGCCGGTCAACGCCAACAAGGCTGAAAGGATGATAATGCCGAATGCTGTTCGCATGTGTAGTGCCGGCGTGGCCCCGCAGCGGCGGCCGGCAACCCCCGATCTCAGTCCCGATTCAGGCTAGCATCTCACGGTCGTAGACGGAAGCTGGCAGGCGGCTGGACCTGCGAACAATGGATATAAACTGAGGACAACGGGCGCTGACATTAGGAAGCTCGGCGACGGCTCGTCGCTTCCAACGCCGTCAGCTGCTTCGCTAGCCGTAACACAAGCCAGCATAAAAAGCGGAAAAGCTTGAAGTACCCACGCTTTAGCTTAGCCTGCTTTTACGCGATTCGGGTTTGCTTGGACCGGAAATTATTGTTAAAAGACTCTAACGCTGAGGCGCGGCAGCGTCAGATTTGACGTTTTATCTTATTTTTAGCACGCGCGGCGTGCCGTCCATTGGGGCTGGGGCAGGGTAGATGCGGCGTCGGGGGGCATGGCTCGGGACCGTCTCGTCTTTGGTGATTGCGGGATATTTCTTGCAATCGCCGTCAGCTTTGGCTGACAAGATCGGCGTCGCTTCGGCGGTCAATCAACGCGTCGAAGGCGTGAACCGCGGCGCCACTCGGGTCTTATCCGTCGGAAGCGACCTGTTTTCCAATGAGCTTGTGCGCACCGGCGAGGACAGCAACGCGCAACTTCTTTTCCGAGATCAGACGACCCTGAGCGTCGGCCCCAGATCTGAGGTTACACTCGATAAATACGTATTCGATCCTGCGAGGGGCGCCGGCGAAGTCGTTCTTAATGCGACCAAGGGTGCCTTCCGCTTTATCTCCGGCGTCCAGCAGTCCAGCAGCTATCAGATCAAAACGCCTGCCGGCACCCTGGGCGTCCGCGGCACGATCTTCGATATCTTGCTCGAGAATGACACGCTCACCTTTATCCTTATCGACGGATCTGGATACGCGCGGCTGCCCGATGGAAAGACCATCGAGGTCAATACAAAGGGCGATGGCTTCGTGCTCAACCGCGGGGGCCAGCCTCGGTTTCAAAAGTTTGACTTGAGCAAAATCAAGCCGGGCAAGGGCGTCGCTACCTCACAGGCTCAGAACAATAACGAGGATACGAGCGGGCAATCGGAGAACGACGCGCGGAATTTTGTTCAGCTGACACCGCCGCCACCGCCGCCACCGCCGCCACCGCCACCGCCACCACCGCCGCCGCCACCGCCACCGCCACCGCCACCGCCGCCGCCGCCGCCGCCACCGCCGCCGCCGCCGCCACCGCCGCCGCCGCCACCGCCACCGCCACCGCCACCGCCACCGCCACCGCCACCGCCGCCGCCGCCGCCGCCGCCGCCGCCGCCGCCGCCACCGCCGCCGCCACCACCGGCGCCACCGCCGCCGCTACCGCCGGCACCACCGCCGCCGCCACCACAGGACTGCGTGGACCAAGGCCAAGGCAAGTGTAAGGGAAAACAAAAAGGCCACCACAAACCTACTGAGATGACCCTCAGCAAAACCGCAAACGTGCAGCGCGTGCAGCGTGATGGCCGGAAAGCTAGCGAGCCGGTCCGTCGCGAGATTGCTGCAGTCGACCAGCGCGTCGACAGTGAGCGGCTTGAACGGGTTGAGCGGCTGGAACGCCTCGAGCGGCTGGAACGCCTGGAACGGCTGGAACGCCTGGAACGCCGCGAGCGGCTCGAAATGATTGACCGGCTAGACCGCCCCGGCGGCGGATTTGGCGGGCGCAAGCGTCGCTAGACTGCGTCAGGCCGGGCGTCCGAGCGTGGCGTTAGCCTATATTGACATAAACGGTCGCAGCCGCAGCCGCGTGATGTGCTCCTCGATCCCAGCCGGCGTTCCGTCTGGCGAAAGCCCGCGGTAATACATCTTCTGCCAGCGCTCGGCCTGTGCAGAGGAGCCGGGCTGTTGCAGCTCGGTATTGAAGTTCTTCCGGCTTTCGTTCCATGCTTGGTATTGCTGCTGCAGCTCCGGCTCAGATGACAGCTGTTTTATTTCCGGCTCGATCGAGGCAAGCAGCCCGCGCTGCACCGGAAAGATATGACAGAACGGCTCGCCTTTCTCGAAATGCACGTCGACTTCGGGTTGGGTGAAAATCCAATTCATGGTGAAAGTGTAAGGGGCCCAATCGGTTTCGATTATGCCCGAGAGTGCGGCGATGCCATCTTTCGGACGGTTGATCGGTCCCTGCGCCATTAAATCCCAACCGGGATCGGTGCGGAACAGGCACGGGATATGGAAGGTCAACGTGCCGTGGCCGAAATGGCTGATCGCGAACGGCTGTTGGTCGGGATCTTCAAACTGGATGTTAATCGCCGCGAGATCCTGATTTCCGTTCCAGACCGCGCTGAAGCTCGATGGACAGAGGATCTCCCAGCCATGCGCATTGGCGATGTTGAGCGGCAGGCAGCGATAGGCGAACCGCTCCGCGGTGTTATCCATCCATTCGCGCTCGACCGGGGCGGGGCGGATGTCCATTCGATGGCCGTCGATTATATAGGCGATGAGCTTCATGGCGGGTCTCACTCTGGCCAGAGACGATTGCGGAGGAGAAAATCCCGGACCAACTTCTCGAACGCCGCCGGGTCTTCGAGAAAGCAGCAGTGGCCCGCGCCGGGAATGATCTTGTGCTCGGAGTGTGGAATGAGGGATGCGGTGCGCGTGCCGCCCTTCAGGGCGTTGTCAAATTCGCCGTTCACAATGAGTGTCGGGCTTTTGTAGGCGGGCAGGCGGCCGGTAAGATCCGACATCGTCAGCGCGCCAAACACCTGTGCCATCGATTCTGCATCCAGCGCCGCGCCGCGCTCGACGAAACCGTCCAGCAGATAGCGTGCTGTCGGCGTATCGGCCCAGGCCTGCGTTACGCCATGGCGCAGATGGCCGAGGTGATATTCCTTCAGCGTGCCTTTGACCTGATGCTCGCGATAGGCGGCGATGCGGTGATCGAATTGCGCCTGCGGTCCGCTGTTGCCGCCGATCAAAATCGCCGCCTTGAAAAGGTCGGGTCGGTCGCACGCCAGCATCAAGGCGAGCTTGGAGCCAATGCTGCAGCCGAGCACGACCGCGTCCGCGCTCACGCCTTCGTCTTTCAACACACCGAGGATATCGTTGCCCATATCGCCCAACGTAAAGGGCGTGCGCGGCTTGGCCGAGCGGCCGAGGCCGCGCAGGTCCATGGCGATGGTGGTGAAACGCGCCGACCAGCGTTCCACCTGATAAAGCCACAGATTGTGGTCGAAGGGCAGGGCATGGATCAGCACCAGGGGCGGCCCCGACCCGACTTTTTCGTAATAGATGTCGAGGCCGTTGGCCCGGCTCACCGGCATGCGCAAAGCTCCCTATCAGGCTGAAAACGCAGGATTTCCCCGCCCAAGCGTAGAAAGCTTAGGCGATTAGGCTGCGCCGCGCGAGGGCCGTCTTGCCCGCGCCTTTCCGCTATGCCATGCGAAGGTCAACCACGAGAGCGGGAGCAAGGCACGACATGGCGAGAATATCGCGACTCGAAAAAAACCTGAGCGCTGCCCGCACCGGGCTGGTGATGTTCGATACCCTCAACGGCTACCTGCACCCGAGCGACCCCGCTAAGCAGCAATTCTTGGCCGAACGCAACATTCTCCCAAATATGCAACGGCTGGTTGCCGGTGCCCGCAAGGTGGGCATGACCACTTTCTATCCGAGCGGCGCGCATGCCGCAGACGGTTCGGATTCGGTGGCGCGGCTCACCGATACCGACATGGACTTGCGCCCCAAGGCGGCGGGCGACAAACCGTTCTTTCCGCGCTTCCACAAAGGCTCGAAGGAATCGGAAATCGCGCCGGAAATCGCCCCGACCGAAGGCGACGTGGTCGTGCCGAAACATCGCTGGAACTCATTTTTCCAGACCGACCTCGATCTGCATTTCCGGGTGCGCGGCATTGAGACCATGATCATCGCCGGCGGCTCCACCGATGTTGGCATCGCCAGCACGGTTTATGCCGCGCGCGACATGGATTACGGAATCGTGGTCATCAGCGACTGCTGCTATTCGGCGCGCGGCAACAATAACGAATTCTTCCTGGAAAGGGTATTTCCCCGCATGGGCCGGGTCATGACGGTGGACCAGGCCGTCACCCTGATGACAGCGTAAGCGGGAGACAAGCATGAGCGGCACGGATCGCCAGATCGAAACGCAGGAAATCGTCTGCCCCGGCGAAATTCCGGCTTTTCTCGCGCGGCCGGCCGCTCCCGGGCACTATCCCGTCGTTGTCCTCATTCATGAGCGCTACGGGCTGGTGCCGCATACGCGCGACCTTGCGAAGAAGTGTGCCAGCGATGGCTTCCTGGTTGTCGCGGCGAATTATTTCTACAAACACCCCGACCAGAAAGCGCTCAACGCGGGAGACGATCGCTATCCGATGACGGATGCGGAAGCTATCGACTATATCAATGCCTCGCTGGAGGCGATCGCGAAAAATCCCGCCGCCGACATGAGCCGGGTCGCGGTCGCTGGTTACTGCCAGACCGGCCGGCATCCGCTGGTCTACGCCGCCCAGGCGAAAATTGCCGCAGCGGTTGTCTGGTACGGCGCCGCCTCCAAGCGCGAATGGCCGGTGAGCGACACCAATGCCAGACCGATGGAGGAGATCCTCGCGGCCGTCGACTGTCCAGTATTCGGCGCCTTCGGCGCGGCCGATCACATCATCTCCAATGACGACGTGCTGCGCTTCCGCAACACGCTCGAGAAATACAACAAGAGCTACGACATCCACGTCTATGCCGACGCGCCGCATGGTTGGCTCAACGATACGATGCCGGGTCGTTACCGCGCCCCGCAGGCGGACGCCGGTTGGGCTGATCAGCAGATTTTCCTCAAACGGGTTTTTTCCGGTGGGTACAAGCCCGATCAGGTGAGCTGGCGCTTCGACAGCGCATTCGCCAGCGACTATGATTTTGCCAGGAACAAGCGGCTGGAGTGACCCGGATGGCTTCAGGTTTTCCCGACAAGACGGTAATGGCCGAGCTGACGGCCAAGATGCTGCTTGAAGTCGAAGCCGTGCGCTTCATGGACGACAAGCCGTTCATCTTTACCTCCGGCCGTGCCAGCCCGGTCTATACCGACTGCCGCCGGCTGATCTCGTTTCCGCGCGTGCGCCAGACTTTGATGGATTTCGGCGCCGCCACCGTGATGCGCGAGGCTGGCTTTGAAGCCTTCGACGCGGTCGCGGGCGGGGAAACCGCGGGGATTCCTTTTGCCGCCTGGATGTCCGAGCGGCTGGCGCTGCCGATGCTCTATGTGCGCAAGCAGGCCAAAGGTTTCGGCCGCAATGCGCAGATCGAAGGCAATGTGGTGGAAGGTCAGCGCATTCTCTTGGTGGAGGACATGGCGACCGACGGCGGCAGCAAGGTGAATTTCTGCAAGGCGCTGCGCGCCGCCGGCACCAAGGTGGAGCACATCTTTGTGGTGTTCTATTACGACATCTTCCCGGAGAGCCAAAAGATCCTCGCCGACCTCGGCATCAAGCTGCATGCGCTCGCCACCTGGTGGGACGTGTTGGCGGTAGCGAAAGCCGACGGCAAGTTCGATGCTGCAAAGCTGGCCGAGGTGGAGAAATTCATGCACGATCCGTCCGGTTGGTCGACGGCGCATGGCGGCGCCACAGCCGCGGCGGAATAAAAATTAGCAATTGAGGGATGCGTTTGCCCCGCTCCCCGCTTGCGGGGAAGGGGGTACGCGTGCCGCCCCGCTTCGTTAGCGCGTGACCACTTCCTTCACCCCATAAGGCGTGAACGGCATGTGACGCAGCGCTTGTTGCGGATGGCCGGTGTGTTACGTGACCAAGAAGCGCGTTGCGCCGGCGAGCGCGATTGTGCCGGCTACGGCAAGCAGAAGCTTGCCCATCCAGGACGTATCCGCAGCTGGCTGCTCGGCAGAAACCGATTGTCCAACGGTTTCATCGAGAGCGGGCGGGGCAGGCGCCGCCAGATCGACCTCGTTGACCTCGTTAAAGGCGACCACTTGGACCTGGCTCGCAAATCCATCGGTCTCACTCACGTCGCTGGAGGATGTGACCGCCAATGCGTTGGTTTCCATGGGCTGCTCGGGCTGCGCCGCAAGCGGTTGCATCGGTACCGGGGGCGGCGCGGTTTCTGCAACCGCAGGCTTGGAGGCAATTTCCTTGACAGCAGGCTTTCTCACAGACTGTGTTTTCTTCGCTCGCTTGGACTTGGCGACTGGCTTCCAGGTCTTCATGAACTGGTCGAGCTTCATCGGTGCCGGCTGCGCGCTTGTCACGCAACCTGCGTCGCCGTCATCACAAGGCCGCGCCATTGCGGGCGAAAGCGCAAAAGCCAGCACGACGGCGGCCGCCGCTGCAGCGGTCAAACGAATATGCGGCATTTTTTTCTCCCTGCCTTCAACGGAACGGGCGCATTTCGTCCGGCAGGCATGACGTGAATGGGGCGAGATTAGGGTTTTTTTGCCGCAATTGATCAAACGGGGCGGGTTTCGTCGACTTCAGTCCGCGGATACCCCCGCGGCCCGGATCGGCTTTGCCCATTTCTCGATCTCGCTCTGCACAAATTTGCCGAGATACTCGGGTGTTGTGCGGTCCGGCGATACGAAGGCCGCGCCGAGTCCTTCCAGCTTTGCGCGCACGTTGGAGTCCTTCATTGCTTCCACCGTCGCTTGATTCAGTTTTTTTACCACGTCCGCCGGCGCACCCTTCGGCAGGAAGAATGCGTTCCAAGTATAAGCCTCCATGTCGGAGACACCTTGCTCCGCAGCGGTTGGGACATTCGGCAGCGCGGGCGAGCGGGTTTTGGACAAAGTGGCGATCGCTTTCACCGTCCCGCCATCGACCTGTGGCTTGGCGGTGGTGATGATGTCGCACAGGAAGTCGACGCGGCCGCCGATCAAGTCGGTCATCGCGGGTCCCGTGCCCGGGTAAGGCACGTGGGTAATGTTGTTCGTGCCCAGCGCCAGATTGACGACGACGCAGCCGAGATGCGTCGCGGAGCCCGCGCCCGCCGAGCCGAATTGCATCTTGTCCTGGTTCTGCTTGGTGTAAGCCGTGAACTCTTTCAGGTCCTTGGCCGGGAAATCTTTCCTGGCGATCAGCACGATCGGCACCTCGGCAATCAGCGCCACTGGGGTGAAATCGTTTGCCGAGTGATAGAGCGGCTTCTTGTAGAGCGTCTGGTTTTGCGCGTGGGTGCCGACAGTTCCAAGCACCAATGTGTAACCATCGGGCGCGGCCTTCGCCACGCGCGCGCCGCCGAGCATGCCGCCTGCACCGCCGACGTTTTCTATCACCACGGTTTGGCCGAGAATTTCGCCCAGCTTCTGCCCCACGGCGCGGCCGAGCACGTCAGTCGGGCCGCCGGCGGCGAAAGGAATAACCACCGTGATCGGGCGATTAGGATAATTCTGCGCCGTTGCTGTGCCTGCCCATCCAAGACAAACCGTCAGCGCCGCCGCGACAAAGGATTTCTGCATGCTTGTTCTCCGTTCCCGCCCGATCATTTGTTAGACAGTTGCGATAACCAAGATTGCAGCGGGGACTTCCCGGAACGCAAGCAGTTTCAGCCGCCCAGCTTAGGCCAGGTCTTGACCTTTTTTCCTGTCCGTTATCCTAGTGCCCGCTTCCGAAGTTCGTGATACATCCCCAGATCCCCTGACACGAACTTCGGAAAGCAAAGGGGCACTAGCAATTTTATGAGGCTAGTGCCGCTCTTCGATTTGAAGTCCTAACGGAATTTGCCGCAGCTGGGGGTAGGAACGTCAAATCGGCAGCACTGGTCGGGAATTGAGAAAGGGCACTCATGAAAAAGGTTTTTCCCGACGCAAAAGCGGCTCTCGCCGGGCTATTGAAGGACGGCATGCTGATCATGGCCGGCGGATTTGGCCTTTGCGGCATCCCTGAAACGCTAATCCTCGCCATTCGGGATTCCGGGGTGAAGGACCTCACCTTCGTGTCGAATAATGCCGGCGTCGACGGTGCCGGCCTCGGCTTGCTGCTGGAGAGCCGGCAGATCAGGAAAATGATCTCCTCTTATGTCGGTGAAAACAAAACCTTCGCCCAGCAATATCTCGCCGGCCAACTGGAAATCGAATTCAACCCGCAAGGCACCCTGGCCGAGCGCATCCGCGCCGGCGGCGCGGGCATTCCCGCTTTTTACACCAAGACCGGGGTCGGCACCCTGGTTGCCAAGGATAAGGAAGAGCGCGAATTCAATGGCGAGCGGTACGTCATGGAACGTGGACTGGTCGCCGACCTCGCCATTGTGCATGCCTGGAAAGGCGATACCGAAGGCAATCTGGTTTATCGCAAGACCGCGCGCAACTTTAATCCGATGATGGCGACGGCCGGCCGCGTCACCGTCGCCGAGGTCGAGCATTTAGTGCAGCCGGGCGAGATCAATCCGGATCACATCATCACGCCGGGCATTTTTGTGAAGCGCATGATTCACGTGCCGGGCGCAAAAAAGCACATCGAGCAACGCACCATACGCAAGCGTGACGCGGCGGCGGCGGGAGTGGAAATCTGATGGCTTGGACTCGCGAGCAGATGGCAGAGCGCGCTGCCAAGGAATTGCGCGACGGCTTTTATGTCAATCTGGGCATCGGCATTCCGACACTGGTGTCAAACTACATTCCTGCGGGAATGAATGTGCAGCTGCAGAGTGAGAACGGGATGCTTGGCTTCGGGCCTTTTCCTTACGAAGGCGAAGAAGATCCCGATCTGATCAATGCCGGCAAACAAACGATCACCGAGCTGCCGACGACCAGCTATTTCTCCAGCTCGGACAGCTTCGGCATGATCCGCGGTGGGCACATCGACTTGTCTATCCTCGGCGCGATGCAGGTGGCGGAGAACGGCGACCTCGCAAACTGGATGATCCCGGGCAAAATGGTCAAAGGCATGGGCGGCGCCATGGACCTGGTGGCTGGGGTGAAAAAAGTGGTTGTGGTGATGGAGCATTCTGCCAAGGACGAAGCCAAGCTGCTCAAACGCTGCACCTTGCCGCTCACCGGAACGGCGGTCGTGGACATGGTGATTACCGACCTTGGTGTCTTCACCATCGACAAAAAAGGTACCGGCGGAATGACTCTTGTGGAGCTCGCGCCGGGCGTGAGTGCGGAGGAAATAAAGGCCAAAACTGAGGCCCATTACAATCTCGGCCCTGCGGTGGCGTAACCATCAAGAACAGCCGCGTCTGCGCATTCGAGAAAGATTGGGTGAGGTCACAGGGATTTGCTTCCCATGGGATCACGAGAATATGATCGTAGCGATTCGGCGGCTGCTCGTGGTCTCCTATGCAGGCTCAGTCCCGCACTTTTCCCGCTGCTCAGATTGCTCAGCGATGGTACGATCTGGCCAACCGGCGTCGCTCCCATTTCATCGAGCTTTATGCAAGCGGGCGCTGGAAACTTTACTACAGCGAGGCCGAGTTCATTATCCGGCTACAGGAGGCCTTCCAAGCCGTAGAGCAGTGGGAAAAGCTGGCCGCCGCGTGGCGGAGCGATCCCCCTGGCTGACCATTTGCTTGAGCTGCAAGCCAAGCTCCTTTTGGTTTGGTGGGTTACCGTACCTGGGATACCTCCTTCGGACCGGTGCCGGCTAATTGGCCGCCGAGTGGAGAAATGGCAACCTTAACAATTATTTTGGAGGAACCTCTGACCTTTGCCTCAAGTTATCCGGCCAGTGAAATCAGGGGCATGGTAGGGGATATTCTTTCGGCATGAAGAGGCCGGTTCTCGAACAAATAGACGATGCAAAAAGGCTCCAGCTTCTGGTGGAGGCGGTGTCCGACTATGCGCTCTATTTGCTCGATCTCGACGGCACCATCATCAGCTGGAATACCGGCGCCCAGCGCATCAAGGGCTACACTGCCGACGAGATCATCGGCAAAAACTTTTCCATGTTTTTCACCCCCGAGGATCGCGCCGCGGGAAAACCTGCGCGCGCCTTGCGGACGGCGCAAAGCGTCGGCCGCTTCGAGGACGAAGCCTGGCGCGTGCGCAAGGACGGCTCCCGCTTCTGGGCCTCGGCCGTGCTCGATGCGGTGCGCGCTCCTGACGGCGGGGTTATCGGCTTCGCCAAAATTACGCGCGATCTGAGCGAGCGCCGCGCCGCACAGGAATCGCTGGAGCAAAGCGAACGGCAGTTTCGTTTGCTGGTTGACGGCCTGATCGATCATGCGATCTTCATGCTTGATCCCGAAGGTCGCGTTGCCAGCTGGAACAGCGGTGCAGAGAACCTGAAAGGTTATTCCGCTCCCGAAATAAAAGGCCAGCACTTCTCGCGCTTTTATACTGAAGAGGACCGTGTCGCCGGCTTGCCGCAGAAACTGCTTTCCATTGCCACGAGCAGAGGGAAGATTGCTTCCGAGGGCTGGCGCGTGCGCAAGGACGGCACCCGTTTCTGGGCTAGCGTTGTCATCGATGCTATCCGCGACGACAAAGGGGACATCATTGGGTTCGCAAAAATCACCCGCGACCTGACCGAGCAGCGCGAATCTCAGCAAAAACTCGACGAGGCACGCGAGCAGCTCTTTCAAGCGCAGAAGATGGAAGCTATCGGTCAGCTCACCGGCGGCGTCGCGCACGACTTCAACAATCTTCTGACGGTGATCGTCAGTGGTGCTGATTTGGCGGAGCATCACATTCAGGGCAATGAGAAACTGCAGCGTCTCATCGGCAATATGCGTCATGCCGCGCTGCGCGGGGAGCGGTTGACGAAGCAATTGCTTGCCTTTTCGCGCCGGCAACCGCTGAAGCCGGAGACTGTCGACATCTCACAGCAGCTCACCAGCTTTATCGAATTGCTGTCGCATTCCATCCGCGGAGACGTGCGTATTATTTCCGACCTGCCCCCGAATTTGCCCCCGGTGCAAGTTGACGCCGGCCAGCTCGAGCTTGCGTTGTTGAATATCGGTCTAAATGCACGCGATGCTATGCCCGACGGCGGCACGCTGACCATTCGTGCGCGGAAACAAGGCGGCGAGGTCAGGGGAGCGGGTAGTTCCTACGTGGTTATCGACGTGATCGATACGGGTACTGGCATGTCGGAAGACGTCCAGGCCCGCGCCTTTGAGCCTTTCTTCACCACCAAGGATATCGGACGTGGCAGCGGCCTGGGCTTGAGCCAAGCCTATGGCTTTGCCAAGCAGTCGGGCGGCGCGCTCACCCTGGATAGCGCTCCTGGCAAGGGTACGAAGGTCAGCCTGTTCTTGCCGGAGGCGGGGGATACTGCGAACCGACCAGCGCTGGATCAACCTGCCACTCGCCCGCGCGACGCAGGCAGCGCAACCGTGCTGCTGGTGGAAGATGATGCGAGTGTCGCCGAGCTTGCGCTCGGCCTGCTGGAGGATGCCGGCTACAAGGTAAAGACCGCCGGCACTGCGGCTGAGGCGCTTAAGGTTTTGCGGAATGGTGAGCCGATCGACCTGGTCTTTTCCGACATTATGATGCCGGGCGGTATGAATGGCGCGGAGCTTGCCCGCATCGTGCGCGGAGAGTTTCCTTCGATGTTTATCCTGCTGGCGACCGGCTATGCGGAAGCCGCAGCGAACGTCGCGACCCGCGAATTTCCGCTCATCCGCAAGCCATATGGCCGCGAAGTGCTGCTGGACAAGGTGGGCGAGATTCTCGGAGAGATACCTTAAGCGCGCAGGATCATTCGGCACGCACGGGCAAGATGGCGTTCATTCCGAGGCGGCCGTAACCCGGCAGCTTGAGGGCCGGATGCCGAAGATCGAGGCCCGCAACGAGTCCGAGAAAGTTGATCTCGACGCCCTCCACCCAGCCGATCTTGAAGCCCAGCAGTCCCCAAAGATTGAGCTCGAAGCCGGTGCCGCTATCGGTCGTGCCGAAGTAAGGACCAGTGCGGAAGTCGCGGCCGATGGCGTTGGAGGGCAATGCGGCGGCGAGGTCCGGCACCGCGCGCATTATGGTCGCTGTAAAGGTGTTGCTGTTCGGGCCCGGCCAGACGCGATAATCGCCCGCATTGGCGAAGCGATACTCTTTCACCGCGGCTTCGATTTTTGGGATCAGCCGTTCGGCTTCCTTGCCCTGGACGTCCGCTACCACGGCGGGGCGGGAACCGAACCAGCGTCCGTCCGGCGCCCAACCGTTGATGCGCACCGGGTTGCCCCAGCCGACGACGTCGAACCGGGTCCAGCGGGTTGCATTCTCCCGCTTGATGACGATCCAGCTATGCACCGCCAGCACGCCTTTCCAGCCACCGGTGCGGCCCGAGAGCACAAGGACGCGTGCTGACGGATGCTCGCTCGCGGGCGGCAGGCTGCCGATGCTCGACCAGTCTGCATCGCGAAAGCTGCGCGGATGGTCGCTGAAGGCGAAGACTGCGGCGCGCGCGGCCACCGGCAAAAGGAAAAGCGCGAGAAGAAAAAGCATGAGGGGTTTTCGGGACACAAGCCGGGGAGGAACGTTGGTGGTCATAGGAATAATCAGACAGATGGTTTCGGTCCGAACTGTGGCAGGCCGTTGCCGCGGAGATTACCTTTGTTTCATGTGCTTGCGCCGGCGCGTTTCCGCGGCGGCAGCGAGCAGGATGGCCTGCCCGCCGCGCAACAGATCCCGCATCCGCCACGCTCTTGCTCCCTGGGCGCTGCGGCGGACTGTCGCTTGCCACAACTTGGGCACATGGATGAAAGCCGCAAAGCTTGGCCCGGCAGGCCAGGCCGTCGCTTCGATGGCCCGCCAGGAGAGATAGTTGCAGAGGTAGCGTCCGGCATCGCGCGAAATCACGGTCTGAATACGCGCCTTGCGGGCGGCTACCGCCAGGCGCGCTGCGGGCGCTCCAAACCAAAGCGCGCGGGGTCCGCCCGGGACAATGCAGGTCGAAGACCCCTGTTGTCCGTCGGCGTCACGAAAAGCGGAAATAGCATTGCGCGCCCGCGTCTCCACCTGCAGGCATCCTGCCTTGGCGGAAAGCCCGAACATAAGCACCGCGTCCGGCTGCAACTCTGTCAGCAGCCGCGGCAGATCGCGATCCACGGCGCGATAGCTCGTTTGAAAGACATGCGGCACAAGCCGCACGTCCGAGAGGGCAGGCCGCCGCAAGCGCGCGAGCCCTTGCACCAGTGCGCCTGTCGGATTGCATGGCTCGCCCGGAAACGGTCCGAACCCGCTGAGCAGGATGGTCAGCGGCATCTCACGGCTCCAGCCGTTCAACGGCTGCGGTATCGGTCAGCGCTAGCGCATCGCGCACCCGAGTACCGCCGATCACCTTGTCGGCGGCGATCTCAGCCAGCGGCACCAACACAAAGGCGCGCTCGAACAGGTGCGGATGCGGCAATGTCAAATTGGGCTCATCGAGCGAGACATCATCATAGGTAAGAATGTCCAGATCGGCGGTGCGCGGTCCCCAGCGGCGGTTTTCGGCCCGCACGCGGCCAAGTGTGCGCTCAACCTGCTGCGCGCGCGCGAGCAGGTCCTGCGGCGCCAGGCGAGTTTCCACCGCGATGCAAAGATTGATGAAGGGCGCCTGGTCTTCGTCGCCCCAGGGGAGCGTACGATAGTCATGCGAGCGTGCCAGCAGGCGCACGTCCCTGTCATCGCAGAACAGCTCGATTGCCTTCTGAAGCGTTGCGCGGGCGTCGCCGATATTCCCGCCGAGCGCGATCAGCGCTTCAGCCACGGCGTGTCCGTATCAATGTAACGCCCACGTCGCTAAAGACAGCGGCAACGGGGGCATGCGGCTTGCGGACAGTGATGCGCACGGCCCGGACACGCGCGAAATTTTGCAGCAAAGCGTCGGCCACCGCGCCTGCGACGGCTTCGACCAGCCTGTAGCGCTTGGCGGTAAAGGTGCGGTCCACGACGTTCACCACCGCGTCGTAGGAAACGGTATCGGCGAGTTTGTCGGATTTCGCTGCGTCGGCGAGATCGATATCGAGCACGAGATCAATGATGAACGGCTGACCGACCTTGCCCTCGTGCGGCATCACGCCGTGGTAAGCGTGCAGCACCAGCCCGTTGACGAAAACACTCTCGTTCACGGCGTCCCCCGGATCGCGGCGGCCACGCGTAGCGCCTGAACGGTTTCTGCCACGTCATGCACCCGCACGATCGCCGCCCCGTTTTCCACCGCCAGGAGATGCGCGGCGAGCGAGCCGCCGAGGCGCTGATCAGGTTCCGATGGCGTCACCGCACTAATGAAGCGTTTGCGCGAAGCGCCCACGAGCAGCGGCAGCCCGAAGCATTTGAAGCGCGCGAGCTGGGCGATGGCGGCCATGCTTTGTTCCGGGGTTTTGCCGAAGCCGATACCGGGATCGAGCACGATCCGCTCGCGTGCGATGCGGGCCCGTTCGGCCACGGCGAGCGAGCGGCGGAAGAAGCTGTCGATATCCGCAAGGATGTCGATGGCGGGATCGGCCTTGTCGCGGTTATGCATCACGACTACGGGCACTTGCCGTTCGGCAGCCAGCGTTGCGAGTCCGGCATCGCGTTGCAAACCCCAGACGTCATTGATCATCCCGGCGCCCCGATCGAGCGCCCAGGCCGCGACTTCCGGCTTGAGGGTGTCAATCGACACCGGGACGCCGAGGCCCACGACCTTATCGAAGATCGGCTCTAGCCTGGCCAGTTCGTCCTCGGCCGAGACAGGCACTGCACCGCCATAGGGGCGGGTCGATTCCGCTCCGACGTCTATGATGTCGGCGCCTTCGGCGATCATCCTTTCGGCCTGGTCGAGGGCCTTTGCGGGGTCAAGGAAGCGTCCGCCATCGGAAAACGAATCCGGCGTGACATTGAGTACGCCCATGACGAGAGGCCGGCCTTGCGCCAGCAGCGGCGACAGGAATGAGAGTGGGGCATCGCTCACGGCGCCTCTCGGCCTGATGCGGTCAGCGACTGTCATGGATTCGCTTTGCGCGGTCCTCGGCGCAGTGTCAAGCACACCCAAGCGGCGAGCCGCGTCAATAAGTGATCTTCAGTGGAAGCTTCTTGGCATGCTCGATCCAGCGCACCACGGCCTTTTCCGACGGCAGCACGCGTACCAGCTTGCGTTTGGCGTTCGCCTCCGCCATCGCCTTGGCCAAATTGCTCGGGTTGCGGTATTTCAGATCCTTGACCGTGTCGACGCCGGCGGCATGCAGCAGGTCGGCATACTCCTCGCCAACGCCCTTGATCCGCATCTTGTCAGCCAAATTGGCCCAGCACAGGATTTTTTTCTCGTCAAATCCTGTCAATTCGGCCAATAGCTTACGGCCCCTCGGATTGCGTGCCGCCTCCAACAGGCGTCCGGTGGTCCTGATGCCCACCGACTTCAGCCGCAAGGCCATGTCAGCTTCAATTCCGTCGATATCAGTGATCGGGTAGGAGGCCATAAGACTTGACCCAATTCGCGTAAACTAAAGCTATTAGGTGAACTGACCGAGACCGGGGATTGCACCCACGATCTCGCCGATGGTGTCTTCGCCGGCTTTTTCGCGCACATAAGCAATGGTCTCGCGCGTGACGGCTTGCACCTGATCCATGCTGAGACCTGCGGACATCATGCGCGTACCGGCGCCCATGACGCCGCTCATGAACATGCCGCCGTCGCCGGCGGCATCCGCCGATTGCAGATAGACTTCGGAGCCGGGAAGCTTTTCCAGGAGCGCCTGCACCTTTTCAGGCGGGCCCTCCGTTTTTAGGAAGTCGAGGATGATGCCAATTGATTGTTCTGCTGCGGTACGAGAGACGCCAACATTGGCGACCAAGCGTTCTACCAGTTCGTCCATTTCCCCTCGCCCCCGTCCCACACTGCGGTAGGTTGCAAGGATACTGGACGCAAACCGCGCCGGAAGACAAGCGCGTCAAGGCACGCGCAAAAAATAATTGATCACTGTTGCACGATGAAAACAGCGCGCTTTTTGGGCCCTGCGCGCCCATCGTGACGCTTTCCAGCCGCGTGGACGATTGCTAGTTTGCCGAAACGGATAAAAAAACTTGCAAAGAAGATTGGGAGTAGCCTGATGACCTCGCTTGATGCGGTGCTCGACCGGATCGACCGCGACCTCGATCAAAGCATTGAGCGTTTGTTCGAATTTTTGCGCATCCCGTCAGTGTCTACCGACCCCGCCTTCAAAGACCACTGCCGCATTGCGGCAGAATACGTAGCGGAAAACCTGTCGAGTCTTGGTCTGCAAACCAGCCTCCGCACGACCGATGGCCATCCGATCGTCCTGGGCAAGACGCCGCAGGGGCAAGGCAACGGAAATGGTCCCCGGGTGCTGTTCTATGGCCATTATGACGTGCAGCCGGTCGACCCCCTCGATCTGTGGGAGACGCCGCCCTTCGAGCCGCGCATCGCCACATTGCCGGACGGACGCAAAATTATCGTCGCGCGAGGCGCCTGCGACGACAAAGGGCAGGTGATGACCTTCATTGAGGCCTGCCGCGCCTTCAGGGCGGTCACCGGCAAGCTGCCGTTGCCCCTGACCGTGATGATTGAGGGCGAAGAGGAGTGCGGTTCGGCGCATCTTTTCGGCTTCGTCAGGGACAATGCGCAAGAGCTGAAGCAGGACGTCGTGCTCGTCTGCGACACCAGCATGTGGGATCCGCAAACGCCGATGGTCACCACCTCGCTACGCGGTCTCGTGTATGAGGAGGTGAAGTTGACCTGCGCCGACCGCGACCTGCATTCCGGTCTGTTCGGAGGCGCAGCACAAAATCCGTTGCGTGTGCTGTCAAAAATTCTTGCCGCACTGCATGACGATAACGGTCGCGTGACCTTGCCGGGTTTCTACGACGGGGTAAAGGAGTTGCCGGCCGAGATCAAAGCCGACCTCAAGGACCTCAATCTCACGGTGGAAGATTTCCTCTTGCCTGTCGGGCTGAAAGTGCCGGCGGGCGAGAAGGACCGCATGCTGATCGAGCAGATAGCCACGCGGCCGACCGCGGAGATCAACGGCATCGTCGGTGGCTATACCGGCGAGGGAGCCAAAACCGTGCTGCCTGCGCAGGCAATGGCCAAGGTGTCCTTCCGGCTCGTCGGCGCGCAGGACCCGCAAAAGGTGCGCGACGCTTTCCACGCGTTCGTGCGCGCGCGCTTGCCGCAAGATTGCAAGGCCGAGTTTACCAATTTCGGTCTGGCGCCCGCCTTTGATCTCGGCTTCGACAACCCGGCGCTGATCAAGACCCGCGCCGCGCTTGCCGCCGAGTGGGGCCGCAAAGCCGTAACGGTGGGCGAGGGCGGCTCCATTCCCATCGTGGCCGATTTCAAGCGTCTGCTTGGCATGGATACGATTCTGGTCGGATTCGCGCTCGACGATGATCGTGTGCATTCGCCCAACGAGAAATTCGACCTTACCTCGTTCCACAAGGGCACGCGCAGCTGGGCGCGCATCCTTGCAGCGCTGGCGGAATAACTCATGGCGACATTAGTGACAGGCGCCGGCTTGGTCGGTACCGCCTTCGGTCGGGAAGCGCTGGCGCGGGGCGAGAGCGTGGTTTTCCTCGATCCCGAGCCGCGGGCGGATTTCCTGCGCAAGAAGCTCGGGGAGAAAGGCTATAGCCTCGCCCGCAAGGATGTGCGCGACCTGCCCGCGCTGATAGAGACCATCAAGGCGCATAACGTGGACACCGTGGTGCATACCGCCGGGCTGATCGGCTCGCGGGTGGAGCAGTCGCTTAGTATCGGCTTCGACATCAATCTCGGGGGCACGCGCAATGTTGCGGAGGCGGTGCGGCTCACTGGCGTGCGCAGGCTGGTGCATATCAGCACTTTCGGCGTCTATGACCGGCGCCGGAAGACCAGCGGTCCGATGACCGAGGATTTTGCGCGCGGCGGCGGCCGCGGTTACGGTAATTACAAAGTCGCCAAGGAATTGATCCTGGAAGCTTATGCCAACCTGCATGGCTTTGAGTTGATCGTGCTGAGGCCGGCCAATGTCTTCGGCTTCGGGCATTTCTGGTCGGGCTCGGGCGGCGGCAAGAAGATGCAGGACCTGTTGGAAGCGGGGCTCGACGGCACGACCGCGCGCATCGAGCAGTCGCAGACCATGGCGAATGAATACATCTATGCCAAGGACATGGGCCGCGCCGTCGATCTCGCGGCCACCGTGCCGATGCCGAAACAGTCGATCTTCAATATCGGCAATGGCGTGGTCACGCCGTTCGACGAAGTGCTGGCCTCGGTGAAGGCGCTGTTCCCCTCACTCTGCTACGAGATCGAGCCAGGCGAACCGGCGAAGTCAAAGTCCGATCCGCTCGACATCTCCGCTGCCAAGCAGCATCTCGGCTGGGAGCCGAGATTTTCTGTCCGCTAGGCATTCGAGGATTTCCTCGCCGAGCTGAAGGCGCGCGCGGCTGACGGCCAGCGTAATCGTGTGTTTGGTTCCAGCCTCGATATCCGTGCAGCGGGTGGCGTGACCGCAGGCGTAGCGGAAAACGTCAGTTCTGCCCCGGATACGGGTTGAGCAACGTGGGATAAGACCGTCCGCGGATGTCGTAGACCCGCGCATAAAGTGCGCCTTCGCGCCGGATCTCTGCGATCACCGGCGCATCGAATTCCTTGCAATAGAACACGCCGAGCATCATCGCGAAGTCCGCGCCTTGCGGATCCCAGGTGGTATCGAAATCCGGTCCAAGCTCAACCTGCGGCGAACGATGCGGGCCGCAGACGGCGAGCTTCCACGGCCTGCCCGCCGGCTTTTGCATCTTGTCGGTCTCGATCTTCGCTGCGAGCGCTTGCGAGGCCTGCTTGAAGGACAGTCCCCAGTAGTCGAGCATGTACCGGCCCTGCGCGCCGGGCACGCCGCCTGCGATACGGTTGAAATAAGTGTATTGGTAAGGATGCAGCCGCACCATTTCGACTACCGGAAGCATGATGCCGAGGGCAAAGACGACGGCTGCCGCCGCGGCGCCGAAACGGAAGCGCCGGCTTAGGGCATCGAACAGCCAGGCGCCGGCCAAGCCTCCAAGCACGGCCAGGGGCGGCAAGACAAAGACGAAATGCCGGATACCGTTATACATGGCCGGTCGCAGGGCGACCGTGAGCGCAATGGGAAACACCGCGGCCGTGGCCACGCAGAGCAAAACGGCGCGTTGCCGCGACGGGAGGTCCCGCTGCGCGGCTGCGTAAAAGGCTCCCAACAAGCCAGATAATCCCAGTGCCAAAAAGATTTCTGGCATCCGCAGGGCAAACAGTGTGGGAACATAGCTGCGTGGCATGTCGGGGACGAGGATCAGGTCGCCCGCGAACAATTCACGCCATGGCGCCTCGAAGAAATGCGAAAAGTAGGTGAGCGCCCGCCACGGATTGAGCGGCGCCTGCGCCGACCACGGCCAGACCAGCGCCATGACGGCATAGGCCAGCAGCAAGCCGGGAACCAGATAAGCGACGAAGCGAGTGGCGCGGAAAGCTGCCTGGCGCATTCCTTTTGCTTTTGCTTCGCTGCCCACGAGCAACGCGAAGGCGGCCAGCATATTCACGCCGGAAAGCGTGCCCAGCGTTCGCGAGCCGATCGAGAGGCCAAGGCCAAGCCCAAATAGCGCGATGCTCGCGACGCTTGGACGCGGATATTCCGAAAGCAGCCGCACCATCGCGAGCAGCAGAAGGATCATGGCGACGGCGAAGGGGGCGTCCTTCGCGTTCATCAGCATGTGCCCGAAAAATAGCGGGCAGGCCGCAAGGAGGATGACGGCGAGAAGTCCGGCCAGCGGCCCGCCGAGACGGCGGGCCAGACGCCAGGTGACCGCCAGTCCAAGCAGGCCGAGCAGCCCCCCGGTCAGCCGCCGCGTCTCAAACAAGTTCAACGGAAGGAATTTTGCCAGGAGCCCGGCGGCCATGTCGAAGCCGCCGCCGTACATGTGCAGATTGACAAAAGACAGCGCGCGCTGGTCGTTGAAGCCGGACGCATAGAAGGCCAGCAGCAGCTCGCCGTATTGGGCATGGGTGTAATCGTCCCACCCAAGGCCGTAGTCGCGGAAGGTCAGCGCCACCGCCGCGGCGACCAGCAAAAGGACGAGGATGGCGGCGCGGTCGCAGAGCGCCGCGCGCGTCCAGGTTTTGTGTGGGGCGGAAGTCACCGGCGGTTGGACCCGTTAGGCGCGATCCGCCGATTATGCGTAATTCCGCCGCCGCCGTCCCCTGTCTGGGAGCGGCGGCGGCAACTCGTCTGCAGAGCCGTCAGGCCGCCTTAGAGACCTTGTTCATCGCCGAGTCGAACATCTCGGCGACATGGTCCCAGTTCACCAGATGATCCATGAAGGCCTTCAGATAGTCGGGACGCCGATTGCGATAGTCGATGTAATAGGAATGTTCCCACACATCGCAGCCCAGGATCGGCGTGCCGCCGTGCACCAGTGGGCTCTCGCCGTTCGGCGTCTTGGTGATGGCGAGCTGTCCGTCTTTCACCGTGATCCAGCACCAACCGGAGCCGAACTGGGTGACCCCGGCCTGGATGAAATCCTCTTTCATCTTGGCGATGCCGCCGAGATCAGAATCGATCTTGGCTTTCAATTTGGCGGGGATCTTGTCGCCGCCGCCGCCAGGCTTCATCCATTTCCAGAAGTGGATGTGGTTGTAGTGCTGACCGGCATTGTTGAATAGGCCGGCATTCTTGCCGAAAGAGCCCTTTACCACCTCCTCCAGCGGCTTGCCTTCCCACTCGCTGCCCTTGAGCAGGTTGTTGCCATTGGTGACATAAGCCTGGTGATGCTTGTCGTGATGATATTCCAGCGTTTCACGCGACATGTATGGGGCGAGCGCATCATATGCATAAGGGAGATCGGGCAACGAAAACGACATGGCACTCTCCTGATTTTCGCCGATACCGGTAAACTCTGAATGCGGCTCCACGGTTCCGGCGCGGATTCAATGGGTTCGAGCAATTAGCAAGCTTGTTGGACCCCGCGATTGTTTGTGCTATCGCCGCGACGATTTATCAAGGGGGGCGTTACGACGACAGCGGTCCTTCCTCGGTGCGGCTATTGGTGCAGGCCCTGGATTGCGTCCGGGCCGTATCGCCAATGGGCATATGCGTTTTTTACCGCAACGCTGCTATCCATTTAGCGGTAATCAGTTATACAGAAGCCGGGCGTTGGTTTCCGGGGGTCATCCGGCAGCCAAAAAGCTAGGTTTCGGTGGAAGGCATCCGGATTCCGCATGGGAAGGCGCGTATGTATGTGAGTCTATTGATCCTCGGGGTGATGGTGACGTTGGCCGGCGCAGCCATGCTCGCTTTCGGCATCCCCATCAACGAGTTCGGCCTCGGAAATACGCTGATCATCGCGGGCACCGCCGCCTTTGTCGGCGGCCTGATCCTGATTGGGGTGTCGGAAGCTGTGCGGCAGTTGCGCCGGATCGCAGAAAGCCTCCTGGCGCGCCCCGTCGGCCAAATGCCGCGCGACAATAATCTTTTCGAGCCCGCATCAAGCGGCGCGCCGCCGGCTGCGCCCCGCATCCCATTCCCGCCGAAATCCGAACCGCGCCATCGTGCGCCTGCGCCTGCGATTTCGCCCGAGCCGCGGCTGGACATCGTGCCCTCGCTCGATGCCGGGGACGATCAACTCGATCGGCCGCCGCCCGTTCCTGTTCGTAGCGCGCCGCCGCCGCTCCGCTTTGCTGCAGAACGCGATGAGGCCCCCTTGTCGCCGCAGGCTGAGCCCCGTTTTGCCGCCGGGCGTGATGATGAGAAGGATGAACTGGCAGAGGGCTTGCTCGCCACCGCTTTTTCCCGACTGGACGCGGAGCTGCGCAACCCGCCTCCTGCCGCCGAGACGGCCAACGGACGATATGTTCGAATCCTTGCGACCGACCGACCCGGGCAAGGAATCTGATACCGAGCCGGCGCAATCGCTGGCGCAAGAAGCGGCGGAATACGAACAGCCAACGGAAGAGCCAAGGCAGGAAGAACGGCCGGAGGAGCCTTATGCGGTTTCGATCCTGAAATCGGGTGTGGTCGATGGCATGGCCTATACGCTCTATTCCGACGGGTCGATCGAGGCGGAAATGCCGGAGGGGACCATGCGATTCGTCTCCATTACGGAATTGCGCGCCTATCTTGAAAAATCTTCTTCATAACTTGGCCGAATACTAACAACGGCATGTAACGGCGCGAAGTTTCTGTTGCGCCGGCAGAAGAGCGCTAATAACTTCACGAATCTACACTGTCGAGCGCCGTGCGCCGGTCGTGGCCGGATCGCGGCGAACATATGCGGGCGATTTTCGCCCGCTTACGGCGCAGGGGTGGGCATGGCCGATAATCCAGGGACCAGCAATTTCATCGAGCTCACGGCTAGTATCGTGTCCGCCTTCGTGAGCAACAATTCGGTCGCGGCGGGCGACATTCCAGTCCTGATCAATCAGATCCATTCCGCGCTTCTGCGCGTTTCGTCAGGCACGAAGGAGCAGTCGGCCGAACCGCTGAAGCCGGCGGTATCTCCGAAGAAGTCGATCACCCCCGACTATCTCGTCTGTTTGGAAGACGGAAAGAAATTCAAATCGCTCAAGCGCCATCTGCGCACGCAGTACAACATGACGCCGGAGCAGTATCGTGAAAAATGGGGTCTACCGCCCGACTACCCGATGGTGGCGCCGAACTATGCCGCGGCGCGCTCTAAGCTCGCCAGGGACATGGGGTTGGGTCAGCAGCGCCGCCGCCGGAAATAGCAAACCAAGCCCCTACGTTTCCTGATCGCTGCCTCAGTCAACGGCCGCGCGCGCGGCATTCGCCTCGGAACGGATGCGCTCAACCATGGAGCGCAGGCCGTTTGAGCGCTGCGGTGTAAGATTTTCGCGCAGGCCGAGCTGGTCGAACACCCCCAGCGCGTCGATCGAAAGAATTTCGCGTGCCGCCTTGCCGGAATAAAGCGCAAACAGGATCGCAATCAGTCCGCGCACGATATGGGCGTCGCTGTCGGCAAGGAAGGTCATCACCGGTCCATGTGCGCCGTTCGGCTGCATCCTGGTGGTCAGCCACACCTGACTGGCGCAACCCTGAACCTTGTTGCTTTCCGTGCGCGCCTCCTCCGGAAACGGCGGCAGGCTGCGCCCGAGCTCGATGACATAGCGGTAGCGGTCGTCCCAATCATCGAGGAGCGAAAAATTTTCAGTGATCTCGTCTATCGTCAATGGCATGTGCGGGCTGCAAATAAATACCGGCTACGCACTATATAGGATGCGTGTGTCGCCAGCGCCGCAAAAAAAGCTGCAAGCGAGGTCGTCAAACAGGCGTTATGGAGCGGAATTCGCGGAAGGATTAAAGCCTAGGCGGAATGTTTGCCGCGCGGATCCGGCCGCGGCAGCGGGCTGCGCCAGGCCGGTGTGAGATCGGTCGGCAAGAGAGTGTCCTGCGAGTTCGCAGTTGCTTCGCGCTTGCGCGTATTGCCCTGAGCGACCGAGCCGGTCTCCGCGGGAGCCAGGGCGTCCGTCAAGAAATCATACAGCATCTTCGCGCCGGCTTGCGCCTTGTAACCGAAGGTCACTGCGGCCTGAGAGCCCACCGTGCAGGCTTCCGGCTGGCGGGCGCAGAATTGCCGCAGATCAGACACCGCGGCCGACGCCGCGGAAATTGCCTCCGCAGTTTCCAGGGTTGGCACGGATTTGGGCTGCTGCGACCCGGTCGGGAGCAGGATAATGACTAGGCTCAGCCAAAACGCCGCGCGGATGAGAAAAAACATGGCCGTCCCTTTTGGCTCATAGCGCTTTTTCAGCGCATTTGAGTTGAAACCTAACCAGGAAGCCTTGAAGGCGCCAGTTCCGAGAAGGAGCTGGTTTTTGTGCATATTCGAGGCGAATAAGCCGCAGATTTGCGTAAAATTGGACGCATCGCGGGAAGAGCCTTGGAATTCCAGACGATTCCACAAAGTGGGCGCGCGGCTCCCATTCGGCAACAAACCGTTCACCATGGCGATGAAATAGCGCCACTTACGCACTTCTAAGGCGAGATACCGAGCCGAAGACGGTGCCCCGGCAGCGAGCTTTTAGCTTTGATTTAAGTGGCCTCTGACACGATCCCGCGTGACTAAAGGGAGCGCGTCTGGTCCACAGGCGTGCCTGGAATTGTGAACATCCTCGCGCCCGTACGCGATTACATCGATGCTTTGGTGCATCCGACGGCGCGCCAGGACGCCTTGGCGGCGGCGCGGCACCGCGCCTTCATTGCGCCGCGCCTGCTCGGCAGCTTCGCGGCGCTGGCCGCGTTTCCTATTTATCTCACCCTGCGGGGAATCCCGAGCGCGATCGAGATCGTGATCGTCGCCTGGCTGGTCGCGCCGATTTTGGTCGCCTATTTCCTTTCGCGCACCGGCCATTACGAGGGCGCGCATATGCTGTCCTCGCTCGCGCTCACCGGCCTGGTGACGGCAGTGGCTTTCAATAGCGGTGGGCTTGCTTCCTTCGCAGCGGTCTGGCTGGTGATCGTGCCGCTCGAGGCAGCGCTATCTGCTTCCCGCCGCGTGGTTGCGGCAGCGGCAGTTTTTACGCTCGGCGCCACCGTTTTTTTATTCGCCTTCGGCATCACCAAACTGCTGCCCGACGCCAACCTGTCGGATATTTCGATGCTGCCTGCTTTGGGCATCATATCCGCCGCTCTCTATGCCACCGGTGTCGCGCTTGGCGGTGAAGCGCTCGCGCGCACCAGCTTTTGGCTCCGCTATACCGAAGATGAGGGTTATCAGTGGCTCGTCCGCCACATGACCGATGTCATTACCCGGCACGGCCGCAACGGCGCAGTACTATCGATCTCGCCCGCAGCCGAGCCGCTGCTCGGCGCCAAAATACGCGACCTGCTGGGCCATGGCCTGTTCGATCGGGTGCATGTGGCCGATCGGCCGGCCTACCTGACGGCGCTGGCGAGTGCTGCAGCCGACGGGACGATTACAACGGTTGAATTCCGGGTGCGGCGCAGCACGCCGGAAGGCGCCCGGCCAAGTGAAATCCAGTTCCTCTGGATCGAGATGCGCTGCCGCCCGATTGGCGCGGCAGCGACCGAGACAATTGACGAGCGGCGCGATGTTGTTGCGGTGCTGCGCGACATCAGCGAGCGCAAGGCGCAGGAGCAGGTTTTGGCGGAGGCGCGCGCGGAAGCTGAGCGCGTCAGCGCCGCTAAGTCGCGCTTCGTCGCCACGATGAGCCACGAGTTGCGTACGCCGCTCAATGTCATCATAGGCTTTTCTGAACTGCTGTCGAAGGAAGCGCCGGTGGCACTCGATACCGCGCGCCGGGAGGAATATGCGCAACTGATCAACGAGTCCGGACGTCACCTGCTTTCGATCGTCAACGAAATTCTGGACATGTCAAAGATCGAGGCCGGAATTTTCGAGATCACCCGCGACACCTTTGCGCCGGCGCAGGCCGTTGCCAACTGTTGCGACCTGATGGCGTTGAAGGCGAGTCAGGCTGGCATTGCGCTGGAGCGGCAGATCGAGCCGGACATGCCCGAAATACTCGCCGATAAGCGCGCGGTGAATCAGATCCTGCTGAACCTGCTCTCCAACGCCATCAAATTTACCGAGCGTGGCGGCCGCATCAATATCAAAGCGGCCCGTGAAGGCGCGTTCGTCATGTTCGAAGTGGCAGATACCGGGGCCGGCATTGCTGAGGTGGATCTGCCGCGCGTCGGCGAGCCCTTCTTCCAGGCCGGAGCTTGCTACGAACGGCGGCACGAAGGCACCGGGCTCGGTCTCTCCATTGTCAAAGGCTTGGTGAAACTGCATGGCGGCGACATCGATATCCGCAGCCGTGTCGGCAAAGGCACGCGCGTGATCGTGCGTCTGCCGGTCGACGGCGAGCGCGTGCAGAAGTCCGAGCCGCCCCGCGTCGTTTCGCCAGCTCTTATCGAACCAATCGCAGCTAATCCTCGGGTGAAAAAAATTGCGTAGCACGACTTACCGCGCTTCCTCGCGCAGAGATGTTATGGACGATGACGCGCCGCTGCGCAGATTTTTGCGCAACTGGCTGCCGCGGCGGCCGCAGGATGCCGTGTGCCTCGGCCTGGCGGTGGCGGGGGTGGGATTTATCCTCGTCAATGCGCTCTTCCTGCAAAGCGGCCGGCATCCGGCGCCGATCTTTACTGAAGTGGGGCAACCTGCCGCGCGGACGACCGGCAGCATTCCCATGCCGCCGCCCAAACCGCAGGCGAGCGCGCGTCTACCCGCGGCGACGCTGCCGGCTGCGCCGGTGAAAACCGCCGCCGCGCCACGCGGCGACAACCGTGCCGATCCCATCGCTGAATTGCTCGAACCGTCGAACCGCACGGCCGCCGTGCAGCGGGCGCTCGCGGAATTCGGTTATGGCCAGATCAAGCCGACCGGCACCGTTGGTCCGGAGACCAGAGCGGCGATCGAGAAATTCGAGCGCGAGCGCAGGCTGCCGGTCACCGGCCAGATATCGGAGCGGTTGACGCGTGAACTCTCGGCCATGAAGGGCGGGCCGCTCTAGCGGGCGCAGATCGCGCGCGGTTGCCTGCCGGGCGGGATAACGGCATATCTCGCCGATGCGCCTGAAATCCGGGATTTGGGTTGCCGCCTATATCCGCCGCTGCGAGGCGGAGGGGGCTTTCGCCGCGGTGCGCCGGCGCGGCGCAGAGGAAGCGGGGGCGATTTTCATCAAGCTCAACCGCCTCGACGGCTCCGCCGAAATTTACGGCCCGGCGCCGCAGACCGCGTTCGAGGATTCGCATCCGGGGGATCGCGCCTTTAGTCCTGGCCTGCCGGCGCAGCCCGTGCCTGAAGCGGATGCGGAATCCTATCTCACGCGCCAGATCCGCTTCGATCCGGACGTATGGATCGTGGAAGTGGAAGATCGCACCGGCCGGCACTTCCTCGACAACATCGTCCGATAATTCCCGCTTTCGACCGATCCGATTAAAGGAGCATTAACCATCCCGGCTTCTTAATGTCCTGCGGCCCGCTGAATTGCCAGCGCCAAGGCTGCGGGGGTTGGGGGAGAAGCCATATGGGACTGGTCATCAGGTTCCCTGATGTTTGGCGTAACGCTCGGACCGCGACAGCGCCGGGTGAAGCTGCGAGTGTCATCATTCTTCCGGTGGTGCGGATCGAGCGCGAAGCGGAGACAGCAACCGAGCTGCGCAACTCTCGTCCGAGCATACGCCGACGCAAGCGACCGGCTTCCCGCGCCTGAAGCGGGGGCTTTCAAAGTGCCGCTACCTGCGGTGAGCCAAATCCGCAGGCGCTAGGACTGTGGGCGGCAGCGGCCGGTGGCCAGCGCATCGCGCGCCATCGGCATCAAGCCGGGCTCCGGCGCCAAGGCCTTCATCACGATGATGCCGGTCACCGTCGGCGATTCCACGATCAGCCGGTCGGCTGCCGTCACGTCTTCCTCTTCCGGCATTTCGTTGTGCTGCTGCTCGGTCATCAGCTCGAGCTCGATCATGCGCCGGCCGGCGGCGCGGTCGTTGATGGCGTAATAAGCGCGGCCGTAGCGGGTATAGAAGGACACCGAAGTATAGGCCTGGCTGACATTGAGCGAGAGCTGCAGCGGACCTTGCGAAAGATCGTAACGGCAGACCGCGGTCGCGAAGGCGGGATCCAAATAGGGCAGGAGCATCTTGTCGGGGGAAGGCTCCGGCAGCGTGGTCACCGCATTGACCGGGGTCACCGGAACCAGCCGGGAATAGGCGTCCTGGGTCGCCGTGCGCGGCAGCCAGAGCACGGTGGCCAGATGCACGATGCCGCCGAGAAGAACGCCGCCCAACAGCCATAGCAGCCACCGCGTCATGCGCAGTCCCTCGCGGTGATCGCGGGCATCGGCGCTTCGCGCCCGGCGCGCGTGGCCACGCCCACCGGCGTGTCATAGAGGCGCAGCACCAGGATGTAACGCTCCACGCCGCCGGTCGGCAGCCAGTTGCCATAGCGTGCGCGCGCGCCGACGCGGATGGTGAAGCTGCCGTCGCTGCTGCGGATGATTTCCTGGCTGGTGAAGCCGTGGCGGTTGATCGAATTAGCGATCAGCTTTCCGTCCGGGTCATACAGCGTGAGCGTCCAGAAGCGGGCGGTGGGCGTGATGCCGCTGATATCGACTTCGCAGCGCCCGTCGAAAGTTTTTCCCTGGTCGTCCGCCTGGGCATAAAAGGCGACGCCGTCACCGACGCCGATCGGCAATTCGCCGGAGCGCGCGATCATCGCGCGCGCATAAGGATCGATGCCAACCGTTCCGGTGCGCGGCCAAGCGGTCCAGGCCCCGATGGAAACCGCGCCGAAGGCTGAGCCGCGCGACAGCGACAGCCAGGTGGCGCCGAGGCCGACGGCTGCGGCGACGGCGAAAGCAAATAGAGTTCCGAAGAAAAACCGCACCGTTCAGACCCAGATGGCGAGCAAGAATGAAAGACGCGAAAGGACAGGAAGAATCAATTGCCCTGCACGGCGGCGCCGGGTGCGCGCGGGGCGGCGGCGGCGAAGGAGCCGGGATTTTGCGCGGCGGGCGCGACCGGGCCGCCGATCGCGGAAAGGCTGCTCGGCGGCATCGCGTTGCGCGCAGCGTCCATCATGCGCTCGATCCGCACCAGGATGTCGGCTGCATTCTTGCTCAGCAGCGTCGGCCGCGGCGCCGCAGGGGCGGGCGCGGCGGCGACCATGGCCTGCGACCGTGGCGGCGGCGGGGTTGGCGCTGCGCCGATCAGCGGCTTTAATTCGATGCCCTGATGCGCATAGGCCATGATCTGGCCCCAGGTCTGCGCCGGCAAAGTGCCGCCGGTCATTTTCTTGGTGGACTGGTAATCATCATTGCCCATCCAGATGCCGCCGACGTAATTGCCGGTATAGGCCACGAACCAGGCATCGCGGAAAGCGTTGGTGGTGCCGGTCTTGCCGGCGACCTTGACGCCGTCGAGCAGCGCACGCTTGCCGGTGCCTTCCTCCACCACCTTGTTCATCATGAAGTTCATGTCGCGGGCGACCTGTTCCGGCATCACCTGCCGCGGCTTGGGCCCGTCGCGGTCGAAGCGCCAGATCACCTCGCCGTTGCCGTTGCGCACTTCCAGGATGGCATGCGGGGTGACCGCCTTGCCGAGATTGGGGAAGGTGGCATAGGCGCCGACGTGATCGAGGATCGTGACCTCGGCGGCGCCGATCGGCAGCGAGGTGGAGTCGGGCAGCGGCGTGCGCAGGCCCATCGCCTTGGCGAGCCTGACGATCTTCTGCCGCCCGGCCTTCGGATTGCCGTCGCCAACGGCGATCGAGAGTTTCACCGCGATGGTATTGATCGAGCGCGTGAGCGCCGAGGTGAGCGACATCGCTCCGGAATAGCTGTTGCTGTAATTATGCGGGCACCAGTTGCCGATGCAGACCGGCGAATCCACCACCTTCGAGGTCGGGTTGAATTTTCCGCTCATCAGCGCGGCGGCATAGACATAAGGCTTGAACGAGGAGCCCGGCTGGCGCAGCGCGTCGGTGGTGCGGTTGAACTGGCTGACGCCGTAATCACGCCCGCCGACCATGGCGCGCACCGCGCCGTCGATTTCCATGATCACGGCGCCGGCCTGCGAGGCGCCGTATTCCTTGCCGTGCTGGCGCAGCGCATTCTCGATGGCGTTTTCCGCCTCGCGCTGCAGATTGACGTCAAGCGCGGTGCGCACGATGAAGACGCGCTCGGTCATCGACTTCGGGAAAGTCTCGACCAGCTTGCGCATCTCTTCATAAGCCCAGTCGAGATAATAATTCGGCGAGTGCTCGTCTCTGCGGTCGACCGCGCTCGCCGGACTGCGGCGGGCGCCGAACACCTGGCCCTCGGTCATGAAGCCGGCCTCGACCAGGTTGTCGAGCACGATATTGGCTCTGGAACGCGCGGCGGGAAGGTTGACGTGCGGGGCGAAGCGGGTCGGCGCCTTGAACAGCCCGGCCAGCATGGCGGCCTCGGCGAGGTTCACGTCGCGCGCGGATTTGTTGAAGTAATACTGCGCGGCCGCGTCGACGCCGAAGGCGCCGCCGCCCATATAGGCGCGGTCGAGATAGAGTTTCAAAATCTCGTTCTTGGTCAGCCGCGTCTCCAGCCAGATGGCGAGGAAGGCTTCCTTCACCTTGCGCTCGATGGTGCGCTCGTTGTTGAGAAACAGGTTCTTGGCGAGCTGCTGGCTGAGCGAGGAGCCGCCCTGCACCACGCCGCCGGCGCGCGCATTGATCAGCACGGCGCGCAAGGTGCCGGGGATGTCGATGCCGAAATGCTCGTAGAAGCGCCGGTCCTCGGTGGCGAGCACCGCCTTGACCAGGTGATCGGGGAATTGGTCGAGCGGGACGGAGTCATTGTGCTTGATGCCGCGCGAGCCGACCTCGTTGCCGTAGCGGTCGAGGACGCTCATCGCGAGCTCGGACTTCTTCAGCCAGTCGTCGTCGGCGGTTTCCTGGAAGGCGGGCAAGGCGAGGGTGAGCATCAGCACAAGGCCGACGGTGCCGAGCGTCGCGCCTTCCGAGGTCAGCTCCACCAGGCCGCGCTTCCAGCCGGCGACATGGAAGCGGTCCATGAAGGTGGAGAAGCGCTCATAGGCCTCGCGCAGAGACCTGGCGGCCTGGAAGATGAAGCTGTCGACGCGGGCGTCGATGTCGAGCAGGTGCTTGCCGACCTTCGGCTTCCAGTCGTCAGGCTTGGGAAATTGGTCGGACAAGGGCGTCTCTTTGGCTGGCCGGATGAGGGCCCATAAAGTCGGCGGCCCTAAGGCGCCGCCGCACCGGATTCTGCCGCTTGTTCTAGCCGATCCCGGGCTTTGGGGCCAATGCGGCAAAGCCTTAGGGTGAAGTATCGGTTCCAGGCCGTTTCTCTGACCCCTCCCCCTTGAAGGGCGGGTTGGTAGCGGCGGCGGCCATCGTTCCACTCCCCCCGACCGCCTGCGGCGTCGATCCCGGACCCCGGGCTTGCCCGGGTTCCGCACGTATAGTGCGAAGTCGGGCAGGCCCGACTTACGCGGGGGAGGGTTGGGATAGCGGCGAGCTTGCTGCCGTTGGCAGAAAGCGCTCACGGGGGTGTATTGGAACCGCGGATAAGCCTACAAGGCGCCCATGACCACCGCCGACCCGCCCTTCTGGAAAACCAAGTCATTGGAACAGATGACGGATTCCGAATGGGAAAGCCTGTGCGACGGCTGCGGCCGCTGCTGCCTGTCGAAGCTGGAGGACGACGACACCGGCGAGATCCACTTCACCCATGTCGGCTGCCGCCTGCTGGACGGGCAGGCCTGCCGCTGCCGCGACTATGAAAACCGCAGCGCCCAGGTGGAGGATTGCGTGCGGCTGACGCCGGAGAATGTGCGCGAGATCAGCTGGCTGCCGCCGACCTGCGGCTACAAGCTCGTCGCCGAGGGGCGCGATCTCTACTGGTGGCATCCTCTGGTGTCGGGCGATCCGGAGACGGTGCACGCCGCCGGCGTCTCGGTGCGCGGGCGCGTGCGATTCTCCGAGGAGCAAATCCCCGACAGCGAACTGGAGGATCACATCGTCAAGTGGCCGGGCAGGGTGCCGAAGGGGAAGAGGCGCTGATCGCTGCATGACAAAAGACCTAATTGGCCAGTACGAAAGAACCATCAATACAAGTTCTCTAGGATTCTTGTTCGCCGTTGCGGTCAAGAGGGAGACACGTACACTGTGCAGGGCAGAGACACGTGAACAATAATGAAGAATCGCGGGGAGACGCTATGGCAGAAACGAGCGGCGCTTTAGCCGCAGAGATTGCCACGTTTGATGCTGAAGCTGGGGCATCAGCATCAAAGAAACTGACCTCTTTGATTAGGTCGGACGACTTAGTCGGTGATCTTTTGAAAATCGACTAAGCCGAGTGCGAAGTGCTTGTACATGATCACTTGCGTCAGCGTGTCGGAGGATTGCCGCTGGGAGTTTTCTTTTAGCGACGCGGCTGGCTCCTGACTCAGCGGCTCCACCAGCCGACGAAGACACCGGATTGTTGTTGCTTCGTGTGACCGGGCAAAGTCGTCTTCCAAATGCAGCCGAGACGGACCTGAATCGCTTTTTGGCGGGCCAGCGTGTTGCGACGCTCGATGAAGTTTGGGATGCGGAAGGAAAAACGGATCAGTTTACGTTGCACCAGCTCCGGTATGCCGGAGTGCGTTGCCGTGTATTGGGTACTTATCGCATGCGGGAAGGGAAGCCGAAGGACTGGCGTCTCATATTTGGCGCAGACATCTCAAATTTTTATTCGGGAAGAGGAATGAAAATCTACAAGCCTGTTGGCGCGCGTCTTCTGCAAATAGTTAACTTCGCGAGGGCGACGACCGATGATGCTCATCCGCTTGCAGGAAAACGGGTGTCAGTTGGCCGAGTCCGCTATGCCTCTTCTGAGCGAGTCATTGATCCAGATGGCGAAAGCGTTGCGGTAAATCTTGATCCTACTGATCTGGTTGCGCGCCGAACGGCGCTATTTGGCATGTCTCGGACCGGCAAATCGAATACGACAAAAGTAATTGCATCGAGCGTGTTCCGGATTCGAGAGCAACATGCTGAGAAGGGAAGGATAGGACAGCTAATTTTCGATGTGAACGGAGAATACGCGAACGAGAACACGCAAGATGGCGGCACAGAGAATCCGACTTGTTTGAAAAATGTTGGACAACACACCAAGAACGCAAAAGCTGACGATGTGGTGACGTATGGACTCTGGCCGCATCCTAATGATCCCAATCGGAAGATCGTAAAACTCAACTTTTTTGGCGAGAATCTTTCCATCTGGTCGGACAAAGATCGTGTCGTTGCGGCTCTTGAGACACTGTACGTCGGAAAAACTCTAGTTGATGCAGAACTCAGTGAGTATGGGGACAAGTACATCAAAAGCTTTCAGACAACTTCACTTGAACCTCCCAAAGACTGGGATGCAAGCGCTGCTTGTCGTTATGAGCGTCTAATTTTGGCCTACCGTTCTGCGCTTGCAGCCGCAAACTTTGCGCCTCCCCAAGGTCTTCTGAACCCGCGATTCAAAGGGCTTTTTGGAAAGCCGTTACGAGAGGCAATGCAAAATTCAGCAACTAGCGATGGGAATGATCTTGCTGCGTACCGAGAAACCGCCGCGATTTTGAGCAAGGAAAATGGAACGTGGTCTGAAGCGATTCGAGCAATGCACGGCCTGCGGCGCTTTATGGAGGACAAAGGTTCTGGTTTTCAGGCCTTCAACACGAATTACATGAACACTCATGATGGCCGGAGCTGGGCCGATCCAAGCCTGATTAATATCCTCGAAATTTTTGCGTATCCTAATGGTGTTCGAGCCATCGTGCCTGTCGGCCAAAGCCATAGCCCGGACATTAAGGGCGATTTCGCGCAAAACGTTGTCAACGATCTTCTTGCAGGCAAACTCGTGATATTTGACCAATCTCTAGGCGACCCTGATCAGAATAAACAAGCATCCGAACGAATAATGTGGTCTGTTTTCAATCGACAAAAAAAATCATTTATTTCGCCTGAAAGAGGTCCAGACGGCAACATCCTGCCGCCTCCGGATGTGTTGATTTACGCGGAGGAGGCGCACAATCTGTTACCGGCAAATTCCGCACTCGACGTATCCAATATTTGGTCCCGAGTTGCGAAGGAAGGCTCGAAGTATCGGATCGGCCTGGTTTATGCCACGCAGGAACCGTCCTCTATTCAATCCAACATAATGAAAAACACAGATAATTGGTTTGTTGCGCATCTGAACAACGCCGACGAAAC
Source organism: uncultured Alphaproteobacteria bacterium (assembly GCA_963750965.1). Classification (GTDB taxonomy): domain Bacteria; phylum Pseudomonadota; class Alphaproteobacteria; order Rhizobiales; family Xanthobacteraceae; genus CANKHA01. Next base: position 394,710 of record CAVVSK010000016.1, read on the forward strand.
GAGGGAGCTCCGCAAATATTACGATTTTGAAGATTTCGTTCAGTCGATCCTTCAAGTACCAGATCCAGGCTTTTTAAGAATGCGCACACTTAGCAATCCCTATATTGTGCCCGTGCAAGTTTCGCGATTCAGCATACGCTGATGCCTTTCGAGAACGAAATTGCCACCGGCGAAAGTCTTTTAGCTCTACAAAAGAGTGCTGCTCTGCGGGATTTTGAGGGAATAATTGCCGTAAGAGGCGACAACTACAAAAAAGACCCGCCACCCTTAATGAATGTACCACGAGACGATTGGCTACCGCAGCGCATTATCGCTATCGACGGCTCAAACATCACTCACAAAGTTCGGAACGGCTTCCCCGGCGCGGAAGCCAGCCTCGTTATGCTTTCAGTTGTTTTTATAGACGTGTCTAGGCTTGCTAAGATAATGCCTGAGGAGATTCCATCACCGCGGATTTTCAATGAGATGGACCGCGCACACACGCTGGATGCGGTACTACCAGGCGCAAACATCGTTCGTGATGGCATCGAGACTGATACGTCGGTGCGGTTCTTTCGAAAAATTGTTTTCGACACGCTTTCTGGTTTCCTCGATAACTCACACGAAAATTTGCTGGATACTCTAAGAGAGATAACTTTCGGACGCTCTGCAAAGATAAGATGTCCAATCGACGGCTGCCAAAAGGATTATCTGACTGGCCTTCGCGAGTACAAATGCCCTTGCGAGAAGGGCGAACAGCTTTTCGAGACTGACGCCTTTCGATTTCATGAACGTTTCAATGAGCTAGGCTCAAACGGCGAAGTTCACGGAGATGTCCGGCATGTTCTCGAGGTGCTTTCTCTCGTGAACATTCTTCGAATTTTCGAGCGTGACGACCGCATACATTATCTAAAAGATTGCACCTTCGTTTTGGACGGCCCCTTAGGAGTTTTTGGTCAACCAGCATGGATACCTCCATATGTTCAGCGAGAAATTCAGAAAATTAGCGCAAAAGCGCGACAGCGCAATGGATGCGACGTCCTTGTAGTTGGAGTGGAGAAAACGGGCCAGTATGTTACGCATTTTACAGTATCGATTGGACAGCCGACAAAGGTCCGAGGTCAAAGTTCGAACCCGGTACCGTCATTGCTCCCGACGCGCGGTACGTAAACCGGAATATTGTATTTCGGCCGGAAGACGCTAAGCCTTCGGGCATCGACACTTATTTTGGACGAAAAATTTTTTACAAGACCAAAAATTCAGCTCACGCCGTATTGAATGCGGCTATTGTTAATGACGCAGGAGCCGATTTTCATAATGTCAGCTTAGAGGCATTTCCGCGACTATCAGATGCCCTCAATATTCTTGATCACCTGTCGACCTACCTCTACCAAGACGGATTCATGCCGTTCGTCCGGGCTGATGCACATGCTGCGATCCCTTTAAAGCGAGGAACAGAAATCCTCGCTGGCCTATTCCAGCAGAAGTGACCGAGAATGAGCAGGCTGGAGCAAACGGCTTGGACACCTTCAACGACAGAAGGCAGATGGTGTGGTTTCGGTCCTTACTACGCAATGTTTCCTGTCGAATTCGTTCGCCGCGTTGTGAGCGACTTTTGTCCAGCGAAAGGGCGCGTCCTTGATCCTTTCTGTGGGAGAGGTGCGACGCCATTCGTTGCTGTAGCGACGGGTCGAGAGGCCCTTGCAGCAGAAATAAATCCGGTCGGCTGGATTTATACCGCAGTTAAATTGGACCCTTGCAAGCGAGTTATGGCATTGATGGATCGGGTCCATGGAGTAACTTTGAAATCAGTGCGCGCGGAGGACTGGGTTGCGGAAAATGATTTCCAACGCGCGGCTTGGCACCCACAGGTGTTAGCGTTTACTAAAGGCAGCACGGCGCGGTTTGAACTGGCGTGTTAGCCGCA
>CAVVSK010000017.1:0-112171 GCA_963750965.1 uncultured Alphaproteobacteria bacterium
CTCTGGATCCCGCATTTTCCGCGGCCGCGCGAGGACGGTCACAAATACGACCGCGGCCATGCGGTCATCGTCTCTGGCGGCCTTTCGCATACCGGTGCGGCGCGATTGGCCGCGCGCGGGGCATTGCGGGCAGGGGCGGGACTGGTAACCATCGCGTCGCCGCGCAATGCGCTTGCGGTCAATGCTGCGGCCAGCCTGGCCGTGATGGTTCGCCAGGTGGACGGTGCGCCTGCGCTGGCAACATTTTTGAAAGATCAGCGTCTCAATGCGGTGGTGCTCGGGCCTGGCGGCGGCGTCGGTGCCGTCATGCAAGCCAAGGTCCGCGCCGCGCTGAACGGTGAGGGCGGAGTTGTCCTTGACGCGGACGCGCTTACCAGTTTCTCCGGACATCCCTCAGCGCTCGCCAAAGCGATCGGCCGACGAAAAGGCGGCGCCACCGTCCTCACGCCCCATGAGGGCGAGTTCCAGCGCCTTTTTAACAATTTAGATGATCTAGCTCATGCTCCTGTAAAAGTTGAAAAAGCGGTTCTAGCTGCTCACGCCACGGGTGCGATCTTGCTTCTGAAGGGGCCGGACACGGTGATTGCTGCCCCCGACGGCCGCCTGGCGATCGCATCGAATGCACCGCCTTGGCTGGCCACCGCAGGTGCCGGCGACGTGTTGGCGGGGATGATCGCTGGGCTATTGGCGCAAGGCATGCCGGGCTTCGAAGCCGCCGCCGCCGCCGTCTGGCTGCATGGCGAGGCGGCCGCGGAATTTGGCCCCGGTCTGATATCCGAGGACCTGCCGGAACAGCTGCCCGCGGTCTATCGGCGGCTGTTCGAGATCATTTAGTCAGCAGCGCCGAAGGGCTTGCGCGCGGCCTTTTGCTTCTCGCCGGTTTCGTAGTGCCGTCCCTGCGTCGCCAGCTCCGCTTCCTGGTCCTCTTCCTCGGTCCAATGGCCCAGCGAATAGCCGTAATAGGGCGGCTTCAGGTTCAGCGGCGGCAGCTGCAAGTCGCGCCAGATTTCGATGGCGCGGTCCATGAATTGCTTCTTCGGCAACGAGAGCGGCGGATAGGGCCAGGGCATGGTGGCATCGATCAGTACCGCTGTAGAGCGCGGCGGCTTGCCACCCATTAGGCCGCGCGTCTGGTCCGGCGGCACCGCCGCCGGATCGAGCGGGAAGGTGGGTGCCTCCACAACCTCCACATCGCGGAACGGCTGCGCGCGATAGGCGATGGCCCAGAGGATGTTCTCGGCATCCTTGATGTCGATGTCCGCGTCGACCGCGACCAGCATCTTGCCCATGAACTTTTCAGCGAGGATTCTGAGCGCTTTCTTGCCGTCTTCCGGACCCGGCTTTTTCAACTTCACCACGGCAACGGCGTTGGAGCCTGCGCATTCCAGGTATTCCACCTGCACCACGTTATCGAGGCCGGCGGTGCGGAGGAGACGCACGCCTGCCGCGGCGCGGCCGATATTGCGCATTTTCGAGCTTTCGCTCGGCGGCATTTGGCTCAGAATTGAGAGATAGATCGGCTTCTTGCGCATGGTGATGGCAGTCACGTCCATGAAGAAGCTGTAGTCGCGCTGCGCCATGTAGCCGGGGAATTCGCCGAAGGCGCCTTCCATCTCGACGACATCGTTGGGCACGCTGCCCTCGATCACAATCTCCGCGTCAGCGGGCACCAGCAGATCCTGCGTTACGCATTTCACAAGTTCGATCGGCTGGCCGATGAGGCCTCCGGCGACGTCATATTCGCACTGGTCGTTGGGGATGCGCGTCACCGCAGCGTAGGTAACATGCGGCGGCGCGCCGATCACGATGGCGGCGGGGGTGTGCGAGGCGCCTTTCTCGCGCCATTTGTCGATGTGGTAACGCATGCCCCAGTTGAGGCGGCCCAGGAGCACGCCGATGCGGTCTTCAGCTTTCACCTGGCCGCGGTAATTGCCCATGTTGTGCATGCCGGTGTCCGGATCTTTCGTGATCCAGTGGCCGGCGGTGGTGTAGGGGGCGTTGTCGAAACCGGGCGTGGAGATCGGGATCGGTAACCGGCCGAGGCCGCCGCCGGGCTTTTTCAGCTCATCGCCGGTAATCACGACTTCCTGGCAGCCGGCCTTCTCGACCACCTTCGGCGTGATCTGGTTGGTCAACGCGTTTTTCCACACCTTCTCGATGTCTTTGAGATCGCAACGCATGCCCATGGCATAGATTTCCGCCGAGCCCGCGAGCGCCCCAACGATGACCGGAATGTCGTGCTTCTGGCCGCGGCTATCGACGATGTTTTCAAACAGGAAGGCTTTGCGCTGGCTCTCCGGCAGACCACGGAATTGCAGGCGGACCAGCGGATGAAGTTCAGTGTCTTTATTGATCGGCGTCGTTACCCGCTGAAGCTTGCCGGCCTTGTCCAGCGCCTCGATGTATTCGCGCAATGTCTGCCAATAGGAGGCCATCGTTGTCCCGGTGTTTTAGACGTCCTGGGCAGGCATACTGCCAACCCGCGCGCTTTGCAAAAATTAAAAGCCGTTTCGTTTCTTGAAAAAGTCTTCTTGAACGCCGCCCTCGGACCCGGGCGTGCCCATTATTCTGCTCCGGCGCCCGCCTTGCCGGCTTCAGGCGCCTTAGGACCATCCTTGTTCACGGCGGTTGCGGCCTGGACCTTCTGCACGATGTCGGATGGAGTTTCGACGATGGCGCGCACGATTTTCTGCATCTCTTCACCGGAAACCGGGTCGAGCTCGAGATCGAGCTGTTCCACTTCCTTGCGGAAGGCGGGGTCGCGGGTCATGGCGTCAAAGGCGCGCCGCAGCAGAATGACGCGATCGGCCGGTATTCCGGGAGGCCCAACAAAGGGCTGCTGCATGGCGATCGGCTGGCTGATGAACTCAAACATCTTGCGCTGCTCCTCGTTCTGCGCGAGCTCGGTGAGCAGCGGCACGTTGGGAAGGTCGTCGTCCTTCTTCAGGCCGATCTGCACCAGCGCGATGACTTTGTTGTCCCTCACCCAATCCGGCTTAGTCGATTTCCACGACGACCAGCGCGCACTGCCGTCGCCTTGCACCTCGCCGCGTTCCATCGCCAGACGCAACGTGTTGCCGCCTTCGTAGCCGGTGACGATCTTAAACTTCGTGCCGAGGGTATTGTTGAGCAGCTGCGGATAGGCCGCCTTGGTGCCGGCGGCGCCAGTCGCGCCCATGATGACTTCTTTGCGCTTGGCCTCATCGATCGTCTTGACCCCCGCCGTATGCCAGATCGAAATCGTGGTCGCGGTCTGCAATAGGCTCCCGATCCAGTTGAGCTCTTCCGCTTTGAACCGGACCCCGGGCTGGCTGATCGCCTGATAAACCGGCATCGAATTGTTGACGGTGGCGAGTACGGTGCCGTCTTTCGGAGCGGCTTCGTAAAGGAAATTGGTCGCCTTGATGCCAGAGGCGCCGGGCATATTCTCGACCACGAAAGAAGGATTGCCGGGGATATACTTGCCGAGGTAGCGCGCGGTCAGCCGCGCGGCGCCGTCGTAACCGCCACCGGAACCGGTACCCACGATGATGCGGATCGTTTTGCCGGCGAAAAAGTTTTCCTGCGCCGAGGCGGGTTGCAGGACCGGCAGGAGGCCGAAGCCGGCGAGGCACGCAACGGCGAACAAGCAGCGGGGCGGGATCTGAACCATGCTTTATCCTTGCAAAGTACCCCGGAAGGCACCGCCGCCGATAACTAGCACCGTGCTTGGGCACGCGGAAGGCGCGGCGCAAGCAGGCGCGTCCTTGCCCCTGTTCAGCCTGGCGAACTTGGTTTTTGGCGGCATTTTAATAGTGCGCCGGCTGATGGGCGTGGTATAAGCCGCGCCGCTTGTGGGATTGCTCGGCGAGACCCTTTTAGGATACGTCTCAAAGCCATCCTGCCTAAGCGTCGCGTGTGCGATGCCCATGCGGGCGTGGCGGAATTGGTAGACGCGCGGGATTTAGGTTCCCGTGGCGAAAGTCGTGGGGGTTCGAGTCCCTCCGCCCGCACCACGCCGACCTGATAGTGGGCCGCTTAGCCTGCTTTGCTGATGAATGCCCCGCGACTTCGGCCCGATGAGAAAGTGATGTGGATTCGACTATGCAAGTAACAGAAACCAGGACCGAAGATTTCCATCGCGAATTTCAGATCGTGCTGCCGAAAGCCGATCTTGCCGCCAAGGTTGACGCCCGGCTCGGCGAGCTAAAGCAACGCGTGCAGATCCGCGGCTTTCGTCCCGGCAAGGTGCCGGTCGAGCATCTCAAGCGGGTTTATGGGCGGGGGACCATGCTGGAGGTGATTAATTCGGCGGTAAACGAGGCAACCTCGCAGCTTATTACGGAGCGCGGGTTGAAACTCGCCACCGAGCCGAAGGTGACGCTGTCAGAAGACGAAGGCGTGGTCGAAAAGGTCATCAAGGGCGAGTCCGACCTTTCCTATAAAGTGGCGCTCGAGGTGGTGCCGCCGGTCCAGCTCGGCGATTTCAAGACGCTCAAGCTGGAGCGGCTGACGGCTGAAATCACCGACGCCGAAGTGGAGGAGGCACTTAAACGCGTGGCTGAGGCCAACCGCCCGTATTCGGCGAAGCCGGAAGGCGGCAAGGCCGACAACGGCGACCGCGTAACCATTTCCTTCGTCGGCAAGGTCAATGGCGAACCCTTCCAGGGCGGCACCGGCGAGGACGTCGTCGTGCAGATCGGCTCGGGTACCTTCATCCCCGGCTTTGAGTTCCCAACTCGTGGGAATGGCCGTCGGCGACAAGCGTACGCTCAACGTCACTTTCCCGGCGGACTACGGCAACGAGAAGCTCGCGGGCCAGCCCGCGGAATTCGACGTGGAAGTGAAGGCAATCGAGACGCCGAAGGAAGTAACCATGGACGAGGCCTTCGCCATCTCGCTCGGCATGAAATCCTTGGACGACCTGAAGAACGCCGTACGGGACCGTCTTTCCAAGGAACACAGTGCGGTGTCGCGGCGTCGGATAAAGCGCGAGTTGCTTGATCAGCTCGACGCCATGCACAAGTTCGAGCCGCCTCCCACGCTGATCGACAAGGAATTCGACCAGATTTGGAAAACCGTACTGTCGGACCTGCAGGCCAGCAACCGCACTTTCGCCGATGAGGGCACTACCGAAGAAGCGGCAAAGGCCGACTACCGCGGCATCGCCGAGCGGCGCGTGCGCCTCGGCCTCGTGCTGGCGGAAGTGGGCGACAAAAACAAAATCAACGTGACCGACGAAGAACTCGCCAAGGCCGCGATGGAAAGCGCGCGGCAATTTCCCGGCCGCGAGCAGCAAGTCTGGCAATACTACCGAGACAATCCCCAGGCCCTCGCCACGCTGCGCGCACCGATTTTCGAAGAAAAGGTCATCGACTTTCTGATCGAGCTCGCCAGTGTCACCGAGAAAAAGGTGTCACGGGAGGAGCTCTACAAGGACGAGGCGGGGGAGGAGGGCGGTCATGACCATGCTCACCACGACCACGCCGGACATGACCATGACCATGACCATGACCACCATCACCACCACCCCTGAGCGGCGGTTGGTCGCCGCCGCGGCGGCGTATATGATGTGATTCCATTTTACGTGGTGCCGGCCGCCGGCCGGAATGCCCCAGACGCCGTGGCAATCCTTCGACGGCACCCTATATGACGGCATCCTAGATCAGGTGAGAAATGCGCGATCCCGTTGATACCTACATGAACTATCTTGTTCCGATGGTGGTTGAACAGACCAACCGTGGCGAGCGCGCTTACGATATCTATTCGCGCCTCCTGAAGGAGCGCATCATTTTCATCACCGGCCCGATCGAGGACGGGATGGCGACCCTCGTCGTAGCGCAGCTGCTCTTTCTGGAAGCCGAAAATCCCAAAAAGGAACTTTCGATTTACATCAATTCGCCGGGTGGGTTGGTGACGTCCGGTCTTGCGATCTACGACACGATGCAATTCATCCGCCCGGGGATTTCCACCCTGTGCATCGGTCAGGCGGCCTCGATGGGTTCGCTGCTGCTCACTGCCGGCGGGTCAGGCATGCGATTTGCGCTGCCCAATGCGCGTATCATGGTGCACCAGCCTTCCGGCGGGTTCCAAGGCCAGGCCACTGATATCATGCTACACGCTCAGGAGATCCTGAACCTGAAAAAGCGGCTGAACGAAATTTACGTGAAACATACTGGCCAGAGCCTTAAAAAAATTGAGGACGCCCTGGAACGCGACTACTTCCTCACAGCCGAAATGGCGCGCGATTTCGGCCTGGTCGACAAGGTCATCGATAGGCGGCTGGAGGAACTTCAGGCTAAGAGCTAGTCCGGTAAGCTGTTTTCGCTCCCCGCCCGCAGACCCTCACCTTGATTCGGTCTTATTCGGGTTGATTGTCCGGCGGCTGGGATGAGCGGCGTGCGGGTTCCCCACGCGGGAAAAAGTCCGTAGAGTTTGAGACTATTATCGTTAATAGATTCTTGATTATCGGACCCTTAGCATGTTTCGGTACGAATACGTTAGCTTCGGTACGTTAGCTTGGGGCCGATCGCGGCGCCAAAGGGGCGCAAGCCCCGGTCGGGTAGGACGGAGATCGGAATGAGCAAGGTCGGCGGCGGGGATTCGAAGAACACGCTTTATTGCTCGTTCTGCGGCAAGAGCCAGCACGAGGTGCGCAAGCTTATTGCCGGTCCTACTGTCTTCATCTGCGACGAATGCGTCGAGTTGTGCATGGACATCATCCGCGAGGAAAACAAATCCTCGCTTGTGAAGTCGCGTGATGGGATTCCGACGCCGAAAGAAATACGCAAAGTTCTAGACGATTACGTGATAGGGCAGGACCACGCCAAGAAGGTGCTCTCGGTCGCGGTCCACAATCACTACAAGCGACTTAACCACCAGACCAAGCACAACGACGTCGAGTTGGCGAAATCCAATATCCTGCTGATCGGTCCGACTGGCTCCGGCAAGACGCTGCTGGCGCAGACGTTGGCGCGCATCCTGGACGTGCCTTTCACCATGGCCGATGCCACGACGCTGACCGAAGCCGGCTACGTCGGCGAGGACGTCGAGAACATCATCCTCAAGCTGCTGCAGGCCGCGGACTACAATGTCGAGCGCGCGCAGCGTGGCATCGTCTATATCGATGAGATCGACAAGATCTCACGCAAATCCGACAATCCATCGATCACCCGTGACGTTTCTGGCGAGGGCGTGCAGCAGGCCTTGCTGAAGATCATGGAAGGCACTATCGCCTCCGTCCCGCCGCAGGGCGGGCGCAAGCATCCGCAGCAGGAATTCCTGCAGGTCGACACCACGAACATTCTCTTCGTCTGCGGCGGCGCTTTCGCCGGCCTGGAGAAGATCATCTCCGCGCGCGGCCGTTCCACCTCGATCGGCTTCTCCGCCAAGGTGCTGGCTCCCGAGGACCGGAAGGCGGGTGAAATCTTCCGCGAGGTCGAGCCGGAGGATCTGCTCAAATACGGTCTGATTCCCGAATTCGTCGGCCGTCTCCCGGTTGTGGCGACATTGGAAGACCTAGACGAGCCGTCGCTCAAGCTCATCCTCACCCAGCCCAAGAACGCGCTGGTGAAACAGTACCAGCGGCTGTTTGAGATGGAGAGTGTGGACCTGACGCTTGCCGAAGAGGCGTTGGGGGCCATCGCCCGCAAAGCGATCGAGCGCAAAACCGGCGCTCGCGGCTTGCGCTCCATCATGGAGAGCATTCTGCTCGATACCATGTTCGACCTGCCCAGCCTGGAAGGGGTGGAGGAGGTCGTGATCTCCCGCGAAGTGGTCGAAGGTACCGCGCGACCGCTCTACATTTACGCCGACCGGGCGGACCGTACCGGCGAGGGTAGCCAAAGCGCCTGATAGGCTGCCCGAGAATCGCTCCGAGGGCCTCGATTGGCGACCTTTGGGTGACAGTAGTCCCGGCAGCAGGGGGCTATTTACTTGAAAAGTCAGCGTTGCTTGACACCGGGCTACCCCGTCTCCACCTAATGGTCAGCGTACGAAGCAGCGTAATCGACCCTTCCGGGCAGGGTTTCGTACCCGCCCCCTCGGCGCACGGCTTTCTTGCCGTGTCCCTCCCGGCACAACGGCACTTGACTGCGGTCGCGCATCCTGCGGGCCACGGTTAAGGGGCACAACAAACAGGACTTCGGGCAACATGACTACGCCTTCTGGAAAACCGCGCGCACCTCTCGTTCCCGGTGAGACCCGAGCCTATCCGGTATTGCCTTTGCGCGACATCGTCGTTTTTCCGCACATGATCGTGCCGCTCTTCGTCGGTCGCGAAAAGTCAATCCGCGCCCTCGAAGAGGTGATGCGTTCCGACACTTTCATTTTGCTGGCAACGCAGAAGAACGCCTCGGATGACGATCCGGCTCCGGACTCGATCTTCGAGGTGGGAACGCTCGCGAGCGTGCTGCAATTGCTCAAGCTGCCCGACGGCACCGTAAAGGTGCTGGTCGAGGGCGCTGAGCGAGCGAAGGTGGCGAAGTACACCGACCGCAGCGACTATTACGAGGCTGATGCCGTCGTGATCGGAGATACCATCGGCGATCCGGTTGAGGCGGAAGCCATGGCGCGCTCCGTGATCACCGAGTTCGAAGGCTATGTGAAGCTCAACAAGAAAGTGTCGCCCGAAGTTGTCGGCGTCGTTCAGCAGATCGAGGATTACGCCAAGCTTGCCGACACGGTTGCTTCGCATCTGGCGGTGAAGATTGCCGACAAGCAGGCGATCCTGGAGACACCGGTAGTTACCGAACGGTTGGAAAAAGTTCTCGGGCTCATGGAGAGTGAAATCTCCGTGCTGCAGGTCGAGAAGCGCATCCGCACGCGCGTCAAGCGCCAGATGGAGAAGACCCAGCGCGAGTACTACCTCAACGAGCAGATGAAGGCCATCCAGAAGGAACTCGGCGACGAGGAAGGCAAGGATGAGCTGACCGAGCTTGAGGACAAGATCAAGAAGACTAAGCTGTCCAAGGAGGCCCGCGAGAAGGCTATGCATGAGCTGAAGAAGCTCAGGCAGATGTCGCCGATGTCCGCAGAGGCCACGGTCGTGCGCAACTATCTTGATTGGCTCTTGTCCATTCCATGGAACAAGAAGACCAAGGTCAAGAAGGACCTCAAGCTGGCGCAGGACGTGCTCGACCAGGATCACTTCGGCCTGGAGAAGGTCAAGGAGCGCATCGTTGAGTATCTCGCCGTGCAACAGCGGGCAAACAAGCTGACCGGGCCGATCCTCTGCCTCGTCGGGCCTCCCGGCGTGGGTAAGACCTCGCTCGGCAAGTCGATCGCCAAGGCCACGGGCCGCGAATTCGTTCGCGTCTCGCTCGGTGGCGTGCGCGACGAAGCCGAGATCCGCGGACACCGTCGGACCTATATCGGCTCGATGCCGGGCAAGATCATCCAGTCGATGCGCAAGGCGAAGTCGTCGAATCCACTCTTTCTGCTCGACGAAGTCGACAAGATGGGCGCGGATTTCCGCGGCGATCCCTCGTCGGCCTTGTTAGAGGTGCTCGACCCGGAACAGAACCACACATTCAACGACCACTATCTCGAGGTGGATTACGATCTGTCGAACGTGATGTTCATCACCACTGCGAACACGCTGAACATCCCGCCGCCCTTGATGGACCGCATGGAGATCATCCGCATCGCCGGTTACACCGAGGATGAAAAGGTCGAGATTGCGCGCAAGCACCTCATTCCGCATGCGGTCGCCAAGCACGGCCTGGACCTCAAGGAATGGTCGATCGAAGACGAAGCGCTGCTCTTGCTCATCCGCCGTTACACGCGGGAAGCCGGGGTGCGTAACCTCGAGCGCGAGCTCTCCACCCTGATCCGCAAGGCGGTGAAGGAACTAACGATCTCGAAGAAGAAGTCGGTGAAGGTCACGGACAAAAACCTCAGCGAGTATCTTGGTGTGCCGAAGTTCCGGTACGGCGAGGTCGAGGAAAATGACCAGATCGGCGTAGTGACCGGCCTTGCCTGGACAGAAGTTGGTGGCGAATTGCTTACCGTCGAAGCGGCGATGATGCCGGGCAAGGGCAAGATGACCGTGACCGGCAACCTGCGGGACGTGATGAAGGAATCGATCTCGGCGGCGGCGTCCTACGTACGCTCGCGTGCGGTCGATTTCGGCATCGAGCCGCCGTTGTTCGACAAGCGCGATATCCACGTGCACGTGCCGGAAGGTGCGACGCCCAAGGATGGTCCGTCCGCCGGCGTGGCCATGGTCACCGCCATCGTGTCGGTGATGACCGGGATACCGGTTGGCCGCGATGTCGCGATGACCGGCGAGATCACGCTGCGTGGCCGCGTGCTGCCGATCGGCGGTTTGAAAGAGAAGCTGCTTGCCGCCCAGCGCGGCGGCATCAAGACCGTGCTTATTCCGGAAGAGAATGCCAAGGATCTCGTCGACGTCAACGACAGCATCAAGGCGGGTCTGAACATCATTCCGGTGTCGCGCATGGACGAGGTGCTGGCGCATGCACTTGTGCGCAAGCCCGAGCCTATCGTCTGGGATGAGGTTGCCGCCGCCAAACCGGCGGAAAAGGCCGAGGATGATGGTTCGGCCCTGACTGCGCACTGACGGCAGCCGGTTAAAAATGCAAGCGGCGGCGTCGGCGACGCCGCCGTTTCTTTAGCGGGAATGCGAGAGTGGCATGTGCGCGTAATCGGACGGTGCTGAAGTGCCCTCGGCTTCCCTGGCTCCAAGGATGACGGACAACGCCCCGCGCAGCGTCGGGTAGCGATAGGTGAAACCTGACGCCAAGGCTTTCGCGGGAAGTACGCGCTTGCTTCCCAACAGCAATTCATCGGCGAGATCGCCGGCTGCATAATGCAGAAGCCAGGCCGGAATTCGCAGAACTGCCGGACGATGCAGCACGCGCCCGAGTTCTTTGGTGAATTCGATGTTCTGAGCAGGTTCGGGCGCGGTTGCGTTCACCGGACCGGAAAGCTCCGGATGAGCAATGACATGCGCGATCAACCGCACCATATCGTCGCGCGCGATCCACGGAATCCATTGCCGGCCTGAGCCCATCGCAGCTCCAAAGCCGTATTCGAACGGCGTGAGAAGCTGGCCCAACATGCCGTCTTCGGTGCCCAGCACGATCCCGATCCGCAACAGCACAACGCGGACGCCGAAACGCTCAGCCGCACGTGCCGCGGTTTCCCAGGCTTCGCAAACGTCGTAGCCGAACGATGGCTTGCCCTCGGACGATTCAGTCAGACACTCGTCGTTTTGGGGGCCGTACCAGCCCACGGCCGAGGCATTGACCAGCACGGAGGGCGGACGTTCCAGTTGGGAAATAAGCTCGATCACGTCTGCCGTCATGTGCAACCGGGAATCAATGATCCGCCGCCGTTTGGCGCGCGTCCAAAGCCCATTTGCGATCGGCTCGCCAGCGAAGTTGATGATGGCGTCGATGCGGGCGTCGGTGGCAATCTGCTCAAGGCTGGTGACGAGCCGAAACGGCGGGCGCAGTGTGGATGCTTTGTTGGCGTTGCGTGTGAGTACGGTGACGTCGTGGCCGGCCGCTGTCAGCGCCTCGACTAGCCGCGTACCGATGAATCCAGTGGCGCCCGTCACCAGCACCGCTTGCCGTTCGGCGAGGGCATCGACCAGCGTATCCACACAGCCGTGCCCGAGGCGGCAGGAACGCAGCGAGGCTGCCAGCTCGCGCGTGCCAAAGATGATTGCGCCGAGCGCAGCAATAGGGGCCAGCACGCTCGGCAGGCCGTAGAACACAGGCTTGATCGCAGTCGGCAGCGCGGCCCATGCCAGCAGGACGGGCAACAGCAAGACCAGGATCGCGCCATAATTCAGCGCCAATACTGTATGGGTGACACGCTCGGTTGCCGGTAGCTTGCGCGTCATGTCCTCTTCCACGAAATCCGTCAATGTGATGACGACCTCGACCGAAAGCACCACAATAATAAGCATCGCCCATAAGCCGTGCGGTTCGAAGAAACCGAGAGTCAGGAACAAGGTGGCATACAACAGACTGCGCGCAGCATGCAGTGCCAGCTCGCGGCGCTGCTTCGGCCGCCACGCCAGACGTTCCGTCATCTCGTGGTGATAAATCGTATCGAATGCAGCCATTGCGATCTGGATCGCAACCAGGGTCCAAAGCGACGTCGAGGTCATGGTTGAGCCTCCCGAAACACGGCGATCTGACGCAGGAGCAAGCCGAAACGTGGATGCAAAATTTCAAGGGTGAAGCGAAAGCGGCCGTCGCCCAGTTCGGCATGGCTGACGCTGAGGGCACCGGGGCAGAGCCACCCCGGCAGAACAATTTGCCAGCCGCGTAACGTCATGAAGTAATAGTCGCTGCGAAAGATTAGGACGCGATCGGCAACACTCACGCGCAATGCCATCCCAAGACCGCAGCCCACATGCTCTTCGAGGCCCGTTGGACCCGCGAACCGTTTCGATGAATGGATGACTTGAGGGAAACTAATTCGGCGCGCGTAGAGCCGCGTCCAAATTTGCCCGCCGGTGGCGGGCTCCTCCGTCACGGTCACGACACTGGCGACGTTCGCGTCACGGGAGAAGGGAAGCGGCCCTCCGATTAGCCGCGCTATCTGCGCCAGCAGCCACCCGCTGCGGCTCATCCAGTTTTCCACGACATGGCCGACGTATACGACGGTGCTGCCGTTGCCGAGACGCTTGGAAAAGCGTTGCCGGATCGGAACTGGAAGTTTAGCCCATTCAGTTTCGCCGAGCAGCGCGCGAAAACGGAGATCTTCGATGTCGCTGTGATCGACGACGGGTTCAGGGACGGGGAAATTACGAACCGGTTTGGCGAGTGTCTTTGCCGTCATCGCGTACACCCCTGGCATTCCGGCGGCTACCTTTTCCGCCCCGCCGGAAACAAGTTGAAAATGCGGCTGCCCAAACGAATGGCCGTCGCCAGCTTGGCTTTCGGAACCGCGAGCATTTGCGCGTACCAACGGTCCAGCATTTCCACGAACGAGAGCATTTCCTGCAGCCGCTGCTTGGCGACCGGGTCGATATCGGGATCGCGTTCGGCTTCGGCTGTGCAGGCCCGCAGGGCGGCCTGTGCCGGGTCGATCTCACGTTCCTTGCGGCCGGCGGCGATCCGCATGAAGATTTCCCACAGGTCCGTTTCAGCTTCGAAATGGTCGCGCCGGTCGTTCCGCGTCGGCACGCGACGAATGAGATTCCAGCTCAGGAGCTCCTTGATCGAATTGGACACGTTGGAACGTGCCATCCCGAGGTATGCCGCAATGTCATCTGCCGTCATCGGGCGGCTGGACAGATAGAGAAGGGCGTGGATCTGGCTGACGGAGCGGTTGACGCCCCAGTAATGGCCCATATCGCCCCATTGCAGGACGAAGCGCTCCGTCGAATGGGAAAGGGGTTTCTTCTTTTCTGTAATTTCTGTCATTACAGAAATATCCGACATTTCAGCTCTATTGTCAAATCCTTTCTGGCCCGCGCCTCGCTTGCGCAAGCGGGTCATTTGGCAGAACAGATTCGGCGCTTTCCCAGCCGGAGTCGCACGAATCACTTGCAAAGCAAGCGTTTTCGGCAAACCCTTCGCCCGCAACGGCCGGAATGCCGTTGATTCGAGGCAGCGCAGGAAAGGAATGGTCGATGACCAAGAATGAACTTATCGCTGCGGTGGCCGGCAAGGCTCAGATGACAAAGACCGCCGCGGCGACGGCGGTAGAGGCGACTTTCGATGCCATAACTTCAACTTTGAAGAGGGGCGGCGAAGTCAAAATCATGGGCTTTGGTAATTTCCGCGTGGTCAAGCGTGCAGCGCGCGAGGGTCGCGATCCGCGCACCGGCACTCCCGTTAAGATCAAGGCCGCGAAGCGTCCTCGTTTTTCGGCCGGCAAAGGACTGAAAGAGGCGGTGAACCGGTAGTCTGCTAGTACCGTGGTGCTGACGCCCCCGCACCCCGATGCGGGGGCGTTTTTTTACTCGGCTTACGGGCTTCGGCCGCCGGGTAACTTGCCTTGCGCCGAGACGAGGCGATAAAGGGAAAGCCGGGCGGTTAGCTCAGTTGGTAGAGCGCCTGCTTTACACGCAGGATGTCGGCGGTTCGAGTCCGTCACCGCCCACCATTTTTTAATCAGGCTCTTCATTGGAGCCAAAACCCCGACGCGTGGCTTTGATATGCCAAGCGGGGACATGTGAACCTACACGGTGCGCAGACCTGGTACCGCGTAGGCTCAAAGCAGATGTCTTAGGCGGTGGGTTCTTCGACCGCCTTTAGCCGCGGATGTCGCTACCTGTGGGTCCCGCGTATGCCGCGAGGCCCACAGGGCGTTGTGACTGTGACTAGACGGCTTCCTTCAGGTCCTTGGCCGCGCGGAAGGCCACCTTCTTGCTGGCCTTGATCTGGATGGCTTCGCCGGTGGCCGGATTGCGACCCATGCGGGCGGCGCGCTTCCGCACGACCAGGATGCCGAGGCCACCGATACGGATACGGTCGCCTTTCTTCAGGTGTCTGGTGATCAGGTTGACGAGATCGCCGAGGATCGCCTCGGTCTGCTTCTTCGACATCTCATGGTCTTCAGCGAGCTTCGCCGCGAGATGCTTGGTGGTGACGGTTGCCGCTGTTGCGGGTTTGGTTGCCATCAGTGGGGTCCTCCTCAGATGAGCTCAAGAAACTGGCCTACGACGCGGGTTTTAAGCGATTCGGCTACCCAGTACCATCGATTCCTAGCGAAAAATCGGGGGTTTCTTAAATCGCGAACAAGAAAAAGCCCGTAAATAAGGCAGATGTCAGCCCGCCTCGCGCCCTTTTGCTGGCAATCAGCCACTTCTTGACTTGGCACAGGGCGGGCTTTAAGTCCGGCGGACCCCTCGGGGGCGTAGCTCAGTTGGTTAGAGCGCCGGCCTGTCACGCCGGAGGCCGCGGGTTCGAGTCCCGTCGCTCCCGCCATTTCTCAATGACTTAGAAGACGTCGTTGTCGCCGTTCCAACTTTCCGGCCCGGCGTGTTCCAACTTTTGCGCGTCATTTGTTCTCTCGAAGCCGGCGACGACCGATGCGACGCGCGGCAATGACCGCATCCAACGAGGTGCGGTTAACCGGGCACGTAGGTAGCAAACAGCGCATTGGAAGCGCTGACAGCGTGTTGCCCATCGCATGAGCCAGCGCGGCCGGTGTTGCATCGCCTGCGATCGCTTCCACCGCGCCAGTGCGCCGGAAATCGTGTCCGATGGTGCGCCGTTCCAGCGGCCCGAACTCTGCCGCGCGCACGTCGCGGAAATCATCGCCAAGCGTGTCCTTGGTGTACGGTTGCCCGGATCGGTTGCGGAAGATGTAGGCGTCGCCATGCAGATCCACGCCGAGCTTGTCGAGATAGCGCGCGAGCACGGTCATAGAGCGGACGCTGAGCATGCCGCCGACGGGTACGCCGGTCTTTCCGCGCTCAGTGAAAAACGCTTCGCCAAGCAAGCCGCTGGCCATCTGGGAGGCCCGCAGTGCACGAACGTCGCCAGGGCTTAGTTGCGTATCCCAAGCGACGGCAATGACCGCGGCCAAGCCGTAGTAACCCATCCGCCACGCGCGCTTTGCAACACGCGCGACTTCGCCTTCGGTCCAAGTCTCAGAACGGCCTTTAGCAGCCCTATTGCGCACCGCCAGAGAAGGGTCGGCTTCGCGCTCGCAATAGTCGAGCGCGGCGGCCACTTTCCATAGTGCGCGCCAGATTTTCAGCGCCCGATGCGCCTCGCGCAACGAAACGGTTTCCTCGATAGCCTGACGCCACTCGCTCATATCTTCCAGCGTGACGGTGCGAGGGTCGCAATCGCCGAATACCGGTTTGATCCGGCGCCAGCCGCGCCACCAATCTTCCCGCGTGCGTTCTGCCTTGCTTGCCCATTCTGGCGTTCGTCGGTAGCGTCTGAACGCCTCGCCAAGCGAGCGCGGCGGATAGACGGTCAATTCCTCGGACTGCTCCGGCGATAGGTTGTCGGCCGCGGCCATGGCAGGCGAGGGCGCTTCGCCGCGGCGTGTTTTATCCCAGCGCATGTTCCATTGCTCGGCGACGGCCCAGGCGTCCGGTCCATCGATGCCGCACGGCACGGAATGGAAGCCTAGAGCTTTCATTTTCTTTGTCGGCTGCCAGAAACCCTTTGCCGCGCGCTTCACCGCGTAATGCCGAATCTTGATTTTCGTCATCGGCCGGTCCCCCGCATGGCGGCGATGCGATCTTTAGCGACCGCGCCGGCGTCGCGCGCCTGCATTGTGGCGCCGGCGCCGAACAGGTGACGGTGCCGAGCGTCACACCAGCGATCGATCGCATGGCAGGTCAAAATTGCCGGTGTCGGGATCAGGACGGGGGAAAGCCGCGGGCGACGAGGTTCGGTAGCGCCGCAGTGAAATCCTCTAATGACGTTCCAAGGCGCTTTGCCGCTTCCTTGAGCGGGAACGTCGCGGGCGACGATATTGAAGCTCGGTGCCATTAGTCGGTCTCGCTATCCCGAAACTCGATTTTGGCCGGTATTCGGGTTCCCGACCAGCGAAACTTCCAAACAGCTCTAGAAATATTAGAAGTGGGGATTTACGGGAGAAGTCGAGCTATTTACGCCCATCGCCTCTCCTCTAACGATAAATCCCCGAATTAATTACCGGGTGTTGTTTCGCCCCTCCTGGCCGCATCCATCAGGCGGACGACCTCGTTGAAGGTGTTCTGGGCCTTCCGGCTTACGCCGGCACGATCCAGGCCCAGCTCGCGCCCAAGCACAGAGAGCGTGACTTCGGGTTTAGTCAGGAACCGACCCCGAAAAACACGCTCCGCACTGAGCCCCACCTTCGGATGCCGCCCGATCTCTGCTAGAACGGTCTCGATCTCGACGGTGGTATATTGGCTAAGGGCCTCAAGGTTGCGATCCAGCAACTCCACGCCCCTGGTCGCCCCGCTCTTCTTACGGGCGACCTTCTTCGGCCCGCTCTTGCTTCGGCTTCCGCGTGGCCGCCCTCGACTTCGGTTAGGTTCTGCATTCCAAAGAGATTTATCTCGTACGTATTTCTGCGCCGGCTCGGCTGTCCAGCCGCCATCGTCGTCAATGTCGAGATAAAGATGGTTATTCTCCACCAGCCAGTCAGTCATGGCGCCCCTGAGCCGCTTTCGCACGAAGGCACCGAATGTGAAGCCGCTGTCGGGGTCGTAGCGCCGCACCTGCTGGATTAAAATCTGCTGGCCAAGGTCAACGAGCGCGGACTGAGCGAATTGATTGATCCGCCCGTGTGGAATGCGCAGCAGTTTGTTGGCGGTGGATTGCACCAGCGGATCATGCTGCCAGACAAGCTGTGCCTGCCCCCCGCCCAATGGAGGGGTTTCTTCCTCTTCAGCAAGAAGCCGCCACGCCGTTTGCAAGTCGCGGATTAGCGGGCCAAGGGCCTCGTGGTTCCAATATCGTTCGAGGATCGGCGCGCCGCCCGGGTCGGGATCGGTCACAAAGGAATAGTACCCAGCCCAGTTCAAAATCATCTCCGCGGTCTGGCGATTTATGACTCGTTTAGCATCGGGCAGACGCCCGGCCGCTTGCGCGAGGCGCATTTCGACGGATTCCACACGCCGCCGCCGCCCTTCTTCGGCGCATGGCTCAAACCACCCGTCTCTGTACTCATTGTAATTGAACCGCCGACCGGCGCAGGATGCACATTTGCATTTCACGGGCCGCTGCCGTGGCCTGGGTTTAAATTCAGGCACGGGCCTATTGAGATACTCAGCGATGGATTCCTCTGACGGAAAGAAGGGCCGCTGCCGCAAGCTGCTCACCTCCCTCCAGATTGGGGAACCAAACTCACCAAACGGACGCTTTCGCCTCATGGATCACTGCCCTTACTGCCTTCGGGAAAGTTGCGCGGGGCAAGTCGGCCAGGCAGTGAGGACCGACAACAGGCCGTCACCCGGCCCCGCGCTAGCTCAATGACGCTATTCTTGATCGCGTATGACCATGCCCCACTCGAATATGCAAACACGAGTGGGCGAATAACGCACCTTTTCCCCGGGACTTATCCCGCAATTCACACTGTTAAATGACAGGCGCTCGTGGCTTGTTTGTACTTGACAACTCGCCAGCCAGCCGCAGCGGCGTCGAAGGTTACCGAGCCGGTAGCTCTATTTAAATCATCTGGGACCAAAGATAAGCCGCGTCAGCAGGAACCGGCGCGGCGCGTGGCGCATCGCTACCGCTGCAAAGTAGGCGCAATCTCCGTATATACCCAGGCGAACCTGGGAGCCGACGAATGAACGTGGAACTCGCTTTATGGAATATCTGAAGCAGAGCGCGAGATGATCCGCCGTCAGTGGCGGCGTATCGCTGCCGATGCCACAGCGCCACGGAAGCCATCGACGGCGCCCACGTGGGTGTTGTGGACGGTCGGCATCCTGATCGGCGGCCTGGCGCTAGGTGGTGCGAAGGTGATTAGCCGCATGCTGCTGTGGCTCACCAACAGTGGGAGCGTCCGCCATATACATCGGAACAGAAGCGCTGCAACTGGAAGGCTGGATGTAACGACCGGTAGCGCTACTTTTCAATAGAACAGTCCGTAAACCTCGTGAGCCAGTAGCAAGCCTATCGAGGCTGCCTCAGTCCAAGCGCGACGCAAAGGAAGGCCAGCACTGCAATGATCGCGGCTAAAGGTTTGTCGCCGTCCTGACGATCATCGTAAACTTCTACATCGGATTCCTGCATCGGCAACCGCCTCCGGTTGCCCAAATCATGGCCTGCGGCCGCTCGCTGTGCCAAACCCAAAAACGGGTTAACCCCAATAAAATGATTCAGCAGCCAATCGCTTGGCACTTTTGCAGAATCCCAGCCCACGTGCGGGTTTTGGAGTCGAAATGCCAGACGGAACCATTGTCCTGCGGCCCAACGAGTTCAGCCAGCCGGATTATTCCGTGATCTACAAGACCTGGACGGACGAGAGCGCGAGACTAGGACGGATATTCAGCAATGATGGCCTCGTCGGCGGCGCGGCCGTTCCCAATTGCCTTCAGACGCCGGCTCGACCGAGCCGTAATGGCCGTGAGATACGCGTGGAAAGAAGCTGTGCGACGCGGCCCGTAAGGAGCACGCGCTCCGTAAGGAACACTCGAAAGACTGGACGTAACAACTCTGTGAAGCAGGCTAACGCCAGAAGTCCTTGAACCGGGTTGGGGCGAGCTCCGTGTAGCGAACCGTGTGCTGAATGTTCTTGTGGCCGAGATAGGCCTGCAGGGCTCGCGTATCATGCCCGGCATTCGCCAGCGCATAGCCACAGGCATGGCGCAGCATGTGCGGATGCACCTTAAGGCCGATGTCGGCAGCCTCACCAGCACGCTCCATCATGCGAGCAAAGCCTGCCGCGGTGAACGGCGCGCCTCGCTCCGTCACGAACACGAAACTCGACGGCGGGTCTTGCTCTCGTTGTAACTGCCGCAGCGCCCGCAGCTCATCACCTTGGATCGGATGCGTTGAGGGCGTGCCGCTCTTGACGCGGCGAACGTGCAGGGCCGCGTTGCGACCGAAGTCGATCTGGTTCCAACGCAGGTCCACGAGCTCAGAAGCCCGCAGGCCGTGCCGGAAGGCCATCAGGATCATGGTGGCGTCACGGTGCCCGTAGCGATTGCCCTTGGCTGCCGTGATGAGCTTGTTGACTTCGGCTTCCGTCAGGTGCTCCCGCGTTCGCAGTTCAGCGTTGGGGCGACGGCCCGGAGCAACTGTTCGCTTTACGGTGTCCGGCGATACCAGCTTGAGGTTCGACTTGTTGCGCATTGTCAGGCTCCCAGGATTGAGACTGTTCGTATAATGCACATTTTACCAACAGTGGTCAACCCCTTAGGTTTGAGCTCGATAGAGACGGTCGGCGCGTAATGCTTCCTCTCCACTTCTCCCAGCGCACCAAAGACGCGCTTGCTGCCGCCAAGCGGCGCGGCGTTCGCCTTGGCAACCCGACACTCGCCAAGGCCGCGAAGCATGGCACCGCCGCAACGAAAGCAGCCGCCAAACGATTTGCCGCCAACGTGCTTCCGGTGATCCGCGACATTCAGGCCGGCGGGGCAAAGAGCAATGGAGCGATTGCAGCCAAGCTAAACGAAAGGCGGGTGCCGACTGCTCGGGGCGGCAAGTGGGCGCATGTTAAAGTCGCGGCGGTGATCGCGCGGGCTAGTTAGTTGCTTTCAGGCCACCGCATGCAGCAAGTGCAGCAAGTGCAGAAAGCCCGCCAGTCATCTCCGGTTCAGGTAAGCACTGCTACTTTATAGATGGACCTGCCAGGGTAGTTGCGTAGTCCCCCCTCACAGTGTCCCGGCGGACCCTGGCAGCACTCGGGCCACGCACACCAAGAGCCCGTGGCTCCAGGGCCGTTCGCTATTTGCGCTCGCATAGGGTGAAAATGAAAAGGACCGCCTGGCAACTCATACAAAATACCAGACGGCCCACATGCATGTCCTGAGGGGACTTCACAACTCAGGTAATCAAGAGCCTAGGGGACCGTAGTTAACCAGTCGTTTCGCCTGTGCCGGCTTCGACAACCATAGCGCGGAACAACATGGCGCAGCCGCTAGTTGCCCGCGCGTTGAGCGTCGTTGAGCAACCACAGGTCTCGGGCCTTGTGAACCGGCTACCTCGCGCCTCTACAACTCAGTGGCACTGAATCCGACGAGAGGAAGACATTATGAAAGAAATCCGAGGCTCGCTCGGCATGGTGGAATGTGCTGCATGCGGTGCCACTCTTTTCGATGTTCCGAGGAGCGAAAAAGACGACCCGCGGATTATGTGCCGCTGCGGCACGACGTTGGGTCCGATAGTCTCACTGCGTTCGTTTGTGAATAATGAGCCCCATACGCACGTGAATGCCAATCCGCAAGATGGCCAGCGCTGATGTACTGCCGGCTAGTCGCGATTTCGCGAGAAAGCGGGCGCTTTACGTAGCTGATCTTCGGTAATATCGGTTCGCTATCCGCTCCTTTTAGCGGCTAAACTGCTACGGTGCATTGTTACTGGGTGCTATGTGGGAGGCTTCAATGCTGAAATCTTTCCTCTACACCACCGTCGTTGCGATTGCACTCGTTGCCCCTGTTATGGCTCCGGCACAGAGTGCGATTAAAGTTGACGGTTCGACCGGGGCAATGCCCCTGGTTGCAGCCCTGGCTAAAGCGTATGAAGCCAAATCTCCCGGCGTCAAAGTAGAAATAGGAAAAGGGCTTGGCACCAAGGCCCGCATCGATGCTCTGAAGACAGGCACCATCGATATCGCGGTCGCCAGCCACGGCCTCAATATAGATGACTTGATAAAAGTAGGAATGAGCGTGGACGAAATCGCTCGCACGCCCGTCGTGTTCGCCGTAAACGAAAGTGTACCGGTCAAAAATATCTCGCAAGACCAAGTTTGCGGTATTTATTCCGGTGCACTTACGAATTGGAACGCAGCAGGCGGGCCGGATTTGCTCATTGCTGCTCGAACCCGTCCAGACACCGAGGTTGATGCGGAAGTGGCCCGGGGTGGGATCGCCTGCCTCAAGACCGTAAAGATGGTGGACGCCGTGAAGGTCATGCCGACTGGCGGGGACATGGCGAAAGAATTGGCGGTCACAACAGGGTCCATCGGGATGACGACGACGACGGTAGCTGAACAGAGCGGCGGCAAAATCGCGGCGCTGTCGCTAGACGGCATCGCTCCCACTGAAACTAACGTGGCAGCCGGCGCATATAAGCTGGTGCGAGAAGTTTTCTTGGTTGCAAACGGGGACGCTTCTCAGCCAACAAAGGCATTCCTTACCTTTGTGAAAAGCCCCGACGGGGCCAAAGTTATTCAGGCAAATGCCGCCATTCCCAGGGCGGCCAAATGAGTTGAGTGCGTTCGAAGGGGCGCAAATGAACGCGGCTGCGCTCTTCTGCCTCGTACTCTTGTTATCGTGTGGCCTGATATGCTGTCGGTAATGGCCTGCACCTTTGGGGAGGGGGCGCGCCATGGCGTTCAAAGTCGAAGAGCACCTGGAACTTGCTGCGAGGCATCGGCCAAGCGGGCTAGCGATGCCGCTATTCGCCAGCGCTCCCTAGAACTGGCGAAGGCATTCCGCGAGATGGCGGGACTGCTAAAGGCAGGCAGCGACAAACCGACGCCAAAGGTGGACGCCTAGCCAAGGCGGCAGGGCCGCAGCGGGTTGGGGCTTGACGCGCAACAGGCTGCCGTTGCCGGATTCATCAATGGCGGCACTGAGCTGGTTGCTGAGTTCACGGAGATAGAGAGCGGCAAGCGCAACGAGCGGCCCGAGCTGGCGAGAGCCTTTGAAGCCTGCCGGCGTCATAAGGCAAAGCTGGTCATCGCAAAGCTGGATCGCCTTTCCCGCAACCTCGCCTTCATTGCCACGTTAATGGAATCCCGCGTTGAGTTTGTTGCGGTCGATAATCCCCACGCCAACAAGCTAACGGTGCACATCCCTGCCGCCGTCGCCCAGCATGAACGCGAGATGATCTCCCAACGCACGAAAGACGCGCTTGCTGCCGCCAAGCGGCGCGGTGTTCGCCTTGGCAATCCGAACCTCGCCACGGCAGCGGGGCAGGGGACCGCGGCGACAAAGGCCGCAGCTAAGCAGTTCGCCGCCAACGTGCTGCCGGTGATCCGCGACATTCAGGCCGGCGGGGCAAAGAGCAACGCAGCGATTGCAGCCAAGCTAAACGAAAGGAACGTTCCCACGGCGCGGGGTGGCAAGTGGGCGCATGTTCAAGTCGGGGCGGTGATCGGTCGAGCGACTGTCGCCGAGCTTCAGCGAGAGCGGGTGTTGGGTTTAACCCCCGAACGCGACTTCTGAAAGGTTGAGCGGCTCATCCGATTTTGGTGCGTGTCTAAACCTTGGATCAGAGAGGGCGGCAGTGCTTCAATCTGTTCGGCTGTCATGTTTTGTACGCTCGCAAGCGTTGCCCGCAAGAGTTCTGCGACCCTTTTTTCTATCGCCGGCTGCGCTAAACTGCATCATTTTCAAAATCGGCGCGGCGTCGTTTTTTTCGAAGCCCTGGAGATAGAATGGATTTTCTGATTGTCGGAGCGACCGCCTTTGCTGCTTCGTGTCTTACCCTTTATTCCGGCTTTGGGCTGGGTACGATTCTTCTTCCTGCCTTTGCCCTGTTCTTTCCAGCGGCGACCGCTGTGGCCGCGACGGGTGCCGTGCATCTGTTGAACAACGTATTCAAAGGCGGGCTTGTGGGCCGCCAAGCTGATTGGCGCACCGTGTTCGCTTTCGGATTGCCCGCAATCCCCGGGGCCATTGTCGGCGCGCTGATCCTCGACCGTCTTAGCGAACAATCGGCGTTCCATTGGAGGGCATGGGGATACGACTTTGCGCCTTCCGCCGCTGGCGTCGTGATCGGCGCATGTCTGATCGCCTTCGCTGTGCTGGAGCTGATGCCTTGGTTCCAGCGGCTTTCGGCACCACCCCGAATGATGCCGGTGGGCGGCTTGCTAACTGGATTCAGCGGCGGCCTTACCGGCCAGCAAGGCGCGCTCCGCTCTATGTTCCTTCTCAAGAGCGGACTACCGCCAGCCCAATACATCGCGACCGGGACGATGATCGCAATAATTATCGACCTATCGCGTCTGCCGACCTACGCCGCCGCGTTCAGTACCGAAACCCTGCCGCTGTCCGGTAGGGGCGGCGCTTTGATCGCTTGCGGCACCCTCTGCGCCTTTGCTGGTGCATGGCTCGGCGCGAGGTACATGAAGAAAGCGACAATTGGCGTCATTCGCGCCCTTGTAGTTAGCCTGATGGTTCTGATTGGCCTGGGTTTAGTTTTCGGGGTCTTGGGGGCTTGAACCTTAGGCCTTGCTGGGTACGACATATCCGCCGCAATCTGCTCTCTGATTCCGTCATCGCGGCCATTCAATCGTTCACATCGACTCCCGTTTACTCGGAACCGGTATCCCGCCGAGTTCACGCACGACGTCTTGAGCTTTCTTTGTGAAAACAAAGTCGATGAACTTGTGGGCCGCCTTCGTTACGGTCGCGTCTCGGTAAACCAGAAAAAGCGTGACGGTGCTGGGATAGTTCGAATCCGTTGGGTGCACTCCATTCAGGCTTAGAACGGTGAATCGCCTTTCCAAATCGCGGCTATAGGGCCCAAATCCAATTGCGCCTTCATACTTCTCAACAGCATCGAACGCTTCCTGGGTCGTAGTAGCGAGCTTGGAATGGCTTTTGTTGAACTTGAGCTCTTTCCAACCCGGTAGCGTATCGCGGAACACTGCGACTGAACTGTCAGGTTCCTCGCGACGAACCACCCGCACACGAACGTCATCGCCACCCACCTCGCGCCAATTACTTACGGTTCCGCTGAAAACCTGAACGAGCTGGTCAGGGGTTAGATCTTTAATTTTAGCCGACGGATGGACGAAGAAAACCGTTGGCTGTTGAAAAATAGGTACGACGCGGAGACCCAGTTCCAATTCGTTTGGATTTAGCGGGCGGGCGCTTCGCCCAAGAATTGCATCGCCTTGCACAACAGCCCTGATGCCCCCGGCAGAATGAACGCTTGGCGGGAGATCTATTGTGATTTCGGGATAATCGGACATGAAAGCAGCGGCAAGCGCCGTAAGGACTTGCACACCGTCCCCGGTGCCGGCCACAACCAGCTTTTCGGAGGCGGAGCAAGGCACCGCTGCCAAGGTGGAACAAAGCGCGAGGGAAAACAGAGCCCGTCTCATCGTAATACCGTGTGGCTATCAACATGAGTATTAAGGCGAGGAAGTTACGGACTCTAGGCGATGACATTCGCAATTTGATGCAAATCTTCCTTGTCGGGCCGTCTTTGAGCGGACGCGGCGCTGGCCCTCGCGCCTGGCGCCTCGCCGCAGGTACGGTGAAGGCAGAAAAGTAATGGCTAGAAAAACCGCCAAGCCTACCGACTGGAATTGCGCCTTGGCCCATCCAATCAAGCTGCGGGACGGCGAAGTTATCAGCACAATGGCGCAAGCGGCGCGCTTGATGACCGAGCGGCTGCCACCGCACCGGCAGGGCAAAGACGTCTGGCTACATGCCGCCGATTTGCTGCTGAAGGCCCAGCGCACCGGCAATAAGCGGGATCTGGAACACGCAACCGATCAGCTTTGCCGCGCGTTGGTGGTGGAGGGTTGGATCTTGTGAGCGTTGCGTCATGCGTAAAATTATCGGCCGGCAGATCGACGACGGCCCGCGGGAACATCTCGTTCAATCTTACCTTGAGCATGGAGACTCTGGACTGCGGCCGCACCTACGACGGTTCCAGTCAGCATTCCGAACGCAACTGCATAGGATGTTCTCATGGCTTTCCTCCGTTGCATGTTTATGGACCCGCGCGGCAGCTAACCATCATATCCGGCGTAATCGTCCCAGTCGCCAACAGCTCCGCAAACTGCTTTTCTTTATCGGCTTCATTCCAGGCAACAATCCGAACCGAGCTAACAAGGGAGACGTGCTTAGTTTTTGTTTCCATCTTCCGCAGACGGTGGCCGAGGGGTGAACCTTGCATTGTTTTTCCCCTGTTTTAGCAAGCCGTGGGGATGGCACGGGGAACGCCGGTCGCAATCGAAACCGAACCTTTAGGCAGAACCGCCAGAACCTCTGGCGTCTGCTTCCACCCAACCAGCAACACGCGCTGCTTGGTGGCCGCCGTCCCTGTACGCGCGGCAATCCCGGGCATAACGCAGCGTAGAAGCCGGAAAGCCAACGCTTACGGGCAGGGATGCCGCAGGCCGTCGAAACCAAGATAAGTGCCGGTGGCAGGGTCGTAGGACCGGAACCGGCTCATGCAATAGGCCACCGAGTTGCCGTCATAGTAGCCGCCGCTATAGGCATAGTAGGGAGCGCTCAGCGCGAGGCCGAGGGCGACGCCGCTACCGTAACCGTAGCCGTAGCCGCCATAACCGTAGCCATAGCCATAACGATGCCGCCAGCGCCAGTTGTTGTTGCTCCAGCGCCGGTTGTTGTTCCAGCGGCGGTGTTCTGCCGTGTTGGAACGCACCACGCGGTTGGAACGCACGACGCGCGTATCCCCGCGCGAGGCGCGAGCCGAATCTCCACGTGAGGCGCGCGAGATATTGCCGCCGTCACGGCGTCCGCTGCTGCGGGCGACACCGCCGCCATCGCCGCGTCCGCCCGCGCGGATCGCGCCGCCACCACCACCGCCACGGCGGTCTTGCACCATAGTCAGGAGGTCGGCGTTACTTCCGTCGATCGCGAGCGCCGACTGAGGGCGCGCGACCTGCGCGGAAGCGGGGAATGCGCTGGTGACGATCAGAGCTGCCCCCAGCGCGGCGGCAGCCAGGCCGCCGGAAATGACGTGACGCATGACTTTGAGTCCTATCGTAAAGTTGGAAGTCGCCCTATAGAGAAAACGTAGGAAGGCGCGCTGGGTTTCGTAAGGTGGCCGGTAGCGCGATATCGAAAAAATTTACGGGATCATGAAGCATCGTTCATGCAGGACTTACTGCGCCTCTCTCCACG
Source organism: uncultured Alphaproteobacteria bacterium (assembly GCA_963750965.1). Classification (GTDB taxonomy): domain Bacteria; phylum Pseudomonadota; class Alphaproteobacteria; order Rhizobiales; family Xanthobacteraceae; genus CANKHA01. The sequence goes on from CAVVSK010000017.1 coordinate 26,423, forward strand.
GAGAACTGCTGAAGCTCAGATTTGATGTCGCCCAATCGAGCGTTGCTCGGACCGGCGTGCTCTGATCCGCCAGATGAGCGTGGAGAATCCGCTTTGGGGTGAGTTTTTCGCGCCCCGCTCAGGGCGGAGGCCGGCGCGGCTAAGCTCAAGCGGCCATGTCGCACTGCCGAACGAGAATTGCCCAGGATGAACCAACATGTCGAGTTCCGGCAAGGAATTACCGTTCGACCGCGCACAGGGCTGCAGATTCGGCCATAATGGCCCAAGACCAATGTCCGGCCAGTCTGGGGGGCTTGAGTGCATGCAGCGTCTCCTACACAGCAGAAGACCACATTCCGATATCGGGTGCCTCGTTTGGGACGCCATGGTGAAAACGCTGGGAGCACTGCGCAGGCCCGCGATAGTGTCCTAATTTGGCTAATGGGAATGTCGGTTTAACCGCGGTCGGCCACGTTGCGTTATTGTTTGGCAAACGTCTCCAACGATAGGGCTTTCAGTCCTTTACGAACTTCCGATCGACGCCGTGATCAGAAGCAACTTGGCCTTATCTCAATTGGCGCTGCGCGCTCTCGTGACGGGCAGGGGAACAGGAATGTCGAGTTCGTATACGAGTTCCCACGGGCTCATATCGTAATCGAACATCACCATGAAGCTGATCGGCAAGGCGATTGATGAGACGTGTCCCAAAACTATGTCGCGTCGGCACCTGGACCGCTGGGCCGCCTTTCTCAGTCCATGTCAGCCTAAGTCGTTGCGCCTTTTCTTCGACCGTCGATGTGATATCTACTCGCCCTGTCGCGTTGGACAACGCGCCGTACTTCACCGCATTTGTGCACAGCTCGTTGAGAGACATCGTGAGGGGCAGGACCGCTCCCGCATCGATATCGATGTCAGTATCTTGAACGATAAACCGTTGGACATCATCGCCATCGAATGGTTCGATGGCGGAGCGAATGACGTGGGTCAATTTTGCGCCGATCCAGTTTTCTTGAAGCACCAGATCTTGCGCCCTGCCCAAGGCAACCAAGCGGCTTTCGACAGCCAATCGGCCTTCTTCCAGATTTTGTGCGGTTCGCAAGCTCTGCGAGGTGATCGCAATCACCGTCGCCAGCATGTTCTTTACGCGATGATGCAACTCCCGCAACAGCAGGCGCTGCGATCGCTTGGCAGCCTCGATGTCCCGAATCCCGACGACCACGACCAGTCCGTTGGGGGTTGGATGCGGACTTAGGCTGATCTCGGTCGGGAATTCGCTGCCGTCTTTCCGAAGGGCGCGTAGCTCCAACCCCACGCCCATCATGCGTGGTTTGGGGTCGCTCATGAAACGGTCCAGATGACCCAAATGAAGGTCTCTGTACCGTTCCGGAATAAGGACGCTAAGCGGTTTGCCGAACAGTTCGTTGGCGAGGTAACCGAACATGGCCTCGATGCGGTTGCTAGCGAAATTAATATGGCCGGTCCGGTCAACAATGATTATGGCATCGGGATTTTCCTCTAACAGCCCGTGGAACTGGGCCTCGCTCAGCTCCTGAACCTCGCGTGCGGCGTCACCGAGCCAATCGGTTCGATATCTGCCCGGATTGTCGCGGATCCTGATCCGCTCCGTCTTCGAAATTGGCGCTTTCTTTGTCATCAAGGCGCGGTTTCCGGGGGTGCCGACGAAATCAGTGAATCTTCACTAAGCGCCAAGCAGCAAAGTTGCATTGATTTGGGTCAATGCGTAAGCGGTTGGACTATCCTCAAAGGCACGGCGCGGGCAGCTTAGCGAGACCGGGTCTCGTTCAGACCGGTCACCAGCAATGAGGTGACGCGACTGACCTCATTGCGGACATGCTTTATCCCATCGCAAGGCCGCGCTGTCCGGCACTCTCATTCTCATCATCTCCGAAGTGGCCAGGTTGCTAGCTTGCTTCGGCTCTTCTATCTTCGCTTCGTAATAAGATGGAGCGCACCGCAATGCCCAATACTGCCGCCGCCAAAGCCCGTCTAGAGGCACGCCTCGCCGAACTCGGAGGACGGCGGGATCGCATTGCACAGGATTTGGCCGAACCGCTTAATCGCAATTCCTCCGAAAAAGCGGTAGAGATGGAGGATGACGTTTCGCTCGAAGGGCAAGCTGCGCTCATAGCGCGTGAGATCGTTTCTGTGAAGAGAGCTTTGACGCGAATTGACAATGGCACCTACGGGGAGTGTGTGCGATGCGGCGGCGAAATCGCGCCTAAGCGCCTTGAGGCTCGCCCGGAGGCGGCATTATGTATTGAATGCGCCAGCAAAGAACAATAAACGATTTGCGCCTTCCGTTGAGAAGACGGTCCATGCTCTGTCCTGCGTAGTTCGGCGTGTCAATAAGAAGTGAGGCTGGACGAAATACCGGCAACCAAATCATCAAACGAAGAACCAAAACCCAGTTGCGGATCAAAATTTCAATGCTGCCAACCGGCGTCGTGGACGCTCATCGAGTGATCCCTCCCAAACACGATACGCGCTTAGGCAAGCTAGGGTTAAGCACGATCACGCAGTTCGGTAACGCCCTGGCGACGCGGTTGATCTTTTCTATTGAAGGTAAGCCTCGGTTGCATAGCGGCGCATCATGCGCGTGCTGTTGAAATATGAGCCGATCTTGCTGATGGCCTGCTTCATCATCCAGATCCACCGCACCCTGTCATCGTAATAAAGTGGGAGTACAATCGTTTCGATCTTTCGGTAGAGATCCTCCGAATCACCTGCGGCAGACGCCTTTTCGCCGTTACCAATCGCCCAGCCAGTGACACCTTCAGTATGTGCCTCCACCCACCAGCCATCGAGTACGCTTAAGTTCAACACTCCATTGAGCGCGGCCTTCATGCCGCTCGTGCCGGATGCTTCTAATGGAGGCAAGGGGGTGTTGAGCCAAACGTCGGCTCCAGCTACGAGGCTCGCTGCGATCCGCATGTCGTAATTGGGGAGGAAGGCCACAGGAATAGTGTTCGATAGCTGGCCTATGTGCTGGTTAATGTTTTGAATGAGAGCAATACCCTGCTCGTCACGCGGATGGGCCAACCCGGCGAAAACCAGCTGAAAGGGGCGCCGGCGCGCAATAGCCGAAAGCCGTTCAATGTCGCTGAAGAGCAGAGCCGGCCGCTTGTATTCCGTCATCCGCCGAGCAAAGCCTAAAATCGGAATATCTACGCTAAGGTTGATATCGCAGTGCGTTTTTACTAACACGGTGAGATCGCGCTTTGCATCCTGATGCGCGCTCCAGACCGAATTGTCAGGAAGCCGCTCTGCGCGGCGGAGCACTTCCGGATCGTGCGCCCATTGCGGGAAGCTATCGTGAAAGAGGCGAGCGAAGCTCGCGTGCGTCCAGGTTGGAGCATGTACGCCATTGGTGATCGCTCGGACCTCATATCCGGGGAAAATACCGCTCGCCGTCTGAGCGTGGCGCTCCGAGACGCCATTTACATAGCCGCTCAGATTTAGCGCCAAGCGCGTCATATTAAGGTGATCTTCACCCGCGCGCCGCTTGAGCTCATCGAGCTCAATGTAATCGCCGAGCACGCGGGTTACTAACGGGTAGGAAAATTTGTCGAACGCTGCGTCGACCGGCGTGTGAGTCGTGAAGACGCACCGTTCGCGCACTTGCTCGTCGTCATAAAGCGATGCTCTCACACCTTTAGGCGGGCGGCGGGATTGGCGCAATAAGTGCAGGGTCAGCAGCGCAGCATGCCCCTCGTTCAAGTGGTATTTAGAAATCCGGAAACCAAGAGCTTGCAGGATGAGTGCGCCGCCGATTCCGAGTACAATTTCCTGTTTCAGACGATTGGCTTCATCACCGCCATAGAGATGATCGGTGATGCGCCGGTCCTGTGGCGAGTTCTGCTCGAGGTCGGTGTCGAGAAGCAGTACTGGAACACAATGGCCCAGCGGGCAGTTCAAGAGGTAAATCCAAGGCCTTATCCATACATCGCGGCCTTCGACCCGCACGGCGATCATGGCGGTCAGCGGTTGAGTCCAGTCTTCGGGCTGCCATGGGTTGGGATGTGTGAGTTGGCGGCCTTGTTTATCCAGTTTCTGATGCACGTACCCGGCGCGGCTTAGCAAAGTGACAAAGACGATCGGCAATCTCAGATCGGCACATGAACGAGCAGTGTCCCCAGCGAGTACACCCAAACCACCGCTGTATGTATGAATCTCCGGGCGCAACGCGATTTCCATGGAAAAATAAGCGATGCGGGTGCGTTGCAGGAACGGCTCAAGGGAGTTCGTCGAAAACGCCATTACACCACCCACTGATTGACCTGTAGAACGGTTCGGGACCTTGAACCGTCACCAAGTCCTCTCTGAACGAGCCATTCTTCCGCTCTCCACCGGAGGCGTTCTTTGCGCCACGAACGACGAAGCTTTGGTCACAGCGGTCCTTCCTAGGCACGTTATTTCGGTTCCGTCATTTAAAAAAGCGGGCTGCTTATGGCCCCCAGGCCAACTGCCGCATGCCGGCGGCCATTTTGCTGCGCATTGAGTAATGCGGGTTGATGCAGATCAACCAGGCCTCATTGCGAGCCTGATTTGGCTATGGCAGCTTTCGACCGCCGCAAGGTTTCCTCAGGCGTGCCGGCGGCATCGATCCGCTTCCATTCGATCGAGCCAAGATCGTAGCTCTCCTGCGCTTGAACAATGCGTGCGTCGGCATCCGAAGAATCGACGCCTCGCGTTCCGACTCGCGCAAGCCGGGTCTCTAGGCTGGCACCCAAAAACAATCCTTGGAAGCGAATGCCATGGTTTCGAGCAACATCTGCCAAGGATTTGCGCTCTGACGGTCGTGCAAAGACCGCATCGACAATGGCTGAGTGTCCCGCTGCAATGATGCGTGCGGCTTTGTGCCGGAGCGCGGCATAGATACCCGCTGAGACCTCGATCGAATAGGCTTCCGGAGGCAGCCGGTCGGTTTCGCCGCATCCGAATAATGCTTTGCGTTCGATGTCGGAGCGCAACACGACGGCGCCTGGAATTGGCGGCAATTCGGGCGCCAGCGACTTTGCCAGCGCCGATTTTCCCGTCCCCGAGAGTCCCCCAATGGCAACCAGCAGCGGCGGGTGGGGCTTCACGAGTCGGCAGGCGAAGGCAAAATAGGAACGAGCGCTTTCCGCGGCAGACGGTCGTACAGACGCCTCGGCGAAATTGCCACGTGCTGCGGTTACCTTGGCCCGGATGGCTGCTCGTAACGAAAGGAATAGCGGAAGCGCGGCCAGACCATTCAGATCCTCAACGCGTCCTGTCGCGGCAAGGTATCGGTTCAGGACGATATTGGCGTTCTGATGCTGACCGCGCACCACAAGGTCCATAAGGAGAAAGGCGAGGTCATAGAGCACATCACCGGCTGCAATTACCGGATCGAACTCGATCGCATCAAAAAGGACCGGCCGGTCACCAAGCATAACGATATTGCCCAAATGAAGATCGCCATGGCCGCGGCGGATGAGTCCGAGATGTCCACGAGCAACGAACAAGGGGTGTAGGCGTTCGAGCGCCGCGCGGCATGCGGCGTGGAGCGCTGCCGTGTCCTCTGGCGGGAAGAGTTCGCTGGCTTCCCGTAGCTCCTTGTCATTCTGTTCGACGAAGAGCGCCATCGCGTCAATCCATGGCCCCGCCGGCACAATGGGAGCGGCTTCATGTGCGGTAGCTATGGCCTGCCCAAGCCTGCTCGCGAGGCTTCCATCGATCTCGCCGGAGTTCGCCAGACGATCGAGCGTACGGCGCTCGTTAAACCGCCGCATTTCCACCGCCCATTCGATCGCTTTGCCGCTTCCGTTGAGGGCAAGGCTCCCATTAGGCTCCTGCGTGATGGGGATTACCCGGAGGTATAGTTCCGGCGCGAATGCCTTGTTGACTTCAAGTTCGGCCTCGCAGGCGGCTTTGCGTTTATCCAAAGTGGTGAAATCAAGGAATGGAAAGCGGACCGCGCGCTTGATTTTGTAGGCAAGTTCTCCTGCAAGAAATACTGAGGATATATGCGTATCGAATCTTTTCACCTCGCATCCGTTGTGCGTGGCTGGATCCCGAAGAAGTCCAAATACTTTCTCCTGGGATTCGATAATTTCCCTCATTGGCTGATCTGCGCGCTGCCTGCAATGCCCCCCGGCCGTGAACGGCTAGATCATAACAGCACAATGATTGGCTGACCTGCTCAACAGAGCCGAGCGTATGACGGGGTCCATTCTGGAATGCAAGAGCTATAGACGCCATAGTTAAAATATGACGTCTGAATGCCAGCCGAGGCGCAGCCTTCCGATACTCCTGAAAGGTCTGAAATGCCGAATGAGGTTGCAGCGCCAGATCCGTTTCGTGGCCTGAGCGAAGCAGACGCTTACCGCCGGCTGAAGACAGAGGGGTATAATGAACTGCCCCGGCCGGCGCGGCGCACCCCCCTACGCATCGCTGTCGAGGTTTTGCGCGAGCCCATGCTGGCGCTACTGATCGGCGGTGGTGCCATCTACCTGGCATTGGGGGATCTGAAGGAAGCAACCATCCTGCTCGCATTCGCAACGATGTCAGTCATGATCACCGTTGTGCAGGAGACGCGCACTGAGCGCGTTCTAGAGGCGCTTCGCGACCTTACCAGCCCGCGCGCGCTCGTCATTCGGGAAGGTCAGCGCAGACGCATCCCCGGGCGGGAGGTAGTACGTGGCGATTTCGTCGTGCTTTCCGAAGGGGACCGGGTTCCGGCGGATGCAGTGCTCGTTCAAAGTCAAGACTTGCAAACCGACGAGTCGCTGCTGACGGGAGAGTCCATACCCGTGCGTAAGATCGCTCGCAGCGAAGACTCTCCATCGAAAATACCCAGACCGGGTGGCGACGATCTTCCGTATGTGTTTTCAGGTTCATTGGTCGTGCGCGGGGGTGGCGTCGGTCATGTGGTGGCGGTTGGCGCGCAAAGCGAAATTGGCAAGATTGGCCAAACCCTGAGCACGCTCGATACCGAGCCGCCACGGCTCCAGGCACAAACTCGCCTTCTCGTGCGTTGGTTCGCCACAATCGGAATATCCGTCAGCGTCCTCGCGGTCGTGCTCTACGGGACATTGCGCGGTGGCTGGCTCGATGCGGTCCTCGCCGGCATTGCACTTGGCATGTCCATGCTGCCCGAAGAGTTTCCGGTCGTACTCACCGTTTTTATGGCAATGGGCGCTTGGCGGATCTCGCAGGCGCGCGTGCTGACACGGCGCGCCGCAGCAATCGAAACGCTGGGCTCAGCCACGATCCTTTGTACCGATAAGACCGGCACGCTTACGCAAAACCGCATGTCCATTGTCGAATTACGACTTAAGAGCGGTAAATTCTTCCGGCCCGGCGAAGCGAACACTGACGAAATGCCGGACGAGTTCGCTGTTCTGGCCGAGTTTGGGATTCTGGCGAGTGCGCCAGACCCGTTTGATCCCATGGAGAAAGCATTCCATGATCTCGGCCGCGACCGACTGGCCCATGTGAGGCATCTTCACGGACCTGAGTGGAAGTTGGTACGGACTTATGGGCTTCGCAGCGATCTGCTGGCTATGTCGCAGGCATGGGATCGAGGCGATTGCACCGATCGCTTCATTGTTGCAACGAAGGGTGCACCTGAGGCCATCGCCGAGCTTTGCCGTCTTGGCGACGCGGATATGGCTGCGCTGACGCAGTCAGTGGATGCAATGGCCGTCGAGGGCATGAGAGTTTTGGGCGTTGCCCAAGCCAACTTTAAAGGGCAGACATGGCCAAGCTCGCAACGCGATTTCCGGTTCGATCTAGTCGGCCTTGTCGGCCTCGCTGACCCACTGCGGACTAGTGTTCGCGATGCCATGAGCGAGTGTCGCTCTGCGGGAATTAAAGTGGTCATGATCACTGGCGATTACCCCGCCACCGCCAGGGCTATTGCTTGCCAAGCAGGACTCGCCGCGGAACACCTGCTGACAGGCGAGGCGCTTGAGCCGATGACCGATGCAGAGCTTGCGCGGCGGGTACGCACTACCACTGTGTTCGCGAGGATTATGCCAGAGCAGAAGCTGCGTATCGTAACGGCGCTCAAGGCAAACGGCGAGATAGTGGCTATGACTGGGGACGGCGTCAACGATGCGCCGTCATTGAAGGCAGCACACATTGGCATCGCGATGGGCGGACGCGGAACAGACGTGGCGCGTGAGGCATCCTCGATCGTACTACTCGACGATGATTTTGGTTCAATCGTAAAATCGGTCCGGCTCGGCCGCCGTATTTACGACAACCTGCGCAAAGCCATGGGCTTCATCTTCGCCGTTCATGTACCGATCGCAGGACTGGCATTGCTGCCGCTGCTGTTTGGCCTGCCGATTATGCTTGGGCCGGTGCACATTGCGTTTTTGGAGATGGTGATTGATCCGGTGTGTTCGCTCGTCTTTGAGGCCGAGACGGAGGAGGAGGATGTGATGCGCCGACCACCGCGCGCTCCTGATGAATCCTTGTTCTCCGGCCATCTAATAGGGTGGAGTTTTTTGCAGGGCGCCCTTGCGTTAGTGCTCGTTGCAGCAATCTTCATCATGGCTCTAGAACGCGGAATGCCAGAAACGGAAGTGAGGGCGTTGGTATTCTTTTCTCTGGTGCTAACAATTCTCAGTTTGATCTTCGTCAACCGTTCTTTCAGCGCATCATTGGTAACTGCGCTCCGCCGGCCGAATGCGGCGCTCGCATGGGTTCTAATTGTGGTCGTCTTGCTGCTAGCTCTTACGCTTCTTTGGCCCGTGGCGCGCGATCTGCTCCGTTTTGGCCCTCTCCATATCGACGATCTCACATTAACTCTCAGTGCGGGCGTCACTATGTTGATTCTTCTGGAGATCTTGAAGCCTTTATTGGGGCCGCTTCCAAGTCGGAAATGAGTCCATTACAGAACGCTGATAACTCTCCCGGGAAGCATACTAAAATGTACTCATGGGCGGTTGGCTCTTTCGTTTTAGATCGACAGCGGAGCGCCGGGGCGGCAGGAGCGAGCGCATTGGTTTGCCCTGCGGCCTCCAGGCGTTAACGCCATACCCATAGAAGAAGCTCTGCGCGAGCCCAAACGTGTCGATCTGGACGGCGACGTAGTTCGCACCGCAAGAGCAATAGGGATCTCGTTTGGCGATTGACAACGTCACAGAAGATACCCCGTCGCCAGAGCATCCGAAGTCCAATTAACGTGTTTGCCGCGGAAGTCGGTGTGTAAGGGATAAACGCAACCAGTTACATGCGCACCAAGCGCCTTGCCATCGAGATCGCATAATCTCCGCCAGCTTGCGTGGACGAACCTGTGGCGAGCGCCGCAAGAATACTGTTAAACGCCCCCGCCGAACCTCCTGTCTCAATTAGCTTTATCAAAAATATAGGTTCGCACGCTGACGACCAGGTTGATGTACATCAATAAACAAATGATGCTGCGGACTATAAAGGGAGGTCTACCGAAACCGGAGTGCGTGGCTATGGCTCATAAGCAGATTCTGTTCCGCTCTGCCGCTCGCGAGAAGATCTTGCGCGGCGCCACGCAGTTAGCCGACGCCGTGAGGGTGACCTTGGGTCCCCGCTCCAAGGCTGTGCTGATTGAGAAAAAATGGGGCGCGCCGATCGTTTGCAATGATGGTGTCACTATCGCCAAAGAGGTAGATTTGCAGGACGCTGAGGAGAACCTTGGCGCTCGTATGCTTCGCCAAGCGGCGGAGAAGACTGGCGATATGGTGGGCGACGGAACCAGCACCGCGACGATTCTAGCTCACGCAATGTTTGCCGACGGACTGAGGAACGTGGTTGCGGGCGCGAGCGCGATCGACATCAAACGCGGCCTTGACCGGGGGGCCAAGCGTGCGATCGAGACGCTGCGCGCTTTATCGCGGCCGGTCGCGACCCGCAAGGAGAAGGCACAGGTTGCGTCTATTTCGGCTCATAACGATGAGGCAATCGGCGAACTCGTTGCCGAGGCCATGGAGAAAGTTGGCGGCGAAGGCGTGATCACGGTTGAGGAATCAAAGACCACCGAAACCGCTCTGGAGGTAGTGGAGGGCATGCAATTCGATCGCGGGTTTGTCTCGCCCTACTTTGTAAACAATCCCGAAAAAATGGAAGCGGTACTTGAAGATACGCTGGTACTCTTGTCGGATAAGAAAATAGGGGTGCTGAAGGATTTCATTACGTTACTTGAGCAGGTCGCGAAATCTGGCCAGCCGTTGCTGGTTGTGGGCGAGGATGTTGAGGGCGAGGCTCTCGCGACGCTAATTCTTAATCAGATCCGGGGGACCTTGAAGAATTGCGCCGTCAAGGCGCCAGGCTTTGGCGATCGTCGCAAGGCAATGCTGCAAGACATGGCGATATTGACGGGCGGGCAAGTCATCTCGGAGGACCTCGGACTAAAACTTGAGAACGTGGGTCTTCCGCAATTGGGCCGGGCTAAGCGTATCGTCGTCGACAAGGATAATACCACGATTATCGGAGGAGCTGGTGATCGAAAACAGATCGATAGCCGCATACAGCAGATCCGTCTTGAGATCGAGAATACGACCAGCGACTACGACCGCGAAAAGCTGCAGGAGCGTTTGGCAAAGCTTGCAGGGGGCGTCGCCGTGATCCGCGTAGGCGCGCCGTCCGAAGCGGAAATGAAATCGAAGAAAGAGGCTCTCGACGACGCGATTAATGCCACCAAGGCTGCTGTGGCAGAAGGTATCGTGCCAGGCGGCGGCTTGGCACTGTTACGCTGCGTAAAGGCAGTTGAAGCGGAAGAGGCCAAATGCGAGGGGGATGAGCGGACGGGGGTTCAAATCCTAAAGCGAGCGCTTGAGTCTCCAGCTCGACAGATCGCGGAAAATTCCGCCATTGACGGGGGAGTGGTTGTCGATCGCATGCTGAAAGGACAGGGAAGTTTCGGCTTTGATGCTGCTCGGAAGGAATATGTGGACCTGGTGGAGGCGGGTATTATAGATCCGACCAAAGTGGTTCGTATTGCACTGGAAAATGCGGTGTCTGTCGCAAGCGTGCTCCTCCTGACGGAGGCCACGATGACAGAGATTCCGGAGGAAAAAAAAGAAGGTATGTCAGCGTCCGAGATGACAATGTAAGTCCGCCACGTTTCAAGCTCGAATGAAAGAAACTCCAAACAGCCCGGAACCACGCGGCATTGATGCGCTCCTCCCAGTCGAGGTAGCACGCAAGGCCGAAGCCATTGGGGCCAACAAGGCTCTGCTGGATTTTACAAGCCTTTTGGTATTAGCAATTCTGGGCGGAGCTTTCATTGCTCTTGGCGCAATGTTCGCAACGACGGTGCTTGCCGGCGCAGAGGACATGCTTCCGTTCGGGTTCAGCCGTCTCATTGCCGGCCTCGTGTTCAGTCTTGGTTTGATACTTGTCATTGTGGGAGGCGCCGAGCTCTTCACTGGCAATATGCTGATGGTGATGGCGCTGGCCGCTAAGAAAATCACCACCGGCCAGATACTTCGGGCCTGGTCTATTGTTTACGTCGGCAATTTTATCGGAGCGCTGGGCACTGCGTTCCTTGTTTTGCTTTCCGGGCAATATCTTGCAGGCGACGGTTTGGTCGCGCGCGTTGCCCTATCTTTGGCCGATGCAAAGGTCGCTCTTCCTTTCGACCGAGCATTGTTCCTCGGCGTTCTCTGCAACGTGCTGGTGTGCCTGGCGGTATGGTTGTCGATCGGGGCGCGAAGCAGCGGGGACAAGGTGCTCGTGATCCTGTTTCCAATATCTGCCTTTGTAGCCGCAGGTTTCGAGCATTCGGTAGCCAATATGTATCTCGTTCCCCTTGGGCTTTTCATTAAGGCCTGGGCTCCCGACTCGCTCTGGATTGAACTTGCGATGCGGCCCGGCGATCTCGCGGGACTCACCTGGTTCGGATTTCTGTCGAATTTGCTTTCTGTCACTGTCGGCAACATGATTGGTGGCGGCTTACTGGTCGGCGCCGTGTACTGGTTCGCCTATCTGCGATCCGGCAAATCGGAGAGATAAGTCGCGAGATCCGCCTGGCCGCTTGAAGGCTTCGGAATGCCGGGTTGCCCGAAGAGGGTGTGCTTCCTGCTTCTGTAGCTAATGTGGGAAAAAATCTCTGGCCGCGAATTTCGGGTAAATCGCCCAGATTTCTCCCGAAGTATCAAAGCGCTTTTTTGAATTGGTCATTCAGCGGTCGAATCGTGCCAGGTCAGCCAGCCAGTGCGGTCTCTCTTAACAACCGACCGATGAAGCGCAGTTATCCGCTAACAGTGGGCGTGGCATTATCGAACCAACCAATTACATTTTGCGAGAAAGTCTCTACGCAATCATTGGGAAATTCCCGTTTTGCGGAGTCACGAAACGGAGACTGATTCCGCGAACAACTGGATGGCGGTTGGCAGTGTTTCAGATCTGAAGATTCAGCTCACAAAGACTATTTCTTTTCAATCGAAATACCGCCTTTACCGATGTTGATCTCGATGCTGTCGGTTTTCTGGCGTTCTTGGTAGAGCTGATAACCGAAAATGATAGCGACAACGGCAAGTGCCCGCGTTAGATCGAGAATGCCAGAGTTCGAATCCTCTCAGGTCAGCCAGCCAGTGTGGTCTCTCTTGATTGCTCCGGCGGAGAGACGAGTTAGGTCCGTCCGCCAATCCGGCCAATTCTTGCTCGTCCTATAGTCTCCGAGTGTTCCGGATTCCATCCAACATTCTTGACGTTGGAACGTTAAGCGCCCCTGCCGTGGTCGCGATTAAGCGTGAGCGTAACCAAGCGGATGTTCGAATCGCTAGGACTTGCCGCGACGACAAAGCCCAGTTCGGTGCACATGCGAAGCATCGTCGCATTTTCGGCAAGGACCTCGCCTTCAAGCGCGCCGATCCCCTCGCTCTCTGCATATTCGATCAAGGTGCTCATCAAGAGCCATCCCAGCCCACGGCCTTTCAAATCGGAGCGGACCAGGACCGCATATTCTGCGGTGTCGCGGTTCGAAAACCGGTGCAAACGCGCCACCCCAAGTATCTGACGCGATGTCTCCTCGATCGCCACGAACGCCATGGCGCGCGCGTAATCAATCTGCGTGAAACGCGCGATAAAAGCATGGGTGAATTCCCGCACTGGAGCGAAGAACCGCAGGCGCAGGTCCTCTGCCGTGACCCGTTGCAGGAAGGGCGGATAGAGCGGCTCATCCTCAGGTCGCACGGGCCGTAACCGCAGCGCCGTTCCGTCTTTCAGCCGGGCCCGGCGTTCCCATTCCTTGGGATAGGGCCGGATGGCAAACCGGGAGGGTCCGGTGATACGTCGTGACGGGCTTTGCGCCTCCGCCCGCGCCACCGCAACTCGCGCATCGAGCGCGATCACGCCAGTTTCATCGGCGAGCAGCGGATTGAGATCAATTTCCCTGATCTCCGGCAGGTCGGCCGCAAGCTGGGCGAGTTTCACGAGGACGAGCGCCACGGCCGACTCATCTGCGGCAGGAATGTCGCGGTAGGCCTTCAGGATACGTGACACCCTCGTGCGCCCGATCAGGTCTTGCGCCAGCCTGAGATCGAGCGGCGGTAAGGCCAGCGACTTGTCGTTAATGACCTCGACGGCGGTACCTCCACGTCCGAAGACCACGACGGGGCCGAAGGTCGGGTCATCCGCAAGACCCGCGATCAGCTCACGCGCCCGGGGCCTGACAATCATCCGGTGGATGGTCACGCCCGTGATGCGTGCGTCAGGCTTTGCCGCTCGCGCGCGCGCCAGGATGCCCGAGGCTGCCTCGCGGACATCGGCTTCGCTGGCAAGGTTAAGGCGGACGCCGCCGATGTCCGACTTGTGAACGATATCGGCAGAGAGAATCTTGACGGCGACGGCTCCTGTTTCGAGGAGCGGCTTGGCCTTGGCGGCGGCTTCATCCGGATTACGGGCAAGGACGACTGACGCCACCGGAATGGCGTATGCGGCCATCAGGCCGGCAATCTCCATCGGATCGAGCCAGATGCGGCCGGCTTCGATCGCCGGTTCAACGATGCTACGCGCCGCTGCGAGGTCTGGCTGGAATGCATCCGGAAGGCTCGGCGGGACCGCCATCAGTGCATCCTGGCCTTCACGGTAGCGCACGAGATGCATGAATCCTCGAACAGCGTCGGTTTCCGATTGAAAATGCGGGATGCCGGCGTTCTCAAGCTCCGCATTGGCCTCACCATTGTCGCCCACCCATACGGCGAAGACGGGTTTCGGAGGGACGAAGCGGTTGCGATGCGCGCGCACGACGGAAATCGACGCAGCAGCGGCCTCTTTGGCGGAAGCCAAAGCAGTCGGTACGTTCATCACCAATATGGCATCATTTCCGGGATCAGCGATCAGCGCCTCAAGCGCGACACCGTAGCGCGACGCATCGGCATCTCCCGCGATATCGGCTGGGTTCGCTCTTGACCAGATGGGCGGGAGCCTCGCGTCGAGCGCGGCCAATGTATCGGGAGAGAGAGAGGCCAACTGGCCGCCAAGATCGATCAGGCGGTCGACCGCGAGCACGCCGATGCCTCCTCCGTTTGTCAGAATCGCAAGCCTATTGCCATTGAACGGCCTGACATGGCCCAGCGTCTCTACCGCATCGAACAATTCATCCAGATCGATCACGCGCACAAGACCCGCCCTGCGAAAGGCCGCCTCATAAACTGCATCGGAGCCAGCGAGCGCTCCCGTGTGGGTGCGCGCCGCAAACGCAGCCTGTCCATGCCGGCCCGATTTGATGACTACGACCGGCTTCGTCCGCGCCGCCGCTCGCGCCGCCGACATGAATTTCGGGGCGTCCTGAATGGACTCGATATAGAGCATTATCGCACGCGTCGCGCGGGCGGTTGCGAAGTAATCGAGCAGGTCACCGAAATCGACGTCGATCTGGTTTCCAATCGACACGACGGCGGAGAAACCCAGAGCGCGCCGCGCGGCCCATTCCACCAACCCTGCGGCAATCGCCCCGGATTGCGAAATCAGCGCAAGATCTCCCGGCGGTGACATGTGTGCTGCGAAACTTGCATCGAGCTTCGCGGCGGATACTTGGATGCCGAGGCAATTGGGCCCAAGTAGGCGCACACCATGCGCGCGTGCGGCACTCAGCGCAGCTTCGGCGATCGAGCCTTCGCCCTGACCAAGCCCCGCCGTGACGATGACCGCCGCAGCGCAACCACGCGCGCCAGCTTCGGAGATCGTGTCCGGAATGCTCGCCGGGGGTGAGGCGATCACCAAGAGGTCTGTCTCGGGCAAACCGGTCACAGATTTTATCGCAGCGATGCCCTCGATTTCCGAGTAGCGCGGATTGACGAGCCGGATGGGGCCAGCGAAGCCGCCGGCTTTCAGATTCCTCAAAATCGTCCGGCCGACCGAATGCTCGCGGGTGCTGGCACCGACTAGGGCCACTGAGCGGGGCTCAAACATGTGGTCAAGCCGAAAGGTGCTCATGAGGCCATCATGGTAGCGGCTCGCTGGTTAAGGGCAAACCGCGCGGCTGGACTCCCCCGCGGGGGACTACCGTCAAGGCTAACAAACGAAGCAGATCATGTCGTGTGGTAGGGGATTCGATATCGTCTTCGTAGAGATTAAAGCCCCTACTGCAGCCGGATTGCCTTTCCCGCCGCGTGATGTGGATCAAGACCCTCGATATTCGACGAAATTTCTGGCGCGCCTACGTGCGGCTTTGTCTAGCTGGGTGCCGGTTGAGCGCGAACCAGCAATACCGGCTTCGTCGAAATCCGCGCCAGACTTTCTGCGACACTTCCTAAGATTAGACGGCGAAACCCTCGACGGCCGTGGGTTCCTACAACAATTAGATCTGCGTTCCACGAATTCAGCTTGTTCTTCGATGACATCGGAAATCTGACCTACAGGAATCCTAAATGTCTCAAGCGAAGTGTCCGCCTCAATCGACACGGCCCGCGCCTCATTTAAGGATCGCGTAAGAATTGTTTGTCCTCCAGCCTGTATCGCTTCAACTATCTTATCCAACAGGTCTGGATCAGCTCCGGGCATATCCGCCACAGCCAACGTCGCCGGCGAGAGATCAGCTACATGCAGAATACGGAGCGATGCTTTTTGATCTTTTGCGAGGCGGATGGCCGTTTTGAGCGCCAAATCCGACGTATCACTGCCGTCAACGGCGACAAGAATGCGTTTGTACATGGTGCACCCTCCGGTCTAATGGGGCTGGCGCGAATTTAAACAGCTTTAAGCAATTACAAACCTCGGTGGTGGGAGCCCCCGCGGTGGGTTAGTTGGAATTAAGCTATCCCTCTTCAGACAATTCAAATCTATCTCGGGCAGGTGAGACCGAATTGACTTACGTCAAAACCGCGATCCCATGGTTCGTGCAAATTAAAAATCTTAAATGCACCGAGAGACGTGGAAATGGCAGACAAGAGCAACCTCTCAGATTTTTAAGTTTCGTGTTTGCTGGAATCAGCTTGGCCGTGGTTCTCATTGCAACATTGGTGGTGCGCGAGCACCTGACGGGACGTCTCCAGCTCTTTGATGTGGCTACCGCCCCGCGCCCCACACTCACCGCAACGCCGTAGCGCTCATGACCTATCTATTTGCGATTTCTCAACGGTTGCCTCAAATTTACGGCTATCTGTCGGCAGTAATCGCTGCCACGGCCCTATGGCATTGTATTAGCGCTAGGTTTGTGAGGGCAAACGCACAAACAAACCGGCCGCCTGCAGTTGTTGCGGTTTGTGCGCGTTGCCACGGCATCGATGGCACTGGCGGGGACGTGGAGAAACCAAATCTCGCTGGCCAAAAAAGTATCTATATTCGGCAGCAGCTCTTGGCATTTCGAGCGGGCAAGCGAAAGCATCCTGAGATGAAATTGATCGCGAGAGATCTGACCGATCGAGAAATAGATCAGGTAGTTATCTATTACTCGACCTTAGTTCCGCGCTGAAATTTGTTGGATACAATACAACCCGGCCGCCCCGCACACAGAGCCTTAGCACGGAGCCACAAGGCGTAAAAGCGGTGAAGATCCCTTTGCGGCGTTCGGAGCGAGCGTCGATGCTGTTCTGTCAGCAGGTAGATCGGACTGGGTCCGGAGCCACCCTTCCAAAGTCATCGCGCTAGAGCATTGGAGGCTTTGCAGGCCCGCGCCCGCGAATTGAGCTTTATCACCTCGCCTTCCTGCTGATGGATCTGGTGGAGCGGGGGCAGCAGCAAATCGCCAACGTCGTCCTGAACCGTTATCTGACCGCAACGAAGCGCGAATTCTTTGAACTATTGGCTCGTCGCGTCGGCCCCGAAAGCTTTTAGCCTGCACGGCTACGCGCGCTCGCTTATGGCTGCTGTTGACCGCTGCAGCGTCGCCTGAGGGGTGCCTGAGGCGTCGAACCCCTCGCGCAGCAGAAATATTTATCGTCCAAAAACCTGTTTTCTGTCGGCCTGCTGGGTAAGCCAGCATCCGGCTCCCTTTCGCAGGTAATCAAGCCTCAACGTTCGGGGGCGGATCCTTCTTTAGACTAGTCAAATAATCGCAGCAGCCCACACGACTAGCTCGACCGCGGTCTTTCGAAAGGCTTCGTCCAACGCAGCAGCGGCTGCAGGTGCGTCGGCCGCAATGGCGCGAACAGTTGCGTGGAAGATCCGGGCGTCGACGATTTTCCCGTCGTCTCCAAGAATCTTCGCTGAGAATTCCACTTCGGCCTGCGGAGCGCCGGAAAGAGAAAGCTGAAAGCTTCGAATGTCGATGAGAAGCTGGTGGCCGGCACTCAAGCCGTCCATCGGGCGCACGACGGAACGCATGAGATCGGCATTTTCGAAGCTTTGAATAATACGCGCCTGGAGAAGCTTCGGGATATTGTCGCTCCATTTTGCATTTGAAAAAGTGGGGCCCTCGGCGCCGCTCGGCCGCACCAGAATCTTCTGCGTGTCATACATCAGCACTGCCGTGGGTTCCGGAATGCGGATTTGCCCGGATGGCTTTTTTTCGATGGCAGGGAAATCATGCGGGGCGGTCAGGTCGTAGACAATCGGGGTTGCGGATGCGGGGCCACCCCCGGTTAACCGTTCCACGCCGCTTATGATTGCCTCCAGACGATCGGAGTTGCGGGCTAGCGCCGCCGAAAAGGTACCTAGGTTTGTGAGCGTGTTGTGCAGCGGCTCCGAATTTTCCGCCAGCAGGACTTGCAAGCTAGTTAGCGCGTCGCGTGCGGCCTGCGTCATGCTCACGCCCGCCGCCGGATCGGCTATAAGTACCGGTAAGCCTTCGGATGGGTCCGGCTCCGGCATGTTGCTGCGGCCTTCTAGTGTAATCACCGGAACTCCGGTCAAACCCTGGAATTCCAAGCCGACATGCGTGTCGGCGCGTATCGGCGTGCTCGTGGCCACTGCAACGATTGCGGTGACCTTGCGAGGATCGTCAAGGCTAAGCTGAAGATCGATAACTTCTCCGACCCGGATGCCATTGAACAGGACAGCGGCGCCTTTCAACAGCCCTGACACGGTTTTCTCGAACCGTATTTCGTAATTTGTCCGCTTGCTGAGGCCGCCGGTGTTGTTCAGCCAATATACGAAGCCGAAGACCGCGCCAATTGCGGCAACCACGAGAAGCCCGACCAACGCATAAGGTGCGCGCGTTTCCATGATGCAACCTCAATTCGTGGCACGTATCAGAAGACGTGCGCGTTTTCCTTGGAAATAGGATTTAACCCATGGATGATCGGACTCGGCCACTTCCTCTACCGGGCCAATCGCCACGATCTTTCCACCTGCAAGGGCAGCGATCCTGTCGCACTCCACGTGCAAGCTATAAAGATCATGCGTGACCATGAAGACGGTAAAGCTAAGCGTCTGCTGCAGAGTCTTGATCAGAGCATCGAAATCGCCTGCCGAGATCGGGTCGAGCCCCGATGTGGGCTCGTCGAGGAACAGGATTTCGGGGTCCAAAGCGAGCGCCCGGGCAAGCGCAGCGCGCTTGGTCATGCCGCCGGAAAGCTCCGCCGGAAATTTCATTCCGTCGCTCGGCTTCAAGCCGACCATTTCGAGCTTGGCATTGGCCAGTTCGTCCATCAAAGACTGCGACAGATGAAGATTCTCCCGCATCGGGAATTGAATGTTTTCCCGGACCGTGAGTGAGGAAAATAACGCGCCTTGCTGGAAGAGAATGCCCCAGCGGCGTTCGAGGGCGCGGGCCTGTTCGGGGGTTGCCGTATCACGGTCGACCCCCATTACTTCGATGTGACCCTGCCGTTTCGGAATCAAACCGATGATTGCGCGCAACAGGACCGTTTTTCCCCCGCCCGACGCTCCAACAAGGCCGAGCACTTCTCCGCGGCGCACGTCGAGCGACAGATGATCGAGCACGAGCTGATCGCCGAAGCCCACAACAAGGTTGCGGATGCGGATAACTACGTCGGATTGTGCACTTGCCATCGCGTCACATCCCGATCGATGCGAAAAAGACCGCGAAGATGCCGTCGAGTACGATGACTAGAAAAATGGATTTCACTACCGAGTTCGTTGTCTGCAGCCCAAGCAACTCCGCACTGCCTTTCACCCGTAGACCCGCACTGCAAGCGACGGTTCCGATAACGAGAGCCATAAAGGGCGCCTTGATCATGCCGACTTCAAAATGAGTTACAGAAACCGCTTCCCGCAGGCGAGCGACAAATATCTCTGGGTTCATGTCACCATAGAGCCAGGCGATCAGCCCGCCGCCAAAGAGCGCTGCCATCGAGCCGACGAATGCAAGGATGGGCAGGGCAATAACGAGCGCGATCACACGGGGCAGGATCAAAACCTCAACGGGGTCGAATCCCATCATGCGCAGGGCATCTATTTCCTCGCGCATCTTCATGGAGCCGAGTTCAGCCGTATAGGCGCTGCCCGAGCGGCCGGCCATCATGATCGAAACGATCAAGACTCCGAGTTCCCGCAGGACCAGGATTCCGACCATATCGACAACGTAAGTATCCGCGCCGAATTTGCGGAAATGAAAAATACCCTGTTGTGCGATGATGCATCCGATCAGGAACGTGATCAGGAGCATGATTGGTATAGACTGCCAACCCACTCGGAACAGATGATGCACAGCGGAGGTGAAACGGAAATCCCGAGGCCGGAACAGCAGACGAGCACTTGCGAAGCTCAGTGCCGCTAACATTTCCAGGAAGTATATGAATTCGGCGTTGAGTGCGATAGCCGAGTGGCCGATAGATTCAAAAAGCTCCAGCAATTTGTTCTTGCTGGCCGCCGCTTCCGTTGCGTGACGGTTCACTCGGTTGACCTGATCAAACAGCCCACGATAGCGGTCTGCCAGCCCAACGATTTGTACTTCGATGTTCCGGTCGCGGCCGGTCCTGAGCATCCGCTCGAGAAGCCAAGCGCCCAGAGTATCCAGTTCGCGAATACCTGCCATATTGAGTGAAAGTTTGCGGGCAGTGAAAACCTGGGGCGCGACGGCTGTGACACTGTCCTCCAGCGCTGCGGACTGCACAGCCGTCCAAACGCCGGATGGGATCACTTCCAGCCATTCACCTTTGCTTGTGCAGGTCAGCGTGGCGTTGATAGGCATACGTCACTTCTCATTGGCATAATTGCTGTTACGACCACTACAAAATCCTGCTCTTGCGGGATCGGATAAACGATAGGTCGGTCGAGAAAGGGATACTTGATCTAACGCAAAGCGAACGACGCAATTTCGAGCCGGTCGGCCGCAACGCCCGATGTTCGGGACTTGGGCGCAGTAAATTGATTGACCTAAATCAAAGACGGTTCCCGCGCCTTGGTATCTGCTGTCGGAAAAGATGGAGATTGCTCATGGAAGCCCGCGACGTAATGGTTTCTCCTGTCATCACGGTGCAGCCAAACTCAACGGTTCAAGAGGTAGCGAGGATATTTTTGGAACGACGCATCAGCGCAGTACCAGTCGTCGACGACCACGGGCAACTCGTCGGTATCGTCAGCGAAGGCGATTTGATGCATCGTTCTGAAACGGGAACCGAACGTCAGCATGCATGGTGGCTGCGCCCCTTTATCGGATTAGATGCTCTCGCCAGCGAATATATCAAAGCACATGGCCGCAAAGTTGCGGATGTCATGGTGTCTGACGTCATCACGGCAGACCCCGAGACGCCGCTCCACGAAATTGCAGCAATGCTAGAAAAAAATTCGATCAAACGGGTGCCGATCGTAAAAGCCGGGCGACTTGTCGGCATTATCACCCGCGCAAATCTTGTTCAGGCAATGGCAAGCGCCGGAAAGACCCTTGAACGCAGGCAATCTGATGAAAACATTCGAGACCAAATATTGAAGCACCTGAAAGCGCAGCCATGGGCGCACACCTCATTAATAAACGTCACCGTTACGGACGGCGCGGTCGATTTGTGGGGCATGACCACGTCCAAAATAGAAAAAGAGGCCGTTCGGGTTGTTGCTGAGTCCATAAAGGGGGTTCGTGCCGTTAACAACAACTTGGTCTATAATTTTATCCCGACGGAAATGCTGGACAGCCGGAGTTGATCAGCGTCTCATCGCGTCAATAACGCCCGGTACGTCGACGGCATCATCAATGGCGGAAACGGGTGTTGGGTCGGGGTATGCTGTAAGCGCTAGAAGAACTGCCTTGAACGCCAACTTGGCAGATGCGGCAATTGGGGGGCAGCCCGGGCACGCGCATCCGCAGGTTTTCAGCCGTGGAAACAAGCACCGCGGCTAAACTGACTTTTGCCGCGTCAGTCTAAGTAGGGTCCGATACTGCTTTCGTCTGCAGTAGGCGCTCCCGCCAGGCGCAGCTATTCCCGCATGAATGCCTGCATCTCTTCGGATGTAACTTTGCCGTCTTTATTTGCGTCAATTTTCGCGAAGATTCTTCTATGGACAGCTGTAATTTCTTCGAAGGAAAGGCTGTTGTCGCCATCCGTGTCGGCGACCGCGAACATGATCCTTATCATGTGGCCGCTCATGCCTATCATCGGTCCGCCCATCATACCGGGCTGCGCCATACCACCCATCATACCGGGCTGCGCCATCCCACCCATCATACCGGGCTGCATCATCCCACACATCATGCCCGGCTGCATCATGCGACCCATCATGCCTTGGCCCATCATTCCCGGAGAGGTCATCCCGGGGTTGCCGGGCTGCGTGGTTTGGCTCGGTAGAGATTCCGATGCGACCTGCGACGAAAACACCGCCCCAGCTTTCTTCAATTAATCCCTGCACTGAATGAGGGGCTTGATTTGGATCAAGAGCCCCAGGCCGGATTACGGGCCAGCCTCGTCCCTGGAGCTGCCGCGGTAAACAGCTTCATTCCCTGGGCGGCAGGCGATTAACTGGTAGCCACCTGAGGCTCGGCCTGCGCCATGTCGTTCGCCTCCTTGGCCTGTGGGCTAGGAAACACGCGGCAATGAATTCAAGGAGAGCCAGCCAGGAAGACGCGCCCGTCATCGGCATTTCTCTCAAACCACTGTTCCGAACAACGCGCCAATGCCCGCGGTCAACGCCATTGCCAAAGCGCCCCAGAATGTCACGCGGGCGGTAGCGCGGGGGATATTTGCGCCACCTGCCTTTGCTCCGATTGCGCCCAGCAATGCAAGAAAGGCTAAAGATGTAATCGAAACTACGGGCACTAGCGCGTTCGCAGGCGATACGATCACCATGAGTAAAGGCATGGCCGCGCCCACGGCAAACGTTGCGGCCGACGTAAGCGCAGCCTGCACAGGCCGCGCGGTGGTGATCTCCGAAATTCCCAGTTCATCGCGAGCGTGAGCCATCAAGGCATCTTTCGCCATCAGCTGATCCGCGACCTGCCACGCGAGCCCCGGTTCGACGCCTCGTTTTACGTAGATGTCGGCCAATTCCTCACGTTCAAACCCTACCTGCTCGCTCAACTCCTTGCGTTCGCGGGCAAGATCCGCCTGTTCCGTGTCCGACTGCGAGCTGACCGATACGTATTCGCCAGCTGCCATCGACATCGCGCCCGCGACCAATCCGGCGATACCTGCGACCAGAACTTCGTTCTCTTTCGCCGCCGCCGCTGCGACACCGACGATCAAGCTGGCGGTCGAGACAATGCCATCGTTCGCTCCGAGCACGCCAGCCCGGAGCCACCCGATACGCGCAACGAGGTGACTTTCAGCGTGCGCATGAAGGCGGCTCATACCCTCCTCCTAATGGGACCCTGTAAGTCTCGTCGGAGCATGCGAGCGAAGCATCGAAACGTCTCATCTGTGAAACCGAGATTCACGGTACTGTTTTTGCAGAGGACATCGCCATGATCTCCTTGTAGATCCCCGATGCAATCCAACCATTCAAAACGCGGCTCGCTTAGTCGTCCACTGGATCTTTCGCGTCGCGCTGTTTCTGCTCTTCTTCCGCGATCAGCTTCAGGATTCTTTGGCGCTCAGCCAAGTCCGTGACGGTTTTAAGCAGCTCTTTGTAGTGCTTTATGTTTTCCCGCCTGATGAAACGCTCCATCGCCTATCCCCGGGGCCGCTGTGTCCGGTTCCTGAAAGTCAAGCACTTCGTTTGACCTAAATCAACGCGGGGTGCGGACGATCAGGCCAGCTAAACATATGTGGCATCCGATCGTAGCTCCCAAGAACGTGCCTGATGATCGCGACGTCAGGCTTGCCGTGATTGACGGCAAAGGCGCGATACATGCTCTGGTGTTTCCATGCCGGCGCTTCGGAATAACGTGGCGCGACGCGAAAACCGGGCAACGCGTGGAGGTCTGGCCCACGCACTGGCAGGATTGGTTAGAGCAATAAACGTGTTCCGTCGTCGGGCCGTACGGGCTTGTTCCTCTAAAGCGGCCGGCCTGAAGTCGGCGAGCGACTACGCTGATGTCGGCAGCAATCGTCCCATGGCCGAGAGATGAACCCTGCATTGTTTTTCCCCTGTTTTAGCAAGCCGTGGGGATGGCGCGGGGAACGCCGGTTGCAATTGAAACCGAGCCTTTAGGCAGAACCGCCAGAACCTCTGGCGTCTGCTTCCACCCAATCAGCAACACGCGCTGCTTGGTGGCCGCCGTCCCTGTACGCGCGGCAATCTCTGCGCTGATTTGCTCGGGAGTCTTGCCGTCCGAAAAAATGGTTATTGTGGCGCTGTTGTCGCCGCTTGCCTCTAGCTTACTCACTCGGGCCGATAGGTTCATGCGCGCTCCCCGTTTTGCTGTTCCAGTTTTGCGATTCTCGCCGCTAGGTCGGTCAGCTCCACCGCCCGCGTGTAACTATCTAAAATCTTGCTGAGCGCCGCAGCCTCGCCGGGCGTCAGATCGCCCTCTGCAACGCCTCGCATGATTGCCGCCATGATCGGGATGCAGTCAGCCGGTTTTTCCAGCGGAGGAATTTCAAAGCACACCAGGCGGTCTTTGCGCGGTGGCACCAGCCGTTCCATGCAGAGCCGTAGACCCGCGCCGTCGCCGGCCTTTGCTAGTTCAATGCACTTTTCCGTTATGGCCTTCGCGTCCGCGTCTAGCAACGCGTCCATAGCAATGCTGGCGCTGTTGCGAGAGCCAACAGGTCGCCCGGCAGGGTTTCCGCTTTGTCCAGGCTTAAACGTCATAATTCCAAGCCCTGCTTAACGGTTGCCCTGTGGCTTGGCGCGACCTCCGTGGACCACAACGTTCGAAACTCCAGCGCGCAGGTTTGAACATCGGCCGCGATGCAAACAAGCTCGCCAAATCGCGTCAACGAATCATTGCGCCACTGGATCCGATCACCACGCTGAATGCGCCGGCTGCACAACCGCCAGAGCCTGCCATCTTCAATTTTATCAACGATAAATTCCGGAACCGTGGCGCCCCAACTTCTCCACGCAAAGTCTTTTTCCACCCAATCGCGCCGGTGCAAGCGTCAGCGTCCTGTCGAACACGTCTTTGCCGTCAACTTTTGCCTTCGCCATTTTCAGTTCTCCTTCTGCCAGCTCGGCTGGCGGTTTCAATTGATTCACTGCTTGATTCACTAGTTTCGCTACGCGCGGTGATATTTCGTCTAAAAGGGCCGCGCCGCCGCGCACGGGTTGGCCCAATAGGCTGTTCGGAGGATCGGATCGTCGCCGCAGTCTCGTTCAGCACGGCTAATCCAATATTCCACGGGAGGATTGGCTATTCAGCAATGCGGATTGCTTTTCTCCGAAGGTGCTCAAGTTCTCCGAAGGGGCTCATACCCTGGTAGTGAGCATCTTCGGACTCGATGAGCATCTTCGGGAGAGACCCCATAGCCATCCGCCGTCCATTCCGGCTTTGTGAGGCTTAATGCCAAGCCGGTCCTTTGCCCGGCGAATAGTCGCCCAAGCCAACCCGGCACCCTCGGCGGCTGCTTTGACCTCCTTTTGTGGAAGCGGACCAGCAGCCAGGAGATCGCTCAGAAACTCTTCTGCCTCGGCTGCTGCGCTTCGGCCCCCGGTCCCAGAAGCCTCAGCGGCCATCGCCTGATCTGCCGTGGTGTTGACCGGATCGCTTTCCCAACAGACGCGGGAAACAACAATATTCTCGGCAACGATGGTCTGCTCCAGCCGGAAGGCCAGACCTTGAGGTATTGCAGCAAGATTGTTCTTTGCATGCAGGAACAACTTGCGGCCCTCGTTTTCGGCGTCGTCGATGACCGCGAATGCCGCCCTTGGTGCTCCGGTAAAGGCAATACTGCCGATGAAGCGATGCAGCGCCTTCATGGTGCTGCCAGCGCCCGACTTGCTAAAGTGCGTCACGCTCAGGATCGCAACGCGCTTCCGATCCGCCATATCACTGAACGGTTCGAGGACCCCGCGCACTTCCGAGTTTTTGTGGCTATCTGTTTTGCCAAGGTAGGAAGAAACCGGGTCAATGATGACCAGCACCGCGTCGCCGATTTCGGCGATCTTCCGTTCCAGCAACTCGATGTCGCTTTGCAGATTGAAGGAGCGCCGCCCCTTGCCATCGGTTTCGATGACCGACGAAACAATATGGACGCGCCTCAGGTCGGCACCGGCAGCCATGAGCCGGGGGACAATCGTGTCTGCCGCGCCGTCCTCGGCGCTGAGGATGATGACGCTGCCGGCCTTCGGTCTCCCTTCCCCACAGGGCCATTCGCCGCCCGTTGTGACCGCCGCGATGATTGCAACGGATAGCTGCGACTTGCCAGTGCCGGGCTCACCGGCGATGCAAGTATGTTTGCCGATGGCTAGGCGACCAGCCCACAGCCACTGCACAGCCTCGGGGGTTATGTCCGATGCCCTGGTCGAAACAAGGCGCCTTGGCGGGATGTCTACACTGCGGTCCGCCGCCCTGGCCTTTTCAACGAGGGCCGCAACATCTTCGGAAGTGGCATCTGGTGGGAGGAGCGTAATCATTTCGAGGACTCCACCAAACGTTGGATTAGTTGGTCATCAACCTTTGGCCATTTCGCGCGCTGCCAATTCAAGCGCACAATGATTTCCAGTTTTTGGGCGGCGCTAAGCCCAACCCATCGGCGTTTGAAGCCGGGCGTGGCAAGCGCGGCCACACCGTCATTGCGCGTTTCGTATTCCACGGCATTTACCGTCGCTTCCGGCGCTTGCATTGGTGGACGTTCTTTCTTTGCTATTGTTGGATTGTGTGGATGTCGCTCCATCCGCTCATAAATTTCGCGAGCGCACGCGCAGGGCGGGAACAGATCGGCGACCGCATCCTCAGCGGATTGCTCACCAATGCGGACCAGGAAGGCTTTCACCCCCGCGCGCAGCAGCAAG
Source organism: uncultured Alphaproteobacteria bacterium (assembly GCA_963750965.1). Classification (GTDB taxonomy): domain Bacteria; phylum Pseudomonadota; class Alphaproteobacteria; order Rhizobiales; family Xanthobacteraceae; genus CANKHA01. Next base: position 53,042 of record CAVVSK010000017.1, read on the forward strand.
GCCACGGCGGGATTGACCGCACGAACGGCGGTCTCGACTTCGACCGAATGTGCCGACGCGCGTTTCATGCGGCTGCCCGCATAGAGACGGTCTCGGTCCGGAAGATGCTGACCACGAAGGGATGGCGATGAGGGGCGCGGCGCTTGAAGCCGGCGCGGCCGACGTAATATCGTTTCGTTCGGGCGGCCTGATTCTTTTTTATGGAGAGCGTGGCGCAACAATTGCGCGGGCCCGCCGTTGAGGTTATAAGACACTTGTAGACTTTCTTTCGGGCCCGTCACCCTGGCAGGTGGCGGGCCCATCCCTTTTCAGGGTTTGGGGCCCGCAGGAGCCGGTTGGTTTCCGTTAACGCGGTGGTTTTACGGAATGGGTTTTTGCTAGCAGGCGGACATTTCGCCGGAACGTTCCAACTTTTGCCCGTTTCCCTATGCTTTCGGGCGGCTCTAAAGTCGGAAGCCGTTTTGATTTTGCTGGAGAACCTGTGGGCCTGTCACGCCGGAGGCCGCGGGTTCGAGTCCCGTCGCTCCCGCCACTCCTTCGAATACAAATTCGAAAAGAATTCTCCCTCGAGAGCACTTCAAAGCCCTTGGGATTTTCAAAAATTCAGCTGCTCGCAGGCCCGGGCGCGCGATATCAGCCTGTGGAGCTGCGACGATTTTCCGAGTGTTAGAAACTAGTTCGCGCCGCATTCTCGTAAGTGCCGGGCCGCCACCTCATCGCCGCGTTTTGCGGCACGTTCGGCCAAGGCACATCCGCCGGGCTTGTCGCTAAATTGTTTGCTTTGAGAGAGTTTGAGTTCGATCAACGCGGCCTCGGAGCCTGGCTCATCCAATTCCGCCGCCTCCGTTGCGTCATAAAGAATTGCCTGCGGGTTGGTGATGGTCAACTCGGGATTGGTCGCCAGCAGCCGCATGAGTTGTAATCGTGCGTCGTAGTCCCACCGGGCCCAAATGCTGAGAAGGCGCGCGCCTTCTTTCAAATCCCGGTTCACAAGTTTTCCATCCAGGTAAAGCTGTCCGCGCGCACCCAGCACCCCTGGGACATCGGATGCAGAGCGGCCGGTCAGCAACGAAACCGCGCGCTTTGGGTCCGCCCGTCCGCCGTCGCCTTTGATGAGCATGTCCGCGAGTGGCGGGATGACAGCGCCGGCATAGCCGCGCAAACCTTCTTCCAGCAAGGCCCGTGCCCGCACAGGATCGCTCGCCCGGATCGCCGTGGCCAAATAAGCCTTAGCATCGCCGCGGCCACGTTGTCCCAGTCTCTCCAGCTGAGCAATGCCGCGCGCCTTATCTTCTGCGTTGTTTGATTTAACGAGCAAGCGGCCAAGCAAGACCTGCATGTCGATCGGCTGCATGTCCTTTGCCGGGTTGGCGGCTGCACGCTCGGCCCAATATATCGCCTGGGCCGCGTCGCGCTTGACCGTGCCGCCGCGATCGAGCAACACCGCCAGCATCAACGTTGCGTAAGCATGCCCAAGTTCTGCTGCTTTGCGCAGCGCCTGCTCGGCTTCGGCACGCTTGACGATCTGCGGCTTGTTTACGTCGCTACGCTCATACGATTTGTATTCGTCGTAAATCTGGAAATACGCCGAGGCATCATTTTGTGCGCTCAATTCGCGGTATAGTTTGATCGCCTCTGCGCGTTCACCAATGGACATGAGGGCGCGGGCTGTCGCTGCCTTTACGCGGACGTCGCCAGCATCGTTCGTGAGCGCCTGCCGGCAGGTGTCGGCCCAGCTTTTGCGGGCACGCTCCCCTGCATCACCAAATCCGTCTATCGGGCCGGCGTCGATGCGCAGGCACTCGCGCGCAAGACCGGTTTGCGCGGGAGCTTGCGCTGCGCCCGGCGATATTCCCTCGAATGCCAATGCAAATAAAAGCAAAGCAAGAAGGCACAATCGATCCAGGCGATGCGGCCTCAGTCTCACGCGCGGACGATAAGCAATAGGGATCACGATCAGGCCGCATGCTTTTTGGAACGAGAGCGCATTTCCCGCGTTGGCGACATACATCATAAAGGAAAATCAATGCCGAACGCTCTCGCCCTCTTGCAGGGACCGCAAAATCTTTCCACGAAGGAACGCGCGATTTCCCTGATCCTGGGATTGGGTCTTGCGGCCGCGGCCATCAAGCCGCGTCCTAACCCGATCCTGAATATCGCCGCGCTGCTCGGCGGCGCTTATCTTGCCGTCCGCGGCGGCACCGGGCGCTGCCCGATCAAGCAGGCATTGCTGTCCGGTCCGGCGAAAGTGGCGCCGTTGACGGCGAGGGCGCCGGCTAAACGGTCTCGCGCCGCCGGGCGATAAAGCCCCAGATCACCAGCACGAGGATCGCGCCGACTATCGCGCCGATGAAGCCCGCGCCTTCGTCGGCGCGATACCAGCCGATCGCCTGGCCTAGATAGGTAGCGAAAAACGCGCCGCCGATTCCAAGCAACGTGGTCAGAATGAAGCCAGACGGTTCGTTAGGCCCCGGCATAATGAGCTTGGCAACGACGCCGGCGACAAAGCCAATGATGATGGTCCAGATAATTCCCATGGGAATGCCTCGATAGGTGGTTGAACTGAAGCCCAACGCGCTCAGGGACGGTCGGTTGCACCCGACGATCAGTCATTGATACCCTAACACGAACCTCTCCGGGGCGCAGCCCGTAAAGCGGAAGCCTTCCATGCCTGCCCTGTTGAGCGGCCGCGTTGCCCTGATAACCGGCGGCGGCGGCGAGATCGGCGCCGCCATCGCCCGGCGCTTTGCCGCGGAGGGAGCAGCGGTGGCTGTCGCCGACATTCGGCTCGATAAAGCGGATGCGGTCGCCAGGGAGATCGCAGATGGCGGAAACCGTTCGCTTGCCCTCCCGGCCAATGTCGCGGTGCCTGACGAGGCGGAGCGCTCCGTCCACCTCGCGGTGGAAACCTTCGGCGCGCTGACCACCCTTGTAAACGTGGCAGCGGCAGTCACGCCCGACGGCACAGTTGAAACCTTGACGCTTGCGCAATGGAATGAGGCACTCGCGATCAACCTCACCGGCGCCTTTCTGATGTGCAAATACGCTGTGCCCGAAATGCGCAAAGCGGGCGGGGGTACCATCGTCAATATTGCCTCGCAGCTCGGGCAGATCGGCGTTCCGGGCCGGGCGCCTTATTCCACCAGCAAGGCTGCACTCATCCAATTCACTAAATGCCTCGCCGCGGATCACGCCAAGGACGGTATCCGGGCTAACTCGCTGTCGCCGGGAGGGGTCGATACCGCCCGCACGGTGCGGCGGTTTGGGACGCGCGAAGCGGCCAACCGTGCGCGCGGGCCCTATCATCTGCTTGGACGCACCGGGCGGGTCGACGAGATCGCAGCCGGGGCGCTGTTCCTCGCCTGCGAGGAATCCTCCTTCATGACCGGCGCGGATCTCTTGCTCGATGGGGGCTATCTGGCATTTAAAGGCGTGCTTTCAGCGCCTACATAAGCGCTGCGTATCCCGACCGATTTGAATTGAAATCCTAAGCGTATAGAAAGAGACGTTCATCCCGTTTGGGAGTTTGCGGGCCGTGAGTTATGCGGTGAAAGAGGTGTTTCTGACCTTACAGGGGGAAGGCGCCCATGCCGGGCGCCGGGCCGTCTTTTGCCGCTTTGCGGGCTGCAATCTCTGGTCAGGGCAGGAGGCCGACCGCGCTGCTGCGCAATGTCCATTTTGCGACACCGACTTTGTCGGGATGGATGGGACGCGTGGCGGGCGCTATGCCGATGCTGACAGTCTCGCAGCGGTAATCGAGGAGGAATGGGGCGCAGAGAAAGAGACGCGCTGGGTCGTGCTCACTGGCGGTGAGCCGTTGCTGCAAGTGGACGAGGCCTTGATTGAGGCGCTACATCGCCGCGGCTTTGCGGTTGCGGTGGAAACCAATGGTACAATTGAGCCCCCGTCCGGCCTCGACTGGCTCTGTGTCAGTCCGAAAGCCGGTACGCAGTTGCGCGTGCGGGCGGGACATGAGTTAAAGCTGGTTTTTCCGCAGCCGGGCGCGCCGCCGGAAGACTTCACCACGTTATCCTTCGAGCGTTTTTCGCTCCAGCCGATGGATGGCCCCGACGTGGCGGAGAACACCAGCAAGGCCGTCGATTATTGCCTGAAACATCCGGCTTGGCGGCTGAGCCTGCAGACGCACAAGACCTTGGGAATCCGCTGATGTGGGAAGTGACCAAATCATTTTATTTCGATGCCGCGCATACGCTGAGCGGCACCACACTTGGGGCGACAGCGGAAGAGGTGCACGGGCATTCCTTCCGCGCGGAAGTGGCGGTTGAGGGCACGCCCGATCCGACGACCGGGATGGTGCTCGATCTCGGCCACCTGGAGCAAGCGGTGGCCGCATTACGCAAACGGCTTGACCACAAGCTGCTGAACAAGGTCGAAGGGCTGGGCAAGCCTACGCTGGAAAATCTCGCGCGCTACATCTGCGAGGAACTGGCGCCTATCGGGCCGGTGACGCGCGTCACGATCACGCGCGAGAGCTGCGCGGAAGCCTGCACTTACCGGCCGCAGAAAAATCAGCCGCGATAGATCGGCTCCGGCTGGGAGAAAAAGCTCAGCAGGATATGATAAACCAGCATGTAATTCTTTTGCTGGAAGCTTGCGTGCGAGATGCCCGGCATCACGGCAAAATGCTTGTCGGGTGAGGGCAGCCGTTTGAAGAACTCCAGGAGATCGTCAAAGCCTGCGATGCCATCCCATTGGCCGCGCATCACGATCGTCGGCATCGTAATCTTTTCCGGGTCGATGATGGGCAGCTTCGAACACATATCCACATAAGTGCCGGTCGGCACGGAATCATCGAGCGCCAAGATGGCGTCGGCAAATGCGTTGATCGTGCGCTCGTCAGCTGTGCCGGGATGATCGCGGTTGAAGATTGAATGCACGAAAGCCTTGTCGATCGGCCGGCAATTCTTTGACTGGAATTCCGCCAGCTTCTTCTTCCGTTCCTGCAGGGTAGGGCTGCCTTCGCCGGTCCAGACCATGGCATCGAGCGCGAGGCGGCCAACCGTCTCCGGATTGCGCTGGGCAAAGAGCGCGGCCTTCAACGCGCCGGATGAAATGCCATAGACGAGAAGCGGCCTGGTGCCGCGCACTTTCCGGATATATTCGCTCGCCGCTCTCAGATCATCGGCGCCACGGGAAATATCGGCATTATTGTCGCGGTCCTTGGTGGAACGGCCGTAGCCCTCGCTGTCGGTTGACCAGGTGTCGTAGCCCTGCTTGGCGAACCACTCCATCGCCGAGGAATCCGGCCGGCCTGGCACCTGTAAATCAAAAGTGGGCTGCGAGGCCATCGACGAGCCGTGCACGAACAGCACGATCCCCTTGGCTTTGGCGGGATCGCCAATGCATTTCTCCCATAGAAAAAGCTTCGCGCCGTCTCTGGTGGTCCAGTGTTCCTGGCCCGAAATGGATCCGATACCCGCGGTCTGATCGTGCATCTACTCGCCTTTCCCACCCAGGATAGAAACGCCCCGTCAGAACCTGCCATAGCACCCATTATCGCGCTTTACGATTTTCGTCGCATTTTAGATCTGCGAAAGGCGTTGGTCTGGCTTGCTTTGCAAGGGAACTGGGCGAGCCTGCCTTGCCACTTTTGCGGCCCTGCGCTAAGGCTCAATCCATTCTAATCTGCGTCCCGATTCCGCAACGATTCCAGCATCTAGCTTCCAGCGGAAAGGGGCCGGCCAAGGCCTTGGGGGCAAGGAAAATCCGGTGGGGGCTTTGACTCCTGGTCCGCGGCTTTGGTCTGCGGACGGAAAAGGTTTGTCGATGAACCAGCTGTTGCTCGATTACTTGCCACTTGTGATTTTCATCGGCGTCGCGCTTGTGCTCGGAGCGGCGCTGCTGATCGCGCCCTTCATCGTGGCCTTCAAGGCGCCCGATCCGATCAAGCTTTCCGCTTATGAATGCGGGTTCAATCCGTTTGACGACGCGCGCATGAAATTTGACGTGCGCTTCTACCTGGTGGCCATTCTCTTCATCATCTTCGACCTCGAAGTCAGCTTCCTTTTCCCTTGGGCGGTCGCCTTCGGAAAAATCGGTCTTTATGGCTTCTGGTCGATGATGGTTTTCCTTGCGGTACTGACAATCGGTTTTATCTATGAGTGGCGGAAGGGAGCCCTCGAATGGGATTGACCGAGAGATCGGGAGCGCTCGTCGCACCCGCGCCAAAAGGGATTCTGGATCCGCGCACCGGCAGGCCCGCCGGTGCGGACGACCCATATTTCGTGAGCCTCAATAGCGAACTCGCCGACAAGGGCTTTTTCGTCGCCGCCGCCGATGATCTCATCACCTGGGCGCGCACCGGCTCGCTGATGTGGATGACCTTCGGACTCGCCTGCTGCGCGGTTGAGATGATGCAGATGTCGATGCCGCGCTACGATGCCGAGCGCTTCGGCTTCGCGCCGCGGGCTTCGCCCCGGCAGTCGGACGTGATGATCGTCGCCGGTACGCTGACCAACAAGATGGCACCAGCGCTGCGCCGCGTTTACGATCAAATGCCGGAACCGCGTTACGTGATCTCCATGGGAAGCTGCGCCAACGGTGGCGGCTACTATCATTATTCCTATTCGGTCGTGCGCGGCTGCGACCGCATCGTTCCGGTGGACATTTACGTGCCCGGATGTCCGCCGACGGCGGAGGCGCTGCTTTACGGCGTCATGCTGCTACAAAAGAAAATCCGCCGCACCGGCACGATCGAGCGCTGAATAGACGATGGACGAGACGCTCGACACATTAGGCGCGGTCATCACCCAGGCGCTGGCTCCCGCGGTGACCGGCCATAGCGTGGCCTTTGGCCAGCTGACGCTTAACGTGGATGCCGCGCACATGGTGAACGTGGCGACCTTTTTGCGCGACGACGCGCGTTGCCGCTTCACCTGCATCATCGACGTCACCGCGGTGGACTGGCCTGCGCGCGAGAAGCGTTTTGATGTCGTGTGGCATTTCCTTTCGCCAACCAAAAACCTGCGCATCCGGGTGAAGGCGGAAGCCGATGAGAATACCGAGGTGCCATCGATCATCTCGGTTTTTCCCGGCGCCGACTGGTTCGAGCGCGAGACCTACGACCTCTATGGCTTGGTCTTCACCGGCCATCCCGATATGCGCCGCATCCTCACCGACTACGGCTTTGAGGGCCACCCGCTGCGCAAGGATTTTCCGCTTACCGGATTTGTCGAAGTGCGTTGGGACGACGAGCAGAAGCGCGTTGTCTACGATCCGGTACGGCTGGCGCAGGAATTCCGCAATTTCGATTTCCTGTCACCTTGGGAAGGCACCGATTACGTGTTGCCGGGCGACGAAAAGGCGCAGGGGCAGGGCAACAAGCTGGCGGGCGAGCCGGACAAGAAGGCGACGCCATGAAAGCCACACTGAAAGCCGGCCTAACGCATCGCTTCACCTATCAGGTGCCGGCGCAGAAAACGGTGCCCCATCTCTATCAGGAAGCGCCCGAATTTCAGGCCATGCCGGCAGTTTTCGCCACCGGGTTTATGGTCGGGCTGATGGAGTGGACTTGCATCCAGTTGCTGGCGCCGTATCTCGATGCGGGCGAGGGCAGCCTTGGCACCCACATCGACGTCAGTCATATGGCGGCAACGCCCGCCGGGCTGAATGTCACGGTCGATGCGGAATGCACGGCCGTGCGCGGCCGGCGCGCCAGTTTTCGTGTGCGTGCCCATGACGGCGTCGACATGATCGGGGAAGGCCGACATGAGCGCGCGATCGTCGTCTGGGATCGCTTCAATGCCAAGGTGGCGGAAAAAGCCGCCGCGTCGGTGCGAGGTGCATGATGGCCAAAGCCGCTCCCGCACCACGTACCTTTACGATGAATTTCGGGCCGCAGCATCCGGCCGCGCACGGCGTCTTGCGCCTTGTGCTGGAACTCGACGGCGAAGTGGTCGAACGCGTCGATCCGCATATCGGCTTGCTTCACCGCGGCACCGAGAAGCTGATCGAACATAAGACCTATATGCAGGCGGTGCCGTATTTCGACCGGCTCGACTATGTCGCGCCGATGAACCAGGAGCACGCTTTCTGCCTGGCGGTTGAGAAATTGCTAGGGATCAGCCCGCCAAAGCGCGCGCAACTTATCCGCGTGCTTTACTCCGAGATCGGTCGGCTGCTCTCGCATCTCCTCAATGTCACAACTCAAGCAATGGACGTGGGCGCACTGACGCCGCCGCTTTGGGGTTTCGAAGAGCGCGAAAAGCTCATGGTGTTCTATGAACGCGCCTCGGGCAGCCGCATGCATGCGAATTACTTTCGCCCGGGCGGTGTGCATCAAGATCTGCCGCCCAAGCTGATCGATGACATTTGGGCGTTCTGCGATCCGTTCCTGAAGGTCTGCGACGATCTCGACAATCTCGTAATGGAGAATCGCATCTTCAAGCAGCGCAACGTCGACATCGCGACCGTATCGCTGCAGGATGCCTGGGCTTGGGGATTTTCCGGCGTGATGGTGCGCGGCTCCGGCGCGGCCTGGGACCTGCGCAAGGCCCAGCCATACGAATGTTATTCAGAACTCGAATTCGACATTCCGATTGGTAAGAACGGCGACAACTACGACCGCCAGCTCATCCGCATGGAAGAGATGCGCCAGTCGGTCCGCATCATGAGGCAGTGCCTGGAAAAGCTGCGCATGGCGGAAGGGCAGGGCCCGGTGAGCGTGCTCGACAACAAGATCGTGCCGCCAAAACGCGACGAGATGAAGCGCTCGATGGAAGCGCTGATCCATCACTTTAAGCTCTACACCGAGGGCTTTCACGTGCCGCCCGGCGAGGTCTATGCCGCGGTGGAAGCGCCCAAGGGCGAGTTCGGCGTTTATCTCGTCTCCGACGGCAGCAACAAGCCTTACAAATGCAAGATCCGCGCGCCCGGCTTCGCGCATCTGCAAGCGATGGATTTTCTCTGCAAAGGCCACATGCTGGCTGATGTGTCGGCGATCCTGGGCTCGCTCGACATCGTATTCGGGGAGGTTGATCGATGAAGCTATCCGTTGCGGTGACACTCGCTGTTTCGCTCTTCGCGGCGTCTTCACTTGCGCAAGACAAGCCGCAGGACAAGCCGTCCGTGTCGGCCTTTCTCGCGCAAGGGTTTCAGGTGATCCATTCCGAGATCGGTAGTCCGTTCCTCCAGTTCATCCTGAAGAAGGACAATCAACTGGTTTGGTGTTCGGTCGAACTGCGAAGCGGCGAGACCCAAAGCTGCCGCGTTCTAAAGTGAGTAGATAATGTCAGTGCGTCGCCTCGCCCCCGTCGAGATGCAGCCCAAGCAGTTCGCCTTCACGGCGGCGAATGTGAAATGGGCTAAGGGGCAGATCGCTAAATATCCGGAGGGCCGTCAGGCTTCCGCGGTGATCCCGCTATTGTGGCGCGCGCAGGAACAAGCCGGCGGCTGGGTGCCGCAAAAAGCCATCGAGCACGTCGCCGACATGCTTGGCATGGCTTACATCCGCGTGCTCGAGGTCGCGACCTTCTACACCATGTTCAATCTCGAGCCCATCGGCCGCTATCACGTTCAGCTTTGCGGCACGACACCCTGCGTGCTGCGCGGCGCGGAGGACTTGAAGAAGGTTTGCCACAAGCGCATCGGGGATCAATTCCATGTCACGCCTGATGGCAAATTCTCCTGGGTCGAAGTGGAATGTCTCGGCGCCTGCGTGAATGCGCCGATGGTGCAGATCAATTATGATTTCTACGAAGATCTGACGGCCGATAGCCTGGAAGATATTTTTGATCAGCTCGCAGCGGGCATCGAGCCGAAACCGGGCCCGCAGATCGACAGGCAATTCTCCGCGCCGGTGGGCGGACCGACAACGTTGACCAGCCTCAGTCGCAAGGGCGGCAGCCAGCGCCAAAGTGGCGCTGCGCTCTCTGACGCAGAAGCGAAACGTCCGGGCCAGCCTGCCAGCAATCGGGCGTCGCCAGCACCGAAACCGCCCTTGGGCGAAGGGGCAAAATAGCGATGCTCGAGGACAAGGACCGCATCTTCAAGAATCTCTATGGGCTCCACGACTGGAAGCTTAAGGGCGCGCGTGCGCGCGGCGCCTGGGACGGCACCAAGGATATCCTCGACAAGGGCCGGGACTGGATCGTCAGCGAGATGAAGGCGTCAGGCCTGCGCGGCCGCGGCGGGGCGGGATTCCCCACCGGGCTGAAATGGTCCTTCATGCCCAAGCAGTCCGACGGACGGCCGAGCTATCTCGTCGTCAATGCAGACGAGTCCGAGCCGGGCACCTGCAAGGACCGCGAGATCATGCGGCACGATCCGCATCTCTTGATTGAGGGCTGTTTGATCGCGGGCTGCGCCATGGGTGCGAATGTCGGCTACATCTACGTGCGCGGCGAATTCATCCGTGAACGTGAACGGCTGCAATACGCCATCGACGAAGCCTATAAGGCCAAGCTGATCGGCAAGGACAACGTCCACGGCTTCCCGTTCGATCTCTATGTGCACCACGGCGCCGGCGCTTATATCTGCGGCGAGGAGACGGCGCTGCTGGAAAGCCTGGAGGGCAAAAAGGGCATGCCGCGGCTGAAGCCGCCGTTTCCGGCCAATGTCGGCCTCTACGGCTGCCCCACCACCGTGAATAATGTGGAGAGCATCGCGGTCGCGCCGGACATTCTGCGCCGCGGCGCGGCCTGGTTCGCCGGCATCGGGCGGCCCAACAATACCGGCACCAAACTCTTCTGCATCTCCGGGCACGTGAACAAGCCGTGCAACGTCGAAGAGGCGATGGGCATTCCCTTTCGCGAACTGATCGACAAGCACGCCGGCGGCATGCGCGGCGGTTGGGATAATTTGCTTGCGGTCATTCCTGGGGGCTCGTCGGTGCCTTGTCTGCCCGCGCAGCAATGCGGCGACGAGCTCTACATGGATTTTGACACCCTGAAAAACCTGAAGACGGGCCTCGGCACCGCGGCGGTGATCGTGATGGACAAGTCCACCGATATCGTGCGGGCGATCGCGCGTATTTCCTATTTCTACAAGCACGAAAGCTGCGGCCAGTGCACGCCCTGCCGCGAAGGGACCGGATGGATGTGGCGCGTTCTCACCCGCATGGCCGAAGGCCGCGCACAGAAGCGCGAGATCGACATGTTGCTCGAAGTCACCACTCAGGTCGAAGGCCACACCATCTGCGCGCTCGGGGACGCGGCGGCTTGGCCGGTGCAGGGGCTGATCCGGCATTTCCGCCACGAGATCGAAAAGCGCATCGACGATTATTCCGCGCAGGCTGATGGGCTCGGGGTACGGGATCCGGTTCCGGCCGAGGCGGCGGAGTAAGCATCATGGCCCAGGTAGAAATCGATCTTGCACTTGTTTTGTCCGCTTATTCGGCGACCCTGAAACAACCCAGCAAGGCTCTGATCCGGGATATCAAGGAACTTCCTTATCCGAAGGAAGTGATAAAAATGGTGCTCAAGCATTGCATCCAGCTGACGGAGCCCGGAACCGAACGAGATTTTTTCCGCGGCGCTTACGTCTGCCTTGCGGATTTTCAGGATCTCACGGACGACGAGAAAGCTGCCCTCCGCGGCTCGGACCAGGGCGGAAATGCCCTGAAAGCCTTGCATGAACGCCACGCTGTTGAAGTAGCCGCATTGATGGAAGAGATGAAGGTTCCGGGCGTATAGCGAAATGACCAAAGTCATCATAGACGGCACCGAACTCGACGTTCCGCCCGAATACACGTTGCTACAGGCGTGTGAGATGGCAGGCGCGGAGATTCCTCGTTTCTGTTTCCACGAGCGGCTTTCGATCGCGGGCAATTGCCGCATGTGCCTGATCGAGGTGAAGGGCGGGCCGCCGAAGCCGGTCGCTTCCTGCGCGCAGAATGTCCGCGATCTGCGTCCGGGGCCGAACGGCGAGCCGCCGGTCATGTTCACACGCTCGCCGATGGTGAAAAAGGCGCGCGAAGGCGTGATGGAATTCCTCCTGATCAACCACCCGCTCGATTGCCCGATCTGCGACCAGGGCGGCGAATGCGATCTGCAGGACCAGGCCATGGCCTATGGCGTGGATTCCAGCCGTTTCCAGGAGAACAAGCGCGCGGTCGAAGACAAATATCTCGGCGCTCTGGTGAAGACCTCGATGAACCGCTGCATCCAGTGCACGCGCTGCGTGCGTTTCGCGGCGGAAGTGGCGGGCGTGCCGGAGATGGGCGCCACCGGCCGCGGCGAGGACATGGAGATCACCACTTATCTCGAGCAGGCGCTGACCTCCGAGCTGCAGGGGAATGTGGTCGATCTTTGCCCGGTCGGCGCGCTCACCTCGAAGCCTTACGCGTTTGCGGCGCGGCCCTGGGAGCTGTCGAAGACCGAGTCCGTCGACGTGATGGACGCAGTTGGCTCCGCCATTCGCATCGACGCGCGCGGACGCGAGGTTATGCGCATCCTGCCGCGTGTGAATGAAGACGTGAACGAAGAATGGATTTCCGACAAGACGCGGCATGTGGTGGACGGCTTACGGGCGCAGCGGCTCGATGTGCCCTACATCCGCGAGCATGGTCGGCTGCGCGAGGCATCTTGGCCCGAAGCCTTTGAGGTGATTGCAGCCAGGGCCAAGGCGACGACATCGAACCGCATCGGCGCGATCGCCGGCGATCTTTGCGCGGTCGAAGAGATGTTTGCGCTGAAGGATTTGATGACACGGCTCGGCTCGCCGAATATTGATGCGCGGCAGGACGGCTCGCTCCTCGATCCCAAATGGGGCAGGGCAAGCTACCTGTTCAACGTCACCATCGCCGGCATCGAACGATCCGACGCGCTGCTCATCGTCGGGTCTAATCCGCGCCATGAAGCCGCCGTGCTCAACGCCCGCATTCTCAAGCGCTGGCGCGCGGGCAAATTCCCCATCGGCCTGATCGGCGAGCGCGTCGACCTGACTTATCCCTATGATTACCTTGGCGCCGGCCCCGAAAGTCTGGGCAAGCTCATGGGCGACGAGAGAGACTTCGCCAAGGCGTTCAGGGCGGCCGAGCGGCCGCTCGTTATCGTCGGCGCCCATGTTTTCGCCCGCCAGGATGGCGCGGCTCTCGCGGCCCAGGCCGCCAAGGCGGCGATCGACCTTGGCGCGGTGAAGAACGGTTGGAACGGATTCTCTGTTCTGCATACGGCAGCCTCACGCGTGGGCGCGCTCGATATCGGCTTGGTGCCGGGCGAGGGTGGCCTGCGCGCCACTGAGATGGCCGCGTTCGGCAAGCTCGATCTGCTGTTTCTGCTCGGCGCCGACGAGATCGACGTTGCCGCCGGCGCCTTCGTCGTCTACATCGGCACCCACGGCGATCGCGGCGCGCACCGCGCAGACGTCATTCTGCCCGGTGCAGCCTACCCGGAAAAGTCCGGCACCTATGTGAATACCGAAGGCCGCGTGCAGATGGCCAAGCGCGCATCCTTCCCGCCCGGCGACGCGCGCGAGGATTGGGCCATCTTTCGCGCGCTGTCGGATCACCTCAACGAGCGGCTGCCATATGACTCGCTGGCGCAGCTGCGCCGCGCGATCTTCTCGGCGCATCCTCACCTCGCCCGCATCGACGCTATCGAACCCGGCAACGCGCACGATATTCGCAAGCTTGCGTCGCTCGGCGGCGTGCCCGAGAAGGCGCCGTTCCGCCGGGCCATTGCGGATTTCTATTTCACCAATCCCATCGCGCGCGCCTCTGCGGTAATGGCGGAATGCTCGGCGCTTGCTCGTGGCGGCGCCGCACTCACGGCGGCGGAGTGACGGGCATGAGCTTCACCGAAATCTGGTCTGCTTATCTCTGGCCTCTTCTTATCATCGTGGCGCAGAGCTTGCTGTTGATGGTGACGCTGCTCATCATCATCGCCTATTTGCTGCTGGCGGACCGGAAGATCTGGGCGGCGGTGCAGATCCGGCGCGGTCCCAACGTGGTTGGACCTTTCGGTTTGCTGCAGTCTTTCGCCGACCTGATCAAGTTCGTGGTCAAGGAGCCGATCATCCCGGACGGCGCCAATAAGGGGGTGTTCCTCTTGGCGCCGCTGATTACGACCGTGCTGGCGCTCGCCGCCTGGGCGGTGATTCCGGTCAATCTCGGTTGGGTCATCGCCGACATCAATGTCGGTGTTCTCTACGTCTTCGCCATTTCCTCGCTCGGTGTCTACGGCATCATCATGGCGGGCTGGGCGTCGAACTCGAAATATCCGTTTTTGGCGGCGCTGCGTTCCGCCGCGCAGATGGTGTCTTACGAGGTGTCCATCGGCTTCGTCATTATTACGGTGCTGCTCTGCGTCGGCTCGCTGAATCTTACCGCGGTGGTGGAGGCGCAGAACGGCCCCTATGGCATGTTTAATTGGTTCTGGCTGCCACTCTTTCCAATGTTCGTCGTCTTCTTGGTATCTGCGATGGCGGAAACCAATCGCCCGCCCTTCGATCTGGTGGAAGCCGAATCCGAACTCGTGGCCGGGTTCATGGTCGAATACAGCGCTGCGCCTTACATGCTGTTCATGCTGGGCGAATATGTCGCCATCACCACGATGTGCGCGTTGGCGACGATTTTGTTCCTCGGCGGATGGTTGTCGCCGATCCCGTTCCCGCCCTTCACCTGGGTTCCGGGCATTTTCTGGTTTCTGCTCAAGGCCTTTTTCATTTTCTTCCTCTTCGCCATGGCGAAGGCGATGGTGCCGCGCTATCGCTACGACCAATTGATGCGGATCGGCTGGAAGTTCTTCCTGCCGCTGTCGCTCGCCATGGTCGTCATCGTCGCGGCCGTGCTGCAATTCAGCGGGCTGGGACCGAGGTAATCATGATGAAACTCGATCAAGCCGCCCGCACCATCTTCATGACGGAATTCGTATCCGCCTTCTTCCTGGCGATGCGCTATTTCTTCAAGCCGAAGCCCACCATCAACTACCCGTTCGAGAAGAATCCGATCTCACCGCGCTTCCGTGGCGAACACGCGCTGCGCCGCTATCCGAACGGCGAGGAACGCTGCATTGCCTGCAAGCTGTGCGAGGCGGTCTGCCCGGCACAGGCAATCACCATCGAAGCCGGGCCGCGCCGCAACGACGGCACCCGGCGCGCCACGCGCTACGACATCGACATGGTGAAGTGCATCTATTGCGGGCTCTGCCAGGAAGCCTGCCCGGTCGACGCCATCGTGGAAGGGCCGAATTTCGAATTCGCAACCGAGACGCGCGAGGAGCTTTATTACGACAAAGATAGGCTGCTGGCGAACGGCGACCGCTGGGAGCGCGAGATCGCCAAGAATATCGCGCTCGACGCGCCGTATCGGTGAGGAAGCCGGCTCAATGATCGCGCCGCTGTTCTTTTATCTCTTTGCCGGGCTGTGCGTGGCTTCGGGATTCATGGTGATCGCATCCAGAAATCCGGTGCATTCCGTGCTGTTCCTCATCCTCGCCTTCGTTAACGCCTCGGGCCTGTTCGTGCTGCTGGGCGCCGAATTCATCGCCATGATCTTGGTGGTGGTCTATGTCGGCGCGGTAGCGGTGCTGTTCCTATTCGTGGTGATGATGCTGGACGTCAACTTCGCCGAGCTGCGCGAGGGCTTCCTGCAATACCTGCCAATCGGCGCCGTCGTCGGCTGCATCTTTTTGGCGGAACTGCTCCTGGTGCTGGGCGCCTGGAGCATCGCGCCAACGGTGCCGCAGAGCATCACCGCGCCGATCCCCACCGACGTCAGCAATACCATGGCGCTCGGCTTGGTGCTCTACACGCGCTACGTCTATTACTTCCAGATCGCCGGGCTGGTGCTGCTGGTGGCCATGATTGGCGCGATCGTACTCACGCTGCAGCATCGGCCGACGGTCAAACGCCAGATCGCGGCGCGGCAGAATGCGCGCACCAAGGCCACCGCCATCGAGATCAAACAAGTTCGCACCGGTCAAGGCATCGAGGAGAAGGTGCCATGACCATCGGGCTCGGCCATTATCTCGCGGTTGCCGCCATCCTCTTCACGCTCGGCATCTTCGGCATTTTCCTCAACCGCAAGAACGTCATCATCATTCTGATGTCGATCGAGCTCATTCTGCTCGCGGTCAATATCAACCTCGTGTCGTTTTCCGCTTTCCTCGGCGATCTGGTAGGGCAGGTCTTCGCGCTGCTGGTGCTGACGGTCGCGGCGGCGGAAGCCGCCATCGGGCTTGCCATTCTTGTCGTCTATTTCCGCAACCGCGGGTCCATCGCGGTGGAAGACATCAATCTGATGAAGGGCTGAGCGTTGGGACTATTTCAAGCGATCGTTTTCCTGCCGCTGATCGGCGCGATTCTTGCGGGCATGATTTCCCTTGCTGGCGCGCGCACACGGCACCCGGGCGGCAGCGCGGCCGCAGGTGCGGAAGATCATGCCCTGGATCACGGCCCGCACATCCACGAAGCGCTGCCCGAGCATGCAGGCGTCATCCATTCCCCGCACGACGAGCCGCACGAAGCCGGACCACCGGCGGCCGGCTCGCGGTTGGCGGAGATTATCACCACGGGACTGTTGATCATCGCGGCGCTGCTCTCGTGGTACGCCTTCGTTGACGTCGGCTTTTGGGGGAATACCGCGCGCATCGCGATCCTTAACTTCATTACCTCGGGCGATCTGAAGGTCGATTGGGCGCTACGCATCGACAGCCTGACGGCTGTGATGCTGGTCGTGGTCACCACCATCTCCGCGCTCGTGCATCTCTATTCTATCGGCTACATGGCCGAGGACCCGCATCGGCCGCGGTTTTTCGCTTATCTCTCGCTCTTCACCTTCTTCATGCTGGCGCTGGTGACGGCCGACAACCTGGTCCAGCTGTTCTTCGGCTGGGAAGGGGTGGGGCTCGCGAGCTATCTGCTGATCGGCTTCTGGTATCTGCGGCCCTCCGCCAATGCTGCAGCGATCAAGGCCTTCATCGTCAACCGCGTCGGCGACTTCGGCTTCGCGCTCGGCATCTTTGCGCTCTTCATGCTGGCAGGGTCGACCGATTTTGAAACCATTTTCGCGCAGGCCCCGTCGATTGCGGCAGAAGACCGTTCACATCTTCGGCCATGACTACAACGCGCTGACCTTGATCTGCCTCGCGCTCTTCATGGGCGCGATGGGCAAGTCGGCGCAGCTTTTCCTGCATACCTGGCTGCCCGATGCGATGGAGGGCCCAACGCCGGTCTCCGCCTTGATTCATGCCGCCACCATGGTCACCGCCGGCGTCTTTATGGTGGCGCGGCTTTCGCCGCTGTTCGAGCTGTCGCCCGACGCCCAGACCTTCGTGATCTTCATCGGCGCGTCGACCGCCTTCTTTGCCGCGACCGTGGGCCTGGTGCAGAACGACATCAAGCGCATCGTCGCTTATTCGACCTGCTCGCAGCTCGGCTACATGTTTGTCGCCATGGGCGCGGGTGCCTATTCGGTCGGCATGTTCCACCTGTTCACCCATGCCTTCTTCAAGGCGCTGCTGTTCCTCGGCTCCGGCTCGGTGATCATGGCGATGCATCACGAGCAGGACATTCGCCATATGGGCGGATTGAAGGACCGCATCCCTTTCACTTATGCGATGATGGTGATCGGCACGCTGGCGCTCACCGGTTTCCCGCTCACCGCCGGCTATTTCTCCAAGGATGCGATCATCGAGGCCGCCTATGTCGCGCATAACCCGATGGCTCTGTATGCCTTCATCTGCACCGTCGCCGCCGCGGCGATGACCTCGTTCTATTCCTGGCGGTTGATTTTCAAGACTTTCCACGGCGCGCCGCACGACCGTCATCACTACGAAGGCGCTCATGAATCCCCGAAGGTTGTTCTCATTCCGCTCGCGCTGCTGGCCATCGGTTCGATCTTCGCGGGCTATCCCTTCGTCGATATTTTCTCAGGCCACGGCGTGGAGCACTTTTTCCGCGATGCTCTGAAATTCGGGCCCGAGAACAAGGTGCTGGAGGAGATGCATCACGTTCCCGCGGCCGTCGCCTTCCTGCCGACGGTGATGATGGCGCTCGGTTTCCTCGTGGCCTGGCATTTCTACATCCGGCAGCCCCAGATCCCTCACCGGCTCGCGCAGCAGCACGACATGCTCTACCGCTTCCTGCTCAACAAGTGGTACTTCGACGAGCTCTATGACCTGATTTTTGTGCGGCCTGCGCTGTGGCTCGGCCGACTGCTCTGGAAGGGCGGCGACGGTTGGCTGATCGACGGCTTTGGGCCTGACGGCGTATCGGCCCGCGTGCTCGATGTCACCCGCAACGTGGTACGGCTGCAGACCGGTTATCTCTACCATTATGCTTTCGCCATGCTCATTGGCGCGGCGGCTTTCATCACCTGGTTTATGTTCGCGGGGCCGCACTGATGTCCTGGCCTATCCTGTCTGTCGTCACCTTCCTGCCGCTTGTCGGTGTGCTGTTCATCCTGCTGCTGCCCAACGGCGGCGACGGTGCACGCAATGCCCGTTGGATAGCGTTGTGGGCCACGCTGATCACCTTCGGCACGTCTCTCCTTATGCTGTGGCATTTCGATCCGAAGTTGGCGGAATTCCAATTCGTCGAGAAGCAGCCCTGGCTTGCTGCCGGGATCGGCTACCACATGGGCGTGGACGGCATCTCGCTGCCCTTCGTGATCCTCACCACGGCTCTGATGCCGCTCTGCATCATCGCGAGTTGGCGGCCGGTCCAAACGCGCGTGCGCGAATATATGATCGCTTTTCTGGTGCTCGAGACTTTGATGATCGGCACATTCTCCGCGCTCGACCTTGTGTTGTTCTATCTGTTCTTCGAAGGCGGCCTGATACCGATGTTCCTGATCATCGGCGTCTGGGGCGGGCAGCGCCGGGTCTATGCCAGCTTCAAATTCTTCCTCTATACGCTGCTCGGTTCGGTGCTGATGCTGCTCGCCATCATGGCGATGTATTGGGTCGCCGGCACCACCGACATCCCGACACTGATGCGCTACGGCTTCTCGCCGACGTTGCAGAAATTCGCCTGGTTTGCCTTCTTCGCTTCCTTTGCGGTGAAGATGCCGATGTGGCCGGTGCATACTTGGCTCCCCGACGCTCACGTCGAGGCGCCGACGGCGGGCTCGGTGATCCTGGCGGCGATCCTGCTGAAGATGGGCGGTTATGGCTTCCTGCGCTTCTCGCTGCCGATGTTCCCGCTCGCGTCGCAGGAATTCGCCATCATCATCTTCGTCCTCTCGGTGGTCGCGATTATTTACACCTCGCTGGTAGCGCTGGCGCAGGAGGATATGAAGAAGCTGATCGCTTATTCCTCCGTCGCGCATATGGGCTTTGTCACCATGGGCATCTTCGCCGCCACTACCCAGGCCGTGGCCGGCGGTGTGTTCCAGATGGTGTCTCATGGCATTGTTTCCGCCGCGCTCTTCCTCTGCGTCGGCGTGGTCTATGACCGCATGCATACCCGGGAGATCGCGGCCTATGGCGGACTGGTGAACCGCATGCCGCTTTATGCCGCGACCTTTTTGATATTCACGCTGGCCAATGTGGGCCTGCCCGGCACCTCCGGATTTGTCGGCGAATTTCTCACCCTGCTCGGAACCTTCAAGGTCAATCCCTGGGTCGCGGGTCTCGCTACCTTGGGCGTGATCCTCTCGGCCGCTTACGCGCTGTGGCTGGCCCGCAAGGTCCTTTTCGGCAAGCTCGAACGCCCGGAACTCGCCGGCATCAAGGACCTCGACTATCGCGAGATCATCTGTCTCGCCCCGCTGGTGATTGGCACGATCTTCTTTGGCCTATATCCCAAGCCGCTGCTTGATCTCTCCGCCGCCTCGGTCGAGCAGCTGGTTGAGAATTATCACCGCGTGCTCGAGACCGCGGGGAAAGCGGTGGCGCCATGAGCATGATGTTGCCGGCCGAACTTCTGACGCTGCAGCCGCTGTTGCCGGAGATCACGCTCGCGGTAGGAGGAATGCTGCTGCTGATGATCGGCGCCTTCGCCGGCGACCGGTCGACGGGTGCCATCAATGCGCTTTCCGTCCTTCTTCTGATTGGCGTTGCGGCCCTCGTGGTGTGGCTGCCGGGCGACAAGCTCGTTGTCTTCGAAGGCAGCTTCGTGGTCGATCTGTTCGCTCGATTCATGAAGGTGCTTGCGTTGGCCGGCTCCGCCATCGCGATTTTAATGTCGCTCGACTTCATGGCGGCGGCGGGCGAGCGGCGGTTCGAATATGCGATCCTGGTGGTGTTCTCGACACTCGGCATGATGCTGCTGGTATCGGCCGGAGACCTGATCGCGCTCTATCTCGGCTTCGAGCTGATGAGCCTGTGCCTCTACGTGCTCGCCGCGTTCCAGCGCGACACCGTGCGGGCCTCCGAAGCCGGATTGAAATATTTCGTGCTCGGCGCGCTGTCGTCGGGAATGCTGCTTTACGGCTGTTCGCTGATCTACGGTTTCACCGGTACGGTCAACTTTGCCGGCATCGCGCAGGCCGCCGGGCAGGGCGGTATCGGCCTTGTCTTCGGCCTGGTGTTTCTGTTCGCCGGCCTTTGTTTTAAGGTTTCGGCGGTGCCCTTCCATATGTGGACGCCCGACGTTTACGAAGGCGCGCCGACGCCGGTCACCACCTTCTTCGCCGCCTCGCCCAAAATCGCCGCCATCGCGATCTTCATCCGCGCGGCGATAGACGCTTTTCCCGGCATCGCCAGCCAGTGGCAGCAGATCATCGTCTTCGTCTCGATCGCCTCCATGCTGCTCGGCGCCTTCGCCGCCATCGGCCAACGCAATATCAAGCGGCTGATGGCTTATTCGTCGATCGGCCATATGGGCTTTGCGCTCATCGGGCTGGCATCCGGGACGGCGGAAGGCGTGCAGGGCGTGCTGGTCTATATGGGCATCTATCTGGCCATGACGCTCGGCACCTTTGCCGCCATTCTGTCGATGCGGCGGGCCGAAGGACCGGTCGAAGAGATCGCCGACCTCGCCGGCCTGGCGCGGACCAATCCGAGCATGGCTTTCTTCCTCGCCATGCTGCTGTTTTCGCTCGCCGGCATTCCGCCGCTCGCGGGTTTCTTCGCCAAATTTTACGTCTTCCTCGCCGCGATGCAGGCGGGCCTTTATATGCTCGCGGTGATCGGCGTGCTGGCGAGCGTGGTGGGCGCCTATTATTACCTGCTCATCGTCAAGATCATGTATTTCGACGAGCCGGCCCCGGGATTCGTTCCGATGCCCGGTATGCTCAAGGCGGTGCTCGGTGCGAGCGGTCTGTTTAACATCCTGTTCTTTGTCTTTCCCGCGCCGCTGGTAGCCACCGCCGCCGCCGCGGCCAAGTCTTTGTTCTAGGCAATGCAGCTTGATCCCTCCGCTGCGGCTGCCGGTTTCCGACTGATCATTCACGACACGATCGGTTCCACCAATACCGAAGCCTGTGCGCTGGCGCGGGCAGGCGAGCGCGGCCCGCTCTGGATCATTGCCAGAGAGCAGACCGCTGGTCGCGGCCGGCGCAGCAATAGTTGGATTTCCGAAGCCGGTAACCTCTACGCCAGTCTGCTGCTTCCGGATGTACCACCGGGCCGGGCCGGGAATCTGGCCTTTGTCGCCGCGCTGGCCGTGCATGACGCCGTTGGCGAACTCGCGCCAAATATGGTTTTCCCCCTCACGCTGAAGTGGCCGAATGACGTACAGGTGGGGAATGCAAAATTTGCCGGCATTCTGATCGAGGCGGAGAATTCCTGGGCGGTGATCGGTGTCGGCATCAATTGTGCGCATCATCCGGCGCAAATGCCGAATGTGACGGACCTGAAATCGTCCGGCATCGCGGTTTCGCTGGAGCAGCTGTTTGCAGCCTTGTCGAAACATATGCTGATCCGGCTGCAGCAATGGGAAATGGGTAAGGGCTTTGCGGCGATCCGCGGGGACTGGCTGGGCGCATGTTCCGGAGTCGGACATCCCATTCTGGTGCGCCTGCCGACGCAAGAATTGACCGGAAAGTTTGAGAATATCGACGACAAAGGTCACCTCATGCTTCGTTTGGCCGACGGCCGCATCGAAACTATTGCGGCGGGCGAAGTATTTGGACTCGGACCCGGCGTCCAAAGGGAGATGGCGCGATAACGATCATGGCCGACCCGATACAAGAACTTGTTTTTGCTCCGCTCGGCGGAGTCGGCGAGATCGGCATGAATCTGTCCATCTATGGGTTGGGTGACGAGCGTCGCCGCACCTGGCTCGCGGTCGACTGTGGCATTGGTTTTGCCTCAGAGGAGCATGTGCCCGGCGTCGATCTTGTGTTGCCCGACATCCGCTTTCTGGTGGAGGAGCGCAAAAATCTCGTCGCCCTCGTCATCACGCACGGGCACGAGGATCATATCGGCGCAATCATCGATCTGTGGCCGCGGCTCAAGGTGCCGATCTATGCCACACCCTTCACGGCCGCATTGCTGGAAGCCAAGCGGCAGGGCGAGCCGGGCGCGCCGGAAATTCCCGTGACCATTGTTCCGGTGGGCGGGCGCATCACCCTCGGGCCGTTCGACGTTGAATATGTCGCGGTGGCGCATTCAATCCCGGAATCCCACGCGCTGATCATACGTACAGCTTTGGGCACCATTCTGCACACTGGCGACTGGAAGATCGACGCCACGCCGGTGATTGGTCTGCCGACGGACGAGGCAAAGCTCAAGGCCATCGGCGACGAAGGCGTGCTCGCGCTCATTGGCGACTCCACCAATGCCGTGCGGGAAGGACGCTCGCCGTCGGAGACCGATGTTGGAAAATCCCTTGCCGAGCTGATCCGGGATGCGCCTGCGCGGGTCGCGGTCACAACTTTCGCGTCCAATGTTTCACGCCTGCGCAGCGTCGCCGACGCCGCGCGCGCCTGCGGCCGCGAGGTGGTGGTCGTCGGCCGGGCGATGGAGCGCATTGTACAGGTCGCGCGCGAAACCGGATATTTCGAGGGCGTGCAGCCCTTCCATGGCCTCGATACCTACGGCTATCTACCGCCCGACAAGGTGGTGGCGCTTTGCACCGGCAGCCAGGGCGAGCCGCGCTCCGCGCTCTCCCGCATTGCGCGCGATGATCATCCGGAAGTGACCTTCAACCGCGGCGACCGCGTGATCTTTTCCTCGCGCGCCATTCCCGGCAATGAAAAGGCTGTCGCCTCCGTGATTAACGGGCTGATCACGCGCGGCGTGGAAGTGATAACCGACCGCACCCACCTCGTCCACGTCTCGGGCCATCCCCGCCAGGCCGAGCTCGAGGACATGCTGCGCTGGGTGCGGCCGCAGATCGTGCTGCCGGTACACGGCGAGGCGCTGCACATGGCAGAGCACGCCGCTCTGGCGCGGCGTTTGGGCGTGCCGAAAGTCGTGACCTGCCTGGATGGGGATATGGTGCGGCTTGCCCCAAATGGGCCGGCGATCATCGACGAGGTGCCGGTCGGACGCATTTACAAAGACGGGAGGATCCTTGTTGACGCGCAGGCGCGTACGATTCCCGATCGGCGGCGGCTGGGCTTCGCAGGCGTCGTGTCCATAGCGCTGGCGATGAGCGAGCAGGGCGAGCTTCTCGCCGATCCCGAGATTGAGCTCACAGGCATTCCCGAGGCCAACGCTACGGGCGAAAGCTTGAACGACATCGTCTATGATGCGGTGCTAGAGATCGTCGAGAACTTGCCGCGTGCGCGACGGCGTGATCCCGATGCCGTCGCCGAGTCGGTCACGCGTGCGGTGCGCGCCACCGTTGGGCGGGAATGGAGCAAGAAGCCGATCTGCCATGTCCATGTGCTGACCGTCTGAGAACTACGCATGGAGAGGAGGGACGTTTTCCGCAACTCTTACCCGCCCCCGCGCCAATAGGTTCGCCGTGTCGGCAACAACTGCAATCGCCATCTACTTTCTGATCTGGTGGGTCACCTTGTTCGCGGTGCTGCCATTTGGCGTGCGCCGCCAGGATGAGGATAGCGAAATTGCGCCCGGCACCGATCCGGGTGCGCCGGGCCTCCCGCGGCTCGGGCTGAAATTGCTATGGACCACCGTTGTGGCGAGCGTGATCTTCGGGCTGTGCTACGTGGCCTTTGTGAATCGCTTGCTACCGCTCGACAGCCTCGCGGGCTGGTTGCGCTTCGGCCGCTAATCGAGTGGGGGCGCAATAAAAAAGCAGGGCCGCGGGGCCCTGCTGGAGCGAAGTATCAGTGATTTTTCCCGGGCTGGACCTTTGCGGTCTTTGCGATCGCGAACTCCGCGCGTTTTTCGGGTCTTCTCCCCAGACTTGGACCTTGCGGCGTGGGACCTGGCCAGATGGCCAACCACGGCGCCCGGCAACAGCTAGCAGATTTCGAAAGCGCTGTCACTTCCTGTTCATTGCCGGAAACTCCGCCAGCCACTTGTATTTTCGCGGTTTATCCGCTTTGTCTGCCTCCGGAACCGAATCCCTCAGCGAGTATTGATGCGCCTTTCCCGCTATTTCCTTCCCATTTTGCGTGAGACGCCGAAGGAAGCCGAGATTGTCTCGCACCGCCTGATGCTGCGCGCCGGAATGATGCGGCAGGAGGCCGCCGGCATCTATGCCTTTCTGCCGCTCGGCTACCGTGTGCTGCAGAAGGTCTGCCAGATCGTTCGCGAAGAGCAGGACCGTGCCGGCGCGATCGAGATGCTGATGCCGACCATTCAGTCGGCCGATCTGTGGCGCGAGAGCGGGCGCTACGAGGACTACGGCAAGGAGATGCTGCGCATCAAGGACCGGCACGAGCGCGATCTGCTCTATGGTCCGACCAACGAGGAAATGATCACCGAGATTTTCCGGTCCTACGTGCGCTCCTATAAGGACCTGCCGCTCAATCTCTACCACATCCAATGGAAATTCCGCGACGAGGTGCGCCCGCGCTTCGGCCTGATGCGCGGCCGTGAATTCCTCATGAAGGACGCCTATTCCTTCGATGTCGATCCGGCGGGCGCGCGGCACGCTTACAACAAAATGTTCATCGCGTACCTACGTACCTTCGCGCGCCTGGGCCTGAAATCGATCCCTATGGCGGCGGAGAGCGGACCGATCGGCGGCAGCCTCAGCCACGAATTCATTATTCTCGCCTCGACCGGCGAGAGCGAGGTCTTCTGCCACCGCGACTATCTCGACATGACGCCTCCCGGTGCGGACGTGAATTTCGATGACGTCAATGGACTGCAGGGCACGGTCGATCAGTGGACCGCGCTCTATGCCGCTACGTCGGAAAAGCATGACGCGGCGGCTTTCAGCGCCGTCGCCTCCGACAAGCAGGTTTCCGCGCGTGGCATTGAGGTCGGCCACATCTTTCATTTCGGCACCAAATACTCCGAGCCGATGAAGGCGGTGGTGGCGGGACCCGACGGCACCGAACGGCCCGTGCACATGGGCTCCTATGGCATAGGCCCCAGCCGCCTCGTTGCGGCCATCATTGAAGCCTCACACGATGACGCGGGGATTATCTGGCCGGAGGCGGTGGCGCCGTTCAAGGTCGCGATCCTCAATTTGAAGCAGGGCGGCTCGGACACCGATGCGGCGTGCGAGCGGCTCTATCGCGACCTGCAGGGCAAGGGGATCGATGTTCTCTATCATGACCTCGACGAGCGGCCGGGCTCCAAGTTCGCCACCGCGGATCTCATTGGTATACCGTGGCAGGTGCTCGTCGGCCCGAAGGGCCTTGCCGATGGCAAGCTCGAGATTAAGAAGCGCGCCGACGGTAGTCGACAACTGCTCACCCCCGCGGACGCCCTCGCTTTGTTGGCACCATGAATCTGTGCGCTGCCGACGATCAGGAGCAGGGCGCTAGCGTGACTTCGCCAGAATCGGATGAAATTTCCGGCAAGGAAACCTTATGACTGAGCCTACCGGCACGTCCGCCTTCGCCCCGTTTGAATGGATGCTGTCGCGGCGCTATCTGCGCGCGCGCCGCAAGGAAGGTTTTATCTCCGTGATCGCGGGGTTTTCCTTTCTGGGGATCATGCTTGGGGTCGCGACCCTGATCATCGTCATGGCGGTGATGAATGGCTTCCGCAAAGAGCTCCTCGACAAGATTCTCGGGCTCAACGGTCATCTCCTCATTCAGCCAATAGATTCTCCGCTGACGGATTGGGAGGCGCTGGCCGGGCGCCTCTCCAAGGTGCCCGGAATCCGGCTGGCTGCTCCGGTCGTTGAAGGCCAGGCGCTGGCTTCGTCACCCTTCAATGCTTCGGGGGTGCTGGTCCGCGGCGTTCGATCTGACGATCTGAACAAGCTCACGTCCATCGCCAACAACATCAAGCAAGGCAGCCTGGAGGGCTTTGACGAGGGCGAGGGCGTCGCTATCGGCCGGCGGCTGGCCGATCAACTCTCGCTGCGCGCGGGTGACAATGTCACGCTGGTGGCGCCGCGCGGCGCGGTGACGCCGATGGGCACGACGCCGCGCATCAAGTCCTACAACATTTCGGCGGTGTTCGAGATCGGCATGTCGGAATATGACGCCGCCTTTGTGTTTATGCCGCTGAAGGAAGCGCAGGCTTATTTCAACCGCGCTGGCGATGTCACCTCGATCGAAGTTTATGGTGACGATCCCGACAAAGTGGAACGATATCGCAAGCTCGTCAACGACGCCGCTGGACGGCCCATCTTCATCGTCGACTGGCGCCAGCGCAACGCCACCTTCTTCAATGCGCTGCAAGTCGAACGCAACGTGATGTTCCTGATCCTCACCTTGATCGTGCTGGTCGCGGCGCTCAACATCGTCTCCGGCCTGATCATGCTGGTGAAGGACAAGGGCAGGGACATCGCCATCCTGCGCACAATGGGCGCGACACAAGGCGCGATCATGCGCGTTTTCTTCAATACCGGTGCGGCGATCGGCGTCGTGGGCACGCTGGTCGGATTGCTTTTAGGCACAGTGATCTGCCTCAATGTGGAATCCATCCGGCGATTCCTGTCCTGGTTGACCAATACGGAATTATTCTCGCCCGAGCTCTATTTTCTCTCGCAGTTGCCCGCCGACATGGATGTCGGCGAAACCACCGCGGTGGTGGTAATGGCGCTCGCGCTTTCGTTCCTTGCGACGCTCTATCCGGCGTGGCGGGCTGCGCGCCTCGATCCGGTGGAGGCGCTGCGTTATGAATGATGTGGCCACGATGAGCGCCGCAGACCAGACGGGCGAGCAGGAAATTCCTGTTCTCTTCCTGCAGGCCATCGAGCGGCATTACCGGCAAGGCGACGAGATGCTCGACATCCTCAAGGGGGCCGAGCTTGCGGTATGGGCAGGGCAAGCGGTGGCGTTGGTCGCGCCATCGGGCGCGGGCAAATCCACGCTGCTGCATATTGCCGGTCTGCTGGAGCATCCCGATGTTGGTGAGGTCTATGTAGACGGCCAACCGACCTCGGGCCGCCCTGACGCCGAGCGTACTGCCATCCGCCGCAACCAGATCGGCTTCGTCTATCAGGCGCATCATCTGCTGCCGGAATTCTCCGCGTTGGAAAACGTCATGCTGCCGCAGATGATCAAGGGGCTGTCCAAATCAGAGGCGCGGCGGCGCGCGGCGGAGCTTTTGGCCTATCTCGGCTTGCGCGATCGTCTGTCGCACCGGCCGGCGGAGCTCTCCGGCGGTGAGCAGCAGCGCGTCGCCCTCGCGCGCGCGGTCGCCAATGCGCCCCGCATCCTCCTGGCGGATGAGCCGACCGGCAATCTCGACCTGCACACCGCCGATCATGTCTTCGGCATCTTGCTCCAGCTCGTCCGCTCTTCGGGCCTGGCGACCATCATCGCGACCCACAATATGGAATTGGCCGCGCGCATGGACCGCCGCGTGACCATTCGTGAAGGCCTGGTGGTCGAGCTCGACTGAAGGTCGGATGTCCGCCGATAAGCAGCTTTCCCGTTACGGGTTCGGGGCCTGCGCCATCTGCAATCGATGCCAGGCGAGAATCTTCTCCCGCATGGTGGTGCTGACGAGGCTCGGCTCGCCGCGCTCGATGGCCAAATCCAGGCTCGCCAAATGCGCCAGCATGGCATGGCGGCGCTGCACTTTCCCCGGCGACGCCTCCAGCTCCACATAATCTGGCACATCAAGCTCCATCCGCTCGGCCATTTGCGCCTGATCGAGACCGAGCTTCCCGCGCAAGGCGGGCAAGTCGAAGGGCTTGCTCATCCTGCATTCCTTCCGGGCTGCGGTCCCCAACGCGGCTCTTTGCCGCCGCGTTGGCGCCGCTTCGGAATAGGCCGCCGTTCAGCGGATCGGCAGCGGCAGACCCCTTGCACTGAGCAATTCATTCATGCAGGAGATCTTGCCCCGGTTCGGGCCGGCGGGAGTGATTTCTCCAGCCGTATTGGGTGAGTTGTCACGGCGGTCGCCGTCGGAATTCGACGTGCAGAGTCTGCGGCCGGCGAGAAATGGGCTCGCCGGGCTTTCGAGCGGTCCTACGTTGCGCAATTCCGTCGTGGCGTCCGGCGCATTGCGGAACACCTCGGTTACAACACCCGTGTCGGCAACGGCCGCAATCGAGTTGCGTTCGTTTGCGGAGACCCAGATATTGCCCGCCTCGTCCAGCGCGATACCGTCCGCGCCGTCCAGCAGCGGGTGTGCAACAAAGACATTTTCAAGACACAGTGTGTTGGCGGTAAAGGTCGTGTCGCAGCCTGTCTTGCTGCGCACAGCGCCGCTGCTGGTAAAGCGCACCTTCCAGATCGCGCCACGCGCGGTGTCGGCGACGAGCAGATTGCCTTCTCTGGTGAATGCCACGCCGTTCGCCACGAGTGGTTGGGATCCCAGCGTGTTCGAGGCATTGCGAGAGGTCGGCGTAATGGTGATGGTTCCTGGCGGCAGCGTGCGCGCATCGCGGCCTATGCCGCCCGGGACCACGTCGTTCGCCATTGGCTGCACACGAAACACCTCGCTGACAACTCCGGCGGGGCTGATCTTCCACACCCGGCCCTGGCCGGTTGTTCCGTCTCCCGTCCAGAGATTTCCATTACGATCGAAGGCCAGCCCGTTGGTGCCAGGCACGCCGGCGGCGAACAGGGTAGCGAGCGGCGGCGAGGTGTCGCTGGGCGTAAAGCGGAAAATCCTGTCGGTTGCGGTTACGTAAAGCCTTCCTGCGCGATCAAAGGCAAGGCCGGAAGGCGAGCATTGGCCGCCCGCGGGCGCGGGGATGGTACCGACCAAAACCAGCGTTGGATTGGCGATGTTCACGCGCCACACGGGACAGGGCGTGTCCACGCCCGCGTTGCGGCCCGGCGCATAGAGATTGCCGCGGTTGTCGCCGGTCAGGCCTTCAATGGTGAGCGGCGTCAAAATGAGAGTTGAGAAGCTTGCCGCTTGCGCCGAAGAAGGCATCAGAAGCGGCGCGGAAACGAGCAGGGATAACGCGATAAAGCGGTGTCTGGCGTTCATGTGGGCCCCCGGGTGGCGTTGTTGAAAAGCCGTGCTTCATCATGCCGGTGGGCAGGTCTGTACCCACCGTAGGTGAGGTTAGCGCCGGGGTCGGGGTCCCGGAAGGGCAAATATTTTCGCTATTGCCGGGAATATTGCCGATCTGGCTCGTTTATGCGTTCCCGGCGGGTAATGCGGCCCAACGGCCAGACGCAGTTTTTGGACCACAAAGCGCCTTGCGCGAAATCGTCGATTAAGGGCGACCTAATGGGGCGACTTGGGATCAGCCCAAGAGGCCTGCTCGGCTGGCGGTGCCTCTGCGCTAGTGGGATTCCTTAGCAGCCGGAGCCATTGCTCCGCGATACGAAGCCAAGCAGCCTTATGTATTGGATCAAGTGAATTCTCAGCCATTCGCTGAGCTTCGGCGGCATTGCGCCAATACTCTGCTGAGTCAGACATGTGACACTCACTCACGCTACAAGAACTAAGCGGAGGTATTTTAAACTAAGCAGCGATTTTATTAAAATTAGGTAGCGCGAAATCCAATCACCCTTCCGTGTTGAAAAGTACTCAGCTACCACACTCCGCCTGCAACCTTCATAAGGCTTAACTCCAGAACAAAAGGCGAACTATGTTCCTCCTTCGTTCTTATCGGGAGGCTCTTATGTTTCGCGCATTGATGGAAGAAGCCGCAGCTTTGGCATCGATCAGCCTTTTTCTGGCGACCATTGCCATCTGGGCTCAGCTTTTCACAAATTTCTGAATTCCCGCACGCCTGGGGAAAACCGGCATTAATCCGGCTTTCGCGGTCGAAGCGATAGACAGGCTAGGAGGCCTTCCGCACCATCGGCCGGATGAAGAATCGTGATGACCCAGCGGCGGCAGGACCGGGCTTCGTCCACCTGCACGTACACTCGAACTATTCGCTGCTGGAAGGCGCGCTCACCATTCCCAAACTGGCGGATCTGGCCAAGGCCGACCATCAGCCGGCGCTGGCGCTCACCGACACCGATAATATGTTCGGCGCGCTGGAATTCTCCGAAAAGCTGGCGGGGGCCGGAATCCAGCCGATCGTCGGCTGCGCGCTCGCTGTCGATTTCGGCGACCAGGAGCAAAACGCGCGCAACGGCCATGCGGCGCTCGCGCCGCAACGCATTGTGTTGCTCGCCGCCCGCGATGCCGGCTATCGCAGCCTGATGCGGCTTAATTCCCGCGCTTTCCTGGAAACCCAGTCGAACGAGGCGCCGCATGTGAAGCTCGGCTGGCTCGAAGGCGAGACCGACGGTCTGATCGCGCTCACCGGCGGGCCGAATGGCCCGCTCGACACCGCGCTCGCCGCCGGCCAATGCGCGCTTGCCGGCTTGCGCGCCGAGGCGCTGCTGCACCTGTTCGGAGACAGGCTTTATGTCGAACTGCAACGTCACGGCACGGCTTCCGAGAAACAGGTGGAGCCCGGGCTGCTCGATCTCGCTTATTCGATGCATCTGCCGATCGTCGCCACCAACGAACCGTTTTTCGCCAGACGTGAGGATTACGAAGCGCATGATGCGCTGATCTGCATCGCCGAGGGCCGCCTGCTGGTGGAAACCGACCGGCGCCAGCTCACGCCGGAGCACCGCTTCAAGACGCGCGCCGAGATGGCCGCACTCTTTGCTGATTTGCCCGAGGCGCTAGCCACCACAGTGGAGATTGCGCAGCGTTGTTCGTTCCGCCCGCGCACCCACGCGCCAATGCTGCCGCGCTTCTCAATCGGTGCCGATGGTGCGGCGGTGGACGAAGCCGCCGAGTTACGCCGCAGCGCAGAAACGGGACTTGAGCGGCGCATCGCCGCCTATGGTCTGGCTCCTGACCGTACGTTGCAAGATTACCGCGAGCGGCTGGATTTCGAGCTGCGTGTTATCGAGGGGATGAAATATCCCGGCTATTTCCTCATCGTCGCCGACTTCATCCAATGGGCGAAGGGGCAGGCCATTCCGGTTGGGCCGGGCCGCGGCTCGGGAGCCGGCTCGCTCGTCGCTTATGCACTATCGATCACCGATCTCGATCCGATCCGTTTCGGGCTGCTGTTCGAGCGCTTTCTCAATCCGGAGCGCGTGTCGATGCCGGACTTCGACATCGACTTCTGCCAGGATCGCCGCGACGAGGTGATCCGCTATGTGCAGGGCCGCTACGGCCGCGATCAGGTGGCGCAGATCATCACCTTCGGAACCTTGCAGGCGCGGGGCGTGTTGCGCGACGTCGGCCGGGTGCTGCAAATGGCCTATGGGCAGGTCGATAAGCTCTGCAAGCTGGTGCCGCAGAACCCCGCCAATCCCGTGACGCTGGCGCGCGCCATCGACGACGAGCCGAAACTGCAAGCGGCGGCCGACGCCGACCCGGTAGTGCGGCGCGCGTTTGATATTGCCAAAAGGCTGGAAGGGCTCACGCGTCACGCCTCCACCCACGCCGCCGGCATCGTCATTGGCGACCGGCCGCTGAGCGAGCTATCGCCGCTCTACCGCGATCCGAAGTCCGACATGCCGGTCACCCAGTTCAACATGAAATGGGTGGAGCAGGCGGGGCTGGTAAAGTTCGACTTCCTCGGTCTCAAGACACTCACCGTGCTCGACACCGCGGCCAAACTCGTCCGTGCGCGCGGCATCGATATCGATCTGTCTCGCATTCCGCTCGATGATCCCAAGACATACGCGCTCTTGGCACACGCGGAAGCGGTTGGTGTGTTCCAGCTGGAAAGCGCCGGTATGCGGCGCGCGCTGCTAGACATGCGGCCGGACCGTTTCGAGGACATCATCGCGCTGGTCGCGCTCTATCGGCCGGGCCCGATGGCGAATATCCCGACCTATTGCACCCGCAAGCACAGGCTCGAGAAACCGGATTATATCCATCCCAAGCTCGAGCCGATCCTGCGCGAGACCTTCGGCGTCATCGTCTACCAGGAACAGGTGATGCAGGCAGCGCAGATCCTTGCCGGCTACACGCTCGGACAGGCCGACCTGCTCAGACGCGCCATGGGCAAGAAAATCCGCAAAGAGATGCAGGAGCAACGCGCGGATTTTGTCAAAGGCGCAACCCACCGTGGCCTGGACCAGGCGCAGGCCAATGCGATCTTTGACTTGCTCGAGCGCTTCGCTGAATACGGTTTCAATAAGAGCCACGCCGCGGCGTATGCGCTGGTTGCTTATCAGACGGCTTATATGAAGGCGAACTACCCGGTCGAGTTCATCGCGGCTTCCATGACTCTCGACATGGGCAATACCGATAAGCTCGCCGAATTCCGCGAGGAGGCGAAGCGGCTTGGCATCGAAATTGTACCGCCTTCGATCAACCGCTCAGGGCTGACCTTCGAGGTGCAGGGCAACAAGATCTATTACGCGCTCGGCGCTTTGAAGGGTGTCGGCACGCAGGCGGTCGAGTCCATTGTCATCGCGCGCGCAGAGAGGCCGTTCGACGATCTCACCGATGTAGCCTCCCGCATCAACCCGCGCGCAGTGAACAAGCGTGTGCTGGAAAGTCTTGTCTCAGCCGGCGCTTTCGATGCGTTGGAGCGCGACCGCGCCCGCGCCTTCGCCGGAGTCGACGCCATGCTTGCCGCCGGCCAGCGTGCGCATGACGCGGCGGCTAACGGCCAGAGCGAATTGTTCGGCGGTCGGACCGCGCGCGAAACACTTGCCATTCCATCGGTCGAGCCATGGTTGGCGGCCGAGCGCCTGCAAAGGGAATACGACGCGATCGGATTTTTCCTGAGCGGCCATCCGCTCGACGACTATGCCGCCACCCTCAAGCGCATGCGCGTGCAATCCTGGGCGGAATTTTCCCGCACGGTAAAGGCGGGCGGCAGCGCCGGCAGGCTGGCGGCAACCGTGGTGTCGCGCACGGAGCGGCGCATCCGCTCCGGGAGCAAGATGGGCATCGTCGGACTGTCGGATCCTACTGGACATTATGAGGCGGTGCTGTTCGCCGAGGGACTGGCGCAATACCGCGATTTGTTGGAGCCTGGCACCGCGCTACTGCTGTTTCTTTCGGCCGAGTTGCAGGGTGACGAAGTTCGGGCACGCATTCAGTCGGTGGAGCCGCTGGAACAGGCCGCCGCCAAGCTGCAAAAAGGCCTGCGCGTTTTCCTGCGCGATGGCGCTCCGCTGGAGAATGTCGCCAAGCGCCTCGACGCCAAAGGCGACGGTGAGGTCAGTATGGTGCTGATGCTGGACAGCGATACTGAAGTGGAGGTGAAATTGCCCGGGCGCTTTAATGTCTCGCCGCAGATCGCGGGCGCGATCAAAGCGGTGCCGGGTGTGGAGCGCGTGGAGGCGCTCTAGGTTTTACGGCAGTACTTCCTCGCGCTTGTCGATGCGAGCGTCGAGCGCAGCGCGCAGGTCGCCCAGTAAATTCTTTTCAGCCGCATTGATCACCGCCAAAAGCTCCTGCGCCTCGACCAGACGGGAAGAGAGCACGTAATCGGCGCCAGCCGCGTAGAGCTGCTGAACGTCCTCGAGCAGGTCCGCGACTGCAATAATCTTCGCGTTGGCGTTCTGCGCACGCACCTTGCGCACCAGCCTGGCGTTGCTGATTCCTTTCAACAGATAATCCGGCACCGTGGAGATCACGATCTCGGCTTGCGAAATGCCGGAATGCGCCAGCGTATCGGGATTGCTGATGTCTCCGTAAGTAACCTGTATGCCCTTGGATGTAAGCGTCTCGTAAACCTGTGGATTGAAGTCGATAACGCCGACCTGTTCGGTCATCGCGGGATTTTTGCGTTGCAACTCGCTCAGGAGCGAGCTGGCGGTTCGGAAGAAACCGAGCAGCAAGATCCGCCGCGGCCGTGCGTGGGCGCCATTCGCCTCATGCGTCTCGTGGTCGAGATCGCGGAAGCCGAGCCGCTTGAGCGGACCGATCAGCGCGCGCGTGATGGAATCACTCTGCATCATGGCGAAGGTGCTGAGCACCGCTAGGATGACGAAGGCCAGCGACGCCGCGCTCGCGGCCTGCGCGCTGGTTTGACCGGCGGCGACGCCCACCTGGATCAGCACCAGTGAGAATTCGCTCATCTGTGACAGGTTGATGGCGGGCAGAAGGCTCGCGCGCAGTCCTTGCCGCATGAGATACAGCGGAAAGAACACCGTCACGATTCGGCTGACGAGAAGGAAGCCGACGATCAACAAGGCCAAGCCGATGATGGAAGCGGTCGGCAACGGAATGGTCATGCCGACTGCGACAAAGAACAGTGTGATGAAGAAATCACGCAGGGTCGTCACCTTGGCGGTGACGTCGAGGGCATAAGGAAAGGTTGAGATGGCGACCCCCGCGACCAGTGCGCCCATCTCGCGCGACAGTTCAAGACGCTGGCCTACTTCCCCGACCAGGAAGCACCAGGCCAGCGCGCCGACCAGCACCAGTTCTGGCGAGCGCGCGATGCGATGAAAAACCCACGGCAGCACGAAACGGCTGACCAGCAGGGCGGCCCCCACCAGCGCAACGACCTTGCCGACCGAAAGGAGGAGAACGCCGAGGCGCAGATCGCCGAGATTGGGCTGAACGGCGAGAAAAAGAATCGCGAACAGATCTTGCAGCACCAGCACGCCGAGCGTGATACGGCCGGGCAAAGTGTCGAGCTCGCGCTTTTCGTATAAGACCTTGACGATGATTACGGTGCTGGAGAGCGCCACCGCGATTGCGAGATAGAGAGTGTCCCAGCGCAACCCAAGGTGCGGCAAGAGCAGCCAGAAAAACAACAAGCCAAGAACGCAAGTTGCAGCGATCTGGACGACCGAAACGCCGATGATGATGCTGCCGGCCCGGATGATCTTCTTCAAATCGATCTCCAGCCCGATCATAAACAGCATGAGGATCAGGCCGAGCTCGGAAATGACGTGGATCGATTCTTCCGACCGCACCAGATGCAGGCCGGATGGCCCAAGCAGGAAGCCGCCGGCGAGATAGGCGAGGATGGGCGGCTGGCGGAAGAATTGGGCGCAGACGCCGAGAACCCAGGCGGTGACGATGGAAAAAGTGATGTCCTGAATCAGTTCGTGCATGCCCGCCCCAAGCGCTTAACGCTGCGCCATAGTCTCAGGCCCGCAGGCGGCGAACAAGGGCAGGGGCTGTTGCCAAATGCCGCGATTTTGCACGAATTTAGGTGTCATTCGGCCCGGAGCTTTAGGTTGCGCCGGAGACTTTTGGCCGGTATAAGCCCCCCATCTCACACGCGGACCGTGGCCCTAGGCCGTCCGGTGGCTCAATCCAAAACGGGTCGAGCTCACACGTCCGCGGCGGAACAACCGGAGAATATGTTATGGCGCTACCAGACTTTTCTATGCGTCAGCTATTGGAAGCTGGCGTGCATTTCGGCCATCAGGCACACCGCTGGAATCCGAAGATGGGCGATTTCATCTTCGGTACCCGCAACAACATCCATATCGTTGATCTCGCGCAGACTGTGCCGATGCTGCATCGCGCATTGCAGGCGGTAAGCGACACCGTCGCCAAGGGCGGACGCATTCTTTTCGTCGGCACCAAGCGGCAGGCGCAGGATGCCATCGCCGATGCGGCGAAGAAGTCGGCGCAGTATTACGTGAATTCGCGTTGGCTGGGCGGCACGCTGACCAACTGGAAGACGATCTCGCAATCGATCTCGCGGCTGAAGAAACTCGACGAGATGCTGAGTTCGGGCGAGGCCGGCGGATATACCAAAAAAGAGCGCCTCGATCTGCAGCGCGAGCGCGACAAGCTCGACCGCGCGCTCGGCGGGATCAAGGACATGGGTGGGCTGCCCGATCTTTTGTTCGTGCTCGATACCAACAAGGAAGACATCGCGATTAAGGAGGCCCGGCGCCTCAACATCCCGGTCGCCGCTGTCGTCGACACCAACTGCGATCCCGCCGGCATAACCTATGTCGTCCCGGGAAATGACGACGCCAGCCGTGCCATCGCGCTCTATTGCGATCTCGTGGCCAAGGCTTCGATCGACGGTATTTCCCGTGCGCAGGGCGACGCGGGCATCGACGTCGGCGCGGCCGCTCAGCCGATCGCCGAGCCGATGCCGGCGCAAGCTGAGGGTCTTGGGTTCGAGGCACTTCCTGGTCCGCGTGGCGTGGCCGACGATCTCAAGAAGCTCACCGGTGTGTCTCCCGCGATCGAGAAGCAACTCAACGACCTCGGCATCTTCCACTACTGGCAGATTGCGGAACTCAATCCGACCGCGGCCCATAATGTGGGTGAAGAGGTAGGTCTGCCCGGCCGCGTGGAAGGCTGGATTGCCCAAGCCAAGGCGATCACCGCCGAGGCGGAGTAGGTTTAAACCAGCGCCGCCGCGCAGTCCTTTCGCCGCGCGGCGCTTCAAGATTCCGCCAGGAACCCAACAATGGCGACTATTTCTGCTCAGATGGTTAAGGAGCTGCGCGACCAGACCGGCGCCGGCATGATGGATTGCAAGGCGGCGCTGGCGGAGACCGGTGGCGACATGCAGGCGGCGGTTGACTGGCTGCGTAAGAAGGGCCTGTCCAAAGCTGCGAAGAAAGCCGGCCGTGTCGCCGCCGAAGGATTGATCGGCATCGCGCTCGCCGGCACCAAGGGCGTGGTGGTCGAGGTCAATTCCGAGACCGACTTCGTCGCACGCAACGAACTTTTCCAGGGGCTGGTGAAAATGATTGCGCAGGTCGCGCTCGAAGCCGGCACCGACGTGGAGAAGATTCAAGCGGCGAAGGTCGGCTCCATCACGGTCGCCGAAGCCATCTCCGACACCATCGCCAAGATCGGCGAAAACATGACGCTCCGCCGCGCCACTGCGCTTTCGGTGAGCAAGGGCGCTGTCGGAAGCTACGTGCACAGCTCGGTCGCCGATAGTCTCGGCAAGATAGGCGTTCTCGTCGGGCTTGAATCGGCGGGCAAGGCGGACGAACTCGTCGCACTCGGTCGCATGATCGCCATGCACGTCGCGGCTTCCAACCCGCAGGCTGTGGATTCCAGCGGGCTTGATCCGGCGACTGTGGCGCGCGAAAAAGACGTTCTGGCTGACAAGGCCAAGGCGTCAGGCAAGCCGCCCAATGTCATTGAAAAGATCGTCGAATCCGGATTGAAGACTTACTACAAAGAGGTTTGTTTGCTCGATCAGGTTTATGCGATCGATCCGAGCAAAAGCGTTGCCCAGGCGCTTAAGGAAGCGGAGACCCGCGTTGGCGCGCCGATCAAGGTCACCGGCTTCGTGCGTTATGCGCTCGGCGAAGGTATAGACAAGCAGGAATCGGATTTCGCCGCCGAGGTGGCGGCGGCCGCCGGTCAAGGCTGAACGTTCGCCGCCTCAGGCGATCGAGCACGCCGCGGCGCTACGGGACGGAGCGATCGCATCATGGGCGACCCTGGCTACCGTCGCGTGATCGTCAAATTATCAGGAGAGGCGCTGGCGGGACCCGAGGGCTTCGGCGTCCATCAGCCGGTCGTCGATCGCATCGCCGCCGATCTCGTCGCTTGCGCTGATCTCGACATTGAACTCGGCGTCGTCGTGGGTGGCGGTAATATCTTTCGCGGCGTTGAGGTTTCCGCACGC
The DNA here is from genome assembly GCA_963750965.1 of uncultured Alphaproteobacteria bacterium. Lineage (GTDB taxonomy): Bacteria > Pseudomonadota > Alphaproteobacteria > Rhizobiales > Xanthobacteraceae > CANKHA01. The sequence continues at coordinate 90,839 of CAVVSK010000017.1, forward strand.
GGCGTGTCACGTCCGACCGGCAATTCCATGGGCATGCTGGCGACGGTGATGAACTGCCTCGTGCTGGAAGCGGCTCTGGAGCGTCAGGGCAGGAGTGCCCGCACGCTATCGGCGCTTTCGATGCCTGCCGTTTGTGAGCCCTATACCCGCGCGCGCTCGCTCAAACACTTGGCCAGGAAACGCGTCGTGCTGCTAGCGGCCGGCACCGGCAGCCCGTTTTTCACCACCGATACCACCGCCGTACTGCGCGCGGCCGAGCTTGAGGCACAGGCGGTGCTCAAGGCCACCAATGTCGATGGGGTCTATAGTGCCGACCCGAAGAAGGACGCGAAAGCTCAACGTTATGAGCGCCTCAGTCATCAGCAGGCGATCGAGAAGGACCTCAAGGTGATGGATTCCACCGCCTTCGCGCTTGCCCGGGAAAACCGTATGCCTATCATTGTATTCTCTATCCAAGAGCCGGGAGCGATTGCTGCCGTATTGCGCGGGGAGGGGCGTGCGACCACTGTCGGCGAATAACGGCTGATGCCGTCGAATTCGGATCGCGCTCCGCGCGATAAAGCTGTCCCGAGGGATGCCATGGCCACGATGACGCACGATCTGAACGAGTTGAGGCGGCGCATGCAGGGCGCGCTGCAGGCTTTCAAGCAGGAACTGAGCGGGCTGCGCACCGGCCGCGCCACGACTGCGATGCTGGATCCCGTGCAGGTCGAGGCCTATGGGACGCATATGCCGCTCAATCAGCTGGCAACCGTGAGCGTGCCGGAGCCGCGCCTGATCAGCGTGCAGGTCTGGGACCGCTCCATGGTACATGCAGTAGAGAAGGCCATCATCAATGCCAATCTCGGCTTAAGCCCGGCCACCGAGGGCCAGGTTTTGCGGCTGCGGATTCCCGAATTGAATGAGGAGCGTCGCAAGGAACTGGTGAAGGTCGCGCATAAATATGCTGAAGCCGCCCGGATCGCCGTACGCCATGTCCGCCGAGACGGCCTCGATGTGCTGAAGAAAATGGAGAAGGACCACAAAATCAGCAAGGACGATCACGATCACGAGGCCGAGCAGGTGCAGAAGGCCACCGATCAGTCGATCGCCGAAATCGATCACATGCTAGCCGCCAAGGAAAAAGAAATCCTCACCGTCTAGGGAGCTGGGCGTTTAAGCCCGTATGCCGATGCCGAAGGCCGATTTGCCCGCAGCCGTTGCCAGCGCCCCCTTTGAGGTGCCGCGTCATGTTGCCATCATCATGGACGGCAACGGGCGCTGGGCTGCAGCGCGTGGTCTGCCGCGCACCGAAGGCCACCGCCGCGGTGTTGAGGCGTTGCGCGCCACGGTGCGTGCAGCGGGCGAGATGGGCATCCAGGTGCTCACGATCTTTTCCTTCAGCTCGGAAAATTGGTCGCGCCCTCCGGCTGAGGTGCGCGACTTGATGGGCCTGCTGCGCCGCTTCATCCGTCACGATCTTGCGGAGCTGCACAGGAACAACGTGCGCGTGCGAGTAATCGGCGAGCGCGAAGGATTGGCCAGCGATATTCTTCGCCTGCTGGAAGAGGCGGAGGAACTCACAGCTAACAACGACGGCTTAATCGTGGTCGTCGCATTCAATTACGGGGCGCGCCAGGAAATCGCACGCGCCGCGCGCCGGCTTGCCGCGGACGTGATGGCTGGGAAGCTGCTGCTGGAGGCGGTCACCGCGGAGGCTTTGGGAAATTACCTCGACGCTTCCGACCTGCCCGATCCCGATGTCATTATCCGGACCAGCGGCGAGCAGCGGCTGTCGAATTTTTTGCTGTGGCAGTCGGCTTATAGCGAGTTGGTTTTCGTGCCTACCTATTGGCCCGATTTTGACCGCGCGACTTTGGAAGGAGCGATCGCGGAATATCGCCGCCGCGAGCGCCGGTTTGGCGGTCTCGTCGCTCGGACCGGGTCCTGACCGGATGGTTGCCGAACCCGCAAGTCTTTCGGACAAGCCTGACAATCCCCCCGGCAAAAGCGATCTCATGCCGCGTGTCTTGTCGGCGTTGGTACTGGCGCCGCTCGCGATCATCGTCGCCTGGTTGCCGAGCAGCAGTTACTCCACGGCTGGTACCTGGGTGTTCGGGATTTTTTGGCTGATTGCTGCCGTCGCCGTGTGGTGGGAATGGACGGCGCTCGTTTCGGGACGGACGGCCGGCAATCGGCTCCTGTTCTTTCTTGGATCGAGCGCACTCATGTTGGCGATGGTCGTCGCCGAATTCAGCACGGCGCGAACCCGCACGCCGATGCTGATCATCGCGCTCGGCGCGCTGGCAGCCGGTGTTTTCGCGCAGGCCGAGCGGCGAATCTGGGTGGCGGCCGGCGTGCTCTATGCCGGCACCTTGCTCACGGCTCCGATCCTGTTGCGCCGCGACGCCGAACTGGGATTGGTGGCAATCCTGTTTCTTTTCGCGCTGGTGTGGGCCACTGACATCGTCGGCTATTTCACCGGCCGTGCCCTCGGCGGGCCGAAGCTCGCGCCCAGCATAAGCCCCAACAAGACCTGGTCCGGCGCGATTGGCGGTGCGATCGGCGGTATGTTGGCTGGGGGCGCCATTGCCGTACTCGCCGGCCTCGGCAACCTCTTCGCGATCGCGCTGGTGGCATTTGGACTTTCCGCCGCGGCGCAGGCGGGCGATCTGTTCGAATCCGCGATCAAGCGGCGTTTCGGCGCGAAAGATGCCGGACGTCTTATTCCCGGTCACGGTGGCGTCATGGACCGGCTGGATGGCTTTATTGCTGCAGCTGCGGTCGCCGTCGCGCTCGGCATAATCCGCGCTGACATGGATACGGCGGCGCAAGGGCTGCTGTTGTGGTGATCACATGACCGTGCCGCATCTACGAGCGCAATCGTTGGCCATCCCCGCCGAGCGGACGGTGTCGCTGCTCGGCGCCACCGGTTCGATCGGGACGAGCACGATCGACTTGCTCAAACGCGAGAGCAAACAGTATCGCGTCGAGGCGGTGACCGCGCACCGCAACGCCTTGGCGCTCGCGCGTGTCGCGCGCGATATCGGCGCGCGTTATGCCGCAGTGGCCGATACAAATTGCTACCGCGAGCTGAAGGATGCGCTTGCCGGTTCGGGTATTGAGACGGGAGCGGGCGACAGCGCGCTCCTGGAAGCCGCGCAGCGTCCGGCCGACTGGATCATGGCCGCAATCAGCGGCTCGACCGGTTTGCGCCCGACGTTGGCGGCGGTCGAGCGAGGCGCCACCGTCGCGCTGGCCAACAAAGAGTGCCTGGTTTGCGCGGGCGCGCTTTTCATGCGCAAGGCGGCCGCCGCGGGCGCCACCATCCTGCCAGTTGATTCCGAACACAACGCGATCTTTCAGGCCTTGACCGCCGGTCGGCGCGAGGACGTGCGGCGCGTCGTTCTTACCGCCTCGGGGGGCCCCTTCCGCACTTGGACAGCGGAGGCGATTAAGCGGGCGACTCCGGAGCAAGCATCCCGTCATCCGAATTGGTCGATGGGTGTGAAGGTCACCATCGATTCCGCGACGCTGATGAACAAAGGCCTGGAATTGATCGAAGCGCATCATCTGTTCGGGTTCGCGTCCGATGAAATCGATGTGCTGGTGCATCCGCAATCCGTTGTGCACGGCCTTGTGGAGTTTCGCGACGGCTCGATGATCGCGCAACTCGGCGTCCCCGACATGCGGATCCCCATCGCGCATTGCTTGGCCTGGCCTGTCGCGCATCGAGGGGCCGGCACCGCGGCTCGATCTCGCAACCATTGCGAGTTTGACTTTCGAGCAGCCGGACCTCGCTCGTTTCCCGGCCTTGGCCGCGGCGCGCCGGGCTCTGGTCACGGGTGGCGCCGCGCCCACCGTGCTGAACGCAGCGAACGAGGTGGCAGTGCGCGAATTCGTCGGGCGCCGGCTCGGATTCACGGGAATTTCGGCCCTGGTCGAGGCTACCCTCGAAGCCGTCGAACGCGCCGGTATTACAGCGGAACCGACCAGCGTGGAGGAGGCGGTCGGGATCGACCAGGCCGGGCGGTCGGCCGCCGCCGCGCTTCTGCCCGAAATTGCCGCAAAGGCTCCCTAAAGAGAAAAGTAACAGCCAGCAGTTAACCGTTAGGGCGAGGGTTTCATGGGTTCAGAAGTCGTAGCGAGTATGCTTTCCCTGGGCAGCGGATTTCTGGGCTATCTCCTTCCATTCCTTTTCGTTTTGACGATCGTGGTGTTTTTCCACGAGCTCGGCCATTTCCTGGTTGCCCGTTGGGCCGGCGTGAAGGTCCTGGTGTTTTCGGTGGGTTTCGGCCCCGAACTGCTCGGATTCACCGACCGCCACGGCACGCGCTGGAAGCTGTCTGCCATTCCACTCGGCGGCTACGTGAAGTTCTTCGGGGATCAGAACCCTGCGAGCGTGCCCGACCAGGAAAAAGTCGCGACCATGACAGCGGAGGAGCGCGCGCAGAGCTTCTTCTACAAGTCTGTGCCGCGGCGTGCGGCGGTCGTGGCTGCCGGACCAATCGCGAATTTCATTCTGGCGGTCCTGATCTTCGCCGGCATTTTCATGTTTTACGGCAAATCCTCGACCAGCGCACGCGTGGATTCGGTTCAAGCCGGCGGCGCGGCGGAAGCGGCGGGGTTCAAGCCGGGCGATGTTGTTCTTTCCATCAATGGGCAAGAAATCCAGACCTTTGCCGAAATGCAGCGTGTGGTCACCGGCAGCGCGGGACAGACGCTGCAGGTAACCGTCAACCGCGGCGGCGAGAATCTGGTGCTGAAGGCAGTGCCAGAGCTGAAGGAAATCAAGGACCCCTTTGGCAACGCGCATCGTGTTGGCGTGCTCGGCATCACGCGCTCCATGGGCGACGATGACGCGAAGTTGGAGAAGGCGCCGCCGTTCACAGCGCTCAAGTTAGGTGTCGCGGAAACCTGGTTCGTGGTCGAACGCACCATGAGCTATCTCGGTGGAGTCATCACAGGGAGCGAATCCGCCGATCAACTCGGTGGTCCAATCCGGATTGCGCAGGTTTCCGGACAGGTAGCCACCGTGGGGATGGCGGCGCTGATCCATTTGACCGCGGTGCTCTCCGTATCGATCGGTTTGCTAAATCTTTTCCCGATTCCCTTGCTCGATGGCGGGCATCTTTTGTTCTACGCAATCGAGGCGTTGCGCGGACGCCCGCTTTCCGAGCGTGCCCAGGAACTTGGATTCCGTTTTGGTTTGGCTTTCGTCCTGATGCTGATGATCTTTGCGACCTATAACGATGTTACGCACCTGTTCTGGTCCTAAACCGTTGCAGGAGAGCAACTTTTTGAGGGTAAAGAGGCCGCGGAGGGGAAAGTCGGTTGCGCCTCGGGGGAAAGCCTGTACAAGCTTGGAATTGTCGGGCTCCGTCGTTCGCCGCCGGGGGCGGTAAAGAATTACAAAGGGCGTGTTACGGATGAGACTTTGGGTGGGTTTTCTCCGAGGCCTCGGCTTGGCCGGATGTGTCCTTGGCGGGATCGTTGCGGGTTCTATCGGCACCGCATTACTGACGGCCGTGCCGGCTTTCGCGCAGGGCTCCAGCATCGTCGTTGAAGGTAACCGGAGAGTCGAAGCCGAAACCATCCGGTCCTATTTTAAGGGCCGCGACGCGGCCTCGATCGACGCCGGCCTCAAAGCACTCTACGCCACAGGGCTGTTTCAGGATGTGCGCATCAGCCAGCCGGGCGGCCGGGTGGTGGTGACGGTGGTTGAAAATCCGGTGCTCAACCGCGTCGCCTTCGAAGGCAATAAAAAGCTCAAGGACGAGCAACTCACGCTTGAGGTTCAGTCCAAGCCGCGCGGCACTTTCTCGCGCCCGATGATTCAGGCGGATACCCAGCGCCTTGTCGAAGTTTATCGGCGCGCTGGCCGCTATGACGTCCGCGTGGTGCCGAAGGTTATCGAGCTGCCGAACAACCGGGTTGATCTGGTCTACGAGATCACCGAGGGACAGAAGACCGGCGTCAATCGAATCGATTTCGTCGGCAACCGTGCCTATTCGTCTTTCCGTCTAAAGGATGTCATCAAGACCAGCCAGAGCAACTGGCTGAGCTTCCTGAAGTCGTCCGACGTTTATGATCCGGATCGCCTGGAAGCGGATCGCGACCTGCTGCGCCGCTTCTATCTCAACCACGGTTATGCGGACGTGCGCATCGTCTCGGCGATGAGCGAATACGACCCCGCCTTGCAGGGCTTCGTTGTTACCTTCAACATCGAGGAAGGTCAGCAATACCGCATCGGCTCTGTCGACGTACAATCCAACGTCGGCGCCATCACCGGTGCTTCGTTGAATTCGGTGCTGCGCTCGCGGCCGGGTGACGTATACAGCGCCGACGCTGTAGAGAAGACCGTTGAAGCAATGACGGTCGAGGTGTCGAAGCGCGGCTACGCCTTCGCTGCCGTGCGTCCGCGCGGGGACCGCGATTTCAATAACCTGACGGTCAATCTCGTCTTCTTGGTGGAAGAAGGCCCGCGCGCCTATATCGAGCGCATTAATATCCGGGGCAATACGCGCACACGCGATTTTGTCATTCGCCGCGAGTTCGACGTCGCAGAAGGCGACGCCTACAATCGCGCGCTGATCGACCGCGCCGAGCGCCGGCTGAAGAACCTGGGCTATTTCAAAACTGTAAAGATCAGCACTGAGCCGGGCTCCGCGCCTGATCGTGTGGTGTTGAACGTCGACGTCGAGGATCAGGCCACGGGCGAATTCGCGATCTCGGGCGGCTATTCGTCGACCGACGGTTTCATCTCTGAAATCAGCATCGGCGAACGCAACATGTTCGGCGAAGGCAAATATGGCAAGGCAACTATACGCTACGGCCAATATACCAAGGGCCTGGAACTTTCCTATGCGGAGCCTTTCCTGCTTGGCTACCGCATGTCCGGCGGCATCGACCTATTCGCTAAACAAAGTGAAGCGACGCCTTACCTTACCTACGGTAGCGACGTGTATGGCACGACGTTACGACTCGGCTTTGCTTTGACTGAGGAGGTCAAACTCGGCCTGCGCTATTCGATTTACCAGCAGGACATCACGCTATCGCGCCATTTGAACAACTGCATCGAGAGAGAGCAGCATCCTGTCCAGCCAGACAATAAATGCTATGACGATGGCGAAGCGGCGCTACCGGTTCGTATTGAACTCGCGCAGGGTCCTGTCCTGACCTCGCTGGTTGGTTACACGCTTGGCTACAATACCGTTGACGACAACCGGAATCCGACAAAGGGCATCGCCATCGATTTCAAGCAGGATTTCGCGGGCGTCGGCGGCGACGTGAATTTCATCCGTTCCTCGGTCGATTTCAAATGGTATCGGGAGATCCTCTCCGACGCCGTCGGCGTCCTCCACCTGCAGGCCGGGAACTTGAGCGGATGGGGTGACAAGGACCTGCGGATGCTCGATCATTTCCAGCTCGGCCCGACGCTCGTACGCGGCTTCGCTCCGAGCGGCATCGGGCCTCGCGAGGTGCCGCGAGATGACTTCGAGGGCGGCTCCCTCGGCGCCACGAATTTCTGGGGCGCGAGCGTGGAAATCCAATATCCGCTGTTCTTCATGCCGAAAGAGGTTGGTTTGAAAGCTGCTATCTATGCGGACGTTGGCGATGCGTGGGGTTACGAAGGCCCGACCTTCTTCCCTCAAACGGGGGAAAGACTGAGGCTGCGCGACGACAAGGTGCTCCGCTCCTCGGTCGGTGCTGGCATAATTTGGGCGTCCCCGTTCGGCCCGCTTCGCCTCGACTACGCGGTCGCTCTCACCAAGGCGAGCTACGACCGCACCCAGGAAATCAGCTTCGGCGGCGGCACGAAGTTCTAATCGCGGCTGCGCCCGCGCCGCCACCGGTATCGGATGACCGAGCCATTCTACTTCGAGCCGGTGCGGAAGCTGACGGTGGGTGACATCGTTCGCCTTACCGGCGCCGAGGCGCTTGAGGGAACACCGCTCGATCGTCCTATCGGCAACGTCGCACCGATCGATCGGGCTGGCCCGTGCGATCTGACGTTTTTCGACAACGCCAGATATGTCGACCAGTTCGCGACAACCCGCGCTGGCGCTTGCCTGCTGACGCAACGTTTTGAAAATAATGCGCCCAAGGGCGTGGCCGTTCTGCGCGCCCGCGACCCCTATCGCGCCTTCGTGACCGTGATGCGGGAGCTCTATCCCGATGCATTGCGTCCGTCCTCTCTATTTGATGCCAAGGGCGTGGCGCCGGGCACCTTCGTGCACGCCTCCGCGCGGCTGGAGAATGGCGTGGTGGTGGATCCGGGGGCTGTCATCGGACCACGCGCGGAGATAGGCGCTGGTACCGTCATCGGTGCGAACTCCGTCATCGGCCCGAAAGTGCGGATCGGTCGCGACTGCTCGATCGGCGCCGCCACCACCTTGGTACATTGCCTGATCGGCGATCACGTCCTCATCCACCCCGGCTGCCACATCGGCCAGGACGGATTCGGTTATATCGAGGACAAAGGCGCGCATCTGAAAGTGCCACAGATCGGGCGGGTCATCGTCCAGGACAACGTTGAAATTGGCGCTGGCACCACCATCGACCGCGGCGCTATCCGCGATACTGTGATTGGTGAAGGCACCAAGATCGACAATCTGGTGCAGGTCGGCCACAATGTGGTGATTGGCCGACATTGCATTCTTGTCGCGCAGACGGCGATTTCCGGCAGCGCAACACTCGAGGATCTGGTGGTGCTCGGCGGCAGGGTCGCCGTCAATAATCACGTCACAATCGGAGAAGGTGCGCAGATTGCCGCAACCAGCAACGTCAATAGCGACGTGCCAGCGGGCGCCCGGTGGGGCGGCACCCCGGCCAAGCCAGTGAAACAATGGTTCCGCGAGTTGCTGTTGGTCGAGCGGCTTGCGCAGGAAAACAGAAATGGTGGCGCGCCGGCGGCGGGCCGGGACGAGCGGTGAGGATGAGGATGAACGACGATGCGACCACACTTGAATCCGCCGATATCGCGGCGATCCTCAAATCGCTGCCTCACCGCTACCCATTCCTGATGATCGACCGCATAGTGGGCATGGTGCGCGACGAGTGCGCGATTGGAATCAAGAACGTCACGATCAACGAGCCGCAGTTCCAAGGCCACTTTCCCGGCAACCCGGTATTCCCCGGCGTGCTAATAATTGAGGGAATGGCGCAGACCGGTGGTGTGCTGTGTATCTATTCGCGTCGGGAAGGGATCAAGCCGCAGTCGGTTTATTTTCTCACCGTCGATAAGGCGAAATTTCGCAAGCCTGTAGTACCGGGCGACACGATCGAATATCACATGACCAAGATCGCCAGCCGCAAAGCCATGTGGTGGTTCCGAGGCGAGGCAAAGGTCGCGGGCCAACTGGTGGCCGAGGCCGAAGTTGGCGCCATGATCGCGGACGCTTGAGGGGACAATGGCCGCCATAGACCCAACCGCGCGGATAGAATCCGGAGCGGTGATCGGCAAGAACGTGTCGGTCGGCCCCTATTGCGTGGTCGGGCCGAATGTCGTGATCGATGACGACTGCCGGCTCATCGCGCATGTGCATGTTACCGGCCACACCACGTTGGGGGCCGGCACCATCGTCTATCCTTTTGCCTCGCTCGGCACGCCACCACAGTCCGTAAAATACAAGGGCGGACCCACGCGGCTGGTGATCGGGCCGAAGTGCGAGATCCGCGAGCACGTGACGATGAATACCGGCACCGAGGAGGGGGGAGGCGTGACGGAGGTCGGCGCGCGCTGCCTGCTGATGGTCGGCGCTCATGTCGCTCACGACTGCCGCGTCGGAAACGACGTGACCTTTGCCAATAACGCTACGCTCGGCGGCCACGTAAGCGTCGGAGACGGTGTTTTCATCGGTGGGCTCAGCGCCGTGCATCAATTCGTACGCATTGGCGAGGGCGCCATGATCGCCGGCATCACTGGCGTTCCCGGCGACATCATTCCCTTTGGCTTTGCCCGCGGTTCCTATGCCGAACTCGTAGGGATCAACGTGGTCGGTATGAAGCGCCGCGGCTTCACCCGCGATGACATGCGGCGCCTGCGCCGCGCCAATATCGAATTGTTCGGCGGCCCTGGCACCTTCCCCGAGCGCGTCGAGGCGGCCGCGCGAGAAATATGCCGGCGACCCGATCGTGGGTAAGGTGATAGCCTTCATCCAGCAGGGCAAGACGCGCGCACTGGTCCAGCCGGCCCGCGGCTTGATCCCCGAAGACTCTGGCTCGGCATGAGCGCAGAGGCGGGCTCCGGACCGCCGGGTCAAGGTCCGCTTGCGATCATCTGCGGAGCTGGCACCCTGCCTTTTGCAGTCGCTGATGCCGTGCGCGCGCACGGGCGCGACGTGGTGATGTTCGCGCTGCGTGGCTGGGCCGATCCCGAGCGCGTGGCGGCGCTACCGGCATTACTGGGGTGCGCTCGGTCAATTCGGCTGGGTCTGCCGTCAGGCCCGCGCCGAAGGCTGCCGCGACATCGTCTTCATCGGCACCATTGCCCGGCCGCCGCTGTGGCGGCTGCGTTTCGATTGGGGCACCCTGCGAATCCTGCCGCGCGTGGCGGCCGCTTACCGCGGCGGCGACAATCACCTGCTGTCGAGCGTGGCCCGCGCGTTCGAGCAGCAAGGCTTCCGTCTGGTCGGCGCCCACGAGGTGGCGCCCGAAATTCTGATGCCTGCAGGAGTTGTCAGCAAACGCCAGCCGAATGCGCAGGAACGCGCGGATATGGCCCAGGCGCTGCGCCTTCTGGAGGCCATCGGAAAATTTGACGTCGGCCAGGCGGCGGTGGTCGCCGGCAATCATGTGCTGGCGATCGAGGGCGTTGAAGGCACCGACAAGATGCTGGAACGTGTCGCGGAGCTGCGCGCACGCCAGATCGGCGGAACCGGCGGCGTACTGGTGAAGGCGCCTAAGCCCGGCCAGGACTGGCGCTTCGATCTGCCGTCCATTGGGCCGCTGACCATCGAAGGCGCAGCCCGCGCAGGCCTTGCAGGCGTTGCCGTGCTCGCCCGTGCCAGCATTGTGGCCGAGCCGCAGCGCATCACGGCACTGGCCGACGCGCACAACATCTTTGTCGTGGGCATTAACGCCGACGGGACTCTGGGATGAGCGCGCCGGCCGGATCAGCGCGATTGCTTATTTTCCTCGTGGCCGGGGAGGAATCCGGCGACCGGTTGGGTGCTCCGCTGATGCGCGCGCTCAGGGAGCGTCAGAATGAGGTGGCCTTTGCCGGCGTCGGAGGCTCCGAAATGGCGCGGGAGGGGTTGGTAAGCCGCTTTCCCATCAGCGATCTCGCCATCATGGGATTTAACGCGGTGGCGCGAAAATTGCCGCTGATCTTCCGCCGGATTCGGGAAACAGCGGCAGCCGTGATCGCGGCCAAGCCGGACGTGCTGGTGATCATCGACAGTCCGGATTTCACCCACCGCGTCGCGCGCCGGGTCCGCAGGAGGGCGCCCTCGATTCCAATCGTGAACTACGTCTCGCCTTCGATCTGGGCCTGGCGTCCTGGCCGGGCGCGCAGCATGCGCCGTTACGTCGATCATGTGCTGGCGCTGCTGCCATTTGAGCCGCAGGCGCATGCACGCCTGGGTGGGCCACCCTGCAGTTATGTAGGCCATCCTCTGGCGGAGACGGCGCCCAGCTTGCGCCCGAATGACGTTGAAGCGGCGCGCCGACATGCCGATCCGGCTGTGCTGCTGATGCTTCCAGGGAGCAGAAGCAGCGAAATCAATCGCTTGTTAGGCGTCTTTGCCAAAGCGGTGGAAGCGCTTGAGCGCAGCACTGGACCGATTGAGGTCGTCATTCCGTCAGTCCCTCATCTTGAGGCAGCCCTCCGACAGAAAACGAGCGGCTGGAGCAAGCCGCCGCGCATTGTGGTCGATACCGGGGAAAAACAGGCCGCCTTCCGGATCGCGCGCGCGGCACTGACGAAATCCGGCACGGTCACGCTCGAGCTTGCTGTTGCTGGCATCCCGATGGTGACCGCCTACAAGGTGACCGCGTTTGAGGCGCCGATCTTGCGCCGCGTGATCAAGGCGCCGTCGGTGATCCTCGCCAATCTGGTGCTGGGCGAAAACGTTGTGCCCGAGTTTCTGCAGGAAGACTGCACGGTCGAAAACCTCACGCAGGCGTTGCTGCCGCTCCTTTCGGATACGCCGGAGCGCCAAAGGCAGCTCGACGCCTTTGCGCGTCTCGATGCTGTGATGGAAATCGGAGTCGCCCATCCAAGCGCGCGGGCGGCAGAGATCGTGCTGCGTGAAGCGCGGAAAATGTCAGATCAGGAACCGGCGAAGTGACCGCGCCTAGGGATCACTTCCGCCGTGATATCGGGATATAGTCGCGCTGCGTGGCGCCGGTATAGAGCTGGCGCGGGCGGCCAATCTTCTGGTTCGGATCTTCGATCATTTCTTTCCATTGACCGATCCAGCCCACGGTGCGCGCGAGCGCGAACAGCACGGTGAACATGCTGGTCGGAAAACCCATCGCCTTAAGCGTGATGCCGGAATAAAAATCGATGTTCGGATACAGTTTCTTATCGATGAAATACTCGTCGTGCAGCGCGATGCGCTCGAGTTCCATCGCCACATCGAGCAGCGGATCGTCCTTGATGCCAAGTTCGGTCAGCACTTCGTGGCAGGTTTTCTGCATGATCTTCGCGCGCGGGTCGTAGTTCTTGTAGACCCGGTGGCCGAAGCCCATTAAGCGGAAGGGGTCGTTCTTGTCCTTGGCGCGCTTGATGTATTCCGGAATGCGATCCGGCGTGCCGATCTCCGCCAGCATCTTCAGAGCCGCTTCGTTGGCGCCGCCATGGGCCGGCCCCCAGAGGCACGCGCAGCCCGCCGCGATGCAGGCAAAAGGATTGGCGCCGGATGAGCCGGCCAGCCGCACGGTCGAGGTCGAGGCATTCTGCTCATGGTCGGCGTGCAGGATGAAAATGCGGTCCATCGCGCGCGCCAGCACCGGATTAACCTTGTAGTCCTCGGTGGGCACGGCGAAGCACATCCGCAAGAAGTTGGAAGAATAATCCAAATCGTTCTTCGGATAGATGAAGGGCTGGCCGATGGTATATTTGTAGGCCACGGCCGAAAGCGTCGGCATTTTCGCGATCATGCGGATCGAGGCGATCATGCGCTGATGCGGATCCGAGATGTCGGTGGAGTCGTGATAAAAGGCAGAGAGCGCGCCGACGCTGCCCACCAGGACCGCCATGGGATGCGCGTCACGCCGGAAACCTTGGAAGAACCGGCTCATCTGCTCGTGCACCATGGTGTGGCGCGTGACGCGATAGTCGAAGTCGGCCTTCTGCGCCGGTGTCGGCAGTTCGCCGTAGAGCAGCAGATAGCACGTCTCCAGAAAGTCGCCGTGCTCGGCCAGCTGCTCGATCGGATAACCGCGATACAGCAAGATGCCTTCATCGCCGTCGATATAGGTGATCTTGGATTCGCAGCTGCCGGTTGAGGTGAAGCCGGGATCGTAGGTAAACATCCCGCTGACATTGTACAGCTTGGAGATGTCGATTACGGACGGGCCGATGGTGCCGTCGTAGATCGGAAAATCCCAATTGTTGTCGCCGACGGTCAGTTTGGCGTTCTTGGTTTTTGCCGTCTTTGCGTCCATGATCAAGCCCTCGAAACTGAGAGTGGACCTCCCATTAAGGCCGAGACGATCAGGTCAGGGCCGCGCAAACGGCCGGGCCGCTGAAAGGGAAATCCGCTCCGATTGGGGTAGCCCATCCAACTGTGCGCTGCAAGATGGAGCGGGCCTGCGCCATGACGTTCACAAACCCAATCAGCCGGCGGGTTTTCCGGCCTGATCGCGCAACCGTGCCAGGCTCTCCGGCTTGCCCAGCACCGTGAGCACGTCAAAAATCCCCGGGGAGGTGACGCGGCCGGTCAAGGCGATGCGCAAGGGCTGGGCAATCGCTCCCAGTTTTACACCGGCACGCTCTGCAAAAGTCCGCACCGCTTCTTCTGCGCCGGCGGCACTCCACGGATCGACCGCCTCCAGCTCGGGGAAAACGGCCTTGATCAACGCGCGCGCCTCGTCGGTCATCAATGCCTTGGCCTTGTCGTCGAGCGCGATCGGCCGGTCGGCGAACAGGAAGCCAGCACTGTCGATCAGCTCCACCAAAGTCTTGGCGCGCTCTTTCAGGCCGGGCATGGCGGCTAATAGCCGGCTGCGCACGCCCGCGCTTAGTTTGGCCTTCAGCTCCGCGCCGCCGGCCAGATGCGGCAGGAGCTGCTCGATCTCCGTTAACAGATCGGCATCGGGCGTTTGGCGGATGTAGTGGCCGTTCAGGCTCTCCAGCTTGACGAAGTCGAAGCGGGCTGGTGAGCGGCCAATCTGCGGCAGGTCGAATGCAGCGATCATTTCCTCGGTGGAGAAAATTTCATGATCGCCATGGCTCCAGCCGAGCCGAACGAGATAGTTGCGCATAGCCGCGGGCAAATAGCCCATCGCGCGATAGGCATCGACGCCGAGCGCGCCGTGACGCTTGGAGAGTTTGGAGCCGTCGGGGCCGTGAATGAGCGGGATATGCGCCATCACCGGCACCTTCCAGTCGAGCGCCTGGTAGATCTGCGTCTGCCGCGCGCCGTTATTAAGGTGGTCATCGCCGCGAATGACGTGGGTAATGCCCATGTCGTGGTCGTCCACCACCACGGCCAGCATGTAAGTGGGCGTTCCGTCCGACCGCAGCAGCACGAAATCGTCGAGATTCTCGTTCTGCCACGTGACGCGGCCCTGCACCTGATCGTCGACGACGGTTTCGCCGATCTGCGGCGCTTTCAGCCGGATGACCGGTTGCACGCCTCTAGGTGCCTCGGAAGGATCACGGTCGCGCCAGCGCCCGTCATAAAGTTTGGATCGGCCCTCGCGCCGGGCAGCCTCGCGCATTTCCGTCAGTTCTTCCGGAGAGGCATAGCAGCGATAGGCCTTCCCCGTCGCGAGCAGCTGCTCGGCCACCTCGCGATGACGGGCGGAGCGGGAGAACTGGTACACCGTTTCGCCGTCCCATTTGATCCCGAGCCAGGTCAGCCCGTCGATGATCGCGTCGATCGCCGCCTCGGTGGAGCGCGCCCGGTCGGTGTCCTCCACCCGCAGGAGCATCTTTCCGCCAAAGCGGCGGGCATAGAGCCAGTTGAACAGCGCCGTGCGTGCTCCGCCGATATGCAGGAAGCCGGTCGGGGAGGGCGCGAAACGGGTGACGACGGTTTCGGTCATGCAGGGTTATGGGCGGATGGAAGCTGGTGCCCCCTTAGCATAGCTGTGGGGCGAGATGTCAGCATTTCCTTGCGTCAGGCCGCTTGGCGCGGGGGAATGAAACTGGCAAATAGCCCGCAAGCAAGTTTCAATGGAATTCAGGCATGACGACGAACGACAACGGCGGCGCGGAGGCGGGGCGCGATTTCATTCGCGACATCATGCAGGCCGATCTCGAAGCCAAACGGCATCTCCGCATTGTCACGCGCTTTCCACCCGAACCCAATGGTTATCTGCATATCGGGCACGCCAAGTCGATCGCGCTCAATTTCGGCACCGCGAGCGAATTTGGCGGCCGCTGCCACCTGCGTTTCGACGACACCAACCCGACCAAAGAAGAGCAGGAGTATATCGACGCGATCAAAACCGACGTGCATTGGCTCGGCTTCGATTGGGGCGAGCATCTTTTCCATGCGTCGGATTATTTCGAGCAGCTGTATGAATGGGCGGAGCACCTGATCAGCGCCGGCAAGGCCTATGTCGACGACCAATCGGCGACCGAGATGCGTGTCAATCGCGGCACGTTGACCGAACCGGGCAAAAACAGCCCGTTCCGCGACCGGAGCGTGGAGGAAAATCTCGATCTGTTCCGCCGTATGAGGGCCGGCGAGTTCCCGAACGGCGCCCGCGTGCTGCGCGCCAAGATCGACATGGCGGCCGGTAATATCAACCTGCGCGACCCCGTGATGTACCGCATCCTGCATGCCAGCCATCCGCGCACCGGCACGGAATGGAAGATCTATCCGAGCTATGATTTCGCGCATGGGCAGTCGGACGCCATTGAAGGCATCACGCATTCGCTCTGCACGCTGGAATTCGAGGACCATCGGCCGCTGTACGACTGGTTCCTGGAAAACCTCCCGGTGCCCTCGCGTCCGCGGCAGATCGAATTCGCCCGGCTCAATCTCACCTATACGGTTCTCTCCAAGCGCGTGCTGACCGAGCTGGTGCGCGGCGGGCATGTCGGCGGCTGGGACGATCCGCGTATGCCGACGCTGGCGGGCTTGCGCCGGCGCGGCGTGCCGCCGGCGGCTTTGCGCGATTTCGTCGGCCGCATCGGCGTCGCCAAGGCCAACAGCATGGTCGACGTCGGCATGTTTGAATTTTCCATCCGCGAGGCGCTGAACAAGAGCGCGCTGCGCCGGATGGCCGTGCTGCGTCCACTCAAGGTCGTGATTGAGAATTATCCGGAGGGGCAGACCGAGGAGCTCGATGCGGTCAATCATCCGGATAAGCCCGAAGCCGGCACGCGCAAGATCCGCTTCGGCCGCGAGATTTTTATCGAGCAGGAAGATTTTATGGAGAATCCGCCGAAAAAATTCTTCCGGCTATCTCCTGGCGTCGAAGTGCGGCTGCGCTACGCCTATTTCATCACCTGCCGCGAGACGGTGAAGAATGCGGCGGGCGAGGTGGTGGAACTGCGCTGCACTTACGATCCGGCGACGCGCGGCGGCAACGCGCCCGACGGTCGCAAGGTGAAGGCGACCATCCACTGGGTCGCGGCGGCGGATGCCGTCGCGGCGGAAGTGCGGATCTACAACCCGCTCTTCACGCGCGAGAACCCCGACGCGGCGAACTTCGCCGCCGATCTCAATCCGCAGTCGCTGGAGGTGATCAGCGATGCCAAGCTCGAGCCCGCGCTGGCCTCCGACAATTCCGAGGCGCCGGTGCAGTTCGAGCGCCAGGGCTATTTCGTGCGCGACCGGGATTCCGCGCCCGGCAAGCCGGTGTTCAACCGCACCGTCGGCTTGCGCGATACCTGGGCGAAGGTAAGCGGGCAGAAGGGGTAGTAGATTGAAGGAGGCTGCATGTGCAATTTTATCTGGCGAAGAGTCGCTTTTTCGGTTGCCATCTTTATTCTCGGCGTTTTTGCGAGTGACGCACAGGATCGCACGAGCAACAAAAGTGCCGACGCGGGTTCATCGGCTGCAGCGCGGTTACCGTCTAACTATCGACTCCTGATGGCCCAGTATCTTCGGGCCCACAATCCCTACCCGATAAAAGATGTGATGATTACGCCGCCGTATGAAAAGTTCGGTGGCCTCTTTCAAGGCGGCACCTTTCCCGCAGTTTGTATCGCCATTTTTCGCGACAATCCGTTCGGAATTGTTGTACGAGATAATTGGGTGCTGACGATTGAAAACGGGCAGGTAAAAAAATCGAGCTTGGGGATGGAACAATGCGCCCATCTCTCTCCTTTCACCGAACTGAAACCTCGCTAGTCCTTCCGCCCACCCACGATCCCACGATCCCATGATCCCACCGCGCGCGGCGGCAACGCGCCCGACGGCCGCAAGAGTGAAGGCGACGATCCACTGGGTCGCGGCGGCGGACGCAATGTCGGCTGACGTGCGGATTTATAACCAGCTCTTCACACGAGAAAATCCCGATGCCGCCAATTTTGCCGCCGATTTTAATCCGCAGTCGCTGGAGGTGATCAGCGATGCCAAGCTCGAGCCCGCGCTGGCCTCCGACAATTCCGAGGCGCCGGTGCAATTCAAGCGCCAGGGCTATTTGGTCCGCGACCGGGATTCCGCGCCTGGCAAGCCGGTGTTCAACCGCACCGTCGGCTTGCGCGATACCTGGGTCAAGGTGAGCGGGCAGAAGGGTTAGGCCGGACGGCTCGCTTAATTTGATTTAAGCCGCCCAAGTGACCTGATTTAAGGCGCCAAGACCGCTGTTGCTGTCCTGTCACACCCTCCAGGCATTTGAGCCGTTAAGGGAAAATTGGCTGTACTCGCCCTAGGCGCCCGCCGTATCGTCGCTCTCACGTGGCAGGGGATTTTCCCAGGTGAGGAATGCAATGCGTAAATTTCTTCCAGTCGCTTTAGTCTTCGCTTCCATGGGAGCGTTCGTTCAAAGCGGGCTCGCGGCCGATATCCCGGCAAGAGCTCCTCCCCGTGTCGCGCCGCTAACGGCGCCGGTTTATGGCTTTTCCTGGACCGGATGCTACATCGGCGCAAACTTGGGCTATGGCGTCTCGCCGAAAGACTGGGACCTCGTCGGAGGAACCAACACCGGCGTCGGTTCACATGATGCCACCGGTGTCGTCGGCGGCGGACAGGTCGGCTGCGATTACCAGACTGGCGCCTTCGTTTTCGGCCTGGAAGGCATGTGGGACTGGAGCGGCATGGACGGCAGCCACACCCGGGCGGGCTTCAATTTTGATACCGAGATATCCTGGGTCGCAGCAATTACCGGCCGTGTCGGCTGGGCCGTCGATCGCGGGCTCTTCTACCTGAAGGGCGGCGCGGCCTGGGTGGACGACGACTATTCATTCGGCGTCCCTGGCCTGAGGATCGCGGCAAATGGCGTCTCGAACACAGGCTGGACAGTCGGAGCCGGCGTGGAATGGTCATTTGCGCCGGCTTGGTCGGCCAAGCTCGAATATAACTTTATGGACTTCGGCGGCGATTCGCCACGCTTCTGTGGTGGTGGCGGCGGCGGTTGCGGAACGGCCTTCAACATCGAGCAGAATATTCATCTTGTGACGGTCGGACTGAACTATCGGTTCAACTGGCACTAACCGTTCAGGAAGCAACTTTCCACCTCAGGCCTCGGGGGCAATCCCGAGGCCTTTTTTATTTGGCTAGGGTTGTTCAGCTCGGATGCACCCGGGCGAAGCCCAAGGGGCTGTTGGCCTCGGCCCGGCGGTGGAGAGGATTACGCCAAGTTTTCTCCGGGCGACCGGATTTCAAAGTTCGAAAACAAGGCCAATCTGATTTGGTCGACGGTAAACGACCGCGGTAGAAAGGCTGAGCTGGGCACAAATAGCGCCTTCATTCCATCCGTCACCCGCTGGCCGGTTGTGTAGACGACTTTCAGATTCTGCCGAATCTCCGCTGCACGCCGAGCCAATGTCAGGCCGGCATGGATGTCGCCATTCAGGGCGATGTCCACGAGGACCAGGTCAACCTCAGCGCCGCCTTCCAAGAGGGCCAACGCCTGTTCAGCGGTACTGGCAGTGAGTGTCTTATGCCCCTCGTCCGCCAGACAGGATTCAACCGACACGCGCACATGCTCGTCGTCTTCGATAATCAAAATGGATGCCACGTGACCCCCCTGACGTCCGTTCGAGATCGAATCGGTTGTCGTGATCGCCAACTCAGTTGGCGGTATCGTAAAGGCTCTCCGGTTGCGCCCGCTACCGGCGGTCTGCGTAATACACATGTTCCCACAGTGAAGGCTGCTTCACCCGCAATCTGCTCATCCCATTGTCCGAGAATAGCTAATTAGGAAGATCGAGACGGCCGATCCGCAAAGCCTGAAAGCCGAGCGAAGAAAGGCAAAGGAGATTGGGGCGACCGCAGCAGCTGACCGGCGGTCAGGCAGCATCGTCGAATCGCTCCACGTCCACGTAGGTGCAGTCGCCAATATGGCAGGCATGGCCCTCGCCGGAGGCCAGCAGTTCGCGCGCTTGCTCCGCGGTTTCCGCTTCTACGCACCATTCCTCAAGGCGCGTCACCAGCATGGTTGCGTGGAACATCTTCTTTTTGTGCTGGCGCATCTCATTCCTCGAATCACTCGATAATTTTGGATTCTAGAGCGAGGAACACATCGAACAAAGCGAAAACAGGAACGGTTGCGAACGGCTGCGAGGCGATCCGGCGTGAGGGTATCGTCGCGATCGGCAAAATCGTCTTCACCTCTCGGGAGCACATCTGCTTTGGAAGCCCGGGGCAAGGGAATGATGGGAACTCACGCTGCGCTATCCCTACGAAGTCCGCAAAGAGGAAGATTACTTCGACGACATAACGGATCAGAAAATCACAAAAGACATGCTGGACCTGGCGACGCATATCGTCGAACAAAAACGCGCAAAGTTTCAGCCGGAGAAATTTGAGGACCGTTACGAGGATGCGCTGAAGGATCTGCTGCAGAGAAAGCAGAAGGGCCCGAAGATCGAAAGGCCGAAGGAACGCGCGCCGTCCAATGTCGTCAACCTCATGGAGGCGCTCCGCGCCAGCGTGCAAAGCGAACGCCGCAGCGAGGCTCCACGCAAAGCCGCCGGCCGGAACACGCGCACGCCGCAGAAACGAGGCCGTTCCACCGCGCGCCAGAAGAAGGCCAGCTAGCGCCGCGATGCTTTACGCCTCAGCTAGCGGCCTCACCGAT
This sequence comes from uncultured Alphaproteobacteria bacterium, assembly GCA_963750965.1. Classification (GTDB taxonomy): domain Bacteria; phylum Pseudomonadota; class Alphaproteobacteria; order Rhizobiales; family Xanthobacteraceae; genus CANKHA01. Next base: position 111,191 of record CAVVSK010000017.1, read on the forward strand.
TAGCTCAAAAGCTCCGAACTAGACGCCGGATTTGGCGCGCCCATGCACGGGCGCAATGCGCAAGACCAAAGAGTTCAGCATGAGGCCACCCCTGTTTTTTCATCCGGCTGAAGTCGCATCCTTCGGCGGGCTCGAGGCGGTCGAGCGTCAGTTCCCCAGCCACCGGATTATCGTCAGCAGGCCGACGCCGGTGAAGAAAAGCAGCCGCGTCTGGAGCTATGGAGCGGCGACGTCAGCGATTTTTGCACCACCCTTATGAGTTGGTGACAAAAAAGCGGGCTGCGTGCACGATACGTGCACGATAGTTGTCATTCTCCGGACCATTCGGATCGACTTCGCGACCAGGTCGTACCCCTGCGGCGCCCTAGCTCCCGCTAAAGTACGTCGTGTAGCATGCCCCCGAGGGGCGTTACGTGATGTTGGGTCAGGGTACGGGGCGTGGGCGGACAACGCTGTGGCCGCTAGGCGGGCAACGAGCGAACGCTTGGCAATGGCCCACTTCCTGGACAGGCCTTACCCAGTCTATCCCGACTGCATTCAAAGAATGGGCACTGGCCGACGTTGCGCCCGGCCGGCTCGTGCCATGGCTGCCGGTGGCTTTCGGCTCCGGCATCGCGCTTTACTTCGCCGCCGAGCGCGAGCCATCGGCCTGGGTCGCGGCGGCACTCGTGTTGGCCTGTGTTGTTTGCGCCTTGCTGCTACGCCGCCGCCCGGTCGCCTTTCCGCTCGGGCTTGCTTTCACCGCCACAGCCGCTGGTTTTGCCGTGGCGACGCTACGGAGCGCAACTATCGCGCATCCGGTGCTGACGGCGCCCGCAACACTCACCATCAGCGGGTGGGTCGAGGTGCGCGAGGAGCGCGAGCGCAGCGACCGCATCGTGGTGCGCGCGCATCGCGTCGAGGGCGGGCGGCTCACGCAGACGCTGGAGCGGGTGCGCGTCGCCGTCCGTAAGGGCACCGCGCCTCCGGTCGGAGCTTTTG
>CAVVSK010000018.1:0-110384 GCA_963750965.1 uncultured Alphaproteobacteria bacterium
ACGCCGATCGCGGTGCCGCCCTCGGCGACGATCCGCTCCGCCTCCTGGGCGGCAAGATCGCCGTCGAGATCGGCGAGCACGACGGAGGCGCCGCTCTCGGCGAACATGCGTGCCGTGCGAGGCCTATGCCTTTGGCGGCGCCCGTGACCAGGGCCACATGGCCTTTGAAGTCATAGGTCGGGGTCATTTGAATGTTTGCTTCATCCTTTGATGGGTTCTGATCGGCTCACCCACCTCACGAGCTTGAGAGGGTCTTGGCGGTCGCGTCGGCGGCAAGGTCGCCTTTAATGCGTTCAACGCTGATGGTGATCAGACCGGGCCGATCAAAAATAGAAATGTCGGCGGTCACTCGGCCGAGCAGGATAATCCCCGGTTGAGGGACGCGGCCCTCGCGATAGTAGATCACGAAGTGATCGGAGCTCCACAGTCCCAGCGTCCCCCTCGAGAAATCGAGTTGACGCTCAACCGCGGGCAAGGGCGCCGGCAGATTGCCGGTCTTTTCCTGGCGGAGGTGGTCCCGCATTTCGATCGCGAGCGGCAACATCCGGATCAGCGATTTGGTCGCGTCGTTGTCGACCAGCTCGGCAGTCACTTTGCCCCAGTCGGAGGAAATCAGAATGCGCTCTTGTGCCATTGTAGGTCCGATCAATCCGAGTGTGATGACGAAGGCTCTCAAGACCGATGCAAGCATTCCGCAGTACCTCCTTCTGGTGCTCACGCGACCGTCGCGTATCTATTTTGAAGTGCCTTCAACAATATAGGTGCGCGAGTTGCCTGACCTCTGACGAATGGGTTTCAATTTCTCGTACTCAGCCGAGTTGTACCAAGCCTTCGCCTTGTCCATGCTGTCGAACGCGATCACCACAAGTCTTCCTTTCGGGGGCTCGCCTTCGAGTACAGCGACCTCGCCGCCGCGGACGATAAATCTGCCGCCGAACGGTTCGAAAGTTGCGGCGACGCCGGCGCTGTAAGGCCGAATACCCTCCGGATCGGTCAATTCGAACTCTGCGATGTAGTAAGCGGACGCGAGTGGGTTGACTGACCTGGGGCATGGATGGCTGTTAATCCAATTCCGGCTGTCGCGAGGATGGCAAGACCCGCGAGCAACAGAAATCGCCTGAGCATCATGATTACTCCTCCTATATCCTTGGAATGGTGTGGTAGCGAATTCGCCTATCTCGCGCGTACTAGCGCTGACGTTGCTCGAAGACCTCTTTTGCAACGGGCATGGTCGAGAATACGTTGGGCCATCCCACATAGAAGGCAAGATGCGTGATCGCTTCGGTGATCTCGACCTGCGTCAGCCCATTATTCATCCCGATCGGAATATGACCCGTGAGCTGCGCCACCTGACCATTGGCGATGAGCGCGCTGATGGTGACGAGGCTGCGGTCGCGCGGCGCGAGATCGGGACGGAGCCAGAGATCGCGGAACAAGACGTCAGTCGTGTACTGAGCAACGCGCGGAAACATCGCACCGAATTGGTCGCCCACACGCTTTGCGCGATCGGCCTCGGCAGCCTCGTTGAGCGGCAGCAACGCGGGGGACGCTGCAGGGAGTTGATCGGGCCCGATGTTTCGCTCGGCGAAGACATCCTGCGCATTAGCGATTGCGCTCATGGCGTTCGCCCAGCCGGAATAAAATGCCAAGTGCGTGATGATTTCCGAAATTTCCGCCGGCTTCACGCCGTGGTCGAGCGCAAGCTTCAGGTGATCCGACAGCGCGATGGTGTGATTGCGGGCGATTAGGGCCGCGAGCGTAACAACGCTGCGGTCGCGAGGCGAAAGGCCTGGGTGATTCCAAACATCGCCGGACAAACGATCCTGCGTGTATTTGTCAAACGCGGGCGCAACCATCTGGATGTCCTTGCGTGTAGGGCTGCCCTCGGCCGCAGCAATGACGGGAGTGGTTATCATGACGCTTGAAGTGCAGAGCGAAAGGCACATCAGCCGGATCAAACCTTTCATACTGAATCTCCCTTGAGCAACGCGGTGTCTTTGCGCTGCGTTGCGGTGGCGACTGCCTGCTAATCAGCGGCGGTATTGTTCATCGCTGACCTTTTCCAGCCAGTCGACGTTCTTGCCGTTCAAAGTTTCTTGGATTGCGATATGAGTATCGCTGTCTGTCGGCGACGCGCCATGCCAATGCTTCAGGTCCGGTGGAAACCAGACGACGTCACCAGGTCGAATTTCCTCAACCGATCCCCCCTCATGCTGAACCCACCTAAGTCCCGACGTTATGATCAAGGTCTGACCGACGGGATGCGTGTGCCAGGCGGTACGGGCACCCGGTTCGAACGTGACATGCCCTGCGGATACGCGCCCTGGATCCCGCACCGGAAATACCGGATCGATACGCACCGTGCCGGTGAAATACTCCGCTGGCCCTTTTGCGGATGGTAGTGAACCGGCCCGTGTAATCTGCATCGTTGCGCTCCTTGATGGCGCCTGGACAGTGGGCGTCTGTGCGACGCCAGCTCCGGCTGCAGCCAGCGTAGCCAAGCCGCCGCCGGCCGCGAGCATGTGTCGGCGTGTGATGATGGTGCTTGCTGAACGCATGCGTGCGTGTACTTTCTTAAGGGTAAGGTGCGCGCTGGCTGCGGCTTAGCGGCGAGCACTAGCGGGACCGCGTCGATAAGCTTGCGCGACAGCACCATTTTGTCGGTTGTTGCCCGGAACTGTTTGAAATGCGGCATCTCCAAATGCGCGGCGTAAGCGGCCGCATCCGTGTAGACTTCGAACACCCTCACGCGGCCAGGGTTGTCTTTCTCATGGACGGCATACAACGCCAGAACCCCTGGCTCTGAGCGCACCGCAGCCTGCACGCCCTCTGTGATAGCGACTTTGAAACCTTCGAGCTGAGCGGGATCGATCTCAAGCTCTGCAATGCGCACGTATTGCGCATGCGCTTGGAAGCAAGACCATAACGTCAGAACCGACGCAGTAACGAAACACTTGCCATTCATGTTGTGCCTCCTGCGCAATCTCACAGTAGCTTGTCGGGCGTGAACGGGAGTTCGCGGATACGTTTGCCAGTGGCATGAAAGATCGCGTTTGTAATGGCCGGCGCGACGCCCACCATGGCGATCTCACCGACGCCTTTCACGCCGAGGGGGTTCACATGCGGGTCGTGCTCCTCGACAAAGATCACGTCCATGACCGGCGGCGCATCGGCGTGGACCGGTACGGCGTATTCGGCGAAGTTGGCGTTCGGAACGCGGCCGTTGCGCGGGTCCACAACCGAGTGCTCCATGAGCGCCATGCCGATGCCGCCGATCATGCCGCCGATGCACTGGCTGCGCGTCGTCTTCGGGTTGACGATGCGGCCGGCCCCATAGGCGCCGACGATGCGCCGCACGCGCGTCTCGCCGAGATCCGGATCGACAGCGACTTCCACGAAAACCGCCCCAAACGCATGCATGGAGAACCGCTGGCCTGCATCGCCTGGCTTCACGTCGCCGAGCCCTCAATGGGCTCGCCGATGCGGCGCAGGGCTTCCGCAGGTCATTGGTGTCGCCGCGAGCGAGCGCGTCCTCACGCGCCTTGCGGCAGGCCGCCTGCACGGCGCTGCCGACGCTCGCCATCGTCATCGAGCCGCCATGCACGGGCGCCCTCGGCAGCCGAGTGTCGCCGAGAGTGAACTTCACCCGCTCAATGGGAAGGCCGAGCGTCTCAGCAGCGACTTGCGTCATAGACGTCCAGGTGCCCGGCCCCATGTCGCTTGCAGCGCTCATCACCTCGGCGGTGCCGTCCGGCATGAGACGCGCCATGGCGGAGGCCGGTGCGTAATTCATCGGATAGGTGGCGGTTGCCATGCCCCAGCCGATGAGCCAACGCCCATCCCGCATGGAGCGCGGCTCGGGGTTGCGCCGGCTCCAGCCGAAGCGCTCTGCCGCGGCCCGGTAGCATTCGCGCGTCGAGCGGCTCGAGAACGGCAGTTTCTTGAACTCGTCCTGCTCCGGCTCGTTGCGCAGGCGCAATTCGACTGGATCGATATTCAGCGCGACGGCGAGCTCGTCCATGGCGGATTCGAGGGCAAAGACGCCGCTCGCCTCGCCGGGTGCGCGCATATAGGTCGGCGTGTGCACGTTCATCGGCGCGATGCGGTGGCGCGTGTAGACGTTCGGGCAGGAATGCAGGAACCGGCTCGCGTTGAGGAGCGCCTCCGAAAACTCCTCATAGGTGGAGGTCTCCTGGTAGCCCTCGTGCAGATCGCCGTGAGGCGGCCGTCGCGCGATGCGCCGAGCGCGACGCGCTGGACGGTGTGCGGCCGGTAGCCGACGCCGTAATACATCTCGCGCCGCGAAAGCATCAGCTTCACCGGGCGCCCGGCGACGCGCGCGCCGAGTGCGGCCAGCGTGACATGCGGCCAGGTGCGCAGCCCCGAGCCGAAGGCGCCGCCGACGAAGGGCGAGATGACGCGAATGTTCTCCGCCGCGATGCCGAACACGGCGGCGATCTCGTCGGCAGTGTTGTTCACCCACTGCGTCTTGTCCCAGAGCGTCAGGCGGTCGCCGTCCCACGCGGCGATGGTGGCGTGCATCTCGATCGGATTGTGGTTCTCGCGCGGGATCACGTAGGTATGGTCGACCTTGACCTCGGCATCCGCGAGCGCTCCTTCGGCGTCGCCGCGACGCGTTTCGGGCGGCCGGGTTTCGCCCTGATCGGTTTTCTGTGGGTTGGCAGCACCGGCTCGACGCGGCTCGATGTCGGTGGTGCGGTTTCGGGCGCGTAGGTGACGCGCACCAGTGTCGCCGCGTGGCTCGCCTGCTCGAGCGTCTCAGCGATGACGAGCGCGATCGGCTGGCCTTGGTGGTTGACGCGGTCGTCCTGGAGCACGTGCAGGCGCTCGCCGATGACCGGGTCGGCGGCGGCCTTGTGCTGGCGATAGGCAAGCCTCGGTGCGTTGCGATGGGTCAGAACGGCGATGACGCCGGGCGCGCGTTCCGCCGCCGCGCTGTCGATGGATGCGATGCGGCCGTTCGCGATCGTGCTCCGCACGATGGCGCCGTGCGCCTGGCCGGGCTGCGTCGAATTCGGCAGCGTAGGTGGCGCCGCCGGTGACCTTCTGGCGGCCATCGACGCGGCTGACGGGTTGTCCGATAAATGCGGTGGTCATGCGCGGGCTCCCGCGGTTTCGACGGCGCGCACGATCGCGCGCTGCATGAGTTCGATCTTGAAGTCGTTGTGCCCGCGCCCCTGCGCGCCTTCGGCGGCGAGCGCCGCCGCCGGACGGAGCGCCGCCGGGTCGAGGCTCGCTCCGACCAAAGCCGCCTCGACTCTGCGGAATGCGCCACGGCTTCGTGCCAACCCCGCCGAGCGCCACGCGCGCCTGCCGGATGCGGCCGCCATCCATCTCCAGCGCCACCGCGGCCGATACCACCGCGAACTCGAACGAGGCGCGGTCGCGCACCTTGAGATAATGCGAGCGCCGCGCCACCGGGCTCGCCGGCACCGTGATGGCCGAGATGACCTCGCCGGGTTCGAGCACCGTCTCGATGTGCGGCGTATCGGCGGGTAGCCGGTGAAACTCGACCAGCGGCACCATGCGCTGTCCGTTTGCCCCACGCACCTCAACGGCTGCGTCGAGCGCGACCAGCGCCACCGCAAGGTCGGATGGGTTGGCGGCGATGCAGTTCTCGCTTGTGCCGAGCACCGCATGCCAGCGGTTCTCGCCGCCGATGGCGGCGCAGCCGGAGCCTGGCGCGCGCTTGTTGCAGGCGGCGTAGCCGACATCGCGGAAGTAGGGGCAGCGCGTGCGTTGCAGGAGGTTGCCGCCCATGGTGGCCTGGTTGCGCACCTGCGGGCTCGCCGAGTTCAAGAGCGCCTCGGAGATGACGGGGTACTGCTCGATGACTGCGGGGTGGGCGGCCACGTCAGCCATGGTGGCGGCGGCGCCGAACCTGAGGCCCTGCGCGGCCGACTTCAATACGGTTGTCGAGAAGTCCCGCGAGGCTCACCAGCCGATCGGGACGGCGGACATACTCCTGCAGCAGTTGCACCATGTCGGTGCCGCCGGCGATGTATTCGGCGGGTGCGTCGTTGCGGCCGGCCTGGGCGCGGAACGCGAGCGCGGCAGCCAGATCATGCGGGCGTTCCAGGGTGAACGGGTGCATGGCTCAACCTCCCCGCACGGGACCAGTGACGCGAGCCGCGTCCTGGATCGCCGCGACGATGTGGTCGTAGGCCCCGCAGCGGCACAGGTTGCCGCTCATCCAATCACGAATTTCCTGCGGCGAGCCGGCATGGCCTTCGTTGATGCAGGCGACGCCAGCCATGATCTGTCCGGAGCGTGCAATAGCCGCACTGGAAGGCGTCTCTCTCGATGAAGGCGGCTTGCAAGGGGTGGAGTTGATCGCCTTGGGCCAGGCCCTCGATGGTCGTGATCTCGCGTCCCTCCACGAGCGCGGCCAGCGAAAGGCAGGATTTCACACGCTTGCCGTCCAGCAGGACCGTACAGGCGCCACATTGCCCAAGGCCGCAGCCCTTTTTCGATCCGGTGAGGTGCAAGTGTTCGCGCAATGCGTCGAGCAGCGTGGTGCGCGGATCGAGCGTCAGGCGATGCTCGGTTCCGTTGACGCGCAGCATGACATTGAGCGGAGGGGGTGTCACTGCAGCACCTTGAGCGGCAGCTGGCGACATATTTTCGGACATGAGTTGTCCTCCCACGAGAGCCCCGCCAGTCACCGCAGCGACGGCCAACAGTTCTCTTCTTGTGACATCGCAGCTGATGACCTTCAGGTTTCTTGAAGTGGCGGGCTCTTCCATTCGCCGCTCTCCCTTGTGAGCAGATCCGATGGGCATATGGCCGATAATCTAGAACGCGCATCCATTCCTATTAGACGGTAAAATCGGTATAGAGTTATGAGCGGAGGACATAAATGCAGCGGGGCCATCTGGATGATCTATTGGCGTTCATCGCCGTAGGCCGGGAACGCAGCTTCACCAAGGCTGCAGCAAAAGTGGGCGTCTCCCAGTCGGCACTGAGCCACACCATCAAAGAACTCGAAGAGCGGCTCGGAGTTCGGCTCCTTAGCCGCACGACCCGGAGCGTCTCGCCTACGGAAGCCGGGGACCGTCTACTGCACAACATTGGGCCACGGTTCGACGAAATCGAGGCGGAGGTCGCCGCTGTAAGTGAGCTTCGGCAAAAGCCTGCTGGCACCATTCGGATTACAGCGACCGAAAATGCGACGGAGACAATTCTAGTCCCGAAGCTCGCGCCGCTGCTGCGAGAACACCCGGACATAAAAGTCGAGATCGCCATCGACTATGGGCTTACAGACATCGTAGCTCAGCAGTACGACGCTGGCGTGCGCAGCGGCGAGCAAGTGGCCAAAGACATGATCGCGGTTCGGATCGGGCCGGACATGCGTATGGCGGTGGTCGGCGCTCCCTCCTACTTCCGGAAGCGGTCGGAGCCGAAGAGACCGCAGGACCTGATCGGGCACAATTGCATCAACTTGCGCCTGCCTTCGCATGGCGGGATGTACGCCTGGGAGTTCGAGAAAGGTGGTCGCGAGTTGAGAGTGCGCGTCGAGGGTCAGCTCATCTTCAATGCGACCGGTCAAATACTGAATGCAGCGCTCGCCGGATCGGGCTTGGCCTACGTGCCCGAAAGCATGGTGCAGGACCATCTCCGCAAGGGAGGCCTTAAGCGCGTCCTTGGGGAGTGGTGCCTTCCTTACTCCGGATACCACCTTTTCTATCCAAGCCGACGGCAGTCCTCGGCGGCATTTGCTCTGGTAGTCGATGCATTGAGGTATCGGGGCTAAACGGCTCGCTGCCAAATCTCCTCCTCAACTCTCCCGGGGTACATTCGAGACGTGTGTACGCGCGATGCTGATCGCATTATTCAAGGCAAACCTCAGCTCATCGCACCCAGGGTCGAAGGATGTGGCGTGAGCACATGGTTTAGACCGAAGCTCCAATGTCCGCTTTCGGTCAGAAGCGGAAATCCTCAAAGCGAGCACAGCGAGTTCGCTTCCCCCCGAAAGCCGACATGGAGAAGACGTCGCTTCATGTCGGCTTCTGGCCACAAACAGGCATTGATTGGCGGGTGTCGCGCGTCAGCTTGTGCCAGGTGCAGGCATCGTTTCCGAGGCTGAGCTCGTCGTGCTTGTCGCTGCCATTCAGCTTTTTGAAGGTAAAGCCGCAAGCAGAGCGCGATAAGAGCCAGCAATTTCCAGACGATGTGTTTCATGGTTGTTCGGCTTTCCAGTTCTTCCTGCTCGACCAGAGACAGGACCAGGACTGCACCCCATTTTTTGATGGCATCGATATCGAATTAAATCCCGGTCCCAATGCCCCATCCCACCTAATTGGTCCTTTTTCCTGGGCACAAGGTGATTCCGATCCGCCCATGCCCGGGCGAAGCCGGACTTCGGCAACCCGCAAAGGATGCGATTTTTGTTAGCATTTGTTAGCCACCCCTGATCACCTGAGAAACCAAGTCTGGAGAGGAGTTTCCGAAGAATAACCCGGTATCATTGGGGGATTTCTACATTTCCGATTTCACCTCATCCCCCGTGACCGGTGGGGTGGCAGCACACTTCGCCCTCTCGCGCGAATTAGTCGGTGACTTGCCGGAGCCGATTCTTCCGGCTGAGTTCAATCTCCAAATTCGCTTTCAGACTATCGTAGGTCCTCCGCTGCATAGGCGCATGTGCAGGTTCCAATTATGCCACCGGGGTCTACTTGGTTGAGCCGACGCGGCAGCCCGGAGAAGGATGGCAGAATACCTCCACACCATGATTCAGCAGCACCTGCACAATGCGTTCCACCGATTGCGGGACGCTGGTAGGGGGATTGTCTCCACGGCTTTCCCAATAACGGCAAGCGCGGGGATTGAATCCTGCCTCGGTCGAGAGTTCCGATTGCGTCAGTCCGGCCACTGTGCGTGCTGCACGCAATTGTCTGCCGGAGGCTATGGTGGACATATTTATCAACCTTTGTCGGCTACTCCATAGATGAACCCTTTCCTCCCTCCGGTATGCCCTTGGGCTTTCTCCGGAGGCCCCTGACGAAGGGGAAAGCAACGCTGGTGCTTCGAGTACTAGGTGCCCTTCAATCCGCCAAGTTGTCCCCCCGGCGTCTCCCAAGAGCTTTCTTCGGCGCTCTCACGTTATGGGCCGGTTCAGGTTGTCATCCCGCTGGCGACGCATAACGCCTCTCGACCGTTCCGGGGGTTGCCCGACACCGTTTGGTCGCGGGTCCTATGGGTCACGGTTGCCCGCACTTTGGTTCGATGTCGGGGGGCCTCACGGATGCCCGTTTAGCGTCATCGCAAGCTGCCGGTATAAAGGGACTGGCACCCGTGCGATCATTCATTGCGGTCATTCAATATGACCCGCGATGGGATGAAGATCAGGGAGAAGACCCATCGCGCGGACCGCGAGAGTCGCCCGTGAAACTGAGATGGCGGCGGGAACCTCCGAGCAGACCCGCCATCGCAATCGCGCGGCCGACCAACGCGGGAATTGCGTTGATCAGCAGCGGCGGCGGTTTGTAACCGTGCCAGAAATCCCTTTGCGCTCAATACGCGCTGTTGGGTAGGTTTGTAGGCGCAAGACTTTGAATTTGCTCGGCTGGGAGACGCCTCCCGGGCCCACCAATAATCAAAACGCGTAATTGCGAAAAGCTACCGAGTTGTGCACTCGCAATAAAAGACTGAAAAGCTAACGAGTTCAGCTCTGCAGGCGCTTTCTCTCTTTTGCGGCGTAAGAGGCTCCGTGTCCCCCAATCTCGCGAACCTGCTGAGGCGTTCGGGCGTGCTGTAGGCGCGCGCGGTATCTAGTGCTTTCCCGGATGGGCTCGGCGAATCACCGGCGACGTCACGCGGTCGGAGATGTGGAAATCTAGCAACGTTCCACTTGGCTGGGCGGCAAACGCCGCGACGAGCTGCGGTAACTTCGAGAGGTCCCTCACAACGTCGCCAGCCAGCCCGAAACCGTGGGCAATGCTGCCGAGATTTCCCCGCCCGAACACAGCGCCCGAATCGCTCAGCCCATCCGCCCTAAGCTTGTGGATTTCAGATCCATAAGCCCCGTCGTTCAGGATACACAAGAGAATCGGGAGGTTGTGTCGGCGCACCGTCTCAAGCTCCTGCGCATGCATTAGAAGTCCACCGTCTCCGTCGAGTAGTACGACTGGATGGTCCGGGTACGCGGCTGCGACCCCGATCGCATAGGAGAGCCCGTTGCCAATAGCGCCAAACTCGCGGATGGCATGGAAGCGGTTCGCGCTGCGGCCAACCATGTGGGTGGTGAAGTACGAGCAGTGCCCCGAGCTGTTGACGATGTGCCAGTCCTTCGGGAGCGCCTGATCGAGCGCGCGCACCACATCGCGGGGGTCTAGAACGCCCGGCTCGATTTCGAACGAGGAAGCGTCTGCAGGTCGCCTCACGATCTGATCCGCGAGTTCGGGCGTGCGGAGTCGTCCAGGGGAGCTATATGCACCGAGTGTTTGCATCACGGCCGCCAGACCAGCCTTGGCGTCTGCCCTGACGTAGAAATCGGCGACACTTCGCCCCTGATGGACGCCGACGGGGCGAATGTCGATTTGCACCACCCTCGCCTTCGGATAGAGCTTGCCATTGTCGCTTGTGTGCTGGCTCACGCTCGCGCCGACCGCAATGACCAGGTCGGCCGTCGCGAACACCTCGCGAGCCACATCGGTGGAAAAGCCCCCCGCTACCCCAAGCGAGAAAGGATGGTCGTGAAAGAGGCCCCGAACCGGGAGTGTCGTGGCAAGCACGGCGCCGATTTTGTCGGCGAGCTGTCGGCATTCTTGGGCTGCGCCGGAGCGGTAGGCACCGCGGCCGGCGAGCAGCACGATGCGTTCCGACCGGCGGATTTCTTCCGCGCACGCAGCCACATCTTGCGGGGCCGGCATCATGGGCCCGACACGCGGGATCACGGCGGTGGACGGCGTGTAGTTTGCCATCGGGGGCGCCGTTTGCGCCTGGAGATCCAAAGGCACGCCAATGACCACAGGCTTGCGCTCCAGGCGGGCCATCAAGAAGGCCTCTTGGACCTGGTCAAGCATGCGTGGTGGATAATGGGCCTGAACGTACTTGCCCCCGCAGGCAGTCACGTATGGCGCTTGGTCAGCTGCCTGATTGTACCAGCGCGACGAGATCGGCGCCTCGCCCGCGAACACGACGAGCGGGATCTCCGCGCGTGCCGCGGTGGTGAGAGCCGTCATGATCTGCGTCAGCCCCGGGCCGCAGGTGACTGAGGCGATACCGGGCTCCCCTGTCGCGTTCGCGTACGCGATCGCCATAGAAACAGCGCAGTGCTCGTGCCGCGCGTAGATCGGCCGGCAGCCGAGCGATTCCAAAGCGGCCGCCCAATGCATGTTGCCGTCTCCAAGGAGCCCGAACATCGAGCGTGTCCCTTCTGCATGAAAAGCTTCTGCCAGCTTCTGATAGAGCTCCGAACCGGGCATTTTGGCTCTCTATGGATGTGTGTTGTGCGATTTCGGCGGGGAGTTGTTCGCCAGCGAAGGCGAGGGGATCGCCCCATTTTGGATTAGCTACCCGATGATTTTGGCTCGCCTCGCTCGTAATGCGGGCGCGACCATTGCCAGGAGGATGCCGATCGTTATCAGGATGAAAAAAAGACTGATCGGGCGGGTGAAGAACACCGAAGGGTCACCGCGGGACATGAGCAGAGCGCGACGCAAGTGTTCCTCCATCAGGGGCCCCAGGACGAAGCCGAGCAGCATGGGGGCGGGGCTACAGCCGAGCTTCATCCAAATGAAGCCGACAACCCCGAAGATGGCCGTCAGATATATGTCGAAGGAGGAGTTGCTGACGCTGTAAACGCCGATGGCCGAGAACGCCATGATGGCCGGGAACAACAAGCGGTACGGCACCCTCAAGAGCTTCACCCATACGCCGATCATTGGCAGGTTGAGCAGGACGAGGAGCGCATTGCCAATCCACATGCTTGCGATCAAACCCCAGAAGAGGTCAGGGCGCGTGCTCATAACCTGAGGGCCGGGCTGGATACCCTGTATAGTGAGCGCGCCAAGCATGAGCGCCATCACGGCGCTTGCCGGTAGGCCGAGAGTGAGCATCGGGATGAACTTGCATTGGGCGTCGGCATTGTTAGCCGATTCCGGGCCGGCAACGCCTTCGATCGCGCCATTGCCAAAACGGGAGGGATCCTTGGCGAGCTTCTTTTCAACAATGTAAGACGAGAACGAGGCGATCGACGGCCCGGTACCGGGCAACACCCCGAAGAACGATCCGATCAGCGTACCCCGAATGATGGGTTTGGCGGACGCCTTCAGATCCTGCTTCGTCGGCATCAGATTCCTTACGCGGTCGCTGAAGATCTGTCGCTCCGCCGGATCGCCCAGATTGGCAACAATCTCGCCTATCGCGAAAATGCCGACCGCGAGCACGATGAAGCTGACGCCGTCGGACAATTCGTTGAAATCGAAAGTGAACCTGCGGACGCCGGAACTCACGTCGGTACCAACAAGGCCCAACAGCAGCCCCATCGCCACCATGGCCAGTGACTTGACCAGATCGCCCTCAGCCAGCACGGCGGCTGCAACCAAGCCCATCAGCATGAGTGCGAAGTACTCGGGAGCCGCGAATTTCAGAGCGATTTCCGCCAGTGGGGGGCCTGCGACGGCGATGAGCAAAGTGCCGAATGTGCCGGCGACGAAAGACCCGATGGCAGCGATGGAGAGCGCGGGCCCTGCACGTCCCTGGCGCGCCATCTGGTAGCCGTCAAGGCAGGTCACTACAGCCGAGGTTTCACCCGGCAGGTTAACAAGGATCGCGGTGGTCGAACCGCCGTATTGTGCGCCGTAGTAGATGCCCGCGAGCATGATCATTGCGCTGACGGGACCAAGCGTAAAGGTGAGCGGCAATAGCATCGCGATCGTCGCCACCGGACCGATGCCGGGCAGCACGCCGATTAACGTTCCGACGGACACCCCGATCGCGCAGTACAGCAGGTGCTCGAGCGACAGCGCGACGGTGAAACCCAAGATCAGGTTGTCGAATAGTTCCATCGTAACGGCCTACGAACCCGTGACAAGGGGAAAGGGGAGTCCCAGTCCCCACACGAAAACGGCCACCGCACAAAGGGTGAGGACGATGGCGAGGATGAGAGTTTCGCCGACCTTGAAATCTTCACCGGCAGCTCCCGAGCCGACGATCAGAACGAGCAACGCAGGCACAAAGCCGGCGTACTCCATAAGCAGTCCGAACAGCACCAGCGACATTGGAAGAAGGATCAGGGCGCGAAGAGACCATCGCCCCTCGATTCGGTCGCCGCTTTTTAGTCCCTTCGCGAGGACGAGGAAGCCCAGAAGGATCAGGATGCCGCCCAGCACAGATGGAAAGTAACCCGGGCCCATCCTGAGGGCGCTCCCGAGGCGATACTCTAGTCCAATAATGAGTGCGGCGGCGCCTGCGCCGATGAGCATCAGCCCGGACCAGAAGTCCTTATTGTCTCGCAGCCGGATGTCCATGTGGCCTTACCGCCGTGAATCAACAGCTCTGGCGGCGTGATGTGACGCCGATATTAAGGTCGAAATCATTCCGACCGCATGTCGGCGTGAGTAAGGTATGATCACTTCACTCGGCTTTGACGCCCGCCATCTTTACGACGTTAGCCCACGTAGCGACTTGCTTCTCATAGTAGGCCTGCATTTCGGCGGGGGGCATCTTCACAACGTCCGCGCCGCGGTTGAGAAACTCCTTCTTGACCTCAGGGATGTCCTGAATGGCCGCGATCTCTTTATGGAGGCGGTCGATAATTTCCTTGGGCGTACCCTTCGGCACGGCAAAGCCTATCCAGTTGCCAGCATCGTATTCCGGTAGTCCGGCCTCGGCGAACGTCGGGATTTCCGGAAACGAAGCGAGCCTTTGCTGCGCGCTCACAGCGAGCCCGCGCAACCGCCCGGAGGAGATTCCAGAGGACACCGTGGATGAGGTCGCCACGATCGCCTTGGTGTTACCGGCGATAGTATCGATGGCAGCGGGTCCACCGCCCCTGAAAGGAATGTGCAGCATTTGCGTCTTCGACACGAGCAGGAACAGCTCCATGCCGAGATGCAACGATCCCCCGACCCCACCGGAAGCGTAGGAAAACTCGCCCGGCTTCGATTTTAACAGATCGATGAATTGCTTCAGGTTTTTCGCCGGCACCTCCGCGTTGACGGCAAGCACGTTCGGGCTGTCCATGAACATGGAGACCATGTCGAAAGCCTTCAGCGGGTCGTAACGCAACTTGTACAGCGCCGGATGAACTGCGTTGGCGACCGAGATGGCTGTCAGGGTGTAGCCATCAGGCGCTGCTTGCGCACCAATCTCGGTGCCGACGACGCCGCCCGCACCGGGCTTGTTTTCCACGATGACTTGTTTGCCTAATCTCTGGGTAAGATGAGTAGCGAGCACGCGGGCCGCGACGTCGTTTACCCCGCCAGGATCGAAGGGAACGATTATCCTGACGGGCTTGGTGGGATAATTCTGCGCCGCCGCGGGGAGCGCGAACATGATCAGCGCCCCGGCAGCCCCCAAAATGAGTGACCGTTTGTCCAACATACCTTCTCCTCGGTTCTATCTCGTCCTAGTCTCTATGTTTTACCCAGCCCAAGGCCATCCTTCCCAACGAAAAACATGAGTCTGATCAACGAAAAGTTCGACGCCATCGCACAGCTAGCAAGCTTATATGTGTAGGGCGCGCGACACAAACCGTTGCCTGGCCGCCGCAAACGCATCGCTAAGGCAGAGGCTATCAACAACCGCTCCTACACCGCGGACAATGCCCCGCCCGCACCAAAGACTTGGCACGATGTGAGCAACAAACCGCTATCCACTCGCCGCAGCGTCATTATCGTCACGCTCGGCCTTTTTCAGATACTCGCTTGGGGATCTTCGTTCTATCTGCTTAGCGTCCTCGCATTGCCAATCGCTGAAGATACTGGCTGGCCCACAACTACCGTCATCGGTGGAGTGTCACTTGCGATGCTGATCGCCGGTTTCGCTTCGCCACGAGTAGGCAAAATCATACAAGTGCGAGGCGGCCGTCTGGTGATGGCGTTCAGCGCGGTGACCTTTGCAGCAGGCCTCGCGATCATGGGTCTCGCGCCTGTATTGCCGGTTTACCTCGCCGCCTGGGTGCTGATTGGGTTTGGCATGGCGTCAGGGCTTTACGATCCGGCTTTTGCCACGCTCGGGCGCATCTACGGGCAGGCGGCGCGGCCGATGATTACCACAGTTACTTTGTTCGGCGGCTTTGCGAGTACGGTCTGCTGGCCGGTAACGGCGCTCTTACTGGAAAGCTTTGGCTGGCGCTGGGCTTGTCTTGCTTACGCCGCAGCACACCTTTTTTTGGCGCTACCAGCTTATCTCTTGCTGCTGCCCGCTAGGGCTCCTGGATTAGTCGCGGCCGACGACACAGACGGGGTAAAAAGCGCGCTTCCTGCGAACAAGGAAGCCACCGCACTTTGGGTGGTTGGGATCATCCTTACGACCAGCGGCGCGATGCTAGCCCTTGTCTCAATGCATTTGCTGGCCTTGCTGCAGACGCGCGGCCTTGAACTTGCAGCTGCCGTCGCTTTTGGCGCCCTGGTCGGTCCGTCGCAGGTCGCCGCGCGCGTCGTCGAGCTGACGTTCGGCCGATTTTATCATCCGCTTTGGACGATGCTGGTCGGCGTCTCGCTGGTCACGATTGGCATTTTGCTTTTATGGATGGAGGTTCCGGTCATTGCAGCAGCGTTGATCACCTATGGTGCCGGCAACGGCATCATCTCGATCACACGCGGAAGCGTGCCGCTGGTCCTGTTCGGCTCCGACCGCTTCGCTAGAACCATGGGTCGGTTGGCGCTGCCTAGCCTCCTGGCTATGGCGGCCGCGCCGACCATAGGCACATTGCTGATCGAAAAAGGGGGAGCGTCGCTCACTTTCCTCGTTCTCACTTCGGCATCCGCGCTCAACGTCGCGCTGGCGCTAGTCCTGATTGTAGGTTTTCGCCGCTAGACATTACACATTGGCCATTGGCTGCTTTAGGCAGGCCCACGCCCTTTAAGATGGGCGAAAGTTGTAATCGCCTCAGTCAGTAGTCTTGTTCTTCCAACCAGCTGCCTCCCGAGGTGGTTACGCCTGTGAGGACTCGTTTCGAGCAGTTGATAAAGCAATAGCTGGAATGCTTCTCCTGTCGCCGACCGAGCTGTCGTGAACGGAGGTATGTGGCGGTATGTGGCACTAATGGGCCGGTCTGAACGGAGCCAGAGCATTATCCAGCTGTACCGCGACCCTGTAAGCATAGACGTGATGATAGTTCGCGGAGGAAGCGGAAAGATGTTTCTCCCGAATCGAATACCCGCGATAAAATACTGTTTTCCTACCGAGTTGCGAACTCGCGATAAAATATAGAAACGCAACCAAGTTCGAGCAAATCGTCCGTTGCGGAAGCCTCTTGTAGTCGCCGCGGGCTATTCGCCTTCCTCGCTATTGCATCGGGCCAGTTGATAAGCGATTGTTCTACAATACAGAAAATACAGAAAATTGAATCAAGGGAGAGCGCTAAAATGAATATCAGGGGTATAGCCTTGGTTGCAGCGATGCTGATGGGAACGTCCGTGCAGGCTGCCGAGCTCAGCATCCTGAGCGCAGGAGCTCCCGAGCCGGGAGTCGCCGCGGTGATCGAATTGTTCAAGGCCAAGGGCAACACTGTAACGGTGCGCTATGCGACCGCGCCGGCTATCCGCAAGATCGTTTCGGAAGGCGGCGGCGCCAATATCGTTATCGCGCCTCCTCCCGTGATCAAGGAAATCAGTGAGGCCGGGAAGGCTGACGCGAAGACGCAGGTGCTCGTCGGCAAAGTCGGCGTCGGCATCACCGTTCGCCAAGACGCTCCTGTTCCTGACGTGTCGACGGTCGACAAGATGAAAGCCGCGCTGCTTGGTGCCAAAACCGTCGTCTACAATCAGGCCTCGACCGGAAACTATCTTCAGGAGCTGTTCGTCAAGCAAGGCATTGCCGATCAGCTCGCACCAAAAACCAAGCGGTATCCGGACGGCGAAGCTGTGATGGAGCACATCATCAAGGGATCAGGTAACGAGATCGGTCTCGGCGCCATGACCGAGATCAAGATGCACACCACCAAGGGCCTTCGTTTCGTCGCGCCGCTGCCTGCCGATGTCCAGAACTACACCAGCTATGTGGCGGCGCCCATGACAGGTGCCAATCACTCTGCCGACAGTGCGAAGTTCCTGGAGCTTCTTGCCGCTCCGGAAGCCCGGAAGGCGCTGCTGGCCGCCGGCATCGAATAGACGGAAATCGTTGCAGGGAATGAACCGGGTGTTTCTCATCGAAACGCCCGGTTCTATTGTTTCGCAGCTACCTCTGCCGTTGTGGGGATGCATTGGCGACGTTGCATAAAAACAGGGATTTCCTGGCTGGCTCGCTCTTCATCGCGGCGGGCGCCATGTTCTTTTGGGCCAGTCGTAATTATGGCCTCGGCACCGGCCGCCGCATGGGACCGGGCTATTTCCCCACCATGCTGTCGGTGCTTCTCATGCTCATCGGGGCAGGGGTTCTGCTGGTGTCATTGCGTTCGAAGGAGCAAGTCACCGGATTCGTCTGGCGCGGTTTCATGTCAGTCCTTGTCGGGACGGTTCTCTTTGGCCTGCTGATCCGCGATTCCGGCATACTGGTTGCCGTTGTCGTTCTGGTGCTCGTCTCCGCGGCGGGAAACCCGCAGACCCGCTGGCTGCCGATGGCCGGACTGGCAGCCGCGATGGCGGCCTTCTGCTACGGCATTTTCGTCAAGCTGCTGGGATTGCCGATTCCCGTCATCGACCCCTGGTTCTCGCTGGGGCCGCTTTAATGGACCTGATTTCAAATCTGGGCCTCGGCTTTTCAACCGCGCTTTCGCTGACGAATCTCCTGCACTGTTTCATCGGCGTGTTGCTGGGAACGCTGATCGGCGTCCTGCCGGGGCTTGGGCCGCTCGCGGCGATCGCGATGCTGCTGCCGGTGACTTTCGCGCTGCCGCCGGTGGAATCCCTCATCATGCTGGCGGGGATTTATTACGGCGCGCAGTACGGCGGTTCCACGACGGCCATCCTGGTCAATCTGCCCGGCGAGTCATCCTCGGTGATGACGGCGGTCGAGGGCCATCAGATGGCAAAGAAGGGACGTGCGGGTTCCGCGCTTGCCATCGCAGCCATCGGCTCGTTTTTTGCCGGCACCATTGCGACGCTCGTCATCGCGATGTCGGCGCCGCTGCTTGCGCGCGTTGCGCTTAAATTTGCCTCCCCGGAATATTTCTCGTTGATGGTGCTGGGCCTGATTGCTTCAGTGGTGCTGGCCGTCGGTTCGCCCCTCAAGGCGCTCGGCATGGTCGTGCTCGGTCTGCTGCTCGGGCTCGCCGGCACCGACGTCATGTCCGGTTCTTCACGCTTCACCATGGGCATCCCGGAAATGTCCGATGGCATCAATTTCGTCGTCGTGGCGATGGGAATTTTTGGCCTCGGCGAAGTCATCCGCAATCTGGAGCAGACCCAGAGCGAGACCGTCAAAATCGCCAAGGTAGGCAGCCTGTGGCCCACGCGCGAGGAATTCCGCCGTTCGCGTATGCCGATCCTGCGCGGCACGGCGCTCGGCTCGTTCCTGGGACTTTTGCCGGGCGGCGGCGCGCTGCTTGCCGCCTTTGCTTCCTATGCGATGGAAAAGAAGATCTCGCGCCGGCCGGAGGAATTCGGTCACGGCGCGATCGAAGGTGTCGCGGGGCCGGAGAGTGCGAACAACGCGGGCGCGCAAACCTCCTTTATTCCGATGCTGACGCTTGGCATTCCTTCCAACCCGATCATGGGGCTGATGATCGGTGCGATGATCATCCAGGGCATTCAGCCCGGGCCTGCCGTGATGACGGAGCAGCCTGCGTTGTTCTGGGGCCTGATCGCGTCGATGTGGATCGGCAATGTTTTCCTGATCATCCTCAATCTGCCGCTGATCGGCATCTGGATTTATTTTCTCAAGGTGCCGTACGCATATCTGTTCCCGGCCATCCTTGTTTTCTGCGGCATCGGCGTATTTACGCTGTCGAATGCGCAATTCGATGTCTACACGATGGCTTTCTTCGGTGCGCTTGGCTACGTGTTTCTCAAGCTGGGATGCGAGCCCGCGCCCTTGCTGCTGGGCTTTATTCTCGGGCCGCTGATGGAAGAGAATCTGCGCCGCGCGATGCAGATATCCGGCGGCGACGCGTTCGTCTTCTTTCAGCGGCCGATCAGCGCCACGATCCTCGTGCTCTCGCTCGCCATGCTGGCATCGGTGCTGTTGCCAGCGGTACGCCGGACCCGGGAGGTCGCGTTTCAGGAAGATTGAAGGCTATTCGCTCCGCTATGCGGCGTACCGAAATGCCGGCCGGCATGGACGGCCCGCCAGGTCCATACGACCATTTTCCAAAAAGAAAACCGGATTGGCCCGAAGGTTTTCCAGGTGGTTTCGGATCGGCCGACCTATAATCAGCGCACCCGGGCGTCTAGACCCGGGGCGGGAGGTAAAGCATGCGAAAAGTCTTGTCCGCCTTGGCGGGTGTAATGATCGCCGCTACCGCGGCGATGTCCGCGGCAACCGCGCAGTCCTCGTATCCGAATAAGCCCGTTACCCTGGTGGTGGCCTTCACGCCGGGTGGTCCCAGCGACGTGTTGTCGCGGATCCTCGGGAAGAAGATGTCCGAGATCCTCGGGCAGACCTTCATCATCGACAACCGGCCGGGCGCCGGCGGCAATGTGGCCGCGGAGTTTGTCGCGAAGTCGGCGCCGGACGGCTACACGCTGCTGATGGGCAACAACAGCATCCTGTCGACCAACGCGGCGCTCTACGCCAACATCAAATTCGACGCGATCAAGGATTTTGCGCCGATCAGCCTGGTCGGCTCGCAAGCGAATATTCTCGTCGTCAACCCGAAGGTTCCTGCCAACTCGATGGCGGAGCTGATCGCGCTGGCGAAGTCCAAGCCGGGCAAGCTTCGCTACGCTTCTTCCGGCTATGGAGCGGCCGCACATCTTTCCGGCGAGCTGTTCAAGACCGAGGCCAAGGTCGACATCGACCACATTCCATATAAAGGCGCAGCGCCGGCGCTGCAGGACGTGATCGCGGGCGAGGTGGAGGTCATGTTCGCGACCTCCGCATCGGTGGCGGCCCATATCAAGGCCAAGACAGTGCGGGCGCTGGCGGTGACGACACTGAAGCGCATTGACGTCTTCCCCGAACTGGCAACCATTGATGAGCTGGGCATCAAGGGATTTGATGCGACGACGTGGCATGGCCTGGTTGCGCCTGCGGGAACCGACAAAGCCATCATCGAAAAACTGCATAAGACAGCGGTCGAGGCGATGAACGATCCGGCGACCCGGAAACAGCTGGTCGATCTCGGCGTCGAGATGGTGGGCAGCAATCCCGCGGAATTTGCCGCCTATATCAAATCTGAAACGCCGAAGTGGACGGCCATCGTCAAGGCTTCAGGCGCGAAGCTTGAGTGAATGGTGATGCGTCCGCATGATCTGCCGTGTCCCGCTCCCGACCGAACCCCTCGCAAGCCCCGCACGGTTTTTCCGGTAGGGGCTTGCGACACCCACGCGCATATCTGCGGGCCGGCGGCCAGGTTCCCTTATGCGGAAGAACGCATCTACACGCCTCCCGATGCGACGTCTGACGACTATCTCGCCCTGCTGACGGCGCTGGGCGTGGAGCGCGCGGTTCTTATCCAGCCGAGCGTGTACGGCACCGACAACCGGGCACTGCTGGATGTATTGTCGCGGGTGCCGAGCGGGCTGCGCGGCATCGCGGTGGTGGACGCCGACATCGACACGGCGACGGTCAAGGCTTTGAACGATGCGGGGATCCGCGGCGTCCGCCTCAACGTGGTCGACCACAACGGACCTCGAAACGTCATTCCCGAAGAACAGGTCCGGAAGCTGGCGAACATGATCGCCCCGTTCGGTTGGCACATCGAATTCCTGATCAATACCGATGAAGCGCCGGGCTTCGCCACGGCGATCGACGGCCTTGCTGTCGACGTGGTTGTCGGCCACCTCGGATACCCCAAAAGCGGCGCGGCCGCGTGGCTGCAAGCGTCGGCGCTCGAGGATTTCCTCAGGCTGTTCGAGCGCGGGCGTTGCTGGGTCAAGCTCACGGGGCCTTACCGGATCTCTTCCGCGCCCGACCTGCCATATTCCGACGTGGCGCCGCTGGCGCGGCGGCTCGCATCCGTCAACCCGGACCGGCTGATCTGGGGCACGGACTGGCCGCATGTCATGATGAAGAAACCGATGCCTAACGACGGCGACCTGAGCGACCTGATCGCTGACTGGTTGCCGGATGCGGGTCTTCGCCGGCAGGTTTTGGTCGACAATCCCGCCGAACTCTATGGTTTTGCCGAAAGCGAACGCCTGGGCTGAGTTCACGCGTGGACGACGGCCTGATCACCAGCATTCAAGTGGATTGAACCAATGCCCCTCGACGCCAACACCTCCGGCCTTTTTCCGATCGCGCCAACGCCTTTCCATCCCGATGGCCGTCTGGATGAAAAATCCATCGACACGCTGGTCGAGCGTTA
Source organism: uncultured Alphaproteobacteria bacterium (assembly GCA_963750965.1). GTDB lineage: Bacteria > Pseudomonadota > Alphaproteobacteria > Rhizobiales > Xanthobacteraceae > CANKHA01. The sequence goes on from CAVVSK010000018.1 coordinate 21,596, forward strand.
TCTTGCGGCCGGCGCGAATGGCGTGACCGTGCTCGGGATCATGGGCGAGGCGCCGAAGCTGGAACCGGATGAATCGCTGCAGATCGCTGCCCGTTTTATCGATCGTATGGGCAAGCTGCCGGTGATCATCGGGGTGTCGGCGCCCGGTTTCGCAGCCATGCGTTCGCTGGCGCGTTCAGTCATGGATCAGGGCGCGGCAGGGGTGATGATCGCGCCACAGCCAGCGCTCCGCACCGATGATCAGATCACCGGCTATTACCGGCAGGCCGTGGAAGCCATCGGCACGGACATTCCCTTTGTCATTCAGGACTATCCGCTGACGCTGACGGTCCAGATGACGCCGAAAGTGATCCGGCAGATCATCATGGAAAATCCGTCCTGCGTGATGCTGAAGCACAAGGATTGGCCCGGGCTGGAAAAAATATCGGCGCTCCGCGGTTCCCAGAAGGACGGCTCGCTGCGTCCGATCTCAATTCTCACCGGCAACGGTGCGTTGTTCCTGGATTTCGAAATGGAGCGCGGTGCCGACGGCGCCATGACGGGCTATGCTTTCCCGGAGATGCTGGCTGACGTGGTTAGGCTTCAGAAGGCAGGCAAGCGGGATGAGGCCCACGACCTGTTTGATGCCCATCTTCCTCTGGTCCGTTACGAGCAACAGCAGGGAGTTGGACTCGCGGTCAGAAAATATGTGTTGATGCGCCGCGGGTTCATCGCTTCCGACACTCAGCGCAAGCCCGCTGCCGCACTCTCTGCCGCGGCGCGGGCCGAAGTGGACTATTTGCTGGCACGGCTTGCCCGTCATGACGCACGAGTAAGACTCTAAACTGCACGGCCTTCGCATTTCTTCAACGCCAAAGAAGCTGAGCACACTCAGCCAACGATTTACGGCATTGCCAATGTAATCCGTCATGTGACGGACAACGAAACAATATCAGGGGAAACGCCATGAGATTAATAGCTTGGACGGCTGCCCTAGCAGTCTGTTCCGTTACACTTCCGCATACGGTTGCGCAGAGTGCGGATATCAAGATCATTCTTGCCGGCGGTTTGGGGCCCGTCGTCACGGCGGTGAAGCCGGCTTTCGAGAAGGAGAGCGGACACAAGCTCGATATCACTTTCGTCTCGGGGCCGGTGGTCAAGCGCGAGGTCGAAGGCGGCCGGGCTTTTGACATTGCGATTTCACAACCCGAGATCATCGATGAGTTGATTCAGGGGGGCAAGGTTGTCGCCGGCTCGCGCACCGATATTGCTCGCACCGGCATCGGCCTGTCGGTGAAATCAGGCGCGCCGAAGCCGGATATCAGTTCCGTCGATGCCTTCAAGAAGACGCTGACAAGCGTGAAAAGCATCGCGCACTCGAAGGAAGGCGCCAGCGGCGCCTATTTCATGAAGCTGCTCGAGCGTCTTCAGCTCATGAGCACCGTGCAGTCCAAGTTGATTGGCGCGCCCGCCGGCGCCGGCGGGCTGGTATCGCCGGTCTTGAAGGGCGAAGCGGAAGTGGTGGTCGGCACGGCATCGGCGATCATGGAGCCGGGCATCGATTTTGTCGCTCTCATCCCGGATGAGTTGCAAAACTGGTCGGTATTCAGCGCGGGTTACTCGGCAGCCTCCGCCGAACCGAAGGCGGCAAAGGAATTTGTTGCCTATCTGAAGAGCGCCAAATCCCTGCCGGCCATCAAGGAAAAGGCGATGCAGCCAGTCATGCCATAGAGTTGTACGCGAAAGAACAATGCGGGGGCCGAAGTGATCTGACGTGGGGTCCAATTGTGGATGTAGGGCGACTAGCCCTCGCCCCCGCCATCCTCGCAGTAATATGAGGTGAAAAGACAAGCCCCGGTGGCGGAGCACCGGGGCTTCATCGTTGCCTAATCTGCCGGCCCCTAAAGTGGCGAACAAACCTGAAAACTACCGACATGCGACCCGATAAAAAAATCTGTTTCCTACCGAATTGCGAACTTGCGATAAAAACGTGCATTGGAAAGTCAGGCGGTCAGGCTCTCGCCTGGAGCAGTTGGTCTGTGCCCGGCCCTAAATCGTCCTAGCCAAATGCACGTGGCCGAACGGGGGGCATGCGGCCTTTAGTAGACTTCGGTCAGTAGATTTTCCACAGACCCGGCGTTGCAAATTCAAGCAAATGCCCGTCGGGATCGCGGAAATAAATACTGCGTCCGCCGCGCGGCCATATGGTTCGACCTTCGATGTAGGATATTGCAGGTAATCCAACTCCAACCGATTCGCCGTGCCGCCGTCCGTCAAATCTCCAGCACGAGCGGATTGGCCTTCAGCGTTTTCACTTTGAGCTGGCCCCTGCTGCTGGCCTTCGCGTCCGCCAGCGCCTCTTCGACTAGCGAGAAATGCTTGAGCGATTTCTCCAGCTCCTTAGTCGACTTGCCGGCCTCTTCCTTGGCCTCGATCTGCTTCTTAAGATATTGGCTGGAGCAGTTGAGCCACACTGTGAACGTCTGGTCTGCTTCGGGGTTGGGAGAGATATCGTTGTGATCGCCGAGGCGGGACTTCAAGAGTACCTCTATGATCCGCAGGTCGGGATTCTCGTGCTCGCCATTGGCGCAGAAGACGTAGTGGTCGGCGGTGATGCGCTTAACAAAATCCCGATCCAGATTGTGCTCCGAGCCGTGATGTTGGATCTTGAGCAGGTCGACATGAAGCCCGTGGCCGTCCGGGAGAAGGCCGTGATGCTTCAGCCCGGCCAGAATGTCCTCATGGTGGCCGTCGCCGGTCATAATCGCGCGCGCAACACCACCACTAGGCTTTGATTCCTCCAAGAGCAGCATGAGCGAGGCGAGGTTCGGCTCCGTGACATTCGAGCGTCGGCCGATCTCGTCGTCGATCGAAAGGCCGAGCATCCCCACGGGAAGGCCCGCGCGATTTTTTTCCAGCCACTCTTTCAGGCTTCTCACCGCATTAGCGTTCTTCACGTCCTTGAGCCATGCGTTCCAAAAGTCCCGGAGTATCTCCAGGTCCTTCTCGAATGGCCCGATGACGCGGATTGACAGCTTGCTTCCTGGTTTGAGCTTAATGGCGCTGTTGTCACGCACCATGGCAAGCAGGTGGTTGAACTCGCCGTTCAAGGGGATATCGAGCTGATCGGCTGCGATGCGCCGTGATACCTTGATCGCCTCCGGGATGGAGTTGGCGATGTTGCTGTAGGCGGCCGCGAGCTTGATTGCAGCGGGATTGCCTGAACTCAATAGAGAGTTGGCTCGCGACGCCAGCATGGTGCCGATCTCGCCGGCATTCTGCGGAACCAGTGCCTTGAAGGAATTGTGCCAGATGCGCTTGACGGCCGGCGGCTCGTCGAACTTCGGCTTGGTCGAAGGTCGGTTGTTGGCGACCTTCGACTTGTGGACGCGCCACTGAACCATGTCTTCGAGGAGCTGCAAAACGCCGGCGATGTGATCCTGGTCGACGTGCGAGACATACACGAGATCGAGCTCGCGACCGGCCGCGGCGAAGCGTCCGAGGAAGGGCCGTACCTCGGCCACGTAGGAGCCGGGCATGCCGCCATCCGCCAGGATCGCGACGTCGCCGGATTCGATCAGCAAGCAATCTCCTTTCTCCGAGGGCAGCAACGTGATCTTCATGACACGCGCCCCTTGAAACGCTCCTTGGCGTCGAGCCGGGCCGTGACGTGTGCCGCCTCCCTAAGGCACGCCTCCGGCGTGATCACCCCGAAGCCGCAATCGTTCACCCATTCGAAGGTGCCCCCCGGCAACGGTTGCGCGGTCGCTTTCAGGATGCCGAGAATTTGGGCTGCCGTGAGGGTCTTTTCGACTGCGAGCATCAATCCGATCACGCCCGCCACATAGGGGCTCGCCATGCTGGTGCCGGTCATCGGGATCCATGGCTCGGCCGGATCGCCGAAACCGTTCGCGGCGACGATGTCGGTGCCGGGAGCTGCAATGTCGGGCTTGAAGCGTCCATCGCGGGTCGGCCCCTGGCTCGATGTGATATGCGCGCTGCGCCGCGCCTCGTCGAGATTCGCCACCGAGACGACGCGCTGGCCACAGGCCAGCGCGCTCACCGAGGCGGCATCGACGTTCGATCGCGCCGAGAAGAACGAAGGCCAGTAATGTGCGCCGTCGCCGATATCGACGGGATCGTCGCGTTCGATCCAAGCGTGGAAGCGGCCGTCGCGGACTACCAGACCGTGCAGCCTCACCAGCCAGATTCCGGCCTTCACGCCGACCACCACGTCGCCCATGAAGGGCGTCAGGTAGACCGCGATGTAGTTGGCGCCGTTCGCGGGATGATGCAGCTCGTTGTAAATGCTGAGCATGGTGCGATCGGCGAGCTGGAAGTTCTCCAGAAATTCGCCGGGCGCGATCGGTCCGATCCATTGCCCGTCCGGGGGACGGATGCTGATCGCGAAGCGGTCCTGTGGCTCGTACCAAAGCTCCATCTCGTTTTCCGAGGCGTCCTTGAGACGGTCGCCAACCACTTCCCATTCGAGATCGTGATCGAGACCCTGCGCCGCAATGCGCGAGCCGGCGTGGATGCGGCCCAGCATGTATCCGAGATCGTCCGGAGCCTCGGGCCGCTCCTGGCCCGCATTACCGGCCGCGATGCAGATCGATCGGCCGGGCTCGGCCAGTAGGACATCGAGCCAGCGATCGACCGCGCTAGAGCCGTCGTGCGCATGTCCGTTGGTTCCGAGGCTTATATTGATCGAGATCGGCCGGCCGTCGGCAAGATCGAGCAGATAGATCACGGCATCTAGTAGCCGCGTCGAATCATAAAATGACGTCCGGCGCTCAAGGTCTTCGTCCGGAAGCGAGATTAAGACCGCGGCGATGTCGGACTTGCTGCAAACACCGCTTGCGCCGGCCGCAATGCTGGCCACATGCGTGCCGTGCGAGCCCACGACCATCTGCGACTGCGGCTCAAGATCATGCGGCGAGACATGCACCCGCCTGGCCTCGGTAACCGCCTGAGTCATGTCGGCTGACGTAATAACGCGGCCATAGTCGAACTCGTCCGGTCGCGTGCCTTCTTTCGCGCCCTGATCCCAGATGCTGACGAATCTCGAATTGCCGGCCTGGTCCAGGAAATCCGGATGGGCCCAATCGAATCCTTCGACGTCGATGAGGCCGATGATGACGCCGGCGCCATCGCCATGCTTCTTTCGTTCGTTGCCGACCACGCGGGCTGTTGGGCTGCTGGTTGTCGCGCTGCCTTTGAGCGGCCGCGGTGGCTTTAGGGTCTCCGCAGGCTCGATGATGACGATGTTGGCATCGCCGGCGAGGTTTTCGATCTCTTCAAGCCCGAGCCGCATCGAGGCTAGCCGGCCTTGGGCGCGGTCATGAGGTCCGAGCCTCACCGGTTCGGTCGACCTAACGAAAACATTCACTTCGACGTTCTCACGGCGGTCGGCGGTGTTCAGATCCTTGACCGCGGTCTTGCGTTTGGAAATCTCCCCGGGAGCAACCGCGGTACCGAGCCGCGGGGCTTGTGCCGCGAGGGCGGGAGTCACCTTGAGGCAACCCTGCACCTCGGCTTTGGCGGCGTTGACCCGCGCGTCGCTGTTGGCCAAGACCCGAAGCTTCGGATGCATGCGCCGTCGTGCAAGGGATTCATACCGGTCAGGCATGGTTGTGAGCCTCCCGCTGTGGCACCAATGGCACGAAGTCAGCACGGATTCTACCGCTTGGTCCGGGTCCGCCTCTTGCGGGCCGAACATGCTCGCGCTTAGCATTCGTCCTTAACATCGTCGGCCTCGGCTTCCGCTGCTGGGTGCTGTTCACATTCGCGGTTCTACGCGCTGCGTCTTCGTTGCATGAGCGCCGGCCTTTACGCGTATCACGCCGGCATGGATTGAGTTAGCCACCCCTTGTTTTCCGCTTAACCTTGCCAGTAGCAGGGGTGCCCTAGCGGCCGCGTGATTTGCGACCACGAGCCTTGCTCTTGGATTTCTTCGCGGCAATGCCACTCGCTCGCTGAGGCCTTCTCTTGCGAGACTTCTCCCGTCCGGCTGCCTCAAGTTTTCTCTCCACTTCCCCGACGTCTTCCCTGACCGCAAGGAACATCCCGCTGAACTTGAGCACCGAGCGCGCCGCATCGTGGAATACGTCCTTGAGCGGCTTTTCTACCTCACGCACCGTAAGTTGCACTGACGGTCAAGTCGACGGCCATTTCCGGCGGGGTGAAAAGTGCAAAGTTGATCTGCTTTTTCCCAAATTTCTGCCGAATGTCGACAACTGACTCGCTGGAATATAGGCGCTTGGCGCCGGTCTCGCATTTTCCGTGGCGACACGGTAGGCGAGGCCTGACTCTGTCCGTGCAGAAGGATCGAGCCGGGCCTTGCTTACTGCGAGGTCAGGCCCAGCATCTGGTGCTGGTGTGTCTATTCGGCGGGCAGATCGCAAAAGCGGGCTACGCCCATTCCGTGTGGCAACCGCCCTTCTCACTGAACATCTTCCACGCTGAATCCGCCGTGGTAGGGCCATTTCTTCAAATCGATGCACCACTGCGGTGGTTCGGGAGGCAGGAAGAACGCGTCGCGTTGCGCAGCGGTCAGGCAGCGTGGGATACCTGCCTTGGCATGCGACACCAGTTCCTGGGTATTGGCAAAGATTTTCCACAGCCGCACCATACCGTCAGTCGACGTCGTGAGGATGCGCTTACCATCGGGGCTGAACTCCGCGCTCATTACAGCGTCCGCATGACCTTTGAGCGGTTCGCCGATTGGCTTGCCGGCTTCGGCGTCCCACAGCCGCGCCATCTCGTCCATAGACGCCGTGACGATGCGCTTGCCGTCGGGGCTGAACGCCGCGCTCAACACAACTTTCTCATGGCCCTTGAGCGGCTCGCCGATTGGCTTGCCGGTCGCGGCGCTCCACAGCCGCGCCAAAGTGTCGTCAGACGTGACGATGCGCCTGCCATCGGGACTGAACGCCGCGCTATATACACTACCCTCATGGCCCTCGAGCTCGCCAATTAGCTTGCCGGTCTCGCCGTCGCACAGCCACGCCGTCTTGGTGCCCACGATGACGATGCGCTTACCGTCGGGGCTGAACGCCGCGCTATGTACACCACCCTCATGGCTGTTGAGCCCGCCGATCGGCTTGCCGGTCTCGGCGTCCCACAGCCGCGTTGTGTCCCCAGACGCGGTGACAATGCGCTTGCCGTCGGGGCTGAACGCCGCACTAAATAATCCACCGTCATGGCCCGTCAGCGGTTCGCCGATTGGCTTGCCGGTGTCGGCGTCCCATAACCGCGCCGTCTTGTCGTCAGACGCGGTGACGATGCGCTTGCCGTCGGGACTGAATGCCGCGCTGCTTAAAGGAAACTCATGGCCCTTGAGCGGCCCTCCGATTGGCTTACCGGTCTCGCCGTCCCACAGCCGTGCCGTCTTGTCGTTAGACGCGGTGACGATGCGCTTGCCGTCGGGGCTGAACGCCGCGCGCCTTACAAAATCTTCATGGCCTTTGAGCGGCTCGCCGATTGGCTTGCCGGACTCGCCGTCCCACAGCCGCGCCGTTTTGTCATCAGATGCGGTGACGATGCGCTTGCCGTCGGGGCTGAACGCCGCGACGGTTCCAGCGTACGATACAACTTTCTCATGGCCCTTGAGCGGCTCGCTGATTGGCTTGTCGGTGTCGGCGTTCCATAACCGTGCCGTCTTGTCGTCAGACGTGGTGACGATGCGCCTGCCGTCGGGGCTGAACGCTGCGCTCAGTACACGTCCCAAATGGCCCTTGAGCTCTCCGATTGGTTTGCCGGTCTCGGCGTCCCATAACCGTGCCGTGTGGTCATCAGACGCGGTGAGGATGCGCTTGCCGTCGGGGCTGAATGCTGCACTCCTTACAGAACGCGTATGGCCTTTGAGCGGATCGCCGATTGGCTTGCCGGTCTCGCCGTCCCACAACCGCGCCGTACCATCGGTAGACGCGGTGACGATGCGCCTGCCGTCGGGGCTGAACACTGCGCTCCATACAAGACTCAGATGACCTTTGAGCGGCTCACCGATTGGCTTGCCGGTCGCGGCGTCCCACAGCCGCGCCCTCTGCTCAGTGTTAGACACGGTGACGATGCGCTTGCCGTCGGGGCTGAACGCTGCGCTCCATACAGAACCCATATGGCCCTCGAGCGGCTCCCCAATTGGCTTTCCAGTCTCGCTGTCCCACAACCGCGCCATCTTGTTGTCATACGCGGTGACGATGCGCCTGCCGTCGGGACTGAACGCCGCGACGGTCGGCCCGTACGACACAACATCCGCGACGGTCGCCCCACGCGACAAAACATTCTCATGGCCCTTGAGCAGCTCACCGATCGGCTTGCCGGTCTCGGCGTCCCACAGTCGCGCCGCCTTGTCGTAAGACGCGGTGGCGATGCGCTTGCCATCGGGGCTGAACGCCGCGCTGCCTAAAGGAAACTCATGGCCCTTGAGCGGCTCGCCGATTGGCTTGCCGGTCTCGGCGTCCCACAGGCGCGCCGTCTCGTCGTGAGATGCGGTGACGACGCGCTTGCCGTCGGGACTGAACGCCGCACTCGACACAATATTAAGATGACCTTTGAGCGGCTCGCCGATTGGCTTGCCGGTCTCGGCGTCCCACAGCCGCGCCGTCTTATCCTCAGACGCGGTAACGATGCGCTTGCCGTCGGGGCTGAACGCGGCCCTCGATACGGCACTCTCATGGCCCCCGAGAACAAGCCGCTCCCGCAGATCGCGCCAAGCTCCATCGAGCTGCAACTCCGGTTCAGCAACATAAGGACGATTAGTCCCGGCCGTGTGATCGGGCAGTGCCTCGAGCGCGAGCAGCGCCGCGGTCCCGGCATCGCCCGCGGTGCGCTGCTGACGCGCAAGATCGGCCAGGAACCGCGATTGCGTCGTCTGCGCCTTCTTAAGCTCGCTGTCAGCACGCCAGGACAGCATGCTCGCGTAGCCCGAGAAACCCACGATCGAGATGAAAGCCCCAACGACGGCTACGCGCCTCCAGCGACGCTGCCTGAGCTCTTGGTCGCTGCTGGCCTTGATGAATTGCCGCTCTTCGACGGAAAGGTCCTGTGGGCGCGTGATAAGCCAGTCGCGAGTGCGAAGAAGCTTGTTGCCGGAGAGCAGCGCGCCCGACTTGCGGCTCTCTGATGCGGCCCGCCACTCGGAGACATCCTGCTCGAGTTGCGCTTTAGCAACAAGAAACTCCCGCTCTTCTAACAACGCCTCATGCAATTCTCGCCATTCACGCAGCAGAGCTTCGTGGGCCACCTCAACCACTTCGAGGTCCTGTCCGGCGATCTTCCGGCGATCCTTAATCAGCAGACGTCGCTCCGCGAAGCGATCGATGAGCGGCCATGCTTCGGTTGGAATCTCGGCGCGGGTGGCCACGCGTCGCACGAATTGACCGGCCGCATTGACCCGAGCCAGATGGGGAATAAAGGCGGCCCGCGCCAGCGCAAACTGCGCCTTGCCATCTTTCGGCAATTCGCCCCTGGCAACGCCCTCCGCAAAGCCTTCTCTGACGGTTGAGTCGATCACCCCTTTGAGGCGGCCAAGCTTCTCGTAACCAGCAAGGGTGAGTTCGTTGTCGACTGCGTAGCGCTCGTAGAGATGCGCCAATGTGAACGCGAGCAGCGGCAGGGCGTCCTGGCCAGTCAGGTCTTCAAGCAGCGCGTCGGTGAGCTGGGGATCAATCTTGAGACGGTTCGGCTGAACCAGCCGCGCAGGTCCCTCGATCACGGCGCGATAGGAGCCCTCCAGCATCATATCAAGCGTAAATGTATCCTTCGACAGTTGGGCCAGATTCGGGTCGGTCTGCAGTTGAGGAAAGGCATCCGAGCGCATGGCCACGAGCGCGAGCACACCCGGATCGCCCTTCAGGGTGTGGGTGAGCATCGCGATGAAGCGCCTCGCTTCGTCTCGGCCTTCTTCGTTGAACAGTTCCTCGCCCTGATCCACAGCGAGAACAATGGTCGGCGGCGGCGCCGTTTCGCTCGAGAAAGCGGGCACATGCGCGATGGAGCGCAGCGCGGCGAAAATCTTGGCGAGCCCGTCTTCTGTCGTCTCGATAAACTCTTGGATGGTGGCGCGACTGCGCGGGAGATCGCGTTTGCGAATCTGGTCGGCGAAAGCAGGGTCGCTCATTACACTCTGCAATGCTTGGGCGAGCCCAAATTGACCCGACAACACCGCTCGTTCGGGCCTGACGATCGGAAGCGGCAACCAGGTCCGGTCATCGCGCTTAAGGCGTGGCCAAAGTCCTGCACGAAGGAAAGATGACTTACCCGAACCCGAAGCTCCCAGGATGACCAGCATCCGGTCGACGCCGGTGCGAACGAGACCGCGGATCTTGTCGAGGCCGCGCACGATCTGCGCATCCCGCCCGAAAAAGATGGCTGCGTCCTTCTCCTCGAGAAATGCAAACCCAGGATAGGGGCGACGTCCCGCTTCAAAGGGAAAGCTCGACGGATCCAGGCCGACGCGTGTCAGCCCTTCCTTGAGCCGCATCCGGGCGTCGGGATCACCATCAAGGTCGATCCATTGCTCGTCGGTCAGGTCGAGCGGCACCTCGCTCTTGTCGACCCCGATCAGCGCAATGATGATCTTCTTTCCCATCAGCCGCGCAGCATCGACCTCCGCCTTGCACCAACCCGATGCGAGCCATTCCCTCGACACGAGCGCAAGCACTACCTCGCATCGATGCGCCGCTTGCTGCAGCGCTTCCTTCCAGCGCTGACCGGCCACGATGCCGCGTTGCGGGTCAAGGTCGAGGAAGACATCGTCCCAGCCGTTCGCAGCAAGCCACTGCTGGATAGCAATGGCCCGATCGTTATTGCGGCTAGAATGACTGATGAAAATGGTGCCCATGACCCAACGTCACTGTAAAGATCGTAACGACGACGGGAATCGCAGTTGATCGCACCCGGTTGGGCGTACTGACGCCCGGCGTCCCTCCAGTAGCAAGCGGGAGATAGGAATTGAGAGTAGCACAACAGAAACGCCGTGGAGGCGCAATACGAAAAAGCGGACTGTCGACGGCGTGATTTATGAGTACACGCCCTAGCTAGGCTCGGGTCCGGACCCCGCGAAACGCGATACCATCGTGAGGCGGCATGAAATGAAAGCGCTGGATTTAAATTCAGGCATCGATATCCGCAACAATCCCAAATAGATTGTCAGTAAGCGAGTTGACACTCACAAAAGTTGAAATACTCTTCTAAGCAACGGGTAGGGATTGAATTGCATGATCGACGCTTGATTGCCGATGCCGACGTTGCGCTTCACGAGTAGCGTTGCAACGCGAGCTGTCGGGAGCTCTCGAAATTAAGCCAGGCCTGGTCTCTTTGCGATGAACCCGCAGTCAAGTTTCATGGTCGTCGCGCCCATCGAGCCGGTTCGGGTGAACGAGTTGAGAAGGTTGCTCCGCTCCATGACCGACCCGCCCGGGATGGCGAAGCCGAATAATCCGATCGTTCCCTTCTGCGATTTTGACAATCTGCACTATGCCCGTTTCATCATTTTGGACGATCAGACACTGGAAGATTTCAAAGAATTCGGTCAGCCGGTGCCAAAATTTCCGGTCACGTTGGCATTTCTCGGGGATTGCGATGGCGCCGGAGATGAATTCCTCGCGCACATTGCGCGACGGAGCGCTTCCGGCCTGCGGCAAATCTTTGGTCATTGTACGGGCTTCGGAGCCGATACCGATCTGCTCGTATGGATGAAACGGAATTCCCAGGCGCCCGCCGCCGCCTATGTGAACTACCTTGGCCGCACCGTTCGTCAGGTTCGCGAAGAATCCGCGCTTCGGAAGGCACTAATCAACTATCTACAGGACAATCCTCCAGATACGGACGACCCACAAATTATCCGCGGCAATCTGCTCGCATTCGTCTCCGCCGAACGACATGCCGGCAGGCTATCCTTGACGTCGCCGCAACGGACTCCGCTTGGTTGGTGGGTGCGCAACCTCATCCACGTTGCAACTGTGCCAGCTGGTCTATTGCTTCTCGTCGTTCTGGTGATCATGTTTCCCCTTCTGCTTGTTCTGCTTATATTACTTATCCTCTTATTCATTTGGTTACTTCGCCGATATGAGAAAAACGAGCCGGAAATTGTGCAGCGACCCGACATAGATCATGGATTAGCACTCGCCGAGCTCGAGGATCACGACGTTACCAACCAATTCACCGTCATTGGTAGTGTGAAGCCGGGTTTGTTTCGTCGCTGGACGACGAGTGCCATTCTTTGGCTGATCGATTATGGCGCCCGGCATATTTACAATCGCGGATTTTTGGCGCGTATCCACTCCATTCACTTCGCGCGCTGGGTCTTCCTCGACGGCAAGAAGCGAGTGATGTTTGCAAGCAATTACGATGGAAGCCTCGAAAGCTACATGGACGATTTTATCAATAAGGTCGGATGGGGTTTAAATCTTGCGTTCGGCGGGGGCATCGCATATCCCCGCACCAACTGGCTGATTAAAGACGGCTCCAAGAACGAGCAGAAGTTCAAATACACGCTGCGCCGTCACCAGCTGCCGACGGAGGTCTGGTACAAGGCATATCCCGGTCTGACGGCGTTCGATCTCGCTCGAAACACGCGCGTCAGACAGGGTATTGAGCGACGCAGGATGACGGATGCGGAGATCCGCATATGGCTGCGCGACCTGTGAGGCTGGGCGATGCGCCTGTCAGACGTTGAGTTCCGCGATATACAGGGGCTGGTGCGCTTCGGACATGGGCATCTTGAAGAAGCGCGTTTTCTACTACTCAACATCTTAGATATCGCCGCAGCGTGTTCGTGGCTGACCGGAGCGCCGGTGACGACAGCCCTCAAGGGTAAACTGCCCGATCACGCGTTGCAGGTGGCGTTCACGCACGAAGGCCTCAAGAAGCTCGGCGCTTCTGAGAAAATCTTAATGGGATTTTCTGACGAATTCATTTGCGGAATGGCGGAAAAAAACCGTTCGCGGCGGTTGGGTGATGTTCTTGGAAATGATTCGAGCAAGTGGAAATGGGGAGGTCCCGGCAAAGTGCCGCATGTGCTGGTCATGATCTATGCGAAAACTGGTCTACTCGCGTCTTGGGAAGCAACCGTCAAGGGCAAGTTTTGGGACAGCGCGTTTGTGCAGCTGGAGTGCTTGTCGACCGACGACATCGGGGACATTGAGCCATTTGGCTTCGCCGACGGAACAAGCCAGCCAATTCTCGATTGGGACCGGCAGAAGTCGACGCGGCTGCGGGATACGCAGGAGTATACTAACGTCTCCGCGTTGGGAGAATTTGTGCTCGGCTATCCCAATGAGTACGGAAGATATACCGATCGCCCGCTCCTCGATCCAAGCGACGATCCTGAAGATGTCTTACCTCTCGCCGAGGATGTGCCCGGCAAAAGGGATTTTGGCCGCAATGGCACGTACCTTGTCCTTCGCGATCTCGTGCAAGATGTCCCTGCTTTTTGGCAGTTCGTCGACAAGGCAGCGATGCACAATCGGCAAGGTGGCGAAATGCAAGGTCCGCCGGAGAGACACAAGCTCGCTCAAGCCATGGTCGGCCGCGTACTGCCGGAGGTTTCGATCAACTCTGGCGACCACCCGAGTCCAATCACCCCGGCTGGCAGTCCGATCACTCCCTTGAGCAGCGATCCGATCGTCGGCGTGGGACCTGAACTCAAAGATGTCTGGCTCAACCGCTTCACCTACCGTGATGACGTTGATGGGACAATCTGTCCCCTTGGCGCACACATTCGCCGCGCCAATCCTCGAAACGCAGATCTGCCCACGGGCACGACAGGCTGGCTCTCACGGCTCATCCGTATTCTCGGCTTTGGCAGTCGGAGTCCGCGCGACGACCTTGTCGCCTCGACGCGTTTTCATCGCATTTTGCGCCGCGGTCGGGAGTATGGACCTCAACTGAAGCCGCAAGATGCGGCCAGCGAGCAAGCCGAGATTGCGGAGCGAGGCCTCCGCTTCATCTGCCTGAACGGCAATATTTCGCGACAGTTTGAATTCGTGCAGAGTTCCTGGCTCGTCAACCCAAAATTTGATGGGCTCGACGAGTCCGATCCTCTGCTTGGCACTCGCGCCCCGTTATGGGCGGGAGAGGGCACGGGCACTTTTTCACTTCCGCTCGAGAGCGGCCCTTGTAGTCGTATCGGAAGCCTGCAGCAGTTCGTGACCGTTCGGGGGGGCGCCTACTTCTTTCTGCCGGGACTTTCGGCGCTACGTTATCTCGCAGGTTGTCGAGTCTTAGATTCGAATGGCTGCACCGATCAAGCCGGCTCCGGACCGCTATAGCCGAACGACTAAGAAAACTTCTCGTTTCCGGTCGGCTCGATATGGGGCGTGACGTTCATCGTCTGCCGAAGCTTGCAGAGTTCCCAATACATCCGGCGGCGCGCACGGTTCTGATTGCCGAGGGGGCGGTGCTCCGGAAGGCAGTGCCATGGGGTATAAGAAAGATTGCGCGTGAAGGCGAATTGGTCTGGGGAATCGAACTTCTGCCGTGGAATTCGGAGCGTTGCTACTGGCACGAACGGCGAGAGCCGTTCTGGCCAACGTACGCCAGCGTTCTCTATCGGCATACGGTGCGGATCAGTCTGGACTTGCACTAAGAAATCGAACTCAACATCCGTTTCCGACAATGTCTTGACCATCTGCTCGCGCAGATAGTTCTTCGACGTCCAAAACGGCACGCCTGGAATCCAGCTACGTTGTTTTGACTTCGGCCGCACCGAATACATCATAGCTTGGCCTTCACCGAGCAGATAGGGCACGCAACTCCAATACCTTGCCTCGAGGGGACTGGTCTGCGTCTCGTTCCACAGCCCTTGCATCAGAAAATCCAAGAAATGCGTAAAGCCGGTAGTAAAAAAATAAAACACCGGCGTGCCCCGGAATGAATGGACTTGCAGCCACGCATTCGCGTGGATGTCGGGCGTCACGAAAGTCGGAGTGCAAACGGTGATAAAATCCTGCGTGAATTTTTCGTTTTCCATCAACTTCGGACCGGGCACGCCCAAAACTTTGATGGCGCAGCTGACAAAACCAACATCGTCAATGTCTGCCGGCATATCTGGACCAGGGCCTGAGAAGCGCACCCAAGCTAGGTATTTATGCGGTTGGGCGAATAACCCGTGCCGCATGTGTGGCGGCACGTCGTGAACCTCGAACTCTCCACGGACGAGGCCGTGGGTCTTCGTGTTTCCGCCGCGCTCATATTCTCCCGGGCGGTAGTTCTGCCGCATATAGGTCGCAAAGGCTTCGACGATCGAATCAAGACTTGCTTCCTCGTTCGGCAGAGTTCGCTCTTCGGCGAGCTTGAAACCCTCGTCACGCCGCAGCATGTTCATCACAAACTGGACAAAGCGAGCCGTCGGTTCCCGCAGCAGCGCGTTAAGCGCGGGACGGAAGAATGGCTCGAATCGACGCTCTAAACGCAGAAAAGCCTGAAGCGCGGCGTGCACAGCCCTTGCTAATTTGGATGGAGGTGGCAGCGTGATCATCGCCCCGTGACCTTGCGCACCTGCTCGCCCGGCCAGCAGTCTTCTGCAATCGGCCCACCGGCCGCAAAACTCTCCGCTTCGCGCTCTGCAAGATCGGGATTGAAGAGCGTGAAGTTCAACAGGAACATGCGATTCGCATAGGCGCGTCCGAGATAAAAGCCGGGACGCACCATCCGGATCTCGTCGCGGATTTGCAGGCCGCCGCGGCCGGCCAGCGAATCCGGGCTAGCGCGATAGCCTTCGATCTCATCGTTGTAATTGTAATCGACGATGACCGACTCGCGTCGTGCGTCGAGCAGACTTTGTCCGCAGTAAACTTTTGCGGGAAACAGCAGCCATACCCTGTCGCCCGGCAGAAAACGGCCGGCAAAGCCAGTCCGCGGAATCGTGGTGGTCCTAATTGTCGAAGGATCACCGACCAAAGGCCGCATTATGATAAGATCCTCGATCATATTGCGCAGTACGCGCTGCTCTCGGTCAAAAACCTTTCCTTTCCATAAACCGCGGCCGAGCATCTCCAAGATTCCGATACTGGCGCCGGCCAGCCGTCCCTTGATGCCGCCTAGAATCTCCTCAAGACGCGTGCTCATGGTGTCGCCGCGGGTGAAGAACAAATCTCCACGAAATAGCCCATCGGGGATCGGGCCGGCCGTAAGCCGCCCGTAGATCTGATCGACCTGCTCCTGCGAGAGTGTCATCAGAATGTCGGGCGTAATTTTATTGAGATCTGCTCGTGACAAGGGGAAGTCGTGCTCGAACTCGAGCAAAATCCACGCGAAACGTTTTGATTGGATTATCCGGGTCTTTAAGGGAGGTATCCTCGATCGGTGCAAATGGAATGTCCAGCGGGGCAGGCTGTGCGAAACCATTGCACGACGCGCTGACCAAGAAGATCGCGGTCAGGCCACCCGCCTTGATCCAATTACGTGTGGTCATGATCATCCCCCCGCACCTTACAGCGTTGCCAAGAAGGCGATCAGTGCCTGTTTCTCGCGGTCGGATAGGTCTTCCCCGAACCGATGGCCGGCATTATCAACCCGGCCAAGCACGTTCGAGTAATAGTTCTGGATAAAATCGCTCTGAACCTGCGTGATGTCGAGAGTGAAGCGACCAACATTAGTGATCAGCGTTCTATGCAGCTGCTCTAGCCCAGCCTTTAGTTCGCGGAAACGCTCTGCGGTGAGAATGTCCTTGTATTTTGCTTCGAGCTTGTCCGGATCACGCAACAGAACAACATCCTGCAACATGTCTTTGAAGCGGAGGCTGTTTAGCTTCACTGCTGGAGAGCCTTTCGGCAACTTGATGCTGAGGCCTGCCTCAACGCCTCCGATCGTGACCTTGGGTGCGACGTCCACAACGATATCCTCGTCCGTGAGGTTCACTTTGCGCAGCCGCTTGTTGGGAGAGAGCAACGCTTCCATCGAGGCCTTGAACAACTTGTAGCGGCCTTCCACGCTCGGATCGAACGGCCAGCACGCCGGTGGATTCGGTAGCAACTTGTCGTTTTCATCGACATATGGCGGTGAGTAGAGGTCCACCTCTTTGTTCGCAGGTTTTCCGCAAACCTCGGGCCCAATAGCGTCGTTGTGCATGAAAGGAGCGAACGCCCAGAGGCTGAGCAAGGAAGGTGGTCGGTAATAGCCGCGCCCGCTGCCTTTCATGACCTCCTTGAGGGTTGGATCCACCGGACGCTCTTGCAAATCGCGCGCGGCATATTCGTCCCAAATCCGACTGGGCATGTGATTTGAATGCATGGCCCGGCCAGCATACGTTCCAGCACGACTTGCTACGATTGCCCGCTCGCTGCTCAAGAAATCGATCCGCCGCGTTGTGTCCTGAGGATTTACGGCGCGAAAATCGACTTTGTCGTAAGGACCGCTTTGACTCGAATGGCAATTTGCGCATGTCTTACTGAACACCTGTTGTCCGAGTGCTACGGAGCCTGCTCCAAACTCCTGGTCGAGTCGCGTATCAAGATCTTGCGGGCTGGCGAGACCCCGCGCCTTCCAGAGATCTGCAGGCCGTGCGGTCAGAAAAAAGTCGACAAGGTTTTCAAGCCGATCCTCGATGGCACGGAAGCTGGCGCAGTCGCGCCGACATTGCCCGATGTCGAATGGTGTCTGACCATAGTTGCGCTGTGACGGATCGGCCGCGCGTAGATCCGGCACGTGGTTGAGCCAGCATTGTTCGGCACAAGATCCGATGTTGAAATACACGCGCTGGATCGCTTCAGCGGCGCCAATCGTATCCTCTCCGCCCTTGAGAATGTGTTGTACGGCTTCGACGCGCTCGCTTCGCATCCAACACTTGCTGGTTTTTTCGGGTTCGCACCAGCACGTTGTCGTAGGTCCCCCGGGGCACTGGGAGGCCTTACGCCACTTCAACACTCGGTGATTGAACAGCGGCCGCTGCGCGAAGTTGTAAATGGGATTCATTGTGCCCGGGTTGGACACGGTGTCCATCGGCAAGGCCGAGGTGTCGACTGTTCCTGGCCTTGATCGGGCAATTAGTTGCCATTCGAGCAAGTGTTGAGACATGCCGGAGGCCAGCATTTGTGACACCCGGCTGTATTGGTTTCCGACCAGCCCGTCGATGTTCTCCCACTTCGGGTTGTTGGGATCGGCTGGCGGCTTGAGGGGATCGTAGGAGATATGGCAGGCGCCGCACGCCATGCCGATGCGGAACGGTGGTTCGATCGATCCGTCGAAGAGCCGGTTGGTGCGCGAGTCGCCGCTGTCCGTGTCGCCCGACAGGAATTTGCCATAGCTCTCCCACGTTGCAGGCGATCCGTTTAGCTTTCGCCATTTCTCGGCGTCGAAGCGAGGGTTGGGGAATTTTCGAAGGCCAAGGACGCCGGTCGATGTGCCGAATTTCAAGTCGCACGAGCTTTGTCGTTGGTCGAAGCTGCCATGCGGAGTCGAGGTGTTGAACGGAGCATCCTTAAAATCGCAAGCGGGATCGCGATATCCCTCCTTGCCGACAAACTTCAAAAGTTCGGCATCGCCCTGGCACCATTGAAATCCATATGTCTCCTCAAGTGTCTTCGCCGGGCAATTGGGGTCGCCGGGAACGCAGCAATCAGGATCGGGAATAGCGCCCCAACCCTGAAAGAGATCGCGTTTATTCTTGGCCGCAAGAATCCGATACCAATCAATGGCGCCGCCAAGCCGCTGTGAATAGGAATAAGTATAGAAGCGATCATTGAATGCGGTCGCAGAAAACCAAATCTCGCGCCCGGCCCGCTCGGAAGGTGAGTATTGCGTCTCACCAGCAGCAAAACCCGGATTGAGAGCGCTTTGCGCATTTGCCATGCCGGTTAGCGCTAAGCTGCAGATAATCGGTACAAACCACAGGAGCCATGATTTTTGGCCGAGGCATTTGCGCATGTCCAATCCTCTCGAACAGTGCCAGGCAGAGTCAGTCATCACATTTGTTCGGGCGCCTAGCTGCATTGTGACCCGAGCGCTATGTGTTGTCTCTCAGGAATCCACAACCGCATCTGCGGAAGCTCGTGTTGTCATTCGACAGCGCTGTTTCAGTCGTGGCAACATTGCCGTTCTCACGGAATTTGTGACAGCGAGCCCCCTCCGCACACAGCGAAGTATTAAAAGGTCGACTTGCATGCATGGAGACCTAACTAAAACATCCGGCTAGTATCGCTGTTGGCAGGCGGCTGCAAAATCCTCTAAATCACTTCGCTGAGATTTCCGAACACGAAGTGATGGTAACAGGCGGTCGTGTAGCCGACCAGCCGCGCCGATCGAGTCTTCTCGGCGGTAATTGATGAAAGCCAGAATGACATGTCGCTGATGACCCCGGTAGAAGGAATAACAAACGTCGCGAAGATAGTGCGGGGCGGCCCTCTGGAAGCTATCGATGGTTATCATTCCCTTATTTTTTTAAGTGCGTCTTGTGGGTAAGTTCCCTCAATTAGGACAAAAGAACCGGCCGCCCAATACCTTGTTATCGTAGATACGAGTGTCAACTAGCGGCCTTTGATGATGGCTCGTAACGTGGACATTTGAGCTGGCGAGACAAATTCTGCATACGCTTGACCCCAACAACGGACGGGTCGCTGCTTATTCGCAACCGACGGAAGACGTGAGGCTATGACAATGGAGAGTCGCACGTTCGACGTCGCTGGTGACGGGCAGCATGTAAAGAGGTAATCTTGTTGTGAGACGGCACAGGCAACGCTGCCTCAAAAGTTTGGCGCACAAATGTCTTGCGGCTTTTTCAGGATTTAATCTCATTACTTCAGAGCAAGTTGCAATTTATGACGACGGCGTGGGCACGTCTGCCTTTAGGGCCGCTAGCTATTCTCGGCGGAGCATTCGGCTAGGGACTTAAGCGATGATAACGTCACCAACAGCTGTACTGACATAAGCTACCTTCGTCATGCGTCTGAAACGACCGAGTTAGTATGAAGCCAGACGGGTTCGCGCGGTGATCACTCTCAGCGAGGTAGGAGCACGGCCCTCGCAGCAGCCGGACGGCAGCTGGCGGATTCGCTTCGGTCTCTATTTACCGGGCATCACCTATCCGCGCTATCGCGTGTCCTTGCGTGTAATTCACG
Organism: uncultured Alphaproteobacteria bacterium; assembly: GCA_963750965.1. GTDB lineage: Bacteria > Pseudomonadota > Alphaproteobacteria > Rhizobiales > Xanthobacteraceae > CANKHA01. Next base: position 41,632 of record CAVVSK010000018.1, read on the forward strand.
AACGCGACCAGTTCGTTCGCGGCCTGGAGCCGCAGGTGTTTGATCTATGGTGGCGGGGCGGTCCGCACGATCTTTGGGACTTCACACTTCGGTTGGAGCCGGGGGCAGGACATTTCGGGCAGGAAGGCCAGTATCTCTATCGCTACCAGCTCGTGCGCGTCGGCGAGGTGGTTGCGTTCTGGTTTTCCGATCCTTTTGCGCTCGCTTCGGGCACTGGCAGCCTCTCGGCCTTTACTATTAATAGCTTGGCGCAGCCCTTCGGCTGGACGGATGCAAATTTCCGGGTCCCGGAAGTAGACCGGATGGTTGTGTACGAGCTGCATGTCGGCGAGTTCAACAGCACATTCCAAGGCGTCATCGATCAGCTTGATTACCTGTACGACCTCGGCGTCAACGTGCTGGAACTCATGCCGGTGACTAACGTCAAGGAAGAAGTCGAGTGGGGCTATACGCCGCTTGGCTTCTTTGCCCCCGACGAGCGTTATGGCGGCGCTGCGGGCATGAAGCGGCTAGTTAACGCCTGCCATGCCAGAGACATCGCCGTGGTCGTTGACGCAGTCTATGCCCACGCTCATCCGGAATTTCCGTACAATCTTGTCTACGAAACGTCAGGCGAGCCGAATCCAGTGATGGGATGGTTTGAGGGCGAATTCTTTTCACGTCCGGGTTTTGACTACCGTAAGAGCTTCACCCGCGATTATTTCCTCAACATAAATCGTCACTGGCTCGATGAATACCACGTTGACGGGTTCCGTTATGACTACGTACCCGGAATGTACGACGGCCCCGAGGGAGCAGGATATGCGCGGCTCGTTTTTGAGACCTACCGGCTCTCGCAGGGGACGTCGCGTTTCCAGGCCCCGGGAAACCGCAGCCTGATCATCCAGTGCGCCGAGCATCTGCCCGACGCGCGCGGGATTCTAGCCCAGACTTATTCCAATACGTGCTGGCAAAACGGACTTCTGGACCGGACCAACGAGATTGCGTGGGGCGGTTCGCTGACCAGCTTCGCCCATCAGCTCGATCCGCATTTCATCGGTTATCCGAGCGAATATCGCAATCCAGGAGGCGAGACGTTTCCGGTCGCTCCCTTCCAGTACGTCGAATCCCATGACCACAGCCGGCTGATCAGCAGGATCGCGCCGGGATATATTCGCGATCTTCTCGATCAGCCGTATGGTGATCGCCGGAGTTTTTTCCGTCTGCAGCCTTATGTGATCGCTCTTTATACGTCCAAAGGCATCCCGATGCTGTGGCACGGCCAGGAGTTCGCCGAAAACTGGGGTGTGCCGCCGCGGGGTGAAGGCCGCAATCTTTTCGGCCGGCCACTGCATTGGGAGTATTTTTATGACCGCGAAGGCAAAGCGCTCGTGCGCCTCTACCGCATCATGGGTACACTGCGGCGGACCAGGCGCTGCTTCGACAGCCGTGGCTTTTTTTACTACTACGATGAAGACCAGCACCGCCGGCAAGGCGTGGTCGTCTTCAGGCGCCGAGCGGAGCCGGAGCCCGGACATGGCGAAGAGGATGCAATCGTCGCTCTGAATTTCTGGGACAACGACGCGGATATCTGGATTCAATTTCCGCAGGGCGGCCGGTGGCAGGAACAGATCGACGGCAGCAATGCCGTGGAAGTGGCTGCCGCTGGAGAGTGGATGCGCATCCGGGTGCCGTCAAACTACGGATGCGTGTACATGCGCTGAAGTTGCCTAAGCCATCGAAGAGAAGACCTGGATCGCTGTGATGATGGGAGACAAACCATGGAGCTGCTGATCAAACTATTACCGATAATTTTCCGCGCCATCAATGCCGCGCCGCAAATTCAACAAGCTATTCGCGTGGGAACGCCTATCGATAAAGCGGTCGAGCTTAACGCGCGTGATCTTCTGCCCCTTCTCGCCCAAATCGGCAAACAGATGTTTCCCACCATTGACGATAGCTTGGCCCCGGCAGCGGCTGCCTCGACTATGTTTGATCCAATCAGAATAAAGTGGATACAGACTGCCCTGAATGCCATCGGCGCCAATCCGCCTCTGGATGTCGATGGGGAGTATGGCCCAATGACGACTGAGGCCGTCTTACAGTTCCAAAAGGCGCAAGGGCTTGTGGCCGACGGTTGGGCTGGTGACACAACGCACGCCGCACTGCAACTTGCCCTTTCGAAGACTCGGGCGTCGGCGGGTTAGCTCGCCTCCTGCCACTCAAGGCTCCATCCCCACCCTTCTAAGATCGATAGATGCCCATTCCTTTAGTCGGTCGTCTGCGATTTCATGGATGGGCACGGCCGGTTTCGGTCCGGAGTCATCCATGGAATCGCCTCAAAGCCATAACCAAAGGAAAAAAAATGTACAGTTGACTGAGACCGCCGAGGTGGTTGAATTCATCAATGCCGAACTGCTTGGCAATCCCTCACATCGATATTTTACTCGCTGACTGATGAATTTCTAGCCGGGGGGCGACATGGGCTCCATATTCAGGCAAGTCTTTTCCTTCCTGAGAAGGATCTATCTCTTTCTGAGACCACGATACTGCCTGAGCGCGCTGCTTATATTGATTGTCAGCTTAGGGGCGGCAACGATTTGGGCGCTATTTTTTGCACCTGGCAAGATTCGACAATTGACGCTGAAAATCGAAAAAGATGCGAATTTCGTCGCTAAGATATTACCGGCAACCTTGCCACCTGCAACCAGGATCGACGCCGCGTATTGGCTGGAACAGAACTGGTCGGAACGTGACCGCTATTGGTTCCATCATACACCGCAAGGTACGGCGACCTTCCCGATCCCTTTCGTTTGGTTCCTGGCGCTCGAGCGCGCCGAGATATCACTGTTCCGTCACCCCGGGTATATCCGGGACGAAGCGTTTCTACGCCGCCTTGGGTTTATCCCAAGTCCAGACATCAACACGCTCAAACGTGGCGCATCGACCTACGGCTATCGCACCAGAGAAGCGATCAATCTTCCGGAAACCCCCGAACGCGATCGGGACACAGGCTATCCGGAAAACACGTTTGGCTTGCCGGTAGGTTTCGCGAAAGCAAAAGCGGGAATCGATCCCGCGACGGGCGACCCTTACCCTGAGCTGCTGGGATTCACGTGCGCGGCCTGCCATACGGGCCATATTGAATACAAGAACGTTAGTGTTCGCTTTGACGGCGGACCGGCAATGGTCAACCTAGGAGAGCTTGAAAGAGCTATTGGTTTATCAATCGCCTATACCCTTAAAATTTGGACCCGCTTTGATCGCTTCGCCAGTGAAATCGAAAGAATAAGCAATCGTTCTGTCGACAAGGCGGAGCTTAAGGAGCGACTTGAGTACGCGCTGGAGCAGATCAGAAACAAGAAGGATATCGAGGACGAAATCCTCGACCGTCAAAGTGTCCGGCATGTCGATGAAGGCTTTGGTAGGTTGGACGCACTCAATCGCATTGGAAACCAAGTCTTCTTCGCCAACCTCTTGCCTAGTAAGGATACCAAAAAGGACGGCACCAAAAAAGACATCAAAAAAGTGATGTCGGATTCTCGCCTTGCTGAGAATTTCGCGCGGCACGACGCGCCGGTCAGTTTTCCGCCGATTTGGAGCACGCCCTGGTTCAGCTGGGCGCAATACGATGCCTCCGTGCAGAATGAACTTGTTCGCAACGCCGGCGAGGCACTTGGCGTGAACGCTAAGGTGAACCTGAGAGAATATGCCAACGCGCAACTTCCGACCTTCAAGTCGTCCGTAGAGATGCTGAATATCTATTGGTTCGAACGAATGCTGGCTGGCTCCCATCCACTTGATGGCGAGAAGGGGTTCAAAGGACTGCAAGCTCCGAGATGGGCCGACGCTGCCGGGTTATTCCCCAGCGATCCCGCTTGGAAGATCGACGAGAACCTGGTCACAGTAGGGAGAGATCTTTACCGGAAGCATTGTGTCGAATGTCACCGTCGGCCGGTTAGTGACCCGCAAGACAGATCCTTCTGGGACGACGACAAGGACTGGGTCACTATGGGAGGCAAGCGGTATTTCAATGTCGTGCACACGTCAGTGGATGCAATAGGTACCGATCGCCAGCAGTCGCGCGTGTTGACCGAACGCCGGATCAATCTACCTGCAGCACTCGGTCTTCGGCCGATAGCCCATCTCAATTCTCAGGGATCGTGCGACATGCCTGGTGAAGAGCCATTAACGACGTCGGATGAGGCATTAAGTGCCCCATTTGTCTTGGCCCTGATGGCGGTGGTCGACCGAACCATCGCCCGGTGGTTCGAGGACTATCCAGAGCAGCGCCATTTGGAGAAGGACATGCGGGGCCCGCGTCCGAATTGCCAGAACAGGCGGGTGTTCAGGACTGTTCGACGTATCGATTCGGAAGCAGCTAAACCTGAGACCTCAGCCGTTGCGCATTATCGTGCACGTCCGCTCGACGGCGTGTGGGCCACTGCGCCCTATCTGCACAACGGCTCCGTCCCGACCTTGCAGGACGTGCTCACCCCGCAACATATGCGGCCGAAGACATTCTGCGTTGGGAGCCGGCAATTCGATCCAATCAATGGGGGTCTTGCCCAACCGCAGGGTGGTGCCTGTGGTGCCTACACAAGCTTCGACACCAGCAAAACCGGAAACAGCAATCTCGGACATTCATTCGAAGGAACCGAAACAGACCCAAGAAAGTTGCCGAACGGTGTTATTGGACCTGAGCTTACGAAGCAAGAACGAAATGCACTTGTGGAATATCTGAAGACGCTTTGAAGCGGGTTTATGACCTGACAGAGGCAATCATCTCCGTCAAGGACATCGCCGCTGTCGTGACGCTTTCGCTGCCAAGGTGCGTCCGCGGAAGCAAAGATGGCCTCGCCCGCGAACGAGTATTGGTTCCTCAATGAATCGTGGCTTCAACGGAGTAACTGGCTAGAAAATCGACGGGCTATCAGGACTTCGGGCCGCGTTGAGCTTCCAACCGTCGTGCTTCGGCACGGAATCTAAACAGATGGGGTATACCGCCATCTATTTTCTTGCGAGCCCTTCGAGTTCCGGCAGCAACGGCACCGCGGCGGTTGACGCCCACGCGTTGACATCGCGTGATGGGAAGATCACGCTGTGATTGCATTTCGCTTCGGTAGTCGCGGCCATGCGGTGGGAGTACCAACTTGCAACGCGCATTTGTTATTCGTCCGTTTGGCACGAAAAAGGATAGCGCCGGCAATCAGATCAATTTCGAACGCGTGCATGACGAGCTCATTGCGCCGGCGCTCAAGGATGCCGGGGTCGCCGGCGGGACGACCGGCGAAATCATTGAGAGCGGCAGTATCCGTGAGGACATGTTCTCTCTGATCATAGAAGCCGATCTCGTGGTCTGCGACATCACCGTTCACAATGCGAACGTCTTCTATGAGTTGGGCATACGACATGCTTTGAGGAAGAAGGGCTCAGTTCTGATCAAGGGCTCTCCGTTTGCCGATGCCACGCCGTTCGACATACTGACGGATCGATATCTCTCGTACCAAATGGACGAGCTCGCCAAGGCGAGGGACGAACTCGCGGATACGATACAGGCGACATTGAACAGCCCCCGCGAGACTGACAGTCCCATCTTCAAAATGCTTCCGGTACTGAAGGAGGTGGATGCCGCCATCGTCCAGGCGATCCCAATGGACCTTGGTGAAGAAGTCGATCGTGCGGTTGCAGCCAAATCCCGCGGCTGGCTCCGCCTGCTCGCGTCCGAAGTTGTTGACCGACGTTTCCAGTGGCCAGCACTGCGGCTAATTGGACAGGCACAGAGACAAATCAAAGACTATGACAGCGCGGAAGAAACGTTAAAGCGGGTTATTGAAAATGATCCTAACGACATTGTCGCGAATCTTGCATTGGCAGACATATGCGAGCGTCGCTATCGCCGGCAGAAAAATCCGGACTTGATTGAGCGTTCGCATCAAGCAATTACGCGGATTCTGCGCAGCGGTCGCGCGACGGCTCTGCAGCGTGCGGAAGCTCTGGCTCAAGAAGGACGAAACCGGAAGACGCTATGGCGGCTGGAGTTCGAGCGGTTGGACGATGTCGTCCGCCGGCGCGAAGTCGCAACCAACCGAGCCCTCTGCAATGCATTCGAGGCATACCGCGACGCCTTCCTGGTAGATCTCAATCACTATTGGTCAGGCCTCGCTGCCTTGCAGATAGGAACGGTGGCGCTCGACCTATCGCGTGACCCGGCTTGGGAAGATGCCTTCGATGATGCGGCGCAGGCGGAGGCGTACAAAATCGATTTGGCAAGGCAAGCAGAGGCGCTGCGCGCCACGGTGTCGCTTGCTATGAAGGGTGCTCTTAAGCGTCTGGAACGCGGTGATAAAGACCGTGTTTGGGCGGAGATCAGTGCGGCCGACCTCGCGTTCCTGGTCGAGGAGAATCCGCGCCGCGTAGTCAAAGCGTACCTGAACGCCGTGCCACAGAACGATTTCTTCGCCTGGGATTCTGCCAGGGGTCAGCTCGAATTGTTTTCCAACCTCGGAGTGAAAGCAGAACTTGCGAACGAGGTGATCAAGGCTGTCGATGACCGCATGCGCGAGCCGGAACCAGTCGCTGATCTGCACGCCGTGATCGTTGTGGGGCACCAGATCGATGAGGCTGCTCGGCCCGAGCCCCGTTTCCCCGCTAAAGGCGAAACGCGTGCGCGCGAGCTCATGCTAGATCAGCTCCAGCGCCTGAGAGACGGTGGGGCGCGCGTTCACGTGTTCGCCTCGGCGGCGCCCGGCGCCGACATCATTTGCCATGAACTCTGCAGTGAACTCGGGATCGAGAGTACGGTCTGCCTGCCCATGGCCAAGGACGTATACGGCCGTCTGACGTTCGGCGAACTCGATACCTGGCGCTCGCGCTACCTCGCCCTTGTTGACCGATGTACGCTACTCGAACTGAACAGCGAGGAAGGATTGCCGAGGTGGCTTCGCGGCACCCAGACCGATCCCTGGGAACGAGGCAATCGCTGGGTGCTCGAGCTTGCACGGACGCGCGGCGCTCGGAACGTCACGCTCATCGCGCTCTGGGACGGCAAGCCGGGACCTGCTCTAGGAGGCACGGCTCACATGGTTCGGATCGCACGGGAGGCCGGCTCAGTCGACGTGGTCCACATTGATGCAACGCAACTATTGGCGTGAGTCTTCAGTGGTAGCAGCCGGCGCTCAAGAGCCCTTCGGCTACGGGAAAAGTTGCGCGAATTTCTCGCGCACCGACAAATCACGAAGGGAGGGGGCCGATGCTGCCGCTGCAAGATAGGATCGATCGTGATGGTGCGAAGAAATTGCTTGCCATCGACGGCGGCGGTATCCGCGGCGTGCTTGCCCTGGAAGTGCTGCAGAAGATCGAGGATCTGCTGAAAGCGCAAAGTGGAAGGGCGGACTATCGGCTCGCCGAGTATTTCGACTACATCGCCGGTACGAGTACCGGCGGCATAATTGCCACCGGCTTAGCCACCGGCATGTCCGTGAACGACATCCTGACTTTCTATACCGAGGCGGGCGAGCAGATGTTCGTTAAGGCTAATCTGATGCGGCGCCTGCGGTACAAGTTTGAGGACGAGCCGCTCGCCGCGAAGCTGAAGGAGGTGTTCGGGGAGGCGACCTTGCTCGGCTCTGAGAAACTGAAATCGCTTCTGCTCCTGGTGATGCGTAACGCAACAACCAACTCGCCCTGGCCGATCTCAAACAATCCATATGCCAAATACAATGACCGAGCGCGGGGCGATTGCAATCTGAACTTCCCGCTGTGGCAACTCGTACGCGCGAGCACCGCTGCGCCGACCTATTTCCCGCCGGAGGTGATTGCGCTACCCGCGACGCGCGGGACGCAGGAAAAGGAATTCGTGTTCGTGGACGGCGCCGTCACGATTTACAACAACCCTGCCTTCCAGATGTTCTTGATGGCGACCCTGGACTGCTACTGGCCGAGGGCTCCGCAGGGGCGGCGCGGATGGCGAACTGGCGTCCACAAAATGCTCATCGTGTCAGTCGGCACAGGGACCAATCCCGATGTGCGGGACGGTCTCGATCCGGATGACATGAATCTCCTGTTCAACGCGACGACGATCCCATCCGCACTGATGTTCGCGGCCCTCAATGAGCAGGATCTGCTTTGCCGCGTGTTCGGCGATTGCCTGACGGGCGATCCGCTCGATCGCGAGCTTGGCTCGCTGCGCAGCTGTTCCGGGCCTCTGCCAAGCGATGCGAAGCTGTTCACGTATCTGCGCTACAACGCCGAGCTGACGCGCGCAGGCATCGATGCGCTCGGCTGCCGCAACATCGTTCCCGAACATGTCCAGCAGATGGATGCGGTGGATGCCGTTCCGGATTTGCGCGTTGTCGGGCAGGCGGTCGCGAAGAAGGTGGATGTCACTCAGTTCAGTCGGTTCCCCGTTTGATGGTAGTCGAAGAGCTGATGTCCTGATAGCTCTCTCCTAGCCGCGCAGACTTTCGGGAGAGAACACGTCCGGGTCGTCTTCCATTCTCGCCTTCGCGACGAGGTCAGCTGTCCCGCCTGGGCCGTCGCCGTCCTTGCCGTCCCACAGCGCAATGAGATGGATTCGTCCGTGCCGCCGGGCGAGTTCCAGCAGACGTGTGTTGCAGATGGCGTAAGCCTCGTCATCGCGTGACAGCGACAGCACGTGCCGGCGTTCCGGCGGGGTCGTGTTCCACAAGCTCCAGAAGCGCCTGGGCCAGGTGCCGTCGTCAATACCCTCGATTGCGACCGAAGATTTGATGAACGTTTCGGGCTCGAAGGGGATCATGATGACGGTATCGATTGCGTGTCGGCGACACTCCTCGTGGAACAGGATGTCACCGCCGCGGGCGCCGCTCGCAAATCCCATGACGGACGAGACTTGCGAGGTTTGCAGATGATTGCTTGAGCTAGGTGTATAAGACTCAACAGCCTTCGCTATGCGCGCTCGCGCGGCCGTCTCGAGTGTAGCGGGGAACCGCGGCTCGGTTCGGTCGGGCCGATCGATCATGTGGCCGGTGAACAGGAGTGAAGTCGCCATGAGAGCCTGCAACGCCTGAGGTTTCATTCAACCACCAAGTACCACTGATTTCTACCAACAAACTGCTGACGCCGCTGGTTTGATAGAGTTGGGGATAGATGCGGCAGTACTGAGACGGAGCGGCGTATCGGGAAGAACATCAGTTTGAGTGAGTGTGCGGAGGCGCTTCATAGCGGCGACCGAACACGAGGTATTTCTCGCCGCAGGGGCACTCTGTCCGACGTGGCCGCTTCCCGCGCAACACCCTAAGCTGTCGAGAGTCCGTCGGTGCTTAGGCAAGCATACCGCTTCCGTTTTTTGCCGAAAAGCGGCCTTACGATGACTTGGTGGGTAAGCTTGCCATCCAAGCCGCGAACAACAACTCCTGGCTTAACCAATTCCCGAACCACATCATCTGAGAGCACTTCAGATTGGGCGAGGTCAGTTAATTTTCTAATGTAGAGGACCTCTCTGGCAGATTTCGAAGCTTTAGAAAAGCTACCGAGTTGCGAAGTCGCGATGAAATACGTTTTTCTACCGAGTTGCGAACTCGCAATAAAACTCTGCATTTATCGTCAGTGGAGAAGCTCAGGTGGCAAGTCTCGCCTGGAGCAGTGGGGTCTGCGCCCGGCCCTAAATCGTCCTAGCCAAATGCACGTGGCCGTACGCGGGGCATGCCGCCTCTGTAGACTTCGGTCAGTAGATTTTCCACAGACCCGGCGTTGCCAATTCAAGCAAATGCCCGTCGGGATCGCGGAAATAAATACTGCGTCCGCCGCGCGGCCATATGGTTCGGCCTTCGATGACGATATTGCAGGCGCCGAGGCGCTTTTCCCACTCGGACAATTCCGCCGTATCGACTGCGAAGGCCACATGTAGTGGACCGTTACCGTCGTGCGGCGGGATGGTACCGCCGCGCATAATTACCGGCTCAAGGGAAGCGCCGCGTTGGAACAGCAGGAGCACGCTGCGATCTCCCGCGGCGAAAGCTCGCATCCGGTCGTCGGCAAATAGCGGCGCTAGGCCAAGAACATCCCCGTAAAATCTATCTGCGCGGTCGAGATCGTCGACATAGAGGGCCGTTTCGAGGACGCCACGAATTGGAGGCATGACAACTGGCCGCGTCATTTCGGGTCCGTGAGAAAAGCGGATTGGCGTTAGGTTTAGCCGAATGCATGAGAAGCTGTAAGGGGAAAGCCGCCCGTCCGGAGAAGATTTCGTTTAGGTGCAGCGAGTTCGGGCGAGGGTTGCAAATGAAGGACCCCGTTGCCGCTTACTGAGTACCCTCGCCGCGGGCCGCACCTTTCCGTAATGATGGTCAAACCATTGCAACGTGCGGCGATCCGTGCCGGCGGGGGTGCTGTGGGCGAATGTGTGGTTCGGCTAGGACGGCCGCCACGAACCTAAGGCTGCATTACTTCGCGCCGGAAAGCCGCTTAGCCTCGGCGACCATGTCCGGAGAGGTAGCATAGAGTTCAGTGATCATCCGCTGCAGTTCCTCGCCCGGAACGGGCTCGACCTCGATTTTCTGTTTGGCCGCCTCGGCGATGAATTCTTTATCTTCCATCGTCTGCATGAAGGCCTTGCGCAAAATCGCGATCCTGTCGGCTGGAACGCCCGGCGGCGCGACGAAAGGCCAGCCGAACAGCTGACGCGCGATGATCAGCTTGAGCAATTGCTTCTGCTTCTCGTCCTTAGCGATGTCGAGCACCAGCGGCACGTCCGGCAACTGCGCGTGCTTCTTGAACCCGAACTGGAGCAAAAGTTTCAACCGCTTGTCGTCAACCCACGCCTGATGGGTATTCTTGATGCTAGACCATGACCACCCGCAGCGGCCTTGGACTTCGCCGCGCTCGATCGCAAGCGAAACGTCTCCGCTGACTTTGTAGCCGGAGACGATGTCGAACTTAGAGCCGAACACTGCATTCATTGCCGCGGGTAGCTCGCCGCTGTCGCCGCCGGCGACAGCGCCGACGATGACGCGCTTCTCGAAAGTGTCCTCGAAGCTGTTGATACCCGCCGAGGCCGCTACCGCGCAGATATTGGTTTCGCTGCTCGGGGTCCCAATCCAGTTCAACTCGGGGCCCGTAAATGCCGCGGCTTGGTTGCCGAACAAGGCATCGAACCCGGCGCCGCGCGCGATAATGCCGAAAGCCGTGCCGTCGCGCGGGGCGGTGCTTTTCAGCCAGTTGGCCAGCTTAAGGCTGCCGGCGCCTTCCATGTTCTTGGGCACGATGGTGGGATTGCCTGCGATGTATTTGCCCATATGCCGGGCCAGCAAGCGGCCGCGCTGGTCGTAACCAGCGCCGACAAAAAAGCCGATATAAAGATCGATCGTCTTGCCTTTGTAAAAAGTTTCCGCGTCTTGCGCGCGAGTCGGCAGAGCCGACGTGGTGAGCAGAAGCGCGAGGACAGCAGCGCCGCAAGCCGTCCATCGGGTAAGCGTTATCGTCATGACGAAGGCCCCCGGAGCTCTAACTTTTATTATTCGAAAAATGCGCCCTCGATCAGGACCGGTGCGACCGCGCCTTCCTTGTGTGCGCGGCCGGCGATCGGCTTGCCCTGGGGATCGAGCCGCTCGCTGCCGTAACCGTCGGGGCTCGCGCCGAAACGGAGCAGGATGCAGGGCTCGTTGGTCTCGTTGGAGAACGAATAGTAGCAGCCCTTCGGGATGAAGATGGCCTGATGCTTCTTAAGGGCGGGCAGTTCCCTATGAAGCCCGCGGAACACCGCTTCACCTTGTAGACATATGAAGACGTGATCTTCCTTCACATGCGCATGCAGACCGTTCTCGCCGCCTTTCGGCGCATAGCAATGGATATGCATGGTCATCATGTCGGTCTTGGCGAGGAGGTGCTTGGTATGCCCCTTGGACGCCAGCTGCGTGCGGAGCGGAATGATTTCCGGATCACGCTCATTGCCGGCCAGTGGTGCGGCGGCCGCTTCGTTCGCAACGCTCATTTGGTCCTCCCGTCGAATTTTTTCTTTCATTCTAGAACGACAGTGGTCAGGCGCAAGCTCGGGTTTCCTGAGCTACAACTACTTCTTCGTCTTCAATTGTGCTTCATTCTCGGCAATGAAAGCACGAATCTCATCCGACATGTTCAAGAGTCTCAACCACTGTTCCTTATACAAGGTGACAGGAAAGCGTCCCATTCCGTAAACCGAGACTGCTCCCTTTTCGCTAATCTTCATTCGTATGCCGGAAGACGCCCCCTTCTTGAGTTCTGCGTTTTCGTTGCGAAGGCGTTCGAGTTCAGCTTTTAGATCGTCCTCGGACATAGCGCTTCCCTCGTCTATTTAGCGATAAACCCAAAAAACTGACTTAAGCGGCGCATGGGGTGACACGTCGTACTAAGGTTTTACGATTACCACGCCCGGTATGCCAACTTGGATTCTGTCGAGAGAAGCAACCTTGCCGCCACCCATTTATGGAAGCCGCGGCCGTAGGAATGACTTAGCCCGCCCATGGCGGGTGCTAAAATGCGCCGTTGCACCACGAGCCTGACCAGGAAATCCTAGTCTTGTGGGCGTTCTGAGAAAGCCCCCGTTTAATCTGCCTTCGGAGAAGCCATTTAGCCCCCGCTGCGGGCGGCCGCTAAACCGGATTGCGCGGGCCGTCCCATCGCCCTTATGTCTCGATTACTAATCGGCAGACCAAGATCGTGATGCGCGGCGTCAGGGCTTGTACAACAAACGAAGTCGCATCGTTGGGGGCGCTGTGTTCGAAATAAAAAAGCAGCCGAACAGTTTCAGACTCTTGTTCTCAGCAGCATGGTGCACCCCTCTTCTCTACTCGACTTGGTGCGCATGTTCTTTTGCGTAGGGATGCACCGTCCTCGTTGGTTATTCTGATGGTCGCAATGGAAACGAGTGATGCTCGTGCGCGACCGCCCACCGGCCGTCCAGCTTGTGGAGCCCGATGGTGAGACGGAGGCGGTTGTCAGGATCCTTCTTGAGCTCCTCGTCGGTCCCGCAACGGAGCAGCGCATGCGCGAAGGCAACATCGTTCCCGGCGGTGACGTCGAGAGAGACGATCTCGAATGCGGCGCCCTTTACCTGATACTTGAAGAAGGGCGGCCACGTGTCGCGATAGGCTGCCTTGCCTCGCACTTCGTTTGGGGGTGGCACGTCAAACATCACGATGTCTTCGGTGTGATCGGCAAGAACGCCGTCAATGTCGCCGGCGTGCACCGCGTTCGCCCAACGTTCAATCAGAGAGCGGATTTCGGTTTCCTCACTGCTCATTGTTCGTTTCCTTCCTTGTCAGCCAAGCCGCGTCGTGCGCCTTGAGTGGTATCCACGAGGAATCTCTGTGGTTGGCAGCGCTATCGTTGCGGTTTCTCGTCTGAGTGATTACCGAGAAAAGGGCCGGGTCGCCTTTTCGCCGCGGGCCGGTGCGCTGACGTGGCTATATGCAGAAACGGAAATGGAGGCTTGTCGGGATAGACGGCCTTCCGGGCGAGATGAAGCATGACGGTCGAGTCTTTCCCTATCGAGTATAGAAAGACCGGATTGCGGAATTCAGCGACAACCTCACGCATGACCTCGATCAACTCTGCCTCCAAACGCTTTAGCTGAGGCGTGAGATAGCGGCCACGAGGAGCTCCCTCTCTCTGCTCGGCGTAGGCCGTGTGAGGTCTTTCAGATCAGAATTCGACGTTTGCATGATGCTCGATACGATCACTTACTAGCCATTGTTGCAACTGATGGGCCACGGGTCGCGCTCGCACGAGACCGACCCGGTGGCTACAGAACTCGAGTCGCGGATCAAACAGTCGTTCTCTCTAGTACCCAATCGACATCAGGTAGTCCTTCCGGAATCAAGCTACTATACCACAACATGAGCGTAATGTGTGCCCAAAGCTGTGGAGGTCGAGCAATCACGAGCAGAGCGCAGCGAACAGCGACTCGTACTGCTTCGCTACTCGTTGCCAGCTCAGCGTCTCGGCCTGAATTCGCGCTAGCGTGGCCATTCTGTATCTGAGTACGGCATCGGCCATTAGCCGCTCGAGGGCGACAATTGAGGCGTCAGCATCGCCCACGGGTGTCAGTATAGCCTCGTCTCCGGACAGATAGCTTCGCGTAGATGTCAGATCCGTGGTGATAGTTGGCAGTCCGCTGGCAATTCCTTCCAGGAGAGAGTTGTTGGCAGTCGAGTTTTGCAGCGGCAGGAATAGGATGTCCGACGCACGATACAACGAGGCGAGCGCCTCATCGTCGAGGCCTTGATACCGGTAGACGTTTGGCAAATCTTCTGCGCCCGTCTCGTGCCCCGTCACCACGTGGAACTCGATCGAAGGCATGCGCTGCGCGACCGAACGAAACACTCGCCAATCGCGAAGCCACTGGCCTACGGTGATGCACCGCAGCGGACCCAGCCGCTCTTTCCGCAGGCCGGGACGAAAGAAGTCGGTATCTACGCCGTGCCGGATTACTGAAATCTTGTCGGGCAACATTAATCCGTCGAAATACGGCCGCTGCGACGGAGACATTAGCACGATATGATCGAAGTAACGCAGCAGTCCGGGGTCTAGAATATTTTCAAGCAGGTTAGGCGGTTGGTGGAAGGTGGCTACGGTCCGTACCCCGGAGCTGACAAGCCGCAACAGGTGGGGCAGGAACTGGCCGGAATGCTCGCCGTCGAGAAAATGGATGACGTCAACTTTTCCGAGCAGACATTCGCAAAGGGCATCCAGCTCTGCGTTGAGATCGCTCAGCTTGTACCACTTCATACGCCGCCGTCTAAGTGAGCGGACCAGCCAGGGCTTCATCGGACGCAGCCAGAGCGGACACTCCTCATCGTTGTCCGCCGCGCCATGTTTCGTGGCACGGAAATGCACCGGGTCGAGATAGTCGATGAAGCGAGGATATCCGCTACGACCGCCCCAATGCCTGTAAAGCGTGTGTTCCAGGCGCACCTGGATCGGACGATCAGCGTCCCGCCGCACCAAGAATCCCTGCCGCATATCCAATATCGATGAGAGCAATACATTTCGCGCTGAAAGTGGCGGGATCAACCGTCGGCAAAGACAGGGCCTTGATCCGTTTCGGCGAGGCGCCGAGGCGCGCGAGCCTCTTGGCGGCGAGCTTCAGTCGGCGTGCATTCGAGGGGGAATCCTCGATAATTTCCATCACCGCGTCCGACACGCCTTGCCAATAGAAGCGCTTGGTGAACCAGGCTTGCGAAAGGCGCGATGGCGGTGCGAGATGCTCGATCGCCATGTTTGGGACATAAAGGCACTGGTAGCCGTGCCGCAAGATCTCCATTTGAAGGTGTACGTCGCCGCTCGAAAGCAGGTTGGTTCCAACCCGGTCGAGCCACGGGTGGAATCCTCCGACCTCGGCGATTATCGCTCTCGGCGCGGCCATATTGGCGCCGACAAGCCACTCCCGCCGAAGATCGGTGATCAGTTTCTGATCTGCTCCCCAGTCCACGATCGTCAGGGCTGCGGCAATATCGTCTGCGAGCCAGGAAGGACGCGGGCTGAGCCAGATCGGATCCACACGTCCACCGATCACACCCACTGTTCCGGGCGAATGACGGAAAGCGTCGGCGATCGCGGCCAGCCAACCGGGCCGCGCAATGGCATCGTCGTCAAACAACGCGACATAGGGAGCCTGGGCGGCCTGCCAGCCAGTATTGCGCGCAATGCAGAGGCCAACCCGCTCCTCGCGCATGTAGTGCACATTGGCCTGGGCGGCGTAGCTTCTGGCGACATCCGCGGTGTGGTCGGACGAACCATTATCGACCACGACGATCTCGTACTCTTCTTTGGGAAAGTCTTGGGCGACGACGCTGGCTATCGCTTTGTCGAATAGGTCTGCACGGTCACGGGTGCAGAGGACCACAGAAATCAGATGAGAGGATTTCACGTCAGCGGCGATCATGATTCCATGCCTACTCGTGTCAACCGCCGCTTCGCGAACGCCAGACAGCGATGTACGACATCGCGGAGGAGGATCGCTTCCAATACGCGAAGTACGAGCCGCCGAAGTAGTTTATCTCGCTCGCGAGAGCGCTGAACCAGCGGAACATAGGAATCCACGATCTGGAGAGCGACCCGGTTGGCTTCGCTGTCGAAGGCGGAGAGCGCTTCTGCGCGAATGGCACGCAACGCCAAGTCCTGTACCCAGCTTGTAGGCCCCGGGATCGCTGCGCGCCGCGCGAGCAGGGACGGTATTGTGACCGCTGCCCAGCCTTTTGCGATCAAGTCGTTGGAGAGCGCCCAGACGTCATATTCACGGGGGAGACCGGCGCGGAATGGCGGTCCCGCTCCGATCGCCTGCGCGCGGAATCCGCTCGCCGGGGCAACGTCGTTCTCGATCATCTGCTGTGAAAGCGCCGGCGATGGGCGTGCGTCCAAACAACGCTTCGGCCCAAGGCGGTCGGTCCAAGGCGTAACGATACCGACCTCCGGCCGGCTCGCGAAGACGGTCGCCATTTGTTCCAGGCAGTCGGACGCCAGCGTATCGGCGTGGTCCAGAAACAACCAGAAGCCCGGTACAGGGCGCGAAGCGAGAAGCATCGCTCCCTCATTCCATCCCTGAGGCCCCACCAGGTTCGGCGCATGATGCAAAACGAGATGTGTCGCCGCATCGACCCGAAGCCGATCAAGCTGGGCCTGAGGTGCTTGTGTTCGATAGACAACAGCGACCGCTTGCGGAGGCATCGTCTGCGCGGCGAGGGTCCGTACCAGGTGCTCTACATTGTCGAGCGACGGAGCCAGAATTACCACGTTTGACGGCGCGACGGCAGCCCTCGTGTCATCAGTGATCGACGTGCGAAACGACCCTTGTCGCGCTGCCGACCTGCGGAATCGTTGATGAGCCTCGACGATGGCGTCGTTGTCGCAGATACGGCGGACCATTTGAGCCGCTTCGGCACCCATCGCCGCCTTCTGCTCCGGAGGAGTGGACAGACAGCGTTCGAGAGCAGTCGCGAGGCTATCGGCCAAGCCGGCGACTCCGGCGTCGTCGGCCAGCCAACCGCTGCGGCCATCCTCGACCAATTCCACCATTCCACCGACACGAGTTGCGATGACGGGGAGGCCAGAACTCATCGCCTCGATGCAGACATTGGGAAAATTCTCCCAGCGAGAAGGCACGACGGCCGCGTTCGCCCGGGCAAGGTAGACGGCGATCTCCTCCTTCGATTTTGCGCCGTGGAAGCGAAACCGGGGCGCCAGCTCGTCTCCGATCTGCGCCACCAGCGGGTTCTTGAGGTTCCAGTTGTCGGCGCCGACGAAATCGAAATGCGCGGCCGGTTGCCGCCGAGCGACGCGCGTGGCCGCATCTACCCACTCGATTACGCCCTTTCGCGGTTCCAGCCGTCCGACGAAACAGATCGCGCCGTGCGACCATACACTCTCATCGCGATCGATGCGCGGAATGAACCCGACGGGAAGCGGAATGACCTGGATCCGATCTGGCGGTATTTGATAACGTTTGGCGGCTTGAGCGGCAAGGCTGCGGCTCGGGCAAAGCAGCGTGTCCGCCGATTGGATGCAGAACTCCTCCATCCGTTTCACGGTGGCGAGGCCGGGGGGCGCTGAGAGAGGACCATTATAGTGGTGGATGAAGGCGCTCGGCGAATGCAGATGGACGATACAGGCCGGCTTGCGCTTCGGACCGAGGCCAATCGAACGACGCAGCAGGAAATAATAGAGGGGCGCTTCCCATTCCTGCGCCTCGATGACGTCTATCCTTTCCTCTTGGACCAGTCTCTCAATCAGGAATCCCGCGCTCCAGGCGAACCACTGTGCCGGAAAGCTTGTCTCCTTCAGACCCTCCAGCTCTCTACGCATGCGGGCTGCGTCGTGGTCCTCTAAGGGTCGGGGTACGTCCTCACTGCCGATTTGATGGATGATCAAGCGGCCATCGCACAGCACTTCCCGCTCGTGCGGAGCGCCCGACCACCTTTCACCGATCACGTAGACAGTGTCTCCCCGCTCAGCCAGCAGTCGCACGATGTTAGCGATGTACGCGCCGATGCCGCCCGCAGCATAATTCGCGGGCGGGAGTTCGCGGCTGATGATCAGATGTCTCATCGGATCAAGGCGCCCTCCACCGGCGGTTTGCCCGCCGGTCGTGAAGAGCCATATGCGGGTGCGACTTCCACCTCACGGCCGCCACCAGCCACGCCGGGCGGGAGCCAACCCCGCAGCTTTCCTGCATGGCCGCTCTAGGGCCTGCGCGGCGTCCTCATGCATCTCTGGGCTTGGATAGTACCAGTTCTTTTCCCAAGGCGCGGAAGTCCAGGGGTCGGAGATGATGACCGGCTCTCCCGACTCCCGGTCGACCAGCGTTTGCGGCAGCCCTCTCCGTGACACGCATGAGGCGAAGTAGTCGCATTCTGCCCGCAACGCCTTGAGCATGGCCCCGTTGACCAGTTGTGGATAGTCGCCGAAAAGCCCCCGCACTCCATCACTTCGATTCCGATGATCCGGTTTCCTGGTTGAGAACCAGAAGAGGACGGTGGGCGAAGCCAACTTGGCGAGAAGGCTCTTGTAGCTCGCGAGCCAGCTGGCCCTCGTTTCTTCCACGATACGAGCAACGACTGTGCGGGACTTGGTTCGGAGCAACTCTTCGAATGCAGCCTCGCTCGTCATTTCGGCGCTGTCCGATCGACGTTTATAGTGGCCGACGCCTCTGCTTTCGAATAGTGAGTTCCCCTCTGAACGGCCGGACATCACCTGCAGAACCACGAATTGGGCGCCGTTCAGATAATTGAGGAGACGATCGTTATCGTGGCGGAAGAACGAGGGTCCGGCCCCCCCATGACTGATATTGAGCACCGCCAGCCCGAGGCGATCCTGGAGCAGGGTTGGAAAAGGACGTGGACAGAAACGGCCGAAGGTTTGTGCGGCTCCCAGGCACACGAAATAGGCGCCCGTCTCGAGACTGAATGGCCGAGGACCGCGAATGAACAGCGGGCGGAACCGAGAGGGATCGATGATTTCTTGATCCAGGCAAAAGCACTCGTAGTCGACAATGCGCCTGTCGGTTTCCTGATATTCCGCGGCCATCGTCAGGTATCCTTCTGCCCGGCAGCCGCGGTGTCGCATCGGCGGAAGAAGTCCTCCCAGTCGGAGCCGGCAAAACAGGCGCGCAACTCCTCGTAGTTGGCGATGGCATGGGATAGCGGCTGCGTGCGTTGTCGGACAGTGCGCGCTTCAACAGGTTCGGCAGGCAATCCCAATTGAGCGCAGATCCTCCGCATAACCTCGGACCTGTCAACGACCAGTTCCTCGTAGGTCACGGTTTCGACCTGTCGTCCCGCAAATAACGCTTCGCAATCACGTTCGTACGCGCGCACTTTTTCGAAATGTTCTCGGCAATCATCCGGATCGAGTCGGATCGGATCGGCGGCAGCGGAGGGCCGGCCAGAGGTCGACCAGATATTGGTAGCGTGTGCAACGGTCAGGGACAAATATTGCTCGAGTATGTTGAGGCGTTTGATATGGACGATGAGGATCTCGGGCTCGCTCCTGATGTAGTCCCATATAGCAGCCAGAGCACCATCCCGCGCGTGATAGTAAAAGAGCTTGAAGCCGACGGCGCCGATCTCGCGTGGCCATCTGCAGAACACCTCGCTCTCGAGGAAGTCCAGGGGTCTTGTTTCGAGGAGGCGCATCAAACGCGGGCTCTGGCGCGTGAGGAAAGGCGCCGTGTCCCAGCCTATACGGCCGTCGCCACGGAACAGTTCGCCAAAGGCAAGCGCACTGCGGTGCGCGTTCAGCAGGCTGAGCAAGAGAGTCGAGCCGGTACGGGCCGTGCCGACGATTACGAATTTCCGGTAGCGTCGTCCGCCCAGGACGGAGCGAAAATCGATCGCCGCGCGCGCGATCGCCTCGTCTGCCCGCTGGGATCCCGTCCTGACGTGGAGGAATCTCATGTCGCCCTGGCGCCTACGGCATGCGAGCGCTTCAATTGCTGCGGTTCGGCCGCGCTGAACATGTCGGCAAACAGGCCGTCCGCCTGGGCCAAGACGGCCGGGTGACCCTGCTCGGCGATCCGCCCATTTTGCAGCACGATCACATGATCGGCAACTTCGACGGTGCTTAACTTGTGAGCCACCACCACCACCGCCCGGTTGCTGGCGAACTTCTTAAGCGCCACCTGAAATTCGGCCTCGGTGATTGCGTCGAGGGCGTTGGTCGCCTCGTCAAGCAACAGGAGATCCGGATCACGCAAAAGAGCGCGCGCGAGCGCGATCCGCTGTCTCTGACCGCCGGACAGATTAGCCGCCCGCTCGCCGATGCGAGTGTCGTACCCTTGAGGAAGGGAGCGGATGAATTCGTCGGCGGCGACGGCTTGGGCCGCCCGGACCACTTCCGCGTCGGAGGCATCGGGGCGGCTGTACAGAATGTTGGCTCGCACCGTGTCATCGAATACATAGGGATCCTGACTGACCACGCCGGTTCGCCGCCGCCACGCGGGCGCGATGGCTTCTGTCAAGGCTAGTCCACCGACCCGGATCTCTCCCAATTCGGGGGTCTGAAATCCTAGGATCAGGTCCAGCAGTGTTGACTTGCCGGCGCCGGAGGCGCCGACGATCGCCACGATTCCCTTGCTTGGGAACTCGAAAGAGAACTCGTGGACCGCCGGCACGCTGGCGTCCCCATAGCGGAACGTCACGTTGCGAAAGGATACCGGGCCGTGGATGACCGGCTGCATCTCATTACAGATGCGGCTTTCCAGTTCGCCTTGAAGCAGTTCGCCGACGGCCGCGATCGAAGCGTCGAGGCTCGCCAGCTGCGATTGAGCCGAGAACAAGGTCATGAGGCGAGGCTGAAGCCGGTAGAGTATCGCAACGAAGGCGACGAGCGTGGCCACACCACCGGGGTTGGCGCTTACGAGAAGGACAAGCAGAGCGATGATGCCGGTGGCCGCGATCTCGGTGATCGGGCCACTGATCATGTTCACTAGCGCCATCTTCAGAAACAGATGACGAACCCGATCGGAAATTCTGTTGAACCGCTCCTGCTCGTAGGCTTCGCGACCAAAGGTGTGGATGGTTCGTAGGCCGTTGATGGCCGACCAGGTTTGCTGGGCCAAGGTCTCGTTGGTTTCCAGCGCCACCTTGCTGAGTGCCTTTGCCTGCCGGGAGACCAGATGCACCACCAGTGGGATGAGGGACAGACATCCGATCGCAAGGAGAGCCATCTTCCAATTGAGGAGCAAGAGCAGCGCGATGAAGACGATCGCCGTCGAAAGGCTCGTGATGATCACGAAGATCTGGTTGACCGCATCGGTCACTCGCCACGTCTCGTTGTTGAGTGTGTTAAGCAACGTGCCGGACTGCCGGCGCTCCAATGTCGCGAGGGGAGTTGAGACGATGCGATTGAAAATCGCGGTGCGAAGCCGGTGGCTTATCCTGCCGTAGACCAACCCCAGAAGGGCCATGTTGGCGTAGCTGAAGACGCTCTTCGCCAAGATCGCAGCGAACATTAGGCCGAGCACCGTTACCGTCCGGTCCGCGGAAGGAATCGAGCTGACCAAACCCTGAAGGAAGTCGAGATAGCCTCCCGACATGGGCGGTCCGCCTCTTGGCCGAGCGACTGCACCAACGGAACAATGAGGGTGAGGCCGACGCCCTCGAAGAGCGACGTCAAGAGCGCGAGCACGACCATCGCCGGGAGAAACCAAAATTGCTCACGCGCCATAGCGAAAAGCGTACGCCACTCGTGGAAATAAATGGCAAGCGGCGGCTGCGGATCTAGGAGGTGGACGGTAGCGCCGTCCGTGGCGAGCGCTTCCGCCTGCGCCCCCTCGTTGCTCACACGTGCAGCTGCGGCATTCGCGTCAGACGTTTGCATCGGCCGAAGTGCGCGGGGCTGTTTTGGCGGCAAGTGCCGTGAGGTTGGAAAGGTTGACGAGCGGATCTTTGAGTGCCTCGCTGTGCAGCATCGCGAGAAAGGCTGCATGCCTCGGATGGTGCGGCTGATGGACGGCGCGGGCGTCGTACTCCTCGCTAGTGAAAGTGTCCCAGTCGAGCATCTGGTGGAACGTCACCCTGTCACAGGCATGACGCCGGCCAAGCTCGACGAAGTCCGGCATCTCCTCGAAATTGTTAAGTTGGACAGTCATGTGTATTTCGAGATAGTCGAGTGGGCCATCCCGCCGCAGGTCGGCGATGAAGGCAAGACGCTTCAGGAGAGTCTCGAAATCGCCGCCTCGACGGTTTTCGGCATAGGAGTCCGGCCGCGCGGCGTCGACCGAAATGGTCGCCCCCTTAACGAGCGCTCGTGTCTCTGCCGGGATAGAGGCCCAGATGCGCGGCGTCCACAACAGTCCATTGGTGTGGAGATGAAGCCGCTCCAGCTTGGGCATTGAGGAGCGTTTCATGGTCTGCAGCCAGCGCCGGAAGTAGGGGCTGCCGAAGGGATCGCCGGAGCCCGTGATGTAGAGCAGGCGCGCGTCCGCCAAGGCCTCGTCCTCCAGCCGCTTCTGGATATCAACGATGGCTCCCTCGTGCTCGGTCTCCATGATAACATGGGTGCGGCAAGTCGGGCAGGATAGGTTGCACGACTGGTCGAAGCAGCAGATGATATCCTTGGGACCGAACGGCACCACCGTCAACTCTTTGCGGATAATCTCCAGGAGGTCGGAGTCAGTGACGTCCTCGACGCGCTGCACGGGGCCATCTACGCGCTGGAGGTAGGGGCAAATGTCCTCCCGACAATAGTCGAACGTGCCATCCAGAATGGAGCGTCGAAATTCCCTAGCGGACTTACCGTTCCATACTTGGTCGACCGATGTCTCCACCACATTCCCAATCGAGCGCGTGACCCAGTTCTGGCAGCAAAAGTAGACGTCGCCACGGTCCCCGCCGCCGCCGAGCACCTCGAAACGCTCGAACGGCTGGGAGCAGAACAGTCGTTCGGTGCGGCGGGCACGTGGCTTCTTCAGTTTTCGGAGGGTCTCCTCCCAAATGGCTGCGGACCGACGAAGGACCTGCTTGGATATACGCTTCATCCTGGGCTTGATCCCGCGCACATCTAAGATTCCGGGTAGCGCGGTCATGAGCCTCGCCCCAGCCACACTTTGAATACGGAGAGTAGGTCCTTCGATTCGGATCCGTTCTGTGCCTTTTGGCTGATGCGATCAAGATGCGGCTTGTTGATGCGCTGATCGGCCCAATCCCAAACGCAAACCGTCTCCTTCACTCTTCGAAAGGCGGCTGTGACTTCAAATGCGGTGACCAGCTCCCATTCGTCCTCGCCATTCAGAAAGTCGTAGAGGATACGGACAGACGGCATCCGAATATCGTCGACGATCATCATGCCGCCGACCGGCACCCGCGCCTGAGTGTAATACCAGTCCAGGATCGGAAATGGGAACCGATGCGCGCCGTCGATCAGGACGAGGTCCAATCGCTCGGGAATATGGCAGCCGGAAGGCAGCGCTTCATCGGAACTCTGATGGATGAAGCGAACCGAGCTGCCGGTGCCTAGAGGTTCGAGGTAAGCCCGGATTCTTTCGGCCTGCGCGGTGTCGGGCGTGATGCAGACGTGGTTGGCGCCGCGCACGGCGAACACCACGGTCGTCTGACCCGCGCCGGTCTCCAGGGTGTTCATGCCAGGCTTGACGAGGTCGGTGAGGAAGCGGAGCACATCACCTGCCACGGACCAGTTGGCCGGTGTGCCGTCGGGCCATGCGTGGAATGCCGGCTTGTCCTTGAGCAGTTGTTCGATGATCATCTCTGTCATAGCAAGCAATTACCTCGGCGAGGTCAATGGATTTATCTTTCGCAGCCGTTGAAGCGGGCGCGACACCTTTTGCCAGGCTCGCCAGACACGCGAGTGTTCGACCCTGGCCAGTTCGGACTGGGTCCGCTGGAGGTCTCGCTCCAGGCGCTGCGCATAGGACTCAAGACGTTCGGCTCGAAGCTGGTGCCGAAGAACAAGATCGGGGTGGGCGACATCTAGCAGCGGGCTTCCCACCTTCCTCGGCTCGTTGAGAACGTCGCGCCACCGGTGGAGTTCGGACTGCCTGATGAAACACAGAAGGTTCTGACGATACCACACTTCGACAGCTTCATCGTTCCAGATGCGCGTCCGCAGGTCTGAATAGCAGACGTAGCCTCGATCGGCGAACAGGCCTGCCCAATAAGAGGGAAGCCGCTCGTTGATATGCCCGTCTCCACCCTGGCCCGGCTGTGCTGCGGAGAAGACCACCACGGGTGCCGCATCAGTCAGCGCCCTAACAAGTCCGGGCGCTGCGGTGGCCGGCAGGTGCTCGGCGGTTTCGAGACACAGCCCCAAGTCGAAATTGCGGTCAAGCGTCAGTGGTTGGGAAAGGTCGTGCTCTAGGAAACGGTCAGCCGGAATCACGCGAGCTGCCTGTGGCACCCAAGGGCCATCAATCGTCAGTACGTCGCGCACACCACGTTCTAGGAACGCTGCAGCCCAGTAGCCCGCGCCACCACCGACATCAACGATGCTGTTTGGAGAGAAGATCGTGAAAATCAGAGCCACGACCTCGTCAGCTGAGCGGCGCGAGCCTTCTGCGATGCCTGCGAAAAACTCGCGTCCGTACTGGATCGTTTCATCGGTCAAGGCTGACGCCAAAGCACCCTCCTGAAGCGACATTGAAGCTTTATCACTAACACAAGCGAGGCTTTCGCGCCAATTGGGCACTGGTGGCGTATAAACACGATTACATGCAGCCAAGGCGCGGCTTTTTCCTGCTCGGCACGCTAACCACGGGGGGAGGCAGGAGAAGCAAGGTGGTAGATTTCGTCGAAAGGTTGATCCGATCGAAAGTCTTCGACGTTTGCTCTTACAAGATGAAATCTCCGGTCTTGGATGTGAGCTATGTTCTGCGGCAGCCCCGTCCAGAGATTGTCCACGACAACGCAAACCTCCAAGTCTGACCGCCTCAGAAGGCGATCGCAGAGATGAGAGCCAATAAATCCCGCTCCGCCCGCACTCAGTACGCGTAGCATGCACGCTCCGCGTATCTTAGGTATTGAGCTAAAATAAGGTTAATTTTGAAAGACTGATTGTGTCTTGTATCAATTGTTGAAGCTGTAGCCCTTACTGACCAGCGTATTCGGATCTTCAGCTTGCCGAACGGCGGCGTTGCGTCGGCTAGGAATATCGGCCTTGCACACGCGCGCGGCGAAATCGTTGCTTTCCTTGATGCCGACGATCTATGGCATCCGTCAAAAATAGAGGTGCAAATCGCTGCGTTGAAGGCAGCACCCGAGGCTGCCGCATCATACGGACTACGGTGGCTTAGGACTTAGGACACAGTACCCCCGAGCGGGTACTGGCTGGTTTTGCCATAATTAGGACACTCCAAAAGCGGCCCCGGTCAGGTGGGGACCGGGGCGGGCCGACTTCACACGAGGCCTGGGAAGGAGAAACGCGGCGGCATGAACGTGTGGTCAGCGTAACAGCTGCGCAGATGGGCTTTCGGGTCGTCGCCTTGGAGCCAGGCACGGCAAATCAGCGGCGAGTTATTGCCTTGTGCTCGAACGCTTCGGTTGCGGTCGCGGCCTGGGAATGCGCGCGTGCGCTGACAAGTCAATAATTTTGCAGCGGCACGTTCACCTGGCAGCAAACTCCGCTCGGTGCATAATCCAAGGATGCCTTCGAAAATGTCGACGTCAGCAGAGTGGTCCCAAATCCATGTCGGGACGGCTTTATGACTTGTGGTCCACCTTCTTCGCGCCAGGAGAAAACCAGTTCGGGTCCCTCTCCAACGGACCAGTCCACCATGACACGGCCGGACGCGCTGGATAATGCCCCATGTTTGACAGCGTTCGTGGCGAGCTCATGCAATGCGAGCGAAAAGCTCTGCGCTTGCTGCGGCCCGAGTAAGACTTCCGGTCCGGCGATGGTTGCGCGCGCTGAAAACGGCTCCAGCTCGGATCGGACAAGATCACCAAGACGAATTCGCGACCAGTTGGACTTGACCAGATTGTGGTGAGCGCGGGCGAGCGCATGCAGGCGTGCCTCGAATTTTTCCCTCGCCTCATCCAGGTTCAGCTCGCCCGTCAGGCTACGTTGCGCGATGGCCTGAATAACGGAAAGGAGATTATTGCTCCGATGCTGCACTTCGCGCGTGAGCGTTTGCTCCACGGCAGCGGCACGCCTACGACCGATGCTGACAGCCAGCTGCCGAGATACAGTCATTGCCAACGTCACCTCCGCATCATTGAAGTGGTGCGGCAGATCGTAGTAGCTCATGACTTCGCCGATTATTTCGTTGTCGAGCATCACAGGGATGAATGCGAGGGCCCTTATGCCTTCGCTCTCCCCGACGCGCTTCAGCAGCTCGGGCTCCTCGGCCTCTCGAATGTCGGGAATGCAGATCGGCTGCGGTCTACGGGCACCAGGCTTCCAGCGGAAGTGCCCTTCAACAGCTGCGCGGTAGCCTTCCGATAACCCATGCCATGCGACAAAGCGCAACACGCTGGCTTCGTCGAAGAGCAGTAACGCTGCCCGGTCACACTGCAGGGCGTTTAAGACAGCCGTAATCGCCGCTTCATAGGCCTCTGACAAGGCAGTCGCGTTTTGCAGGCGTTCCGAAAACTCAAACAAGGCTGTCAATTCGTTGACGCGGCGCGCGAGAATAGCTGCGGTCTGTCGGCGAGGGCGCTGTTCCCGGCATATTGAGACGCCACCAAGAATGTGCTGTCGATGATCCACGATAGATGAAATCGTGAGATCTACCTTCGCCGGCGTTCCGTCTTTCCGACGCATTACCGTATCGTACTCGCGGTACCAATTACCGCTCTTCAGCTCCGCCAGTACCATCCGCGCTTCTTGCCAACGTTCAGCTGAGAAGAGGGTCGACATTGGCTGACCGACGATGTTCTCGACGGTGTAGCCGAACAGCTTTTCGCCTTCCAGATTCCAGGAGGTGATAATGCCGTCATTATTCCAGCTCCAGATTGCATCCCGCGAAACATTTAGGACGGCGTTAAACAAGCCCGGATAAGTCGCTTCGGAATCTGGATTGACCAACAAAGCGGGGCTTCGCACATCCGGTATGGAATCTCCGGTAGTGTCTGTGCTCCAATCTATCGCGGTGGTTTTCATCGACGTAACGCCTGGTCCGCCACCAATATAAGACCGTATTATAATAGGATCCGTGACCAGACAGGCTAATAATTTGGCCGCGATACGTCCGTACGCCCGGCCCCCATTATTCCCCAATTTGTCGCAATGTGTCGGCGTTGGGGAGCTCTGTGGCAGCCTCCGCTTAATCTTTGCGCTGCGCAAGAAGCGCCGCGAGCAAGAGGAAAAGCAGCGTGCCGACTGCCTCGCTCGTTGCCGTGCTCGGTCGAGATGCCGGCGCTCAACCACCCCGCGCGGGTGGTGCCGTTCAACCTAACCGTGTTTCCACGATAAAATCCGTGTCGGGTCCGCTTTCAATGATGATCCATACGCCACGCGTGATGGTGTTCCCCCGCTGGTCGCTGCGGGCCTTTCTGAACCAGAGGCGGGCTCCTTTTTTCAAACGCGGCATCGTCGTCTCACGTAAATACGCGTAAATTACGCAAACTCTCCATTCCTACTGCGTGCTCTTGCCTCGCCCGCAGGCCATTAATTCCAGCCTGCTCAAATATCTGTTCTACCCGCTCTTCCTGTTGGGTTTGCTTGTCATAATCTACTTTTTCCACCAGTTCAGTAATCCAAGCTCTCCATTGGTCCGGGAGCTGGTTTGCCATTTCTTTGATTGCCTCCTCGAACGCCTCCTGCGAGGAGCCGTCATAGTGGAACTCTGAAAATAGTCGACAAACGGCATCGTTATGGCGGCTTCGAAGTTCCGCTGCATTTCCAGTCTGTAGCGCTTGTGCAAACGCTCGAAAAAAACCGTCAGAGTTCTGAAACTGTCAGTGCTCTGGCATAGCCCTGCCAGGGACACTCTTTCGGCTTTAGGCCGCCAAGGTAATATGCCGGCACAATCCGCGAAGCGGCATTGAGAAAAGCACTGTCGCTCTGCCGCTTTTTGATTTTCAATACGTTGTCTTTCTAGCGCGTCAAGCCGTTTTAAAATTTCTTTTTTCATTTCGGTGGTCTCGCTTTTTGTTCGAAGGCGTCGATGCGATTCAGAACTTCGTGCAGCTGGATGACCTGAATTGAGCTCTCGACGACCAATGATAGCGCATTAGCCTCGTCTGGAGTGAGCCGACCATCTCCAATCGCGGTCCAGACCGACGCGATGGCCTCGAGCACGTCACGCGAAGTCTTTATCGGAGGCGTGTCGATGTTGACCGGCTGACCTTTCCGTGGCGGCCAGAGGCGGTCGAGCAGCATTTTCAGACAGGCGACGTCACCAGCGTGAGCCCAACTCCAAAACCTTTTGGATCAGCTGCTCGGCCTGCCCTTCTGCCAGCTGTTCGACGATCTGAGTAGTTTTGTTCTTCGACCCAGGCGGCCGCCCCGGATTCCCGGCTTTAAACGGGCGGCCCCGAGCTTTTTTCGGCAAACGTCATGACACTCTTCCTTACTGTTTCATGCCGAGAATGTAGACCTCGGCCTCATTTGAAACCCTAAGATAGGCTTCAAATGAGAAAAATCAAGGCACTCCCTACTTATGCGCCTTAGTCCCACGGCCAGTTGGGATTGATACCCGACCCCGACGCCGTGGTTCGGTTTTTCTTAGTTCTTCGCGGAGCCTATGGGCGATCGTTGCAACCTCCCACATAGTCCAACTCGATGCACTCGTCTGGCGACGGAATTTGTTCACCGCCTCAAGCCCATGGCACACGGCGCATTCCGGCACAGTTTTTGTTTCGTCCGGAGCGCGGTGCCCCTTTGAGACCACCGTCAGAAATACCGGATCGGTATTGTCCACGGCGAGATCGCCCGGGCGGGCTTTTGCGCGTATGGCTTCCCGATCGAACAGCTTCTGCGGATCTTGCCTGAGAATTCGGGCGTGCTCCTTCATTAGATCAGGACGGACACGGCGCATGATGGACACCGCGAAGCTTTGTGGCCAGCCGTGTTCCATGATGCTTAGGGCATTTAACAGAGCGAACACTTCGTATTCTGAGAATGAAATATCGGCGCCGGTGCCGGGGGCCTCTTCGCTGAAAAATGCAAAGCTGCCCTCCTCAGCATCTTGGGACCGAAGCTTGCGGTCGAGGTTCCGGTCAAGCTCAAGCAGCCTTTTAATGCGCGTGCGCAACTCAGAGGAAGGCTCCTTGGAATCCGGGTTGAATAACCGGGTAATCGCCGTTTCAAGCTGACTTCGCTTATAAGACATCGTTGAACCTAATAGGGCGTCCGAACGGGGAGGTTCGAATCCTCCCGGGGTCGCCATGCCCTTGCGTGCTCCAATCTTTTCAAAGGCTTTCCTAAATTTCCAAACCTTCACTCCAGTTGCCAATGACTGTTCGCGCAACTTTCCGCCAAAATACTTTCGATCGCAGCAATGCCATTAAGGGCCATACGTGCTTGGTCGGGTTCCCTCGTGTACCGCTGCACTTCGCTAGGGCTGCGGTGGCCGCTAATGGCCGCAATTACGTGTTGGCTGCATCCAATCTGCGCTAAATGGCCTTCCTGAGGCCGTGGGGCCGAGCAATTACGCAGTCCGGCCCCGGGGATATAGCGGTAATGATGTGGAGTCGAGGATCGGCTTGAGCGTTTATTTCGGCCTATAATATGAAGTTGGTAATGGCCTGCGCCTGGAGGAGGCACGCGCAATGCCACTCAAACCGGAAGAATACCTAACGTGCCGCAGAGGCCGAGACAAGGGCCACGCGGGCTTCCAATCCCGCTATCCGCCAGGCCTCCCTGGAACTGGCCAAAGCACTTCGCGAGATGGCCAGACTGCTAACAGACAGCGCGGGACAGTCCGAAATCAAAGGCGAATAGATTGCCAAGCGGACGACTAGCAAGACGACGAACGCTCGCTAAAATTTCTCACAAGCATTTTATTCGACTGGGCGCGGACCACTCTTAACCTTGCTGGCTGGCCGATGAGCGAGGCTCGAATGGGCAAGGTAGAAGAGTACAGACAACATGCTGAGGATGCCGCCAATTGGCTACCAGGTCGTCCAACGAAGAAACCCAACCCAGTTGGTTCGGATGGCTGAAGCTTGCGAGGGCTTAGCGCGCGACCGCGAGGAGCATATCGCGCGGCAGGAACGAATAACCGCTCGCGAAAGGAACGGAAACGATAACGCCACTTAACGTGGGGGTCCGTTGATTATGAGGCTACCTGGCGCCATCGTTGTGCGTCCAACAACTTCAGCCAGCCGGACTACAGCGTGATCTACAAAGATCCTGACGGGCGGGAGCTAACCGTAGGTCGAAATCTTCCGCAAATCATGGTCTAGCCGGCGGCGAACGGCCTTGTCATTAAAAAGGGCGAGCCGGTGGCCAGCTCCGACGCGATGAAAGTTTTCACCGCCAGCAGAAGACGACACTAGCTGGCTGGAAGCGTGCCGACGGCACCGAGAGCAATCTCGGCGTGACAAAGCGCCAAACAGTTTCTTAACGTTAAGGTTTACCGCCTCCGAAATGTCGTGATCTGGACCTCGTCGTGGCTTGATCTTTGGCAACAGAACTTGCCATGGAAAAAAAGTCACTCACGTACAACGACTCTACCGATCATCAGGACCGCAAAGGCGGTCTGATTGTTAAGATGCTAATGTTGT
The DNA here is from genome assembly GCA_963750965.1 of uncultured Alphaproteobacteria bacterium. GTDB lineage: Bacteria > Pseudomonadota > Alphaproteobacteria > Rhizobiales > Xanthobacteraceae > CANKHA01. The sequence continues at coordinate 72,246 of CAVVSK010000018.1, forward strand.
TGTGGGTTACTTCGGGAGTTGCCCTAACGGTTGCGTGGTTGTCGGTGATCATTTACACCCTCTCAGCAGTCTTCAACTGGATCAGTGGATAACACCACAGCCAAGGTATTGGCTCGTCTGCTGAATCCCAGCATTTACGCCAGCGGCTTTTGCCTCTTCGCGGCCCGTAAATTGGGAACCAGCGGGGATCCTTTTGCGTTTATTTAAATAGAGAATCGCCGCATTATGTGCTGGCTCTGCACGGTGAAAACGGTACGCATCGCGCGGTAATCTGCTGTTTCTTAAGCGCCAGTAACCTGCTGTTCTCTTATATGTGGATTGATGCATCACTGAGAGGTGAGCATGACCACTTACCAAGCATTTTTTCTCGGGGTGATGGTCGCCTATACCCCGAGCCTCGTCTTGTGGGCGTTGATGCTTTGGAGAGTTTCTTCTGAAGATAAACACGCTCGCTCGGCCTAGGCTGCAATCCAATCAATCAGTCGCGCTGCCCCCTAAAGGCCCTCCAGCGGCGGCGGGCTTCAGCGCACGACATAGCTGAACCCATTGAGTGCACCGCCCTGGCCTTGTGCGCATTACGTCGAGGATGAACCAACCGGTTGAACTTGGCGGTGCTTGCAAAAACGATTAGCTTCGTGTGAAGCGTCGAAACACCGCCCGCATGATCCTCACTGGAAGCCGCAGAATGGGAACCAGCGAACGCTCAAGACGCGGCTCAATGAGGAAGAGTTTTTTCAGAACGTCGAATAGCCCAGGCTTCGTTAGCCGTCTCGTCTCGCTACTACCAGGGGGGCCAGGTTGGGCAGCACTGCGAGCTGGTCCGGCGACTGCCCAAATCACCATCAAGCGACCGTCCCCGTAGCTACCGACCGTGGTCGAAGCCTGTAGGACATCATAGCCCGCACGGACCAATGCGAATGTCAGATTGGGCAGCGTGAAAAAGTTCACATGGGTTACAGGCTCAGTCGCAATCGGCGCGTCCTTCCATATTTCCAGGGGCACCTCAAAATACGCACAGCCATCAAGCCGAAGAACGCCACGGATCTCTCTCAGAAATGAAACGGGGTCCGCGACATGTTCCAAGACGTGGCTGCACGTGACAATATCAAATTTTTTGCCCGCCGGCACGTCTCGCACCGTGTCGCCCAAGCGAATGATACCCGGTAGGGGGTGGGGATTATAGTCGACTATACAGCAGGAACTCCCGTCTATGAGGAAAGGACGCATGAGCTTGCCGTTGCCACCGCCCACGTCCAGAACAGATTTACCGGAACCAGAAATGGCACCTGCTGTATTAAGACAGCCGTAAATTCGCACCGCTCGACTTTGGTCGAGGGCCAGCCCCGTCTCGGATATATGGCTTTGGCCGCCGATATCGACCTCGGTCTCGCGCAGGAAAGCATATTTTGCTGCGATGTCGCTGTCCGTCGGACGCGGGCTGTAGCACAGAAACCCGCACGCCTGGCAAAAGCGCGTTTTCAATTCGATCCGAACGGCTCCTGGAAACCAGACCTCGAACAGCACGCGCCGTCGCAATTCAACATAAGGATCACCATACCACAGGCCGCTGGGGGCGTGGTCGCTCGCTCTATAAATATGGGTGCCAACTTGCGTCCATACGTTGGCGTCGCAGATCGGGCAGTTGAATTGGGACAGCATCAGACGTCGTCCCCTTGAAATCATGTCCTATAAGTGGTCCCAGCCTGATACCCCAAGAGCGCAAGCTTAGACAACCAAACAACGCGAGAACCAATCGAAGTCTTGTAACCGTCCTGATTGGATTTGCGCCTGGACAGGAGACTCGGCACGCGACGCATTATCGGAGCAGCGCTGCACCTGCCGATGGCGTTCGCTGTGCTGACCCCTATAAACATGACTTCGCTCAGCCCAGAAAGGCCCGCCGCTTCCCATAATGGCGCGCCGTTCTGCATCAGCCACGTCGCCGCCGTGTGCCAGCGTGCGGGGTGACGTTGCCGTGCTCGGTCGAGATGCCGGCGCTCAACCACCCCGCGCGGGCGGTGCGTCCAACCTCACCGTGTTTCCACGATAAAATCCGTGTCGGGTCCGCTTTCGCTGCTAATGCCATGATCGGACACGATGAGCGAAGAGCCCGGTGTCAGCAGTTCAGCAATGCGCGCAACCGCATCCGGCGGCATTTCGATGCGATCGAGAGCCGCGTTGGCTTTCTCCGGCGACGGCTCAGGTGGGGTCGTCTCCACCATGTGTTTGATTGCCGATTTGGGCCGCCTGGTCGAGCCTTGGGCCGCGCGAGGAGAGCTCTCTGGAATCGAAATGACGGTCCAGCGAAAAGCCGCATCCCCAAGCCGCGATCCCATCAGGGTAAACACGTGCGTTCCCAGCGACTCCTCCGGATCCCGGATCGTGACCGGAGCCTCGAACAGGTGCTCGGAGCCATGACGCACGAAGAGCTTGTTCGATTTACGGCTCACAAGAGCGGAGATCGGGGCGGTCTTTCGTGCCGAACCTGGAACTTGGGTAGTAACCTGTTGCGGTTGCGAATCGGTCGCGGACGTTGACAGTGAGGGCACCTCTGCGACCTCGATCATCGCGTTGTCCGAAATGACAGCTGCGGTCTTCGGCGGCGCGTACGCCGCTTGCGGCAGGCGAGGATTGGCGATTTCGACCGGTCGGACATCGTTGGGCGCGATGATCACACGGGTGCCGCGCTTTGTGAGATGCCACAGTCGAATGGCAAAATCCCATTTCAATCGAATACAGCCGTGCGAGGCGGGGTATCCCGGCAGAACCCCCGCATGCAGCGCAATGCCGGACCAGGTAATGCGCTGCATGTAGGGCATTGGGGCGTCGCTATAGAGATTTGAGCGGTGCCATCGCTGTTTGCTGATGACGCTGAATATGCCAGAGGGTGTTGGGTGATCGGGGACCCCCGTGGACACCGAAGAGCGTGCGATCAGCGCCCCATCGTCATAAACCGAGATCCGCTGGTCAGCGATCGAGACTACGATGTGTAGCGGGCCCTTTTTCACGTCCTGGGCCGGCGCTTTTTTCGTTAGTCTGGAATTTGTGTCCTTGTGGTGGTGCTTATGCCGGACCGGAGCATGATAGACCCGCCAAGGTCGGAACTGCGGCCATAACGAGAATTGGGCTTGTGCAGGCTGAACGGCAACGTTCCAGGCCGCAGCTGCCACCACTATCGTCGCGCAGATCGATCCGACATGGGTGGTAGCCATTGCACGCTCACATTACCCGACTAGCTCACTCTACTAGGACCGGTCCTCCGTTGCCATCACCGAACTCCCTTCCGTCACCTGTTTAGCGACGTCAGGCGTGCAACCGGAGTGGGATTACTCTGGTATGACACCTTGCGCGCGGGTCATTTCAAGGTTGTACGGTCACCCGCGATTGCAGGCTGCTCACCTTCGACGAGGATTTTTCCGGCCTTGCGCGTTTCGTTGTGTCCGGATCGTCGCGGTTAATCGGCCCGTGCTTCTTTGTTTCCAATTTTGCCGTTTGCGCTTTTTTCGTTTGTGATCCTGCCGTTTGTACGTTCGCCCGGGCGCGCTTAGCGACATATTCCTTGCCATCGATGGGGCCGACATGCGGCGGGTCTCGATCTCGATAGGGGCGCCCGATTCCAAGCTCCTTTTCGTGCGCATCGATCCACTTCCAGAGCGCTTCGCTAGACGCGCATCGCTCCAGACGGGTCTCGCCCTTGACGCTCACGAGATCGGCGGCTAGCCCGTGACCAAAGCCGCCGCGGCGGCTCCCGCCATGGTATGAGCTGTCGCTCGCAGCCTTGTTTCCGGTTGCGATCGCTTGCCGGTAATCGTCGCGGAATGCGCTTGTTATACCCGGCATGAACCCGGCGTCATCTATGGCGCGAAGGGCGCGGTAAAGCTTTAGCTTGAAGCCCCGATCCATGCCTCCGATGACGTAATCCTTGAGCGACATGCCGGCTCTTTCTGCCGCGATCGGATCCTTCCATGTGAAGTCCCCGACGACGTACTTCGTAATCGTTGTGGTGACGGTCCGCGTTTTGCCCTTCTTCTTGACCGTCTTTTTTATCTGCTCCGTCACCTTATTCGTGTCGACTTTCGGCGTCCGTTCGTACAGCGACCAGAGATAGTCGTCGATGCAGGCATCGAGCACGGGGCATTCGTTTGGAGTTTCAACCGGACGCACAGGCGGCAGGGGGTCGTCGTTTACTGTCTTAGACGGGAACAGGGACCTGAGCCGCACGGGTGTTTCCGGCGCAAGCGTCAGACGAGACTCAAGCAGCGGGGCCTCGACGACGGGTACCTCGACGACGGGTACCTCGACGACGGGTACCTCAACGACGGGTACCTCGACGACGGGTACCTCGACGACGGGTACCTCGACGACGGGTACCTCGGCGGCGGAAACGCCCCCGAAGGCAGGTTCTGCCGGCTCCGGGTCTGATGTCGCCGTCTCACTGAGGGACGCCATTGTGGTTGCCAGCCGTGCGTCGAGCGCATCAGCCTCAGGGCTTAAAGAGCTTGCGCCGCTTGTCGCATCCCCGTCCGTGATCGCTGTTGCAGTAGTGTCGACGGCGAACGAACCGAAGCTGCTCCTGGCAGTGCCCCAAGCGGGGAGAGCGACCGTTCCGCACAATGCCACCAACGTAACAAACTGGCGCGGTCTCATCATTCCTCGCCCCCCTTGTCCACGCTCGAACTGAGGGCGCCCCCAGACGCCCGGCACGTGACAAGCGCGATTGTCGGATCAGCAGCGCTTCATGCAATAAAAGAAAGCCACAGGTAGTCGTTTTCTCCGACGTTGTTGCCGAAATACAACGTGTTCCGAGGGCGCCCCGCTACAGCCAATTGGTGGTATGAGCGCACGTTAACCGTATCCAACCGCGCCGTGTGGCGAGGCGTGGGCGGCGCGACGCAGACGGAGGGATTTCCGCGAACCCTATCGGGGCCGAGATTCCCGATTTCGGCGACGCCCTCATAGGTCTTCCAGTTTTCTCACTAGGCTTTCGATGGATTGATCCAGTCGGTTGCAGCGATCACGGAGCGCCTTGGCAAGGGGTGAGTAGGCGTAATGATTGGGATCGCTGATACCCGCCCTGGTCTCTTCAGCCTCAATATCGCAGGACAGCTTCCTACGCTCCCGTCCTAATTCGAGAATCAAACTTTTGATCTGTTCGACCCTCACGTATGCCCAAGAGCGTGGGCTGCGCACTTCAGTGAGTTGCTCTTGCATGGCCTGCCTCGCATTGTGCCGTTTAGGGACAGATTGACCCGAGACATAAGCTACATGGCGAATATCGTGCCAGCGCGAGGTCGCGATTCATCACGAGCCGTGCACAGAAAAAAGAGGCCGAAGTTCTTGGGGGCAGCGGAGGCGATGGCGCGGTGCTTCTTCAAAGGGCCGGGCTTTCGGCGGTACGAAATCCGGCTCAATCCCTTGTCCGCATGCCAGGGGCACGCAGTGCATTGAAAGACCCCAGAAATTTCCTATTCCCTCGGAACCACATTTTTGCTCGCTAGTTGCTAGTAGGGGCAATCTGCGCGGGGGATAATGGCACAGGCTCGAGAGCTCATTGGGTCATCCCAGAAAGAGGATGGACGCTATCGCCTGCTCATCGAGGCGATCACGGATTATGCGATCTATATGCTCGATCCCAACGGCTTTGTGACGAGCTGGAACCCCGGCGCGCAAAGGTTCAAGGGTTACGTCGCGGACGAGATCATCGGGCAGCACTTCTCGCGCTTTTACACCCAGGAAGATCGGGACACGGACCTTCCCACGCGCGCGCTTCAGACGGCGCTGCGGGATGGCAAGTTCGAGGCAGAGGGCTGGCGTGTCCGTAAGGATGGCACGAAGTTTTGGGCCTACGTCGTCATCGATCCGATTCACCTGCAGGGCGGCGAGCTTGTCGGCTTTGCCAAGATCACGCGCGACCTGACCGAGCGCAAGGCGGCGGAGGATGCGCTCCGCAAAAGCCAGGAAGAGTTCCGGCTGCTGGTCCAGGGCGTCACCGACTACGCCATCTATCTTCTCGACAAAGAGGGCAGGGTTTCAAACTGGAACCTCGGCGCGCAAAGGATCAAGGGCTACCTGCCCGGCGAGATCATCGGCAGTCATTTCTCGCGCTTCTACACCGACGAAGACAAGGCGGCAGGCGAGCCGCAGAAGGCGCTCGATACCGTCAGGAACGAGGGCCGCTTCGAAAAGGAAGGCTGGCGCGTGCGCAAGGACGGCAGCCGCTTCTGGGCGCATGTCGTCATCGACGCCATTCGCAATGATGATGGCGAGCTGCTGGGCTATGCCAAGATCACCCGCGACATCACCGAGCGGAGGGAAACGCAGCAAGCACTGGAAAAGACCCGTGATGCGCTTTTCCAGGCGCAGAAGATGGACGCGATTGGGCAACTCACCGGCGGCATTGCGCACGATTTCAATAATCTGCTGATGGCGATCCAGGGCAGCCTGGAATTAATGCGCAAGCGTCTTCCCGACGACCCGAGGCTCCGCGCGCTGCTGGAGAATGCACTTCAGGGCGCACGCCGGGGGAGCACGCTCACTTCCCGTATGCTGGCTTTCGCCCGGCGCCAGGAAATCAAGCGGGAGCCGGTTCATATCCCCGAGCTCGTCCGCGGCATGACGGAGCTGCTCCAGCGGTCGATCGGGCCCTCAATCGAGATCGAAACGCGTTTTCCCCTTGGCTCGGAGTTTGTGCTTGCCGATGCCAACCAGCTTGAGATGACGCTGCTCAATCTTGTCGTCAATGCACGCGATGCGATGCCCGACGGCGGGCAAATCATCATCGCGGCCAAAAAGGAAGCCGTCAGCGCCGGCCATCCCACGCTGAAACCGGCAAAGTATATTTGCCTGTCGGTCAAGGACAGCGGAATGGGCATGGATGAGGAAACCCTGCAACGGGCTGCCGAGCCTTTCTTCACGACCAAGGGGCCGGGCAAGGGCACGGGGCTCGGCTTGTCGATGGTGCATGGGGTGACCGAACAATTCGGCGGCTGCTTCATCCTGAAAAGCAAGAAGGGCCACGGGACCACCGCGGAGGTCTGGCTGCCGGTCGTGGATACGAAAGGTATGGTCTTCAACACGGAAGTTCCGAAAGACGAGCCAATCGAATATCGTCCGCTTGTTGTGCTGGCGGTCGACGACGATCTTCTCGTACTGACGAATACCGTCGCAATGCTTGAGGATCTCGGTCATACCGTGCTAGCCGCAGGGTCGGGCTCCGAAGCGCTCGATCTTCTGGCGGAAAATTCGGTCGATCTCATGATTACCGACCAGGCAATGCCTAACATGCTGGGGGCGGAACTCGCCAATTCAGTTCGGGAGCGTTGGCCGCAGATACCGATCATCGTCGCAACCGGATACGCAGAGATAGGACCGAGCATGGAACTCAATTTCGCCAGGCTTTCGAAGCCTTTCACCGAAGCGCAGCTCAGGCGGGAGATCGAGCGCGCTGCTCTGACGAAAACCTAGGTTCGTAAACTGTGGCCGCCTGAACACGTGCAGGATTCTACGACGAAGAAATGCACGATCACAAAAAGCCCACCTCCATCACCGTAGTTGTGGGTGACGGCGTGTTCGAGAGCAGGACTGAAGCCGAGATCGGCATCCGCAACGCCATCGAAAAGCGTATAGACCGGGTCTGGATCGCGGTGTGAGTGGTAGTACCGCACTGTCCAAAGAATCCGAGTATGCAAACCCGGCTCATCTCCCCCGATCCGCGACTGCCGATTGTCAAGCGCAATTTGCATCCCGTCCGGACCGTGCTTGATGCCCGCGCCCCCGATGCATCTCACCAGCACCAAAAAGCTGACGACGCCACCTCCCAATTTTGACACGCAAACTCTTTGTGGTGAAACCACAACATGCTGCCAAAGCTAGCAGATTTCGGTCAAGTAAGTTCAAGTCCTCTACCAAATATGCTGACTTAAAGTATTCAAGATACAGTCTTTGCCTCTCATTCATTCTTGACCGCGCTTTTGGGTCGAACCATTTTAATACGTCCTCTGGTGACAGATTGGCCATCCGGGACATCGATGGGTGAATACGGCGCAGAAACTGCGGCTCTCCCTCCAGTTGTACTATCTTTCCAAAAAAGGACGCCTGTAGAATAAGCGCATAATCAGACGACGCGAAGCTTCCGATTAAATTCGTCCTCCTCAATTTCTCTGCATCAAAAACACCAAAGACCGGGGCCGCCATGCCCATCGACTGGAGTACTTGGAATGCCCTGACGATGGCATAGTTCAATTCTGCCCGCTGCCTCCCCTCGTGAGGGCCGATTACTGACCCCGTCTCGTCTATATATTCAGTTTTTGGATAGACGATCGACAGCTCACCGGGCGCTTTCTCGTGCGCGCTTATGCATTTGCTGAGAAATCGAGGGCGAAGGACATCGTCATGCGCCGCCCATTTAAAGTATCGACCCGTCGAAGCACGAAAAACAGCATTATAGTTATAAGCAGCACCGCGATTTTCTAAGAGGCGAAGGTAGGTAACTCTGGAGTCTTAAGGACGCGAAGTACTGGCAAATTTCCGCTGTGTTATCTGTCGATGCGTTGTCCGAGATTATGAGTTCAAGGTCCGCGAATTCTTGGTCCAGTATCGACAAAATCGTTTGCTTAAGAAAATTCTCGCCATTAAAAACAGGTAACCCTACACTGACGGTCGGCATTTCTTTCTCCATAGGTCTAAGCGCCAGCCGCGATGCGCTTCGCCGAAAGCCGGCGAATCCATCAATTTGGTCGCTCACCGCATATGGAAGGTCCTTCACGACAAATAATTGCAAAATTGTATACTGTTTTCGGTAAAAAACAAAACGGACCAATTCTTGTTTGAAGGCGCTGGGGAATTTGCAGGCGTGTAGCGGTCCCGCCCAGAACGACTACGCCCCTGTGTTTTACTGGTGGCATAAAATCGCAAGACATCGTCACGAAAACGCAAGCGGACGGCGCGGATCTCGCCTACACGAGCGGACCGGCCGGCGCAGCTCAAACATATTGGCTACCGCGACTCTCTAAGCGTGGATTTTATGCATCACTGAGAGGTGAGCATGACCACTTACCAAGCATTTTTTCTCGGGCTGATGGTTGCCTATACCCCAAGCCTCATCTTTTGGGCGTGGATGCTTTGGAGATTTTCTTCTGAAGATAAGCACGCTAGCTCGGGCTAGGCTGCAATCCAATCAATAAGTCGCCAGGGGGTAGCTTAGCAGCGTCGCGAAGTCGTGTTTGCCTCACGGCGCGAACACTAGCCAGCCCGCGCGATAACCGCCGCGACCTGAGCGTGGCCCCACTTGCCACCTAATGCTGTGGGCACCCTGCGCTCGTTCAGCTTCGATGCAATCGCCGCTTTGCTCACCGCCCCGTGTGCCTGTATCTCTCGAATGACCGGCAGCACGTTGGCCGCGAACCGCTTAGCGGCTTCCCTATTTGCAGCAGCGCCCCGCTTTGCGGCTGTGGCTAGGTCAGGATTGCCGAGGCGAACACCGCGCCGCTTCGCGGCAGCAAGCGCGTCTTTGGTCCGCTGTGAAATCATCTGCCGTTCATGGTCAGCGAACACCGCCAAGACTTGAATGGTCAAGCGCGTGGCGTGGGGATTATCGACCGCAACAAACTCCACCTTGCTTTCCATGAGGGTGGCGATGAAAGCCAGATTGCGAGACAGCCGATCCATCTTTGCAATGACCAGCTTGGCCTTGTGGCGCCGACAGGCTTCTAAAAAATGAAGCGGTCCCGCCTGATACCGGGGTTATTGGAAAAACACGCGGTTGCTGGCGGGTTCGGTTGGTTGGACCCAGCCAGGGCCGGCGAGCAAAAAATGCCCTTACGAAAACGACAGAACGGCCCCGCATCCGTGAAAGGGGTTCCGCTGGGTAAGCTGTTGGAGCGAAGCTCTCTAAGAAGTAAGCGTATAGCGGCGAGCTATTTCTTCCGTTTCCGTCGACGCCCTTGGGCCGCCGCATAGGCGTTCGCGTATAAAACCCCAACAACCCACCCAGCCAGCCCTCCAAGCACAACGAGAGCTAGGGGGCCGTAAGGGTTGGAAAGAACTCCTATCCACAAGCCACCAAGAGCCAACAGAAAGCCACAGAGGGCCCCTAGTTGAGCGGCTTGCAAGGGATTGAAGCGCGGCGGGCGCACTGGGGAATCTCCATCCAAAAACGCTAGTTTGAAAGCCTGCATATGCCTCAGGCTATAATTTAATCTGTACAAAACGGTTTGAAAGTGAGGGCAGCTTCAAGACTGCGCGCTTTGGGGGCAAGATCGCGCGGGACTAGACTGAATCCGTCACGCTGCAACGTCTTGCGGCGTATGGCTCAACTTACATCACCGATATCGCTGCGCCGGCCTTAGCATCCTCAATGAGTGTGCTGAATTTAACGCAATACCGTAACGGAAAATGAAGCGATCCCGCTGATACTCGGTCATTGGTTGATAGAACACGCGGAAAGAGTCCGAGAAATGTCACGTGGTTGCGCTGGTAAAATGCTCAGGTATTCGTTGGCTGCGGTCTCCTTACTCGTTGCTTTTGAAGGACCTTTCGGTGATGCCTATGCTTTACCGTCATCTTCGTCTACTCAGATTTTGACCGGGCCAACGCATCCAGTGTTTGCTCCGAGCAGCTTCTGGTATGCAAAGATTCCCGCCAACGCGCCTCTACATCCGAACTCCGCCGGTTTTCTGAAGGATTTTCTCCGACAATTTAATACGTATTACGGCAATGTGGCGATCAATACGAGTTCCTACAGCAGCCCAATCTACGTCGTTGACGCGAGGGTGCCGACCGTCCGAGTGAAGCATTGGGATTGCCAAAACCGCGGCTTCATCGATCAGCCACTCCAAGCCCAATGGCAAGCAGTACCGATCCCGCGTTACGCTGAGGCGGCAAATGGCACGGATGCGCAGATGACCATCTATCAACCCTCCACCGATACGATGTGGGAGTTCTGGAAAGCACGCAAAACCGAGCAAGGAAAATGGGAAGCTTGCTGGGGCGGGCGCATGGATGGCGTTTCAAAAGATGACGGGATATGGACTAACCCTTACGGAACAACGGCCACCGGGCTCCCCTTCCTAGGCGGGCAAATTTCGGTAGAGGAACTGCGGCGCGGCCATATCCCTCATGCCATCGGTATTGCCCTTGTACAATACAGAAACCTGGAAAATCTTTTCCTGGCCCGCCAATCGATCGGATGGTTATAACCCGAACGCATTGCCAAATCGGATTCCGGAGGGGCTACGTTTCCGTCTCGATCCAACTATCGACGTGAACGCCCTGCCTCTGCACCCCGTCGCAAAGACCATCGCGAAGGCCGCCCAGACATATGGCTTCGTCGTCTGGGACAAGGGCGGCTCCATTGCCCTCCGCGCAGAGAACCCCAAGCGCTTCACCCTTCTGGGACTACCGAACCCTTACGTCGCATTGTGGAATGGAACGCCAAGTTATGCGATCTTGAAAAACTTTCCCTGGGACAAACTGCAATTCCTCCCCATGGACTATGGGAAGCCGTAATTCTCCTATCTCGCTGTTGGCCTGAGCAATGGCCTGCTCCAGGGTCAGCATTCGTTAGTGCCTCACTTCTGGCAAGTCATTGTCGAGCTCCTGCGCCAAACGGGAAAGTTGCTAAGCTCGCGCTGGGCCTCGACTGCCTCGAGATGTTCGGTGACCGTCTTAGGGATCTCGTCCTCGCTAAAACCCTGCGCCCCTAAGCATGTCAGCGAGCCTATCGGCAGTCTTCTTCGCGATCGCATCGGAAACCGACTGCAAACGTCGGATGCAAGCTTCGAAGTAACTGCAGATAACTCCTATACACGCCGAGAGCGGCTATTCTCCGTAGACGATCTATGGCGAGAGAGAGGTCGTTCCGCCGTCCGGCGTAACTTCGTGGGATGATGCGCATCGAGCGAGCGATCCAGCCACTCATTGATGACATAGTTTTGCGGAGGCGGCGGCAGCAGCATTGACGAAGCCCTGGGCGAGCGGGAGCGTATTGAGACTAGAATCATTCCTCAGAACAAAGGCGAGCATGATACCAGGAACAATGAAGACATGTTTGGTCCACTGGTCCGGTCGTGCAATAGCGATGTAATCTCTCAGTGATGCTTGAGGGCTTCCTGCAACGCTTCGCTCCTCATCGAACTACCTCCTCTCGGACCTGCTGAACTGTGCAGTCCGGTGGTGCGCCCGTTCGCGAAGGCAAGACCAGCAAGAATGCCTCCCTCGAACCGGCGGCGTAGAGGTTGTAAGCACCGCTGAGATTCACCCGGAAACATGCGAACCTACGCTTTCGCGCGTAGTCCCAAAATCCGGCTTCCAAATTGGCATACTGGCCTCGTGAAAAGCCGACGAGCAGCGCCTCTGCGTTCACCTCCTCAAGCCAGCCTCCTACAGTCAACGGGCTCACGCCGACATATTTAAGACGCTCCGCGGGACTGAGGTAATCATTGGATCGATAGAAGAACGGGGATCCCGCAAACTCCGGATAGATCTCATAGCCCGCCTCGATCGGATAGGAGCTCATGAGGGTAGCGATGCGCAGTGGAGGATCGCCTGGCTCTCCGAGGATTTCGACCAACCGACGCGCGACGCGGTAGACGTGCTCCGCGGCCCACACCGGGGAAGTTGGTCGGTCGGTCGTGATGGGATTGTCGGCCGCCGGTGGGAAGACCATCATTGACCTCAATTCGCGCGGCGGCGGGCATGGGCCCCGACTTGCCCGTGCCCTGTTATCGAATGAAAAACCAGCGTTTCGTGCGTGAATTGCTGCAATTCCTTGACATATCGAGCCTGATCGGTAGGTTCCGGCCCAACTCCACACCCCTTTGTCGAGGTTCTTATGGCCAAGGCCGTATCGCTGAAAATCAAGCTCGTGTCGAGCGCCGACACCGGCTTTTACTAAGTGACCAAAAAGAATTCGCGCACCATGACCGATAAGCTGGTGAAGAAGAAATACGATCCGATCGCCAAAAAGCACGTCGAGTTTCGTGAATATAAAATTAAGTAACGACGGTTTGCACGCTCGAGCCGGCGGTGTGGGGCGCGCTCTGCGAAGCGCTTTCGGCGCCATCGCCCGTGGCAAAACGAAATGAAGCGAGTTTGCGTTGTGACCCTGGGGCCGCCCGATAAACCCTCGGAGACATTCATTCGCGCGCACGTCCGCTACCTTCCGGCCGAGACGGTCCTCGTCCACGGGCTCGCACCTCACACGGCCGATAGGCCCGTGCTCTCACGCGCGGCGCGCGCGCTCGCGAAGCTCGGCGCGCCGCTCTCGCCGTCACAGCGCGAGGCGGGGGCGCGGACATGCGCGTATCGATCGTTCTTTCGGCGCTTTCGACCGCACGCGGCGCTCGGCGAGTATGGTCCGACGGCCGTCGCCCTGCTCGACGCGTGCAGGGCCGAGGGCGTGCCTCTGATCGCCCATTTCCACGGCTTCGACGCGAGCATAAAAGACGTCGTAGAGAAGCATCGGGATGGTTACCGCCGGGTCTTCGCCGAGGCGAAGGCGGTCATCGCCGTATCCAAGGAGATGAGGCGGGCGCTCGTGGCCATGGGCGCGCCCGAGCGCACGACGCACACCATCCCATGCGGGGCCGAAATCGCCAATCTGCGAGCCGCCGATCCTGCGAGGGCGCCGATGGTCGCCCTCGCGGTGGGGCGCTTCGTGGAGAAAAAGGGCCCGCACCTTACGCTTGTCGCCTTCGCGCGCGCGCTCGAGCAAGCGCCGGGAGCGAGGCTCAGGATGATCGGCGACGGGCCGCTCCTCGGCGCGTGCAAGGCCCTCGCGAGAGGCCTTCGCATCGAGGAGGCCGTAAGCTTTTTGGGCTCACGGCCTCACGAGGAGGTTCAGCGCGAGATGTCCGCGGCCCGCGTCTTCGTGCAGCATTCGGTGGTGGCGATGAACGGCGACATGGAGGGCACGCCCGTTTCGGTCGTCGAGGCGCAGGCCGCCGGGCTCCCCGTCGTGGCGACGCGGCACGGGGGCATCCCCGATGTGGTGCGCGACGAGCAGACGGGCGCCCTCGTCGATGAGGCGGACATAGGTTCGATGGCGGATCACCTCGCGCGTCTCTTTCTGGATGGCGAGCGGGCGGGAAGGCTGGGGCGCGCCGGTAGGGAGCACGCCATGGCGAAACTCACGGTCGAGGCGAGCATCGCGCGGCTGTGGAGGGTCATCGATGCCTGCTCGTGATCGGCGGCGCGTCCGCGCCGGGGGGCCTCTGCGGCGTGCTATGTTCACGCCGACGTGGGAGATGGACGCGAAATGAGCCGCTCAGCGGACGAGGTAAGAGGGTATTACGACGCCCACGTCGCGCACAAAATCCGCGACTTTATCGAGGGCAACGAGCGGGTCGAGAAGGCTTTTCAGACGATCGCGCGTTGGGCCGGCGAGCCGTCGCGCGTCCTCGAGATCGGGTGCGGGATTGGCCAGACCTGCTGGCGAATGAGCCGGCTCTGGCCGGAGGCCGAGGTGATTGGGCTCGATATCAGCCCGGCGTCACTCAAGGTCGCCCGGGCGCTCTTCCGCGGGCCGCGCGTCTCGTTCCTCGAGGGCCCGCTCGCGAAGGATCTCGGGCGCGGTCCTTTTGATTTAATCGTGCTGATGGATGTCTACGAGCATATCGCCGTGCCCGATCGGCCCGGGCTTCACGAGGCGATCAAGGGGCTTCGGGCGAGCGAGGGACGCGTCATCCTCGCGTTCCCTACGCCCCGTAAACAGGCGTGGCTGAGGGAACACCGCCCCGAGGGGCTCCAGCCCGTGGACGAGGACATCGATCTCGACGTGGTGCGAGAGCTCGCGCGGGATACGGGCACGGACGTGCTCCTCTTTCAGGAGATCGACGTTTGGAATGAGGGCGACTACGCGCACGCGGCGCTTGGGACGCGTTCGGAGTGGAGGCCCTCCCGGGCACTCGGCGCGGCGGCGGTGCTCCGGCGGCGGGCGCGAGAGCTCATCCGGCCGGTGATGCCGCCGAGGGCTGCTCGCCTCAACCTTGTCCGCCGGCGGCTTGGTCCTTCAGCGGTTCCGGCGAGCAGGAGGAGCCCCGCGAGCCTCAGATCCAAGGTGGCTAGCTGGGTCACGAGGGCGTGGGGGCGAGGATGAGCGAGAGGGTAAAGCTGACGACGAAGAGCGCCGGGCGAGCCATCGCCGCCAGGTAGGCGCGCGGCGACCAGAGCGATAAGCCGGTGGCTCATCGCTTTCGTGGCGACGGTGAGAGGACCGAGCATCGCCCAGAAGGCTGTCTGAAGGTCGTCCTCGGTGAGGTCGCGCACTGGACATCGAACTTCGCCCTCGGCACGGCCTTCTCGCCGGCCTTCGTCAGGACGTATTTACCGCGCTCCTTCTTCACGAGCCGCTCGGCTTGCGCCAAGATCAGCCGGTTCACCTTCGACTTGTGCGGCTGGCCGTTGTTGTAGAACCAGTTGAGCTGCGCCGCGTGTTTGTCCATCGAGTATTCGGGATGCTCGCGCATGACCGCAGGAGCGCGTCCTGATCGGGTGCGCACCTTCTGGTCGGCTATGTCTCTCTCCTCGTCAGACCTTCCGACCCGCGATCACTCATCGAACTACCTCCTCTCGGACCTGCTGAACTGTGCAGTCCGGTGGTGCGCCCGTTCGCGAAGGCAAGACCAGCAAGAATGCCTCCCTCGAACCGGCGGCGTAGAGGTTGTAAGCACCGCTGAGATTCACCCGGAAACATGCGAACCTACGCTTTCGCGCGTAGTCCCAAAATCCGGCTTCCAAATTGGCATACCGGCCTCGTGAAAAGCCGACGAGCAGCGCCTCTGCGTTCACCTCCTCAAGCCAGCCTCCTACAGTCAACGGGCTCACGCCGACATATTTAAGACGCTCCGCGGGACTGAGGTAATCATTGGATCGATAGAAGAACGGGGATCCCGCAAACTCCGGATAGATCTCATAGCCCGCCTCGATCGGATAGGAGCTCATGAGGGTAGCGATGCGCAGTGGAGGATCGCCTGGCTCTCCGAGGATTTCGACCAACCGACGCGCGACGCGGTAGACGTGCTCCGCGGCCCACACCTCGGGGAAGTTGCGTCGGTCGGTCGTGATGGGATTGTCGGCCGCCGATGGGAAGACCATCATTGACCTCAGGTGAGCGACGGCTCCCATCCAGGTTTTTTCCATCCCAAGGTATAATGGCGGCGGGTATAAGGCGGCCGCGACTAAGAAAATGCCCGCCCCCGCGAATACAACGCGAGATGACAGCTTCGCCGACGTCCATTCCACGGAATGGTTAACTATCCCTGCCGCAGAGACGATACAGATGCCGACAAACGGAATGAGTGGCGCGAGGTAGATGGGATAGAGCGGCCTCGGCAACATCATCAGTGGTATGATAAGCGCGATCGCCAGGATCGAAAGGACCAACATTCCCCAGTGGGGACTCTTCATCTTTCTCATGTCCGCGCGCAAAGCTACGATCAGAATGACAAAAACGGCGAAGACGATTGTCGATGATAAAAACGGAACATTGAATAACTCGCGCGCAAGATTGGCCGCTTGGTTCATCACGGTACGTTCAGGCACTGCTTTCGTCTTCATAAACCATTGCATATTCGCCGTCTGATTATATTCGATCAATGAAAATTGCATCGTCTCCCAGTTTTTCGCAACGTAATACAGCAGAGGTGCAGCGCCCACAAAGCCGCCGACGACGAGCGGCAGGGTCGCCCACTTCCAGCTATCCCGGATCGAGAATCCCGGACTCACCAGCGACGCCACCACCAGAGCCAAGGCAACTGTCGCATAGAGGTGCCGGCTTGATACGGCGGCGGCGAGAAGTAAGCCAGCTAGAAAATGTGCAAGGCCCCAGCGCACATGTTGATGCTCTGCATGGAAGTAGCGATGCGACATCAAGGCTAGCGCGCTGCTTGTTAGCGCCAGCGGCATCATGTCGTTTCTGGCAACACGCAAAGACGGATCAAGCGTTGGTGAGAAAAACAAAACGGTAAATACCCCGATACAGAGCATTGCGCTTGGACTGCTGCGCGCGAGGACATACATAAATGTGCCGACAAACAGAAGCGACCAGAATACGTTGAAGAGGCGCGACGACACATACACCGAGCCGACAAGATCGGAGAATAGGAGGTTCCAATAGTGGAGGGCGATCGGAAAGTAGGGCGGTTGCGAGTAAAAGAATTCTCTGTATATGTCGAGTTTCCCATATAAGTGCGCGGCTGCTATGTACTGAAATTCATCATGAAGCGTTGGAAGCGAAAGGCCCACCACGACCGCGATCGTGCAAAACGCAAACACCGCGCACATAATCAAAACGGGGTTCTTCAAGGACGTCTCGCTATCAGAGTTGCCTTTAACATTCGCGCCGTCGCACTGCTACTCGCTCCTGGCGCTTACGCTGCTACGGCGCTTCTCGAGAGCTCCATCAGCTGGCGCTTTAAGGCGCGCGCTAGTACGCAAAGATCAGGTACCAGAGCCAGTCCTGGTTGACGATCAGGACGGTGATCCAAAACCCATAGCCAACCAAATCTATCGGTTGCTGCTTACGGCTCGAGCGGAATGCCGAAGCCCCCTGACTGCGGTGCGACGCCACCACATCAACTGCCAGAATTGCAGCGCAGGCAACCGGATTGCTAGTTCAAACTGGGCGGACCGCCGGGCGTCTGTGCTCAGCAGACCGCGCAACGAAAGGCTCCGTGCTCCTCTTTGTAGGACGATGCGCCAATGACGCTAAGTTCACCGGCTAGTATCCCCACATTAAAGTATAGTTCAATCGAGCGATCAGCAATCGTTCTTGTTCTCATCGTGCTCGGCGCCCTGACGTCGGACCTGGGCGAAGCGCGGAACCTCCGGAGTTACGCCCGCCGGGCGGTCCTACTTAAGCTCTTGCGAGATGCTGTCCTAAAGGGCGCTCCAGCGCGGCGGCGGTCACACCCATCCTTCCAACCGCAGGGCGCGACAGACCCCGACCCGCTGACCGGATTAATGAACCGCCGGGCATTTCTCGCAACTGCAAAGGATCGCTGCGACATTGCTAGCGGGCGGATGGAGGGCGTAGCGCTGATGATGGGGCTGCCGGAAAATTGGAGATCGAATTCGGTGTCGAACTAATGATGCGCGCGTATCGGCGCAACCTCGCTTGGTGCAGCCCTCAAGTACCTAGTTTTCATCGCTGTGGTGGGTGCCTTAGGCTCGGGCTTGCCGGTGATCATCCTGGGAAATACAGCGGGGTCCGCTCTCGGCCTTGTCTTTAACTTTGCGGCTTCCATCCTGGTGTTCCGGCCTAAGGCGTGACCTCCGGCGGGTTCGGGCGCGTCCTCGGCTCGTCGAGCTGTCTGCGGGGCGCGTCGAGGGGAAGCAGCATGCTCGCTACCCTTCAGGGTCGCGCTTGAATCGGTTTGCCGCTGCCGTTCGCGGCCGCAACTTCCTCAAGGAATAGCCGTTCCTCACGGTCAGTGAAGCAAGCTTGGTCTGGCCTCGGCAGGACGACTCCAGCCTCCCGGTTCGGTTCAAAGCGATAGAGCTGTGAACCTGGTAACTCCCGGATGCGTCTGAGATCACCAACCTCCCCAAGCATTCGCAAGAACAGCCCCGTCGGTTCGGCATCGCCCGGTCCGAGGTGATAGATCACGACCCAGCTCGGACCTGCCCGCCGCCGCAGCGCTTCGACGTCGGCATAGACGCAGCTGTGCGTCTCCCGGTACCAGGAACCGACCAGATAATCCCGGCTCTCCAAGCCATACCGCGGTGCGTAGAGGAGAAAGGCGCGCTCCCCGGAGCGGCTGACGAAAATAGTATCGGCCATTGCAGCGCGCTCGGCGATATGTGCGAGATTGGGCTTGATCTCCTCCATCGGCCATGGCGGCCTGCTCAGGGTTGAGCGGGCCGTCTGCGCTAGCGCGTTCGCTCCAACTGCCAGAAAGACCAAGGCCATGGCCGCCCAGTACGCACGGCACTGACGGGCGATGGACGTAATGCCGGCCGCGATCAGAATCAGAAACTGCGGAGCAAGATACAGGGTAAGCCGGGTTTCGAACGGGTAGACCCGCGCGGCAGAAACGGCGACAGCGGTTACGATCGGTCCTGCCAGGAGCGCGAACAACCACGGTCGGCTGCGGGCTATGGCGAAGCCGCCGGCCAGCAGCGCGAGCCCGGATATGAGAGTGCCGGGAAAGCTCAGGAGCCACCGGACGACATTGGCGATCGAGCGCGGATACCAAGTCAGTTCGCCGAGCGTGCGCGGTGGCAGAGGCGCAAAGGCCGAGCTCCAGTAGATCATGTCGATCGTGGTCGTCTGCCGTGGGTAGAACCCGAAATATAGACCGGCGAATAGGCCGAGCCATGTTGCGCCTACGAGCGCCACCATCGCCAACCAGCGATAATCGCGAGCCGCGAGCCCGCGGCTGAAGAGAACTAGGCCAATCGACGCCATGACCGAGATGGCCGGCAAGGAGAGTGTGATCGCGCAAAGGCCGGCGACCCCGAGCATAAATGTCCACACGTCCTTGCGGGGTGCATCGTCGAGCAACCTCAACGCAATATAGGTCAAAACAACCGAAAAGAAGACATCAACGATGTACGGCTTCACCATGGCCGCGTATTGGATCAGGGGGGGCGAGATGACGAATAGCCCTATTGCGACGAGGGCTGTCTCAGTGTCGAGCGCCTTCTGTGCGAGCTTCCAGAAGCAGAGCAACGATCCAATGCCGAAGACGAACGACGTTAGCCGAAGCGAGAAGTCGAAGTCGCCCCACAGCGTGAACAGCCCTTTCTGCAGTACAAGCCAGCCCAAAGGCGCGATTTGCTCAAACTTAAGCTGGCCGAGCAACTGATCGACGGGCAGGTACACGATATTCAGTGCAACCATAGCTTCGTCGACCCAGAGCGAGCGCCCGCCGAGAAAATGGATAATGCGCAGCACACACCCGGCAACGACGACCATAAGCGCGGCAGCCCCGGCCGCGCGTGCGATTGTGCTTGCCCACGCAGCTGATCTCCCGAAATTCTCGCTCGGCTGTGCAGTTATTGGCGCCCCCATATCGGCGCGCGCTCATCGTTGGATCAATCGAAGTCGCAGCCCGTTTCAAATCTTACATAGGTGACGAACGAAGTCCATTTCTGCCCCTCTGATCAGGCTGAACAGGCCGGTCCCATGTGGTGCTGGCCTCCCCATCCGCGATAATGGTGTTTCCGGTGAGCCGGCGTAGGACGAGTCCGATTGTCTCCGCTCCCCAGCGCACGCTTGCAGATAAGCAGGTGCATGTGGCCATGGGCTGCCAATACAAACATACCGCGCGTCGTAGTTGGCCAATTCCACCGTCCGACATTCGCCCAAGCCTGCGGCGTGCGCTAACGATCGAGGCCTTGTAGCTTATGTTTGATTGAGCGATAAGCGTAGGCGACCGCAAGTGCCGTTCAACCGGCAATTGCCGCACTGGTGGGCACGCAATGATTTAGGCCCGCCTCATCCTCGTTGGGTATCGGCCCGACCTCGAAACTGGTTTTTAAAAATTATGCTCTCCGAGAGGGGTTCTCCTACTTTAAAATAGATTTGAGATGTGCTTATGGCACTAAATGAAGGCTTTCTTTTCACGGCAAAGGAGTTTGGCTCGTCGGTATCCGGACTGCTAATTGATCGACCTAAGTAGAAGGCCGGGTTTCAGCAGCGGGAACCTTTAATATGTATACCTTGACGGCCTTTGCATTTTGAAGTTGCATTAGCAATTGATTGAACAAGGCGCGTTTGAGGGCTTGCAATTGGCAAACGCCTGGGCGGAGTCGACATCAAGCCCTAGAAATCCCGAACGTTTTTGCTTGGCGGGCCTACTGGGGTCTTCGTAGGGGAGCGAAATTAGTGTCAGCAAATCCTGCGGCAATCGCCAAGATCAGCGCGACCGGTGCTGATTACCTTGCTCTAGCACGTCTTGACCATGCAACTAAGCACGTTTTCATCGTGCCAGGGATAGTACTAGCCGTACTGCTTCGGGGTTTTCACTCATCCGATCTTGTGTGGTCAGTCATTGCTGGGTTCATTGCTGCCCTCTGCATTGCCTCGGCTAATTACACCATCAACGAGTATGTTGACCGGGAGTCCGACTCTGCATCATCCGACTAAATCGACGCGAACCTCGGTCCAACGCGAAGTAAGCCCTGCAATCGTCGCGGCTCAATGGCTGCTGCTAACGAGCATCGGCCTTGCTGCCGCTCTCTCAACTAGCACAAGCATGTTTTTTATTGTCCTCGCTTTCTCCGCCCAGGGAATTCTTTATAATGTTCGTCCTCTTCGGACCAAGGATGTTCCATACCTAGACGTCTTGTCGGAATCCATAAACAACCCACTCCGGTTGATGATCGGATGGGCAATGGTTGACCCCGATACCTTGCCACCATCATCGATCATTGTTTCTTACTGGACTGGAGGCGCCTTCCTGATGGCCGCGAAGCGGCTCTCGGAATACCGCGAAATCGTAAGCACCCACGGAAAGGAGTTGCTCGTGCGCTATCGTCGCAGCTTTGCAGGCTACGGCGAAATAAGCCTCACAGTGTCATGTTTTCTTTATTCTCTTCTGAGTAGCGCCTCGCTGGCAGTGTTTCTAATTAAATATCGTATCGAATACGTGTTTCTGCTGCCAGCCATAGGAGTTCTGTTTGCAACGTACCTTGCGCTCTCGATGATGCCGGGTTCTACTGCCCAAAAACCCGAACGTCTGTTCCATGAGAAAAAACTAATGGTCGCTGTGATGATGGTCACCGTCTTGTTCATTGTTCTTAGCGTATACGATTTGCCGTTTCTGGAAAAATTTACCGCCCAAAAATACATTGGCCTTCGCTAACGAAACCCCGTTCGACTGGACTGCTATTCGACTAGTCGTCTTTGACGTTGATGGGACGTTGTACTGTCAACGGAAGTTGCGTGTGAAAATGGCCGCGTCTTTAGTTGCGCATACCGTCAGGAGCGGCAGCTTAGGGGTTGCGACTGTACTGCGCGAGTATCGTCGAAGACGGGAGATTCTCGCGGATCAAGAAGTAGAAGGATTCGAACCACGCCTCTTAAACGAAGTCGCTAGCAGCGCCGGAATCTCGGTCCCTGAGGTCAAAACGATTATCTCCGATTGGATTGATACCCGTCCACTACCCAAACTAATGTCGTGTCGTTATCCCGGCGTGAACAGAGTTTTTGATCGTCTCCGCGCTTCTAGGCGCAAAATCGGAATCCTTTCTGATTATCCTGCGCACGCGAAATTGCTTGCACTTGGTCTTGATGCCGATTACGTCGTAAGCGCCCTGGAAGTGGGGGTTCTGAAGCCCCATCCGCGGGGCCTTTTAAAAGTTCTCCAGCTTGCAGGAGAAGGACCCGAAACGGCGGTTCTAGTTGGTGACCGTGCTGAGCGGGACGGAGAGAGCGCCAGGCGTGCAGGTGTAAAGGCGCTTATCCGGACTTCAACACCTCACCCCAAATACCTGTGCTTCCAGACTTTCGAAGACTCCCTGTTTAATGGGATTTAGCCCACCACCATCAGTTCTTATTTCTGCTTGGACACCTGGGTAATCGCTGATTTCGCTACGGCTTCAAATTCTCTGCGTTGAGATGCCGACCCGAAGTCCGCTGAGGACCACTTTCGGGCGCAGCATTCATCGGATGGGATGCTGCTGATACGAGTGACTATAATCCGGCAAAGCACCTTATATTCAAGATAACTTTTTGAGCAGCCACAGAGCTCGCTGTTTCAGAGGCGACCGATGAGGAGATCCGATGCCATCATCGTGGGATGGCTCGCGCGTTTGACAATACCAGTCATAGCTTTCAGCAAGCATCCTGCTGTTGGAGTAGTTCGGTCGCCAACCGAGGTCCAGGAGAGGCTTAACGTCAAAGTAGCATTCCTTATGGTAGGTTAGGTAGTGCCATGGAACTAGTGGCGACAAACGTACAAAATGCAAAATGCGCAGGGTGTTGATAGCTAGTCCTTCTGGAAGACTTCTAACCTTGGATCCACTGCCAGCATAATGAATTAGTTCCTCTAGATCGTGTCGAAGGGTTCCAAAGTTGTCGGTCCCTACATTATAGGTTCCCGCCTTTCCTAAATCGAGCGCCAACATGTAGAAATCCATTAGATCGTGAGCATGAATAAACTGGAACTTGATATTGCCACTGCCGATCACGTAAACGGATCGGTTCTCTTTTATCCACTCGAATAGAATTTGAAAAATGCCGAGTTCGACCTGCACCTAGAGTTGCCCTCGGTCGAATTGTCACTAGTTTTATGCCGTTTGCGCGACAGATTTCCTCTGCGATCTTTTCGCCCGCGAGTTTCGACTTGCCATAAGGCTCCACAGGGTTAAGCGGTGTCGCGGCGGTGATCGGCCCGGCGGGCGGAATACCGTACGCTGCAGTCGAACTGACGTGGATTAGAGATTTGACGCCTGCCTTCGCGGCCTCATCAGTAACGATACGTGTGCCTTCAACATTGACATCCCAGTAAGCCCGTCCCGCGTCGGTCTGTGCCACAAGAGCTGCATTGTGATGAACAACGTCGACATCCCGCATCGCGGCTGCGACACCTTCCTTATTCAATACGGAACAGTGGACGAACTCGATCTGCTTTGGCTGAGTTGCATCAGACCAGATATCCAGGACGCGGACCTGCTCACCACGCTCTAGCAATCGGCGCGCAGTGAGGTTGCCGATAAAGCCGGAACCACCAGTTATCAAATGTCTCATGGTGCACCTCGTCGGCGGTTAAGTGGTGGTCTAAACAAGTCGGTCCTCAACTGCTCTCAAAGCGGTCCTCCGGGCAACCGCCATAACGGTGCCCTGTGGGTTCACCACTGTGGGACCGCACAGGAGGGACGAATTGGCAATGAACAGCCCTTCTGTACCGTGGACCCTTCCGAACGAATCGGCCACACAGACTGCTTTGTTTTCACCCATCGGGCAGGATGAAAAAAGATGCAATGCCGTGGGGTTGGCCTGTTTGGGTAGTAAGGTTGGAGGCAACTTGGCAATGTCTGCAACAGACCGGAGGACTGGATACCCGGTGATACTCGGGTAAATTGCCTCAGCTCCAGCTGCAAACAGGACTTCTGCCAATTTGGCGAGACCATTAGCCAACTCGTTCAAGTCCGCTGGTCCGAACTGCACGCGTACAAGAGGGTCTGCAAAACCTGGCAGGTTGCGGACCGTAGCGCGGCCACCCGTGCTCTGCACGTAGTAAATCGCCATCCGCTGCCACTCGCGATCTACTTGTGGCATCATGCTCGGATGAGCAGCCATCGCCATGGCCAAAGCTGGGCGCTTGCTCATTGAGCAACCCATGCTAAAGCGCGGATCGAATTCCTTGATCTGATGGACCGGCTCGAGGCCGCCACGGGGATTGATCTCTTCTGTGAAGAGAGCAACGACCTTTAGCATAGGATGAAAGCGAAGTGACTCGCCCACATTCTTGCGCATACCCGAACGCCGCAAGAGCGCCGGTGTTTGTACGGCCCCACAGGATAAGATGACTGATTTGGCGGAATACTCCCACTCACTTAAACTGCCATTCAAGTGGGTGACGTGCGCCTTAACAAACCATCGACCGTTTGATCGTCCGATCTTAATCACTCTGGTATCGGGTACGATTTCGCCCCCGGCAGCGATAAATCGTGGAACGAAGGTTTCGGACATAGATTGCTTCCTCCCCGGAGCACCTGACCGAGAGTTTCCTCCGTACGCATACAGGCGAGGAACTTCAATCGATGCCCAGCCAAGATTGCGTGCGCCATCATCGAGCCGGCGGGAAATCAGAGGAGCTGGACCAGGGAGGTATTCGACCTTTGCTGTTTCCTCGCAGGCTTCAAAATGAGGAACCAACGCATCAAGAGACAAATTCTGTACGTCGCACGCTAGACGCCACGCGCCGAGAACTGTATCAGAGATCCTGTGATAGAGACCGCGGTTGATCTCGCTTCCACCCCCGACGCATCGGCCCTCGACGTAAGCTAATTTTGAATGGCCTAACGCAATATTGATTCCGGCGTTACGGTACTTCTGAAGGATCTCCTCTCGAGAGAAATGCGGAGCAGAGTTGAGGGATAAGTGCTGACCCTCTTCAAGCATTAAGACGGACTTACCTGCTTCAGCAATCATAGTGCCGGCAACGGAGCCGCCAGGGCCGGAGCCAATAACGATTACGTCGGCTGATAGAGAGTCGTTGCTAAAGCCACTGGTCTGCGGCGACATCACAGATAATCCTGATGATAAAGATCAGAGTACAAACCGAATACTGCGAGTGATCCATAGAATTCGATGAAGCGCCTCTGAAACTCGAGCCTGGACTGTCGCCAGGCTTCTATCTGTGCGGCTCGATCTGCGTGCTCGAGGCGATGGAAAGGCTTACCCGTCATTGGCAACGACCAAGCATCGAACAGAAGGACCAACCCCCAAAAAAGTGGACGAAGGTAGTCAGGCATCTTTCGATGCACAGAGATCAGAAACATGGCTACCTCAGGCCCATGTCGAGCTGCCGCTTCAGGGAAGAGCTGTTTGGTCTCCACTATGGTATCGGCGAAAGACTGTAGGGTTTTTTCAAAGCTAAGCCACATCATGGCCACCATCATTGCGGAGCTCTCATACCGACCACTCAAAGGCGCTTATTCAGGCTTGCATACCCGGGAAGAAACAGGATTAGACTTCTGATCTCTGGCGCGGAGAATGGGAACTCCATTGTCCGCAAGCAAGTGGTGAGACGCGGACTGAGCGGCGGGGTCATTTCTCCCCGCCAGGGAGGAGATATTGGTTCATCTTGTGCGTACTCTCTGGCAAAGCTCGAAATTTGCGAGGTATTTCATTCTCGGCTCTATCGCGGCCACTCTCCAAATCCTTCTTCTATTCTTGCTTGTGCAGTATGCGGAAGTGCAGGAGCACCTAGCTTCCGAGATCGCTTTATTGACCGCGATCTCAGTGAACTACTTTCTACAGAGGCGCTTCACGTTTGCTTCGTCCGCTAGACACGTTCTCGCATTACCAAGCTTTGTAATAATCTCTCTGTTGGCAAGCATAATTAATCTGTCATTTTTTTCGCTTCTGTTGCACCATGTCAATTACATTGCAGCTCAGTGCATTTCACTTTTTGCGATTTTCATTCTTAACTTCACGGTTAGTAGCAGATTTGTGTTCCGGAAATCTAGCTGAACGCAGCTGGATGTGGCGTGGATATGAACGGAAGGAGGACCGCCGAATTCCACTCGGCGGCAATGCAAAAAGCTCATGCAGCACGCTTTGGGCTGCGAAAGAACGATCAATTGCCGTACCGTTCTCCCACTCCAGTGCCAGTGTATTTGGAAAGTGCTCATTGTCCGATCAATGATCGCGCTTGGACGCGAACCGGCGAGACGCAAAATCAGAGGGCGAATAACATTGACGGATTTCCCGCCAATTTAAGTACCTAGTTTTTCGCCAGGGCAGCGCGCTCGATCTCGCGCCTGAGCTGCGCTTCGGTGAAAGGCTTCGAAAGCCTGGCGAAATTGAGTTCCATGCTCGGTCCTATCTCTGCGTATCCGGTTGCGACGATGATCGGTATCTGCGGCCAACGCTCCCGAACTGAATTGGCGAGTTCCGCCCCCAGCATGTTAGGCATTGCCTGGTCGGTAATCATGAGATCGACCGAATTTTCCGCCAGAAGATCGAGCGCTTCGGAGCCCGACCCTGCGGCTAGCACGGTATGACCGAGATCCTCAAGCATTGCGACGGTATTCGTCAGTACGAGAAGATCGTCGTCGACCGCCAGCACAACAAGCCGGCGATATTCGATCGGCTCGTCTTTCGAAGCTTCCGTGTTGAAGACCACACCTTTGGTATCCGCGACCGGCAGCCAGACCTCCGCGGTGGTCCCCTTGCCCTTCTTGCTTTTCAGGATGAAGCAGCCGCCGAATTGTTCGGTCACCCCATGCACCATCGACAAGCCGAGCCCCGTACCCTTGCCAGGCCCCTTGGTCGTGAAGAAAGGCTCGGCAGCCCGTTTCAGGGTTTCCTCATCCATGCCCATTCCGCTGTCCTTGACCGACAGGCAAATATACTTTGCCGGTTTCAGCGTGGGATGGCCGGCGCTGACGGCTTCCTTTTTGGCCGCGATGATGATTTGCCCGCCGTCGGGCATCGCATCGCGTGCATTGACGACAAGATTGAGCAGCGTCATCTCAAGCTGGTTGGCATCGGCAAGCACAAACTCCGAGCCAAGGGGAAAGCGCGTTTCGATCTCGATTGAGGGCCCGATCGACCGCTGGAGCAGCTCCGTCATGCCGCGGACGAGCTCGGGGATATGAACCGGCTCCTGCTTGAGTTCCTGGCGCCGGGCGAAAGCCAGCATGCGGGAAGTGAGCGTGCTCCCGCGGCGCGCCCCCTGAAGCGCATTCTCAAGCAGCGCGCGGAGCCGCGGGTCGTCGGGAAGACGCTTGCGCATTAATTCCAGGCTGCCCTGGATCGCCATAAGCAGATTATTGAAATCGTGCGCAATGCCGCCGGTGAGTTGGCCAATCGCGTCCATCTTCTGCGCCTGGAAAAGCGCATCACGGGTCTTTTCCAGTTGTTGCTGCGTTTCCCTCCGCTCGGTGATGTCGCGGGTGATCTTGGCATATCCCAGTAGCTCGCCATCCTCATTGCGAATGGCGTCGATGATGACATGCGCCCAGAAGCGGCTGCCGTCTTTGCGCACGCGCCAGCCTTCCTTTTCGAAGCGGCCCGTCTTCCTGACGGTATCGAGCGCCTTCTGCGGCTCGCCTGTCGCCTTGTCTTCGTCGGTGTAGAAGCGCGAGAAATGACTGCCGATGATCTCGCCGGGCAGGTAGCCCTTGATCCTTTGCGCGCCGGGGTTCCAGTTTGAAACCCTGCCCTCTTTGTCGAGAAGATAGATGGCGTAGTCGGTGACGCCCTGGACGAGCAGCCTGAACTCTTCCTGGCTTTTGCGGAGCGCATCCTCCGCCGCCGTGCGCTCGGTCAGGTCGCGCGTAATCTTGGCAAATCCGACAAGCTCGCCGCCCTGCAGGTGAATCGGATCGATGACGACGTAGGCCCAAAACTTCGTGCCATCCTTACGGACACGCCAGCCCTCTGCCTCGAACTTGCCATCCCGCAGCGCCACCTGAAGTGCGCGCCTGGGAAGGTCCGCGTCCCGATCTTGCTGGGTGTAAAAGCGCGAAAAGTGCTGCCCGATGATCTCGTCCGCGACGTAACCCTTGAACCTTTGCGCGCCTGGGTTCCAGCTCGTCACAAAGCCGTTGGGATCGAGCATATAGATCGCATAATCCGTGATCGCCTCGATAACCAGGCGATAGCGTCCATCCTCTGTCTGGGATGACCCAATAAGCTCTCGAGCCTGTGCCATTGTCCCCGCGCGCAGATTGCCCCCACGAACAACTATCGAGCAAAAACGTGGTTCCGAGGGAATAGGAAATTTCTGGGGTCTTTCAATGCACTGCGTGCCCCCTGGCATGCAGAGACAAGGAATTGAGCAGGATTTCCTGCCGCCGAAAGCCGGGGCGCTTTGAAGAAACACGCGCCATCGCCTCCACTGTCCCCAGGAACTTCTGCCTCTTTTTTCTATGCACGGCTCGTGATGAATCGCGACCTCGCGCTGGCACGAAATTCGCCATGTAGCTTATGTCTCGGGTCAATCTGTCCCTAAACGGCACAATGCGAGGCAGGCCATGCAAGAGCAACTCACTGAAGTGCGCAGCCCACAGTCTTGGGCATACGTGAGGGTCGAACAGATCAAAAGTTTGATTCTCGAATTAGGACGGGAGCGTAGGAAGCTGTCCTGCGATATTGAGGCTGAAGAGACCAGGGCGGGTATCAGCGATCCCAATCATTACGCCTACTCACCCCTTGCCAAGGCGCTCCGTGATCGCTGCAACCGACTGGATCAATCCATCGAAAGCCTGGTGAGAAAACTGGAAGACCTATGAGGGCGTCGCCGAAATCGGGAATCTCGGCCCCGATAGGGTTCGCGGAAAATCCCTCCGTCTGCGTCGCGCCGCCCACGCCTCGCCACACGGCGCGGTTGGATACGGTTAACGTGCGCTCATACCACCAATTGGCTGTAGCGGGGCGCCCTCGGAACACGTTGTATTTCGGCAACAACTTCGGAGAAAACGACTACCTGTGGCTTTCTTTTATTGCATGAAGCGCTGCTGATCCGACAATCGCCTTTGTCATGTGCCGGCCGTCGGGGGCGCCCCTCAGGTCGAGCGTGGACAAGAGGGGCGAGGAATGATGAGACCGCGCCAGTTTGTTACGTGGGTGGCATTGTGCGGAACGGTCGCTCTCGCCGCTTGGGGCACTGCCAGGAGCAGCTTCGGTTCGTTCGCCGTCGACAATATTGCAACAGCGATCACGGACGGGGATGCGACAAGCGGCGCAAGCTCTTTAAGCCCTGAGGCTGATGCGCTCGACGCACGGCTGGCAACCACAATGGCGTCCCTCAGTGAGACGGCGACATCAGACCCGGACCTGGCACAACCTGCCTTCGGGGGCGTTTCCGCCGCCGAGGTACCCGTCGTCGAGGTACCCGTCGTCGAGGTACCCGTCGTCGAGGTACCCGTCGTTGAGGTACCCGTCGTTGAGGTACCCGTCGTCGAGGTACCCGTCGTCGAGGCCACGCTGCTTGAGTCTCGTCTGACGCTTGCGCCGGAAACACCCGTGCGGCTCAGGTCCCTGTTCCCGTCTAAGACAGTAAACGACGACCCCCTGCCGCCTGTGCGTCCGGTTGAAACTCCAAACGAATGCCCCGTGCTCGATGCCTGCATCGACGACTATCTCTGGTCGCTGTACGAACGGACGCCGAAAGTCGACACGAATAAGGTGACGGAGCAGATAAAAAAGACGGTCAAGAAAAAGGGCAAAACGCGGACCGTCATTACAACGATTACGAAGTACGTCGTCGGGGACTTCACTTGGAAGGATCCGATCGCGGCAAAAAGAGCCGGCATGTCGCTCAAGGATTACGTCATCGGAGGCATGGATCGGGGCTTCAAGCTAAAGCTTTACCACGCCCTTCGCGCTATGGATGACGCCGGGTTCATGCCGGGTATAACAAGCGCATTCCGCGACGATTACCGGCAAGCGATCGCAACCGGAAACAAGGCTGCGAGCGACAGCTCATACCATGGCGGGAGCCGCCGCGGCGGCTTTGGTCACGGGCTAGCCGCCGATCTCGTGAGCGTCAAGGGCGAGACCCGTCTGGAGCGATGCGCGTCTAGCGAAGCGCTCTGGAAGTGGATCGATGCGCACGAAAAGGAGCTTGGAATCGGTCGCCCCTATCGAGATCGAGACCCGCCGCATGTCGGCCCCATCGATGGCAAGGAATATGTCGCTAAGCGCGCCCGGGCGAACGTACAAACGGCAGGATCACAAACGAAAAAAGCGCAAACGGCAAAATTGGAAACAAAGAAGCACGGGCCGATTAACCGCGACGATCCGGACACAACGAAACGCGCAAGTCCGGAAAAATCCTCGTCGAAGGTGAGCAGCCTGCAATCGCGGGTGACCGTACAACCTTAAAATGACCCGCGCGCAAGGTGTCATACCAGAGTAATCTCACTCCGGTTGCACGCCTGACGTCGCTAAACAGGTGACGGAAGGGAGTTCGGTGATGGCAACGGAGGACCGGTCCTAGTAGAGTGAGCTAGTCGGGTAATGTGAGCGTGCAATGGCTACCACCCATGTCGGATCGATCTGCGCGACGATAGTGGTGGCAGCTGCGGCCTGGAACGTTGCCGTTCAGCCTGCACAAGCCCAATTCTCGTTATGGCCGCAGTTCCGACCTTGGCGGGTCTATCATGCTCCGGTCCGGCATAAGCACCACCATAAGGACACAAATTCCAGACTAACGAAAAAAGTGCCGGCCCAGGACGCGAAAAAGGGCCCGCTACACATCGTGGTCTCGATCGCCGACCAGCGGATCTCGGTTTATGACGATGGGGCGCTGATCGCACGCTCTTCGGTGTCCACGGGGGTCCCCGATCACCCAACACCCTCTGGTATATTCAGCGTCATCAGCAAACAGCGATGGCACCGCTCAAATCTCTATAGCGACGCCCCAATGCCCTACATGCAGCGCATTACCTGGTCCGGCATTGCGCTGCATGCGGGGGTTCTGCCGGGATACCCCGCCTCGCACGGCTGTATTCGATTGAAAAGCGATTTTGCCATTCGACTGTGGCATCTCACAAAGCGCGGCACCCGTGTGATCATCGCGCCCAACGATGTCCGACCGATCGAGATCGCCAATCCTCGCCTCCCGCAAGCGGCGTACGCCCCGTCGAAGACCGCAGCTGTCATTTCGGACAACGCGATGATCGAGGTCGCAGAGGTGCCCTCACTGTCAACGTCCGCGACCAATTCGCAACCGCAACAGGTTACTGCCCAAGTTCCAGGTTCGGCACGAAAGACCGCCCCGATCTCCGTTCTTGTGAGCCGTAAAACGAACACGCTCTTCGTGCGTCATGGCCTCAAGCACCTGTTCGAGGCTCCCGTCACGATCCGGGATCCGGAGGAGCCACTGGGAACGCATGTGTTTACCGTGATGAGGTCGCGGCTTGGGGATGCGGCTTTTCGCTGGACCGTCATGTCGATTCCAGAGGGCTCTCCTCGCACGGCCCAAGGCTCGACCAGGCGGCCCAAATCAGCAATCAAACACATGGTGGAGACGACCCCACCTGAGCCGTCGCCGGAGAAAGCCAACGCGGCTCTCGATCGCATCGAAATGCCGCCGGATGCGGTTGAGCGCATTGCTGAACTGCTGACACCGGGCTCTTCGCTAATCGTGTCCGATTATGGCATTAGCAGCGAAAGCGGACCCGACACGGATTTTATCGTGGAAACACGGTGAGGTTGGACGCAGATGGCTGAGGTGGATGTGGATGTCGAGACTGGGCAGGTTAAGGTCAAGCGTAACGGCTACGAACAATATTTGGCGCTGCAATTCGTAAGCTTGCAAAATTATCGACGGCTCAAAATATCCGCCGCGGTTTTTAGCCTGTCATTGGCTTTCGATCACCTGGATGCCTGCGGCCCCTCAACCATCAATTTTAGGCTCGCCGAGATTTGCGATCTGCGCTTTGCGACACCTACACCGGGAACAGATGGAAAGGCTGCGCAAATGCGGATCGGCATTTTCGTGCATGGACGGTTTCATGCCTTCGATTTTGCTCGCGCACTGCAGAGAGCTGGTGCCGATGTCCGTACTAATTACCCGCTCTGGGCGGTGCGCCGCTTTGGGTTGGATCCGCGTGTGGTTCGCAGTTTCTGGATTTACGGTTTGGTTAGCCGCGCCGCAGCGAGTATCGCACCGTACATCCAATTCTACTGGCAAGTCGTGGAATCTCCGCATTCGCCGGCACAGCCACATCAGCTGACCATTGTCGTGCGAGGATCGGCCCACATCGTCAGACAAAGAGAACTGCTGCTTGAGGAACAGCGCCGAGCCGGTGTGCCGATGGAAATCCCTTCCGACTGGATTGTGGCGCGCGAGGAGCGGGAATATAAACTGGCTTCCGCCGTCTGTACGATCTCGAGCTTTGCGTACGAAACATTTCGTGCGGCCGGCGTGCCCGAAGAGCGCCTTATTATGGCTCCCTTGGGTGTCGATGTGCGTGCCTTCGGGCCTTTTCCGAAGGAAATCCAAGCTCGCGTAGAACGAATCCTGAGCGAACGCCCGCTGCGCGTGCTCACGGTCGGCACGCTCTCCTTTCGGAAGGGCGCTCTGGATTATCAACGTGTCGTACAGAGCGTGCCTCCGGATCTTTTCCATTTCCGTTTTGTCGGTAACGTCCACAACGAATGTCGGGACCTAGCTGCGGGCCTCCGCGATAGCGTAGAGTTCATTGAGCGGAGACCGCAATCGGAATTGCCCACCCATTATAATTGGGGGGATATATTCTTCTTTCCGACGATCGAGGACGGATTTGCGGCTGTGCTCGCTCAGGCGCACGCTGCCGGTTTACCCATAGTTACCACGCAAAACAGTTCCGGTCCGGACCTGATAGAGCACGGGATGACAGGATGGATAGTTCCTGCCCGGGACTCAGCGGCGATGTCGGAATATCTCCTTTGGTGCCACCAAAATCGCGCTGAAGTTGCCGAGATATCTCAAATGATCAGCAAACAACAACATATTCGATCCTGGGACGATATGGCGCGCGATTACCTGGCGGCGATTGTTGGTCGGCTTGCCGGTGGTGTAGGCCGGCCTGGGTATCCTCAATCGTCGGAATTCCCTTTCCATGCCTCGTGACTTCCTAAGCTTCTGGCGAGAAATCTCTTACTTGGCTCGCCTCGGCTACGGGTCCGGTGACAGCGTCCGGCTCCCCTGGGCTAGTGTCCGCTTCCACATGGCAAATAGTCTTGGCCTTTCCAAGCATCTCCTGGATCGGCCAGCGGAGTCCTTCCATCTGAATCTCCTAGGGCGTCGTTACCCGATCCGCCTTCGCCCGTACAATGGCGATTGGTTCATCTTTTTGAACACCATGTTTGACCGCCGTTATGCGCGCGTCGCCGAGTTGGTGAACCCGGTTCAGACGGTGGTCGATCTCGGTTGCCACGTGGGTTCTTCTACTCTTTCGCTGGCGCTATTGGCGCCGCACGCTCAGTTCTTCTGCCTGGAAGCGAATCCCGATAACGTCACCCTGCTCACCCATAATTTGGCTGGTCTCGGTTCGCGGGCGAGAATCCTATTCGGAGCTTTAAGCGAAAAGCCCGGAACGGTTACGTTCAGTGATGATGGATTCAGTTGGGGCGGCAGCGTGGATGGCCACGGGTTGCATACCTACGAGGTGCCCGCTTACACGATTTCGCAGGTAATCGAGAAGGCCGGGTTCCCGGTAGTGGACGTTCTTAAGGTGCATGTCGAAGGTGCCGAGGGTTGTATCCTCCAGGAACCTCACCGCGCGGCTTTGGCCAGAGTTCGGTGATAGTCATTGCCAGTTTCACGATACGGACTACACGGAGGAACAATTCCTCGCCGAAGCGGCAGGCTTCGGTTTTCAGCCGATTCCAGGCAGGGACCAGTTCCTGGCGCTAGTAAATCGCTCGCTCGCAACCCCGTGATTTCCAGCCGCAATCCCCAGTGGAGAGCAGCAGCGACCCGGGGCTCGGGCGCCTAAAGCCGAAAGAGTGCCCATGCCGCCGGATGCAGTTGCGCGCATCGCTGAACTGCTGACACCGGGCTCTTCGCTAATGTGTCGGATTATGGCATTAGCAGCGAAAGCGGACCCGACACGGATTTTATCGTGGAAACACGGTGAGGTTGGACGCACCGCCGGCGCGGGGTGGAAGTGGCGGGCTTGAGCATGAGCGAAACAACGTTGCGCGCGCCACCACCCCAGACTTCATACGCGGCGCTGTCGACGGATCGAACGCTTAGTGGAAGTGAATTCGGAGAATTTTATTGTCATGAACCGTGCCGAACCTCGGATTCCTCAATATTGACGCGGCCTATTTTCCAAGGTTTCATCTCTCTAGGCTTCAGAAAAAAGAGAAGGCTGTTTTAATGGGTGCCGAGGCTGATTTTTACGTGCGACATTACGGCGGCGGCGTACCAGTCGGCGCCACGTCGCTTCGCGATTTTGAAGCGCAAATGCTTGCGCCGGGTATGCGATACGCGCTGGTAGCGGAGCACTTTTCGAATATTGCTGGGTGCGGCGTTGTAGCGGAACTTGGATGCGGCGGTGCAGAAACGCTGCTTATCCTATCGCAGTCTCATCACTTTGATCGCGTAGTCGGAATTGAAATTGCCAGCACGTTGGCAACCCAAACCGGCATTGAAATTCTCTCGGCCAACCTCAACGTCTCATGGCCATTCGAAGATGGTGAAGTCGATGTGCTCATCGCCATGATGATCATTGAGCATTTGTTTGATCCATTTCATTCGTTTTCAGAAATCAAACGGACGCTGGCGAAAGACGGAATTGCATTCGTCAATCTGCCGCTCCTCACTGGTATTCGTAAC
Source organism: uncultured Alphaproteobacteria bacterium (assembly GCA_963750965.1). Classification (GTDB taxonomy): domain Bacteria; phylum Pseudomonadota; class Alphaproteobacteria; order Rhizobiales; family Xanthobacteraceae; genus CANKHA01. Next base: position 107,198 of record CAVVSK010000018.1, read on the forward strand.
CGATTGCGATTGCTGCTCGGCCATCTCCCGGAGACAAGCAAACCGTATGCGTCTTGGTTTGATGACAAGAGCTGGGACGGTGCCCATTTGCACTACTTTTCGCTTCCGTCAATTCGAGCATTGGCGCGAAGTTTCTGGTTTGCGCATTATCGAAGTCAGGGGTGTTGGGAATTTCCATAAACTCAAAACGACTGCCCCGCAGATATTGGCTGGAGAAATTTCATTCTCCTTATCTCATATCTAAGCAAGAGTCAGCGTGGCCGATCTAACCGTGCCGTCCGAACCTTTTATTTGAAGGTCAAGGTCGTGTCATTGGTGGCCTCAATCCGAAACTCTGCGGACCGTCGCGTTGCGCGAAAGCGGGTGAGGATCAGGGAAGAGTACAGAACACCGAGTTTTGGGCAAAGTATAATGCCGCGCTAGAACAGCCTTGCAAGGCTGATTGTCCGTTACCGCGAAACGGGTACTTGGCTGGCGCTATCGCTAGCAACAACGCGCCAACGCGAAAACATCTTCCGCGGGGTGATCAAGACGGCTGCCGCAGACCGCTATGCTGATGTTGTTGATCGAGCTGTCATCGTGGCTGGCAAGGAACGCCGGGCCGAGACGCCCAGTTCAAGCGCGGAACTTCCTAGATGACATGCGCGGGCTGTTTCGCTGGGCGGCCAATCCGGCCTCGTTTGGTCGGATCCAACGCAGGGCGTACGGATCCGCCCCGCCCAAAGGGCGCTGGCTTTCCAGCTTGGACCGAAGATGATGTGGAATACAAGGCGCAATGGCCGGTCGGCACCAAGGAAAGGGTCTGGCTGGAGTGCTGTCTATACCGGGTTGCGTCGCGGGGATGCGGTCAGACGACGCCGGCAGCATGAGCGGGAGGGGATCGCGACACTAAGAACCGAAAAGACCGGAGCCGTGGTTATGATGCCGATCCTGCCGGTGTTGGCAGAGACGACTGAGGCCGGATCGTGTGGGGATTTGACCTTTATTGCAGGGGATCGCCGTCAGCCTCTCACTAACAAACAAACACCGCACCCTGATGGCAGGTGCAGACTTAGGGCTAAAAAAGTAAGACGCCTCAAATACTTATCTTCAGCTTGGTGCGGCCAGAGATGTGAAACATCCAAGGCCATTCAAGGCATTAGCCAAAGGTGCGGGCGCAAAGCGCATTTTGAAGTGCAAGGGATATTTTCCCGGCATCCCGCACCTTCCCCCGGCAAACGGATCGTCGCCGCGAACTCCGCGGCGTCTCGCTGGCAAGGCCAGGGGTCGTCTGCAAGCCCCTCAAGTAGCGTTTCGTGAACCCGAGTTTGCCCTGAACCCGAAACTGGCCTGCTGAGCCCCTCCTGAAAAGCAGGGGGGCTCCACCCGGCAAGGTGAGAGCCCCGAAAGAAAATCTACAAATGTCTTATAACCTCAACGGCGGGCCCGCGCAATTGTTGCGCGACGCTCTCCATAAAAAATATGTCAGCCCGCCAGACGGAAGCGATATTACGTAGGCCGCGCCGGCTTCAAGCGCCGCGCCGCTCATCGTCACCCGTTCGTGGTCAGCATCTTCAAGACCGTGACCGTGGCCGCGAGGCTCGCGGCATGAATGCTCACCCCCCCAAGATTTCGCCTCTGTGAGTGTGCCGCGAACCGTCTGCACCTGCTTTGCCTGCGAGCTTCATATCTCCACGGGAGAGGCGACGGCCAATTCTGCTCGAGCCGCTGCCGCGACGGATGCGACGCCGGCTGCCCAGCCCACCAGCCCTACGACGCGATCAGCTTCCTTCATCGCTTCCCGGTTTCGCGCGCCATTATTCGGCAAGGGCCGCGCGGCGCGATCATCGCCTGCGCCCACTGTCGCCGCGAATTCGATAGTCGCGGGTTGCACTGCTGCACGAAGGCCTGCGAGCGCGCGCTGACCAACGCAAAGGCGCTGCAGGCCGATATCGGTCCGCTCGCTGCCAGACCTTCAGCGCGTCGAAAATGCGAGGTCTGCGAAGCCAAGCTGCCGCGATCGATCAACGGAAAAGAGGTCCGGAGATACAGGGTTTACTTATTCCGCCAGGTGTGCCGAAAATCGCGTCAAACCCGGCTGGAGTGGGTATGTGACCAAAACCGCCAAAATGAACCGGACAACACAAAAAAGTGCCCGTACAAAATAAGGGTTTCCTAAACGAGGCCGAAACTCCCTCGACCTCCGCCAGCGGGGGCATCACGGAGGCCGCAACCCTACCGCCGCCCGATCAACGACAACCAAAGCTCCGAGGGGGGCGATCCGATGGATGAATACGTCCGGCAAGCGATGATCGATAATTTGATGGAAGAGCGAGGCCAGCCGCAAGTTGTATATGAGCCGCCGGCGGAGGAAGTGAGATGAGGTTGGTAGCCGCCATCCCCTTTATCGGCATGACGGGCTCCGACATCGCCGTCCTTTGCAGCCTGCCCATTTCACGCCAACGCAAAAACCGCAAGATGCAATCCCAGCGAGAGGAGGATGCCCGCAGACACCAGGAAGCCGTTGCGCACCGGTGGGGCGGAGTATTGTCTCGGCTGATCGAGGCGGGCTACATCACGGTATACGGAGGGGACGAGGCGCGCAGGGGAGCAATTGCTACCAAGTTCAGTGGCGCAAACTGGATGATGTTCGGAGGGCATATGACTGGGATCCAAAGGAAGCATGCCGCGAGCATGCCGCTAGCATGAAAACCAAAAGTGGCCGGTGATGATGCCAAAAGTGGCCGGTGACGATGCCAAAAGTGGCTGCCTAATCTGTTGAAATCTAAATCTGTATAGATCTGAACTAGTGTTCCCTTAAAGGGGCGCGTTTGAAAAAAACGCGCGTCTCGGTCGTCAGAACAAGGAGTCGAAAATGCAAGCGGAGAGAGCAGGCCAGGAAGAGGCTTTCAGGGGTAGCGAGATTGAAGCAAGAGAGCTGGCAGCAAAGCTGAGGGTGAGGCCTGTCAAAGACCCCTACAGGGTGTTGGCGGTGGCAGAGCATCCCAGCTTTACGCTGATAGCAATGGAAGGTGGCCATCACGGGAATCGGATGAGCGCAAAGATGCGGAGGGTGCGGGCGATCTATCCCAGACCCCGAAGGGGAGCGCAAGGCGCGATACTGAGCTTGTGAGCCGTACGCATAAGTGTGTTTCCAAATGAGCGCTGAGCAACAACGGCCAGGCCATCACCTTCGAGGAACTGGTCG